>CANJPH010000005.1 GCA_947476145.1 Bacteroidota bacterium | reverse complement strand
GCACGCAATTCGGAATTAGAACCAAATATTAAATCCACTCTAGATCCAGTATACTTAACATTACCCGTTGCTCTTTCTTTACCCTCAAAAACACCATTTGTAGCAGCAGCCGACCAAGTAGTACTAAAATCAATTAAGGTTGTAAAAAAGTCATTGGTTAGCGCCTCTGGCGTCTTGGTAAATACACCATGTTTAGACCCGTCATAATTCGTATTTAATACCCTTAAGCCGCCTACTAAAACCGTTAATTCTGGAGCTGTTAAGGTTAATAACTGTGCTTTGTCAATTAACATTTCCTCAGGTGAAACCACATTTCCTGGTTTGATATAATTTCTAAAACCATCTGCTATCGGTTCTAATACTGCGAAAGATTCTACATCGGTATCCGCTTCCGTTGCATCTACTCTTCCTGCAGTAAATGGCACTTTAACTTCCTTGCCAGCATTCTTTGCAGCCATTTCAATACCCACTCCTCCTGCTAAAACAATTAAGTCTGCAATAGATACTTGCTTAGGGGCATTGCTTGCATTAAAATCTTTTTGGATCGCTTCTAATGCATCTAACACTTTAGAAAGTTGTGTTGGATTATTGGCAGCCCAGTATTTTTGTGGTGCTAAACGTATTCTTCCTCCATTAGCTCCTCCTCTTTTATCAGAACCACGGAAAGTAGAAGCACTTGACCAAGCCGTAGCAACCAATTGTGAAATGCTAAGTCCAGCTGTAGCTATTTTAGTTTTTAATATTTCTACATCTTTATGATCAATAGCAGCATAATTTGCTGCTGGTAATGGATCCTGCCAAATTAATACTTCACTTGGTACTTCTGCTCCATAATATCTTGAACGAGGTCCCATATCACGATGCGTTAATTTAAACCATGCTCTTGCAAATGCATCTGCGAATTGATCTGGGTTTTCATAAAATCTTTTTGAGATAGGCCCGTATGCAGGATCTAATCTTAAAGCAATATCAGTAGTTAACATCATTGGTGCATGCTTAATAGATGCGTCATGCGCATCTGGAACGGTTCCTGCACCTGCTCCTGCTTTAGGTTTCCATTGATGCGCGCCTGCTGGACTTTTTGTTAATTCCCACTCATATCCAAATAAGTTTTCAAAATAATTATTACTCCATTTTGTTGGCGTAGTCGTCCAAGCACCTTCTAGCCCACTGGTTATAGTGTGTACTCCATTTCCTGCACCAAATGTATTTTTCCATCCTTGTCCTTGCTCAGTAATATCTGCAGCAGCAGGCTCTTTACCAACATATTTGCCTGGATCTGCAGCACCATGTGTTTTTCCAAATGTATGCCCACCTGCTATTAAAGCAACGGTTTCTTCATCATTCATTGCCATACGTGCAAAAGTTTCACGAATGTCTCTTGCAGAAGCTATAGGATCTGGATTGCCATTAGGGCCTTCTGGGTTCACATATATTAATCCCATTTGTACAGCTGCTAATGGATTTTCTAAATTTCTATCTCCTGTATAACGCTTGTCTCCTAACCACTCCCGCTCATTTCCCCAATACACATCTTCCTGTGGTTCCCATACATCTTCTCTTCCACCTGCAAAACCAAAAGTCTTAAAGCCCATAGATTCTAATGCACAGTTACCTGCTAAAATCATTAAATCGGCCCAAGATAATTTTTGGCCGTACTTCTTTTTAATTGGCCATAATAATAAACGCGCTTTATCTAAATTGGTATTATCTGGCCAGCTATTTAATGGAGCAAAACGTTGCATACCAGCACCACCACCACCGCGACCATCTGTGGTACGATAAGTACCTGCACTATGCCAAGCCATACGTATAAAGAAAGGGCCGTAATGTCCATAATCTGCTGGCCACCAGTCCTGAGAAGTAGTCATTAAATTTTCAATATCTGCTTTAACTGCTTTTAAATCCAAAGAATTAAATTCCTTGACGTAATCAAAATCAGCATTCATTGGATTGGTCAAATTTGAATGTTGACGCAAAATATTTAAACGTAATTGATTCGGCCACCAATCTTGATTTTTAGTACCCATTGCTGCATTTCCTACTTTACCCGGTGTGGCAATTGCACCTGTAAAAGGGCATTTTGCTTCTTGACTATTTTCCATATTATTTAGTTGATTAAATTGTATACAAAATTAACTAAACCTAGGCGTAACCAGTTACAAGACTGGGAATATTTACCTTGTTTAATGGAAAGAGGGGTTAAATGTAAAAAGATTTAAACAAAATTAATGGAGCGATTAGTTATCCCCCACTATTTTACTAGTACTACGGTATAAATATTGCTCGTAAATATGCCTACGGGCAAATCGGTCTGGTGTATCTGAATTCACCAATTTAACATAAATGGCCTTAGGAACGCCGTAATATTCATATTCGTTGCCATCGGAAAAAACAACCCGTAGAATTTCAGATTTAAATTCAAAATCATCAATGCTCGCCTCCATAATGGTAGCTGTATATTCCGTCTTTGAAGCGGCATGGGTCTCAACATGTACACTCACTAAAAAATGATAGGACGCAATTAATTTAGTAGATTTTTCTTCGGCCATCTTTTTAGACTCCTCACTGTCCTGAAATTTGTCAGGATGCCACTCCATCATAATCTTACGATAAACTTTCTTTAAATCACTTAAAGTTGCTTTATCATCTACTCCTAATATGGCTCTATGGCGTTCAATTCGCTTCATTGTAAAAATTTATACCGCGCGAAAGTACGGAATTACTGACAATTGGTTTTAATAAATTGGTCAGCTTCGGTATAGCCCTTTGCTTTTGCTGCATTCAAAGCCCTACAAGCCTGATCTTTTTTTCCAGTATTCATTAAAGAAACTCCTTTATAAAATTGTGATTTACCCGTGTTATTTTCTTTAAAGCCAGCAGCTTTATCAAAATAATAAATACAATCCGTGAAGTTTTTGGCAGAATACAAACAGATTCCAGTATTCTCATAATGAGTGAAATTAGCAGGTTCTAATTGAATTGCTTTCTTATAGTTTGCTGCAGCTTCTAAAAAATTCCCTTTTTGAAAACTTTGTAATCCTAAAACAGCAAATTGATTGGTTGTTGAAGCAACGGCGCCATTACTATTTATAATGGTTCTAGTTTTACTAAAATCATCCTTCGGAAATTTCTTAGCTGCAGTATCAAGTAACGCATTTAATTGCGCAGGCGTTTTGCTTCTTAATTCAAAAGAACCTTTAATGTACTCTTCATAAGTAAGTGCGGTATTGGAATATTGCACAGAAGTGGCGAAAGCCTTGTCTAATTCTACAGTGTCTTTTTTTCTAACGGCCGCAAAAATCATATTCTTATAATAACTCGTTGCCCTAGGCCAATTATAAAAAGCTTGCTTAGCAAAATACAATGTACTATCATAATTATTTAATGACGCATAAACACTGGTTAATAAAAAATCATTGTAGTGAATGAATGGATTGTCCTTAGCACTTTCTTTCAATAATTTAATGGCCAGAGGGTAATTTTTATCTCTAATATAATATCTAGCAATTAAAGCTTTGATAGGCAAAGCAGAGGTAGATAAATTGGGTATATTAGGCAATCGAGTCACAGAATCGGTCGCATACACCGGATTGGCATTAATTTCCCCCATTACATATTTCTGAATTTTAAAGGAACTATACACTTCATTAGCTATATATATAGATGGCATAATCAATAAGAAAGCGATAATAAAATATAAGGTGGAAATGAACCCGGAACATTTCTTTTTGATTTCATCTGTAGGCTGCATTAAAAAATAGGGAGCAATGACTAAAGCACTACATACGGTAAACATGGTTTGCATGGCTGGCCTTTCTGCTGGGAAGTTTAAAAACGCATCCACAAAATAACAGGTAATCCCTAAAAAAGAAAAACCAATAATTTCCCGATACTTTTGATACTTCACTTTTATAAATGCTTGAATCGTAAAAATAAATAAGAAGGCAAAGAGTCCTAGATAAGCAAGCCCCCCTATCAAACCTAAATCTGCAGCGTTCTCAATAAAATCGTTGTGTGAATGATAAGGAACAAATAATTCGTTAGCAACAGATTTTTCATAAGGTATAGATGCAAGCTTCCAGTTCCCATAGCCGCCCCCTAAAATGGGATGTTTCTTAAAGTAATCAAAGGCAGTGCCCCATAAATGAATACGACTACTTTCATTATCCTTGATATTTATTGTTTTTAATCTCGATTCGATGGTGCCATATCCACCAGCTGTATCTTGCATACTTAATGCATTTTTCAATAATGCATTCGCTGCAAAATAAGACACCACTAAAGGAATAATGAAAAACGCAAGGCGTACTAATATATTTTTAATCTGTTGCTTGCCTAAACTGAAAACAGTAAAGATTATATAAAGCAACCCTATAAGTATAATAGCAACAAAGGTGGATCTTGTATTTAAAACAAAAAGGCTAATGAACCCTAGTAACAATCCCAAAACCCCTATCAATTTTCCAATAATCTTACTATTTAAAACTACGTATAAGCAAAAAGGGATTTTTATCACCAAGCTCGCCGCCATTACGTTCTTGTTGCCGTGGTTTCCCATCAAGGCTAAAATGTTTTGATCCAAATCCATGGTGTCTAAATTGTTGGAGAAATTAGACAACACAAAAAGGGCATCATAAATTAAGATCGCTGTAATAACATAAGCGACCCACTGGAAAATCCACTCGTAATTTTTTTTATAAAATAAAATAGAAAGATTAATAAAAATAAGGAAGGTAGATACTAAGCGTCCTAAACAAACCAAAGACTCGGTAGGGTTAATTGCATAAAAATAAGAACCCAATGCCCATAGCACAAAAAAGGTATACAGTAAAGTAAACTGGTGTTTAAAAACATTTTCAATGGCTACATTATATTGCTTAGCATTAATTATGATATATACCAATACAATGAAATCTAAGGTCCCCGTGTATAACCACTGTGCTCCCATCACGTCGGCACCACCCCAATCTGTTACAAAGTGAACTAGTAAATAAATAGCCGTAAAAATGACCGAAAAGAATTCCTTTACTTCAACTCCACCCTTCTTTTCAGCAGTAGGTTTTACAGTATTACTCACTGTATTTTTTGCATGGTTCCTTTTCATTAATACCCAAAATTAAGCCTTAAAGATATTAAAATCCTACGATAAATATTGTCTCAATTGTTTGTATAAAAAAGCCCCCCGTTTCCGGAGGGCTCTCATTAAAACCTTATCAATGAATTGAAAACTCAATTACTTTACTTCCTCAAATTGTGCATCTTCAACAGTGTCATTACTAGCACCACCATTCGCTTGACCTGCGTCCCCTGGGGCAGCACCTGCTTCTGCACCTGCTTGTTGCGCTTTGTAAATTTCTTCGCTAGCAGCAGTCCATGCAGCATTCATCTGCTCTAAAGCAATATTCACTTGTGCAACATCCTGCGCTTGGTGAGCAGCTTTTAAAGATGCTAATGCAGTTTCGATAGGTGCTTTTTTCTCTGCAGAAATTTTATCGCCAAACTCTTTTAGTTGCTTTTCTGTTTGAAATATTAAGCTATCTGCTTCATTTAATTTCTCAACTCTATCTTTCTCTATTTTATCAGATGCTTCGTTGGCTTTTGCTTCGGCTTTCATTTTTTCAATTTCTTCCTTAGTTAAACCACTACCCGCTTCAATTCTGATTTTTTGTTCTTTACCTGTTCCTTTGTCTTTTGCACTTACGTTTAAGATACCGTTTGCATCAATATCAAAAGTAACTTCAATTTGAGGAACGCCTCTTGGTGCTGGTGGGATACCATCCAAGTTAAACATACCTAAACTTTTATTTTGAGCAGCCATTGGACGCTCTCCTTGTATTACATGAATTTGTACACCAGGTTGATTATCGCTAGCTGTTGAGTAAACTTCTGTCTTCTTTGTTGGAATGGTTGTGTTAGAAGCAATCATGGTTGTCATGACACCACCCATGGTTTCAATACCTAAGTTTAATGGAGTCACATCTAATAATAATACATCTTTCACATCACCTGTTAATACCGCACCTTGTATACCTGCACCAATTGCAACCACTTCATCTGGGTTAACAGAACGGTTTGGTTTTTTACCAAAGAATTTTTCTACTAATTCTTGTACTTTAGGAATTCTTGAAGAACCTCCTACTAAAATTACTTCATCAATTTGACTAATAGAATAACCTGCATCTTTCAAAGCAATTTCACATGGCTTGATACAACGTGAAAATAAATTATCTGCTAATGATTCAAACTTTGCTCTTGTTAATTTTAATACTAAGTGCTTTGGAACACCGTCTACTGCAGTAATATAAGGCAAGTTGATTTCGGTTTCTGTAGAAGAACTTAATTCCACTTTTGCTTTTTCAGCGGCTTCTTTTAAACGTTGTAATGCCATTGGATCTTTTCTTAAATCAATTGCTTCTTGATTTTTAAACTCGTCCGCTAAAAAGTCCATGATTACTTTATCAAAATCATCACCACCTAAGTGTGTGTCACCATTGGTAGATTTTACTTCAAATACCCCATCTCCTAAATCCAAGATAGATACGTCAAAAGTTCCACCTCCTAAGTCAAACACCGCAATTTTTTGTTCGATATTCTTTTTATCCAAGCCATATGCTAATGCTGCAGCCGTCGGCTCGTTCACAATTCTACGAACTGTTAAACCAGCAATCTCACCTGCTTCTTTAGTAGCTTGTCTTTGTGCATCATTAAAGTAGGCAGGAACGGTAATCACCGCTTCGGTTACTTCATGACCTAAATAATCTTCTGCAGTTTTTTTCATTTTTTGTAAAACCATAGCAGAAATTTCTTGAGGTGTATACATACGACCATCAATATCTACACGCACCGTGTCATTTTCACCTTGTACAATTTTGTAACTCCAGTGAGATTTCTCTTCTGTAATTTCATTAAAACGACGACCCATAAAACGCTTCACACTAGAAATGGTGTTTTCTGGATTTGTGATGGCTTGTCTTTTTGCAGGGTCACCTACTTTACGTTCGCCATTCTTTAAGAAGGCTACTACCGAAGGGGTGGTTCTACGACCTTCGTCATTTGCGATTACTACTGGTTCGCCACCTTCCATAACTGATACGCAACTGTTTGTGGTACCTAAGTCAATTCCTATTATTTTTGCCATAATGATTGATTTTCAATGATTAATTACTTGATTAAAGACAATCATTGTGCCACAATGGCTTATCCCTATTATGGGTGAAAAAATGGCATAAATGGCAGGAAATCCTGTTTAGTTTAGGCCAAAATTGGCATACAAAATGAATAAATGTGTAGAAAAGGCAGTTAGATGGCTTCGATATCTTCAGACTGAGTGGACTTAAAAGTGTAGTTTTTCTGACTAGTATAGCTAAAAATAACCACGAAAAAGGTAGTCACTATTTTAGCAGGTGTTGCGAACCAACCAAAATAGTCTACAAATAACTTCAGAAAAATATAGTTTAATAAAATACAACCCAATACAACTAGGAAATATTTTAATAATTGAGCCGTCTTTTTAACAGCAGTTTCCTGGAAAACAACGTACCTACTTAAGTAAAAGCCTATGGGAAAGGTTACGCAAAAACTTACCATAAATGAGGCGATATGAGGGCTAATGGTAAGTAAGCCAATATGAATGGGCGTTTTATGAAATAGGAAATTGTAGGAAAGATAAAAACCAAGAATATCTAATACCGTATTTCCCCCTCCACAAGCTGCATATCGAAAGGTATGAATGGGCATGAGTTTCCTAAATAAAGGATACACCCAATCAATTAGGTCAAGTATTAATTTGCTAATAAAATCGTGTAGTTTAAACATCAATAGCTTAAAGGTAATCTTAATTAATTACTTTTGCAATTGGTAACCCCTTTTTTATGAATTTGATCCTTAATTTAAAACAGCATACAGCCCATTGTATTCACCAATTATATGGTGTTCAAATACAACCTGAGCAAGTATTGGTCAATGCTACTAAACCAGAATTTGAGGGTGACTATACCATTGTGCTTTTTGCGTTCGTAAAACAATTAGGCAAAAGCCCAGACCTATTGGGCAATGAATTAGGCGCCGCCATGTTAACTGCTATGCCAGGCGTTATAACTGACTTTAATATTGTAAAAGGATTTTTAAATTTTAGCATCAGTAATGCATTTTGGCTAGATACCATAAAAAATGCAACACCAGATGATTTGTTGCCAAAAAATAATGCACCGCGTAAAATTATGGTGGAGTACTCCTCCCCTAATACCAATAAGCCTTTACACTTAGGTCATTTAAGAAATAACTTTTTAGGTTGGAGTATTGCCGAGATTTTAAAACTACAAGGCAATGAGGTGGTAAAAACATGTATTGTAAATGATAGAGGTATACATATTTGTAAAAGTATGATTGCATGGCAGTTATTTGCAAATGGTGCCACTCCTTCTGATACCCAACAAAAAGGAGATCACTTTGTAGGCGATTACTACGTTAAATATAATGATGCTTATAAAGCACAGGTAGCTGAACTAGTGGCTGGAGGAATGACACAGGAGTTAGCAGAGAAAGAAGCACCTATCCAAAAAGGAGCACAAGAAATGTTGTTGAAGTGGGAACAGGGTGATGCGGCAACTATGGATTTATGGAAGCGCATGAATACCTGGGTGTACGAAGGATTTGATACGACCTATAAAAAAATAGGATCCGATTTTGTAAAAACTTATTATGAGAGTAAGACTTATTTATTAGGAAAGGAACTAGTGGAGCAAGGTTTAACAAAGAAGGTATTTTATCAGAAGGAAGATAATTCTGTTTGGATAGATTTAACAGGCGATGGATTGGATGAAAAAATTGTTCAACGTAAAGATGGCACTTCTGTATACATGACTCAGGATATTGGATTAGCCGAAGTGAAACAAAAAGAATTTAATACCGATGCAAGTATCTATGTAGTGGGGGACGAACAAAACTATCACTTTAAGGTATTGAAATTAATTTGTCAAAAATTGCAATTGCCTGCCGCAGATGGAATATACCATTTAAGTTATGGCATGGTGGAATTACCAACTGGTAAAATGAAAAGCCGGGAAGGCACGGTGGTGGATGCGGACGATTTAGTGGATGAAATGATTAATATTTCAAAAGAGAAAACGGAATCATTGGGTAAGGTGGCCGATTTTACGCAACCACAATTAACAGCATTATACAATACCATTGGATTAGGTGCTCTTAAATTTTTCTTATTAAGAGTAGATCCTAAAAAGAAAATGATTTTTAATCCAGAAGAAAGTATTGATTTTCATGGATTCACAGGCCCTTTTATTCAATATACGCATGCGCGTATTAAAAGTATTTTAAGAAAAACAGGTACTGATATTCAATTAACAGATTCGGAATTATTGCCATTGGAAAAAGCTTTGGCCATTGAACTTACCAATTTCCCTGCCGTCATTAACGAAGCTGCAGAAACCTTAGATCCTTCCAAAGTAGCAATTTATATTTTTAACTTGGCAAAGTTGTTTAATAGTTTTTATGCAGAATTATCTATCACCAATGCGGAATCTGAAGAAAAGAAGCACTTAAGAATTAAGCTAAGTATTTTGATCGCTGCTACCCTACAGAAAGGCATGCGCGCTTTAGGTATTGACGTGCCGGAGCAAATGTAATGAAAGATACTACCCCATTCATTTTATTAACTGCGCTTTGGCTTATAAGGCATATAGGTTTCTGGCGTTAATTCTTCTACGCCCCACTGCGTTAATAATTCATCCATTTGCGCTTTAGGTAAACTAGCTTGATCATACTGGCCTGCCACCATTTTTTGGCGCATCGCTTCATATATACTCACCGCGCAAGCCACCGAAATATTTAAGCTTTGTATGATGCCCATTTGAGGGATAATAAAATTACCATCTGCTAAAGCCCTGCATTCATCAGTTACTCCAGCATGTTCATTGCCAAATACCAAGGCAACGGATTCAGTAAAATCTATATCATATAATTGAACTGCATCACTTGATAAATGCGTGGTTAATATTTTAGAAAAGTTTTTTCTAACTGCATTCATGCATTCTTCTAAATGATCAAACTCATGAATCGTTAACCATTTTAAAGCACTACTACTACTTTTATATCCAAATTTTTTATGTCTTGGAATTTTAGTAGTTAAAATATAAACATCTTGTATTCCCACGGCATCACAGGTTCTGAGCACTGCCGATATATTATGTGGATCCTGCACATTCTCCATTACCACCGTCAAATTGGATTGACGTTTACTTAATACTTTAATTAATTTATGGGTACGTTCTGGTGTCATAGTAGGTTTACTTTAAAAATGGAGTTCGATATTGAACGCCTAATCCATAGTGATTCAAGGGTGCAATTTTTCCAGGTTCCCCTTGAAAACCAAAATCAAGTCCTACTCCATTTAGTTCGGTCATTAATAAGGGTCCATCCATATCCACGTAATCCAATTGTGGCAAGAATTGCGCAATGGCTGCGGAGCCAATCACAGATTCATTCATACTACCCATCATTACTTTTAACCCCAAAGCTCTAGCCTCCTTTATCATGCGCAGGGCAGGCGTTAACCCACTGCACTTTGTTAGTTTAATATTGATGCCATCAAAATAATTTGCACAAACTGCAACGTCTTTCTCCATGACACAACTTTCATCCGCAAACAATGGCAGTATCCCTTGTTTTTTTAATTGTTCCATGCCCTCCCAATTGTCTTTAGCCAAAGGTTGTTCCACCAACTCTACTCCCAATGATGCCAATGCAGGAATCTTTACCAAAGCTTCCGCTGTTGTCCATCCGGCATTCGCGTCCACACGAAATGGTTTATCAGTATGCGCTCTTAGTGCGGTGATCATTTCAATATCATACTCGGTGCCCACTTTAACTTTATAAATAGGCCAAGGATGTGCTTCCATTTTCTGCACCATTTTTTCAATAGGATCTATACCTAATGTATAATCACAAATGGGCGGCAAAGAAATATTTTCAGTTAGGGCGCTATGATTACTACTTGAATGTGTATGCCACTCAGTTCCCCATAATTGATGGATGGGTTGTTTTTTCATTTGTCCCCACAAATCCCAGCCTGCCATATCCAATGCACAAACTAAAAAAGGATCATTGGGGAATAAATGATGTAAGAAATGCCAAAAACGTTCAGGATCTATGAGGGCAAATTTCTCAATGAGCTTTCTATTTTTCTCTAATAGCTCCATCATCCCTGCTACCGTCACATTATAATATACAATGGCTGGTGCTTCTCCAAACCCATCCCAATTGCCTAAGGACAAACGCACCATTAAACTATGTTGATGTGTTTTGGTTCTACCATTTGAAATGGTAAAAGGATACTCGAAAGGTAAAGATTGTTCCCAGAAAGATAATTCCACTTAGTTCGTTTTAACGAAGATACTAAAGAGGCGCTAATTATATTAACGTCCGCTTGCTTTAATGGCCTCATTCCATTCGGTATTAAACGCGGTGGCTGCAATTAAGTCTTCTAAATTTAGGTGCATTCTGTATCTCCAGTAATGTTTAGGATTGGCAGGTACATTAATTCTTTCCTCATGGGGGTTACTGCGGCGAATATTTTCATCCACCCCGAAATAATCCTGCAATTGGAAAATTGCCCACATGGCAGATGAATATAAATGTTGCACTAAGATTGCTTTGTTAATCCAAGGCTCACAATGAGTTGGAGCTTCTCCTAATTGACCAATTTCTTGATTGAAAAATTGTTGCGTTTTTGCACGGTCTTCTTCCCACCATCCACGAATCGTACTAGTGTCATGTGAAGAAGGCGTTACTACACTCAAATAAGGCGCCTCATTTGGATGAAAGAAAGTTTGGTTAGACCCCTTTGGCATTCTTTGTACTTCCAAACTTAACATCCCAAGTTGATACATTACATTCGGCAAGCAGGAAGGTACCATTCCTAAATCCTCGCCACAAATAAGCATATTGGTGGAAAGCTTTAGGATAGGTAGTTTTTGCATGGCTTCTTTTTCCCAAGCTACCTCCTGACGTTTGAAGAAATAATCTTCATACAACTCCTTTAATAAATGCTGTGTTTTAGGATCCAATTGTTGGAAAGAACTAGTCCCTTCTATATTAAATCTAAAATGAAAATGATGTTGCTTTTCAGCATCTATTAAAATGACGTTGCTAATTAATTTGTATAAGCCACGTTTCATTTTATCATGCCATTCATCCTGAGGCAGGATACAAAAATAAGCTTCTACTAGTCGCTGCGTTTTGAATGCAGGTAACAACTCATAATGACCCTCCCCAATATGTTTTAAATATTCTTTCTTTACAGTCTCATTATCATATCCGAAAATTTGAAATAAATTGGTTTCATTAATGAATGGGTTGGTAAGTCGGTAATGATCTATGCTAATACCTTTTGCATTTAATTCATTTATGGAAACAGGAATGGCGGGTACAAAATGCCCCATGATACCTTCCACGGCATGCATTGGAATACTCCAAATTCTAAAAAACCCTAAAATATGATCAATCCTAAATGCATCAAAGTAAAACTTCATCTGATCAAATCTGGATATCCACCAAGCAAAACCATCATTGGCCATGGCTTCCCAGTTATAAGTGGGAAATCCCCAGTTTTGTCCGCTCACTGCAAAATCATCGGGTGGTGCGCCCGCTTGCATGTCCATATGAAACAACCCTTTATTTTGCCATGCATCCGCACCAAAACGATAGACACCAATGGGTATATCCCCTTTTACAATCACTCCATGCTTATGTGCATATTCACTAGCCTCTAATAATTGTAAATGCAAATGAAATTGTACAAAATAGAAAAATGCGATATCCTCATAAGTCTTTGACTTAGGATCAACTAATTTTGAAATGGATTCTTTATCGTAATTCGCATGTGTAGGCCATTGATTAAAATCAACCGTTCCATGTAAATCTCTTAAATAAGAAAAAGCACTATAAGAAACCAGCCAGTCTTTATTGTTCTCAAAAAAATCAGTAAATGCTTTTGTTGTTAAATCGGTCTTCCCATTTTTTGAATATAATAAACGAAGTACCTCCCATTTTAAATTCATGACAGCATCATAGTCTATTTCGGCCATTGCATTTAATTGAGCAATGGTATCGGCATAAGGTTTTAAAAGAGCTTGTTGCTCTTTATTCGCAACCATATTTAAACGAACAAACATGGGATGTAAAGCAAATGCGGAAATAGCAGCATAGGGATAAGAGTCCATCCAGGTATGGGTTGCCGTAGTATCGTTGATGGGAAGTATCTGTACTAATTTTAGGCCCACTTTATTTGCCCAATCCACTAATAGTTTAATATCTGCGAATTCACCTACCCCTGCACTATTGTTAGACCTTAATGAGAATACAGGAATGGCAACACCTGCGCCTTTCCAATGTGTTGTATTCAAATGAGCAAACCCGTCATTTACAATGACTATTTTATTTTTTCCAACAGGTTCATACAGCACTCTATTCTCCCCTTCTTCAAATTTTAAAAATGTATTTGTACTTGTATCCGCAATACCATATTTATATACAAAAGGAAAATTACTTTTCGCAGTATCAATGCTTATTTCATAATAGTCTTCACCCATTACTTTAGTTAACATCAACGCTTTCTTTGCATCCCAGGCACCTAAAATTTTAGATTCCCCTACAATACATATTGTTTGATTGTCACCTAATAGAGGTGCTTTAATGCGGAATATATGTGTTGCCGTTTTATCAAAATCAGCTGCCTTTTGTCCGCAGGGCTGTTTTAACAAAACACTTGCAAATGGGGAGGTATAAAAAGTATTCTCTATAAACCCTGTGAAATTCCAGCTATCAATAATGACAAGTTCCGAATTATCATGCAATTTTAATTCAATGGTTTTATCATTACCGGCTTCAAAGGATTTAGTCCCATCCGCATTTTGAATAAAATAGTGATAGATAATTTTGTGGGTATCAAGGGCAGCATCCAGTTCAAAATGCAATACCCAATAATCATTGTTTAAATACACCAAGGGAACCGCGTTTTGAATTTTGTTATTCCCTAATTGTGCATGATTCCCATAAATATAAATGCCCTGCCCAAAATGAGTTTTATATTTCAAGTGAAAACTAACTTTTATAAGTTTTGTTTTAGAGGTTTCTACTTTTTTAACACTTTGTTCGGTCATTTTCACAGCATTCATTTAAACTTCCTATTTGTCTAAGGCAATCGTAATAATTTAACAAGCAGCTAAAGATAAAAAAATAGTGTGTAAATAAAACACATTAATATTATTTACTGTTTGAAAATAGTTGCAAAATGGGTATATTTACCTATAATACTAATAATCAGTCATTTAGGTAGTTAATATGGATAAAATAGTCATTTATACAGACGGCTCCTCCAGGGGAAATCCTGGTCCCGGAGGCTATGGCGCCCTATTAATGTGGGGAGGGAAGGTAAAAGAGCTATCTGGTGCATTTCGAAAAACAACTAATAATCGTATGGAATTATTGGCTGTGATTCAAGCAATGAAGGCGCTTAAAAAAAAGGAATTACCTGTTCATATTTATACCGATAGTAAATATGTAGTTGAATCCGTTGAGAAAAAATGGCTTGAAAATTGGATCAAAACCGACTTTAAAGGGGGGAAGAAAAACAAGGATTTATGGACTGCCTATCATTCCCTATCCAAGCCATATCAAGTAAAATTTCATTGGGTAAAAGGACATGCCGACAACCCTTACAATAACAGATGCGACCAATTGGCTACAGAAGCAGCCGACAATGGCCCATGGGATATTGACGAGGAATTCGAAAAACTAGCTTAGCAATAAAACTAGATGGCTCTGAATTTTGGCACCATTAAACGGAAGGCCCCAAATAAAACTGCACCAAATACCAAGGTGCTCACCACACTATATGGATAGAAAGGTAAACCGTCTACCATTGTTTGTGTTAATCCTGCAAATGTTTTTGCATGATGATATCCCCCACCTTGCGCCCAAACTAAAAAGTTAGAAACTAAAAAATAAGCAGTAGGTGCGGATAAAAAAGAAACTAAATATTTAGAAGGTTTTGAATCTTGTAAACTAAATCCAAACACTGCAGTAGCCGCAATTAAAATATAATTTTCTATTTGACCTGCATAAAAACCTTGGATAGAAGTGTATCCAAAATTGAATAATACCTGATACAAAATATCTGAAATCAATAAGGATACAATAGGTAATAAAAATGAATACGACTTCTTACTTGCAAACAAGGAACCACTAAATAATGCAATGGCAATTTGTGGTGCAAAACCCATTGGTCTACTTGGCATAATTCTATACAAAGCGCTCATCGCAACCATAATTACTAAAGCAAGGATAATTTGTCTATTCAATTTCATAAAGTATCTTTTATAAGGATGGAAACAAAAATAACACTTAGCCCCATATTAAATGATATTCATTTTCCTCAAATGTGAATAACCTAGGGAACAAAGGCTTTAAATATAACGGAGGCTTCTTTGGCTTGAATGGTCAATTGCTGTAAAGCAGTCACCATGGCCACTTCCCCAGCATGGTATAGTATACCGTCCATCTCCACCAGCCCTTCCATTACCAATAACATTTCTATGGAATGGGTATGTATTGTATAAGATTCCCCATGTTTTATTGCTATTTTGGTTAAACCAAAATCAGCAACTGGACATGGATAAATGATCTCCTGTTCATTAAGGGCATCTCCAAATAATACTTTGGGATAAGTAGGAACAAACTGAACGTGTTTTATCAACTCCTCAATGTCAATATGCTTAGGCGTTAAGCCACCTCTTAACACATTATCACTATTGGCCATTAATTCAATATTCTGACCTTCCAAATAAGCATGCAATAAACCTGCCCCTTGAAATACCGCTTGGTATTTTTGTACTTGGACAATATTTAAAATATAAATAGAAAATATCCCTTTATCAATATTGCTTTCAGGTACGACCCCATTATAATATTGATGGGCCCACCAATGTGGATGTGATTTATCTGCTTTACCACTTTGAACACTTGCTACGGCATCTTTCATTAATGGCTTTAAAATCATATCGGCATCCTGTGATGACAATTGCATAAAATATTGATATAAACCTTCATAATCCACCCCCTTAAAATAATCCTGTAATGAATTAAAATAATGATCATCGCGCAAACGAGCTGCTAATAATTCAGGGGCTAGGAATCCATGTAATAACCAAAAATCACTCAGTGCCACCATTACTTCTGGCTTGTGATTTTGATCCTTATAGTTTCTATTGGATGCGTTTATGGCAATGCCTGCTTTTTCTTCTAATGCAAAACCAATGACCGCATTTTCTTTACTTGGATGCACCTGTATGCTTAACATTTTAGCTACATCCAATATTTTAAACAAATAAGGAATGGTTCCAAATTCATGGATGGAAACCAACCCATTTTGCGTCTCAATTTGAGCGGGTGCAGATACATGCGCTCCCATCCAATATTCAGCAAATGGTTGCTGATCTGTATTGTTTGTATTCATTAAACTAGGGATATACGCTGTACCTCCCCAATCATAATGTCTATGCACCCCATGTAATTTATACGCTTTTTGCATCTTGCTTATTTCCCGATATTTATTAAAATCATATCATGGAAAACAAAGATACTGGGTTTTTAGGTGAAACCATTGCTACCAGTCACTTATTGGAATTGGGATTTGACATTTTAGAAAGAAATTGGCGCTACAAGCATTTAGAAATAGACATTATTGCAAGTAAGGAAAGCATGCTTCATATTATAGAAGTGAAAACAAGAACCTCTATCCAATTTGGATATCCTGAACAAATGATCAATGGCCTTAAAATGCAATTCTTGAAAAATGCTGCTGCACATTACCAATATGCCCATCCTGAATGGAAATGGCTTCAATTTGATGTAATTGCGATATACAAAAAGCCCACTGATGAGTGGGCTTTAGATTATTTTGAAGACGTTTATTTTTAGTTGAAAATGCTTACCCTATTAAATCTTTCATTTTTTCGACCATCTTGTATGTAGCTGGGCAAAACTCGACATTCTGTTTATGCACATGCATATATTCTGTCATTTTTTTCTTTGTTAAATGTGGAAAGCCAGCACAATCCGCTGGACGCACTTCGTAAATGCTACACATATTTGATTTTAAATCTAAGAACTGACAAGGCTGTAATTTATTCAACCAATCCTTATCCTTTTTATCATACACCAACCATTGTTCAGTAAATTCTTTAACGGTGGTATTGAGATGTGTCGCAATTCTTTTGATATCTGTTTTAGTAAAAGTAGGACTCATTGTTTTACAACAATTGGCACAACTTAAACAATCGGTTTCGGCCCAAACCTGAGGACTAATAAATTCAGCTAAGTTATCTAAACCCTTGGGCGCCCTTCGTTCCAATTTTGATAAAAAAGACCTTAATTGTTTTGCATTCCCCGCCACTTTCTGCTTAAATGACTTTAAATTTACTTGCATATATTTGTTTAAATCTGATGCGAAATAAACTCTTTCTTAATTAACAATCAAATCTATTATCCATACCAATGAATTGGGCAATCTATAAAAAAGGTTTTAAGGCATTTCTACAACTAGAAAAGTCATTAAGTGCCCATTCGGTGGAAGCCTATTTAAGAGATATAGACAAGCTCACTAATTATTTTGAAAGCATTGAAAAAGAGATAGGCCCGGCAGATGTTACCTTGAAAGATTTACAAGGATTCATTCAATGCATTGGCGAGATGGAAATGGCGGCCACTTCACAAGCAAGAATTATCTCTGGCATTAAATCCTTTTATAAATATTGTGTGCTAGAACAAATATGTTCTAATAATCCAACGACACTTTTACCAACGCCCAAGACAAGTCGTAAATTACCAGATGTGTTAAGCTTTGAAGAAATTGAAGATTTGATTGGACATATTGATTTAAGTAAACCCGAGGGCGGACGCAATAAAGCCATTTTAGAAACCATGTATAGTTCGGGCCTTCGTGTTACTGAAGCAATCAATTTAAAAATATCCTGCCTTTACTTAGATGTTGGATTTATAAGAGTGGTTGGCAAAGGAGATAAAGAAAGGTTAGTGCCCATTGGCTCCGATGCGATTAAATTTATAAAATTATATAAGGATACGATAAGAGTACACAAAACGCCTGCCAAGGATTGTGAAGACATTTTATTTTTAAACAATAGAGGCAAGGGATTAAGCAGGGTGATGATTTTTTACATTATTAAGGATTTAATCTTAAAAACAGGGATTAAAAAATCCATCTCCCCCCATAGCTTTAGGCATTCCTTTGCAACCCATTTGGTAGAAGGGGGTGCGGACCTTAGGGCAGTACAAGAAATGCTTGGCCATGAGAGCATTACCACTACCGAAATATATACCCATATGAACCGGGAGTTTTTAAGGGATACCCTTGATAGGTTTCATCCTGCCTTTCAAAAAAAATAATACAATAGTAAACTAAAATCGTTTAGGTTTGTTATTCAAAATAAAAACAGATATTATGAAAAGAATACTTTTTTCGGTATTAACACTCATCGGATTATCGGCACAGGCGCAAATTAAAATGCCTGCAGCGAGTCCTACGCAAACTTTGTCACAGGATTTTGGAATGGGTAAAGTTGAAATCACTTATTCACGTCCAGCCTTAAAAGGAAGAGCTGCTTTTGGTAATGGTTCGGTTTTAGCGCCAACCAGTGTAGTTTGGAGAACCGGTGCCAACGGAGCCACAAAGCTTACTTTCTCTCACCCCGTAACAATCGGTGGAAAATTATTAGCAGCAGGATCTTATGCACTATTTACGATCCCAGGTGAATCCGCTTGGACTATAATTATTAATACCAATTCAAATAGCTGGGGAAGCTTTAGTTACAAAGAGGCAGAAGATGTTGTGCGTTTTCAAGTGAATGCTGAAACAACAAGCAATAGCACTGAAAACTTTACGATTAACATTGATAATATCACTCCTGAAACAGCCACCATTTCTTTAAAATGGGCCAAAACTTTAGTGAATATCCCATTCAGCACTGACATTAAAACAGCCATTCGTGCGCAAGTTAAAGAGGCAACTTCTGGTACCAATGTAAACCCAAATGTGTATCAAGCAGCTGCTAATTTTTATTATGATATGGATAAAGATTATGACAAAGCATTAGTATATACAGATAAAGCAATCGCTGCAAATCCTAAGGCATACTGGTTATTATTGTTAAAAGGAAAAGTACAAAAAGAATTAGGAGACAAAAAAGGTGCGATTGCAAGCGCACAAGCTTGTAAGAAAATGGCTACCGATGAAAAAAACGATGACTATGTAAGAAATGCAAATGAATTACTTGCATCTATAAAATAATAAAAGGGCTTTAAAGCATTAGCGTCTCTCCAAAAGGAATACCCTTTGGAGGGACGCTTTTTTTTAGTAGGTTTGCTCCCCTCAGCGGAGGTGGCGAAATTGGTAGACGCACTACCTTGAGGTGGTAGCGCCCACACCCGGGCGTGGGAGTTCGAATCTCCTCTTCCGCACAAAGCCTGTCACGAATGTGACAGGCTTTTATATTATAAGCATGCGTCAGGAGCTTGCTCATGAAAGCATGCGAATAATATAAAAGCCAACAAGCTTATTTTAAATTTATTTAAAGAAGCTTGTTGAAAGGCTTTGGGTACGCGCCCCACTCAGAGATCAGCGAGTGCGAAGCAGGAGCTGATCTCATTAATTTTTTAACTCCCAGTAACACAACTTACACAAACATAGTCCGCTCCAAAATGATAATCTAAGCTCACTTTCTTGTCTACCCCTTTATGTAAAATTTGAGCAGGCACTACCCCTCTATTTTCATCGACCAATGAAAGAATATTAAAATCTTTTGCAAAATCAATACCCAATTGTTCATGTTGTTTATACATGGCTTCCTTTGCTGCCCAGAAAAATGCCATTTGTTTTAATTGGTCTGCTTCGGACAAACCAGCAATCCTATTTTTCTCCGCATCATTCAAAAACTTATGGGCCACTTTTAAAATTCGTGGGTGGATGATTTCTATATCAATGCCAATTGGGTCCGTATCACTGACCCCCACGGCAGCATACCCTTTACAATGTGAAAAGGAAAAATGAAAAGGCAGGCCTTGTAAATAAGGTTTACCATTATCGGCCATGACCATCTTATTTAAATCCGCTTCCGGCATCATGAGTTTAAACAATAACCGAACCGCTAAATGCTGCAATTTTCGCTCTTCATTCTGGATATCTATCGCCAACTGAACATCTGTCTCAAAAAACGAAACAGGCTCTGTGATAGACCAAATAGCCAAATGTCGGGTCTCGTTAATATTTTGTTGATAAAAGAAAGGCATAAAAAAAAGCTTTGAGTTAGATTGCAGCGCAGTTACCCTGCAAATTAAACATAAATACATATAAAATTTAAAGATGATTTTATCAGACTCTAGAATATTAGAAGAAATAGCAAAACAAACTATTAAAATTGAGCCTTATGACCGCAAGGATTTAGGGAGCAATAGTTATGATGTGCACTTAGGAAAATGGCTAGCTACTTATGACAATAAAGTATTGGATGCAAAAGCACATAACACCATTACTTATTTTGAAATCCCAGACGAAGGATATGTATTAGACCCTACCGGTTTTTATTTAGGGGTGACTTTAGAATACACCGAGACGCATGCGCATGTACCTTTCTTGGAAGGAAAATCTTCTACTGGAAGATTAGGCATTGACATACATGCTACTGCTGGAAAAGGAGATGTAGGTTTTTGTGGAAATTGGACCTTAGAAATTTCAGTAAAACAACCCGTACGTATTTATAAAGGCATGCCTATTGGACAATTAATATATTTCCCTGTAGATGGCGAAATTGAAATTGCTTACAACAAAAAAGCGAACGCTAAATATAGTGGTCAGCCCGACAAACCAATTGAAAGTATGATGTGGAAGAATAAATTTTAACCTTTTTATTTGCTTTCATAAGCCAGCACCCATAATAACACATCGTTATAACTTTCAATCCCTTTAGTTTGTTTATTCCAAATTAAGAATTGGTTATATATTTCTTCAGTTCCTTTAATTTGCAAATCCTGTTTTTGTTGGAAGAATGCCTTAATCAGCCTTCTATCTGCTAGCACTTGAGGATTAAGTAATTTTTTATTTCTTTCTACTACCTCTTTATACAAAGCGAAATCGCCCCTTTTGGCGATAAAATTCAAATGCGCATACTGTGCGTAGGTAAAAAGCTGTAATTGGGTAGCATAATTAAACACAGGCTGGTCACTTTCTATCCCTATTACATAAGCGACAAAATTAGCTTGTTCTTCAGAAGCATACCCTAATTGATGGGCAATTTCATGACTTATTGTAAATGGCCAGGTAAATGGGGGCAAATCACCCCTTACAATGGCCTCTCCAGTTAATGGCTGATAAAATGCTAAGTAACCGAAATAATCTCCCCAGCTTGGAAAAATTGCCTTTTTTAAGGACGTATTATGGTATTTTAAAAAAGGCCGTTTTTGGGCATTTTTAGCAAATTCTACCCTATTTTGACCCAAAACTGTGTCAAAATTCATCATTTTTGGGTCAAAATCGCCCATTTTTGATCGGGTGAAATTTAAGTCATTTATAAGTTTTAGGCTTAAACTATCCATTTGACGC
This sequence comes from Bacteroidota bacterium, assembly GCA_947476145.1. Classification (GTDB taxonomy): domain Bacteria; phylum Bacteroidota; class Bacteroidia; order Chitinophagales; family Chitinophagaceae; genus Sediminibacterium. The sequence goes on along the minus strand of CANJPH010000005.1, from coordinate 87,961 downwards.
TCCGTATATGCTAAGGGTACCTTAAGCTTAAAATCCTTTGATGGATCTAATTTTTGATAATTAAGGCCCCAAATCAATTCAAAAACAATAAATATGGCAAAAAGTCCATTCAACCATTTTACCAACTGATGCTTCCAAAACGATAGATATATAAAATCGCGCCTATTAATCCATATCCAATTCAAACAGCTGAAAATCAATGTAATAACAAGCGCTAAATACACTAATTCTCCAATTGGAAAATATATTTTACCAAACAAGAACCTTAGAAAGTTAGAAATAGGCTTAAAAATATAGGGGGTGTAAAAGGACGATACCCCAGCAGGCCAATAGCTAAATCCAAGCACAAAGAAGCCAGCAATATACCTGTAATATTTCCAGGGTAATTTTTCTGTTGACTTTATACTTGAAGGCATGGTAGTTTTTATGATGTAAAATTAGGATAAACTTTGTCTTTTGGTTGGATTTTACTAACTTTGCCAACCCTTAAAGTACGGTCATGGGCCAAAACAGAACATTTGAAATTCCATTTGTAGGTTTAACGGCCGGCGAACATCTGTTCGAGTACCATATTGAGGATAAGTTCTTTGCCGATTTTGGACCTCAGGAATTTGATCATTGTGACACACATATCAAGTTGAAATTGGATAAGCATCAAGGCTTTATGCAATTACATTTTGATGTGGATGGAAAGGTAGACACTCAATGCGATCGTTGCGGTAACCCCCTAACGGTGCAATTGTGGGATGAGTTTAATTTAATCATTAAACTTGTGGACGAACCAGATGCAATGAACAGTCAAGAGGAAGATCCAGACATATACTATATTGACCGAAATGAAAGTCATTTTAGTGTTGCTTCTTGGATTTATGAATTCATCACTTTGAGTTTCCCTTTACAACATATTTGTAAGGCAAATGAAAAAGGTGAATCCACTTGTAATCAGAAGGCATTGGCCGAACTAGAAAAGTTAATTTCTGCTCCTTTGGAAACAAGAAATGAAAATGTGTGGAAAGGGCTTGACAAATTCAAAGAAGGACTGAGTCAAGAACCGGATGAAACGGAATAATAGAAAAGTTGAAAAATAAATATAAAGTAAAAATTTAAAACATAAGAGATGCCTAATCCTAAACGCAGACACTCACAACAACGTAGTGCAAAAAGAAGAACACACTATGTAGCACAAGAAGTAACATTAAGCACTGATGGTACAACTGGAGAAATCCATGTACGTCATCGCGCACATGTTCAAGAAGGTAAATTGTACTACAAAGGTAAATTAGTAGCTGAAAAAGCGCCTTTAAAAGCTTAATTGTGAATATCGGCATAGATATGATGGGTGGTGATTTTGCACCGTTGGAAGCTGTAAAAGGGGTCCAACATTATCTTTCTAATTCCGAAAATAATATATTTTGCATAGGTGAAGAAACCCAGTTGAAAGACTTATTTCAACAACACGGGGTGTCTTCACCTTTTTTACATATTGTACATGCCCCAGATGCGATTGGTTATCATGAACACCCTACTAAAGCATTAAAAGAAAAACCAAATTCTTCTATTGCGATAGGGTTTCAATTATTAGCAAATGGCGATATCGATGCATTTGGTAGTGCAGGTAATACGGGTGCCATGTTGGTTGGCGCCATGTTCAGTATTAAACCAATTAAAGGAGTGCTTCGTCCTACACTTGGCTCCTTACTTCCTAAATTAGATGATAAAACAGGTATACTAGTAGATGTTGGTTTAAATGCCGACTGTAAACCAGAACAATTGGTTCAGTTTGCCATCTTAGGTAATTTATATGCAAAGCATATACTCAATATTGAAAATCCAAAAGTAGGATTACTAAATATGGGTGAAGAAGAAGGCAAAGGAAATCTTTTAGCACAAACTACCTATCCTCTATTAAAAGAAAATACGCATATTGAATTTATGGGTAATGTGGAAGGCAGAGATATTTTCAATGACAAAGCAGATGTAATTGTTTGTGATGGATTCACTGGTAATATTGTTTTAAAAACAGCCGAAGCTATGTATGATGCTGCCTTGCATCAAGGCCTTGGCAACGACTCCTTCTTTAATCGTTACCATTTTGAAAACTATGGTGGTACACCCATTTTAGGGGTGAATAAACCAGTCATTATTGGTCACGGTATTAGCAATGCAAAAGTATTTTGCAACATGATTAAATTGGCAGAGAAAATGATTGATTCAAAATTCTGCGAAATCATTACTACCAATTTCGAGAACTTATAAGTTTAACGACCTTCTATTTTACTAACATTCCTTAGCATTTCCATTAATTTATCTTATTTTCACATTAGCAATTAATGCTATAAATAATTATGTGGTATAACAATATTCTTGAAACCATTGGCAATACTCCTTTAATCAAATTGAATAAGATTACGGAAAATTTACCTGCCACTATTTTAGCAAAAGTGGACTACTTTAATCCGGGGAATTCTATAAAAGATAGAATGGCATTAAAGATGGTGGAAGTGGCAGAAGCAGAAGGAAAATTAAAACCCGGTGGAACAATTATTGAATGTACCAGTGGTAATACTGGAATGGGTTTAGCATTAGCCGCCGTTGTAAAAGGATATAAATGTATTTTCACTACAACCGATAAACAAAGTAAAGAGAAAATGGATATCCTTCGTGCAGTGGGTGCAGAAGTGATTGTATGCCCAACCAATGTTGCGCCCGAGGATCCTGCAAGTTATTATTCGGTGGCAAGAAAATTAGCGAATGAAATACCGAACTCCTACTTTTTTAATCAGTATGATAATTTAGCAAATCGTTTAGCACACTACGAAACTACCGGGCCTGAGATTTGGGAACAAACGGAAGGAAAAATTACACATTTGGTTTGTACTGCTGGGACGGGCGGAACCATCACTGGTACGGCAAAATATTTAAAAGAAAAAAATCCTGCTATTAAAGTGTGGGCCATAGATCCAATAGGTTCTTTGTTAACACATTATTTTAAAACAGGGATCGTGGATATGGCTTATGTAAAACCTTATATCGCAGAAGGTTTTGGGGAAGATTTTGTGCCAGCCAATTATGACATGTCGGTGATTGATCATTTTGAACAAGTAGCAGATAAAGAAGGTGCTTTAATGACTCGCCGTTTAGCAAAAGAAGAAGGTCTGTTTTGTGGCTATAGCGCTGGCAGTTGTATTCAAGGTTTATTGCAATTATCGGACACACTTACTTCTTCAGATTTAGTAGTTTGTATTTTTCATGACCATGGAAGTAGATATGTTGGAAAAGTTTACAATGACGACTGGATGCAATCCAAAGGATTCTTATAAAAATGATTGATTCCCAATAAAAAATCCACATTAAGTCCATTTTTGTGGATTTTTTGCCTCATTTAGCCTTCCCCCGCTAACAGGCGTTTGGGGCATAAATTGTATATTTGTGACTCAATAATTAAACTATGAGTAAGTACAGATCCGGTGTTTTATTTGGTGTAGAACTAGAAACATTATACAACGACGCTAAAGCAAATAATTTCGCTATTCCGGCAGTCAATACCACTGGAACCGATACGATTAATGCAGCAATTGAAACAGCCGCTAAAGTGAAGTCTCCTATCATTATACAATTCTCAAATGGCGGTGCTCAATTTATTGCTGGTAAAGGCATGCCTAATGATAATTTACAAGCCAACATTCAAGGCGCCATTGCGGGTGCTTTACATGTTCATCAGGTTGCTAAATATTACGAGGTGCCTGTTATATTGCATACCGACCACGCTTCAAAAAAATGGTTGCCCTGGATTAGTGCATTAATTGACGAAAGTGAGAAATACCAAAAATTACATGGCCAACCTTTATTTAGCTCACATATGTTGGATTTGTCTGAAGAACCTATTGAAGAAAATATTCAAACATCTGTTGAATTTTTTAAACGTATGGCTCCATTGGGTATGGGAATTGAAATTGAATTAGGCGTTACAGGTGGTGAGGAAGATGGCGTTGATAATAGTGGTGTTGAAAATGATAAATTATATACACAACCAGAACACGTTGCATATGCTTATACCGAATTAGGAAAAGTGGGCAATTTGTTTACGGTTGCTGCAGCCTTTGGTAATGTACACGGAGTGTATAGTCCAGGGAATGTGGAATTAAAACCTGAAATATTACACAATAGCCAATTGCATATTGAAAAAACATTAGGAACCGCCCCAAAACCAGTATACTTTGTATTCCATGGTGGATCTGGTTCTCCTCAAAATCAAATTAGAGAAGCCATCGGATATGGTGCTATCAAAATGAATTTGGATACCGATTTACAATGGGCTTTCTGGGAAGGTGTTTTAGGATACTACAAAAAGAATGAAGCTTACTTACAAACACAATTAGGAAATCCTGAAGGTGGCGATAAGCCTAATAAAAAATACTACGACCCAAGAGTTTGGTTAAGAAAAGGGGAAGAATCATTTATAAAAAGATTAGAACAATCATTCGAAGACTTAAATTGTATTAACAGAAACGTATAATGGTTCCGATTGCTCACTTAATTGCCTATACATGAGAAACAAAGAAGAAGATATTGAAGTGAATTTGACGGGTGAAGAATCTGCTAACAATGAAACTGGAAAACCAAGATGGTTTAAACGTATCAAAAGGGGTATTACCACTTCCACAGCGGATAAAAAAGAAACGCCCGAAGGTTTATGGACCAAGTGTCCTACCTGTAATCATATTTGCACAAGTTCTGAATTAAAAGAGCAATTGTATATATGTTCAAGTTGCAATTATCATCACCGAATTGGCAGTGAAGATTATTTTGAAATTTTATTTGACGACCAACAATACGATGTACTGTTTGACAATATCGTAAGTAAGGACGCCTTAAATTTTACTGATCTTAAAAACTATCAAAAACGTTTAGATGAAATTCATTCTAAAACTGATTTGAAAGATTCAATGCGCGTGGGCGTGGGAAAAATGAATAGCGAGCATTATGTGGTAGCTTGTATGGACTTTGAATTTATAGGAGGATCATTGGGTAGCGTGATGGGTGAAAAATTTAGCCGTGCCGTAGATTATTGTATTGAACATAAACATCCTTTTTTAGTCATTAGCAAAAGCGGTGGAGCACGCATGATGGAAAGTGCATTTAGCTTAATGCAATTGGCTAAAACAAGCGGGAAACTTTCTCAATTAAGTGATGCTAAATTGCCATTTATCTCTTTATTAACGGACCCCACTTTTGGTGGCATCTCGGCTAGCTTTGGAATGCTGGGAGATATTAATATTGCAGAGCCAGGTGCTTTAATAGGATTTGCAGGGCCTAGGGTGATTAAAGAAACTATAAAAAAGGACTTGCCTGCTGGATTTCAAAGAAGTGAATTCCTGTTAGAACATGGATTCCTTGATTTTATAGTTGACCGTAAGGAATTAAAAAATAAACTATCTGAAGTAGCCTTTTTGTTCAGAAACTAATTAGAATATAAGGGAACTATCCATTTCGATTTCGAAACTAGGCATACTTATACTACTTTTGTTGTCCCAGCTGAAAGGTTGGGACATTTTTTATGGCGAAACCCAAAGCAATAGCAGCAAAAGAATTAAACAATAGGCAGGCCTATTTTAATTACAACATAGAAGACAAATATGTTGCTGGGATGGTATTGCTTGGAACGGAAGTAAAGTCCATACGTGAAGGCAAAGTAAGTTTCAATGACTCCTTTTGTTTTTTTGACCGCGGAGAATTATGGGTGCGTAGCTTATACATTAATGCCTACTCTCACGGTTCGGCCAATAATCATATTGAAGTGCATGACCGTAAATTATTATTAGAAAAAAGGGAATTAAAAAAAATAGAAGGGAAAGTAAAAGAAAAAGGGTTTACGATTGTCCCTTTAAGAATTTTTTTCAACGAAAAGCATTACGCTAAATTAGAAATTGGCATTGGCAAGGGTAAGAAAGAATTTGACAAACGCGAAACCATTAAAAATCGTGATGTAGACAAAGAAATTAAGCGTTTGCTAAAACGATAATTACAAATGCATAGCTACCATCATAAGCATTAAAAATATTATTGGTATTTAGTTTTGACCTCTTCTTTAAAGCTTAATTGTTCGGCCAATGCATCGGGATGTGGCTTATTGGTAGTGGCATAAGCAACTCCTAACAAAACGGAAAATATACCAAAAGACCAGGCCATTTCTTTTACAATAAACCAATATCCCCAAGCTTTATTGATAGCCGCTTTTTCGGGATGTCTTAATTCATAAATCACTTCTACTTGTTGTCCTATTTTAAGCCCATACTGTTGCTTGTCTAATTTTAATGCATAGGGCTTTCCAAATTCATTGTAAACTGCAACAATAGAGTCTCCTCTTGAAATAATCATAGCAGGCGCTATTTCGCTATCAAAATAATCCGGCTCCCTACTAAATGGTAGGTAAAGAAAAAAGCAAGTGAGAAATAATATGATAGATGATTTAATCATTTTAACAGGTTCCAAATTAAAAGAGCCCCTAGTATTGCTACCAAGGACTCTTAAAGCGAATTTATAATATATTTTAATTACTTAAACTTCTAAAGTCTACAGGAACCAGCTTACTTACCCCCGGCTCTTGCATGGTTACCCCATAAATAACGTCCACAGCACTCATAGTTTGCTTATTGTGTGTAACAATAATAAACTGAGAGTTATCAGAAAACTTCTGAATCATTTGCGTGAACTTACCTACGTTGGCATCATCTAATGGTGCATCTACCTCATCCAATATACAGAATGGCGCAGGCTTAATTAGATAAATTGCAAACAACATAGCGGTAGCTGTTAAAGTACGCTCTCCTCCTGATAATTGTGTAATTGAAGAAGGACGCTTACCCTTAGGCTTTGCTACAATCTCTACTGCTGTTTCTGATAAATTATCTGGGTCTACCAAGATTAAGTCACAAGAATCTTCTTCGGTAAATAATGCTTTGAATACTTTTTGGAAGTTTTCCCTTGCCTTATTATATGTTTCTAGGAATGCCTGGTTAGCGGTTGCTTCTACTTCTTGAATAGTTAATAACAAACTTTCTTTAGCCGTTACCAAATCATTCTTTTGTTCTAGGATAAAATCATAACGCTTCTTCATCTCGGTATACGCTTCTATCGCCGTTGGATTCACTTCACCCATATTCTCCAAACGCTTTTTCATTTTCTCTGCACTCGCTTGTAATTCTTCTAAAGTTTCTTCAGTTTGACGACCTTTTTCCAAAACGTCTTCCAACTCTACTTTAAATTCTACACTCAAACGCTCTTTCATACCAGACAATTGTAATTTAAGATTATTCAACTTGTCTTTAATCTCATTGATAATTTGATCCACTAATTCCTTAGACTTAATTTGTTGTCTTACTGCACTTTCTTTTTCTTGAAGATCGTTTCTTAAGGTATAATATGCCTGATCCGCTTCGTTCAATTTTAATTCTTCTTCCTCTTTGGTTCTAATTAAATCCACCAATGCTGCCTCTAATTGAGCCAATTGTTCACGACTTTCAACAATGGCTGCTGAAGCCTCGGTTAATTGTTCTGTATTGTTTTGAATTTGTGTATGTAAATCATTTAATTGATTTTCTTTAAACACTACTTCCTGTTGTAATGAATCAATCTTACTTTGTTGTTTGGTCAATTGCAAATTCATTTCATTGAATTCACCCGAAGCCAAATGATAAGCTTGTTCAGCAGCTTGATATGCTAACTCAATAGACTCTAATTTCGATTGGGTTTCTTGTAAGCTAATATTCAAGGCCTCTAAAGCAACCCTTGTATCTGCAATAGCAGCATGCTCCTCTTTAACCTTAGCAGTATATTCCGCTAATTTGGCAACTGCTGCAACGTGCGCTGCTTGTAAATTTTCCAGTCGATTTTTAATCGCAAAAACTTCATTAATCAAGGTATTAACAGACTGCTCTGTTGCTCGGATTTCATTTTCCTTAAGTAGCTCATTAAATTCCAACACAGCATGATGCTTAATTTGAATTTGCTCCTTTAAATTATTTACAACAGACTCTTGTGCTTGAATGTCTGTTAATAGTTTTTCTAAATTCTTAGCGCGGCCAATTTTCTTGCCTTCAAATAATCCAACACTACCACCTGTTAAAGTATATTTTCCTTTTACGTACTTACCTGATTTTTCTAAAATAATACCGTTTGTATTGGCTGCTAAAGCTTGTTCATTTTCTGCAATAAATACATTGCCCAATAAATGATTTGCTAATGCAGCATATTTGCTATCAATTTCTACTACCGACAAGGCAGCAATGGTATTTGCAGGTGCAGAAGATGCTTGCGCACCAGTTAATTGATCTAATAAAAAGAAGTTTGCTTTTCCTTTTTTATTATCATCCAATAATTGAACGGCTTGCATTCCTTCTTTCAAATCATTCACTACATAATAATTCAAATAAGGTTCTAATACATTTTCAACCGCAGTGCGATATTGTTCTTGTACATATAAAATGTCTGATAAAATAGGCGCATTGTGATTCCATCCTGTATTCTTATGTAAAAACTTAACACTTTCTGGATAACCTTCCATAGAGTCTACTAAGCTTTTTAATAAATCGTATTCATTTTTCTTAGCATCCAAGGTTCTTGATTCCTCTGCCATTTTTGACCTTAATTCTTCCAACGCAGCTTGTGTTTCAAAGATGCTTGCTTTCGCCGTTTCATGTTGCGCTTGTAAAGTAGTAAGATGCGCTTTTTTTGTAGCTAAGTCGGATTCCTTTGCAGCCAATTGCTCCGTCAACTCTGCTATTTGTGAAGTACGATGCGCTTGTTCGCCTTCTAATTGTTCTTGAGATCTTTGTACGTTTTGTATAGAGGTATCGGATACGGCAACTTTTTTCTCAGCATCAAACTGACCTCTTTGTATTTGTTGATACTCCTGACGCAAACTATCCAAGACGGCTCTTTGATCATCAAACTGAGCGCGCTTGTTGGTTAATTCAACTTGAGATTGTTCAACTCTATTTTTAAAGTCATTGTAAATTTTTTCTTCCTCAACCACTTGAAGCTTGGTGTACTCGATAGAGTCGCTAATGGTTTTAACTTGCCCTGCAGCACGCTCCAAAAATTCTTGTAAGTTAGTTTCCTTGTCGCTTAAGTAAGTTAATCTTTGTGCTGCTAAATTTTTATCGTTTTCTTTAGTTCTTAAAACCTGTAATTTTTCATTAAAGGTTTGTTGCAAACTTTGTAAGCCTTTCTCTTTTTCAATAAATATCAAACGCTCCTGCTCCAAAGCCGCTTCTTCCAATGCAATCTGTGCTTCTAATTGAATTTTCTTATCTGTTTCTGTTTCTTGTTGCCCGGTAAGTTCCTTGTAGCTTAAATTAAAGCCCTCCAAAGAAGCAATGGCTAACTCAATTGCAGTTTCTTGATAGTCCTTCTTAATTTCAAAATACTTCTCTGCTTTTTTCGCTTGATTCTCTAAAGTTTTTAATTGGTTATTGATTTCAAATAACAAATCTTCAATCCTTGACAAATCCTGTTCGGTAGCATCTAATTTATTCTTGGCCTCTTTCTTTCTAACTTTATAAATGGTAATTCCTGCAGCTTGCTCTAACATACGTCGACGACTATTATCTTTATCCTTGATAATATCATCCACCATGCCTAATTCTATAATGGCATAGCTATCGGTACTTACCCCTGTATCTAAAAATAAATTATGGATGTCTTTCAAACGACATGCCACATCATTTAAACGATATTCACTTTCCCCGTTTTTATAAAAACGACGCGTTACCGTTATGGTGCTAAATTCTGTTGGTAATAAATTTTTTGTATTTTCAAAAGTAAGGCTCACTTCGGCCATACTACTTGCACTTCTTGTTTTACTTCCGTTAAAAACAAGAGAATCCAAATTCTCTGATCTTAATGCAGAAATTTTTTGTTCTCCAATAACCCATCTGATAGAATCGATGATATTACTTTTACCACAACCGTTTGGTCCTATAATACCTGTAATACCCTCGTCAAAAGTAACGATGGTTTTATCAGCAAAACTCTTGAACCCTTTGATTTCTAATGACTTTAGTCTCACTTTTATATCTCCTTTTAAATGTCTGCGAACATAAGAAAAAGACAGTATAAATCAAGCAAAAGTGAGCATTTTGTGCACAATTGTGGGAAAATTAGGCCTTACTAACAAGTCGCCCACCCTCAGTAGTTAAAGTGCGAGAAGGGAACTTATTCACCACCATATAATCATGGGTAGCCATCACAATGGCAGTCCCATCATCCTTGGCTATTTGGAATAACAATTGTATAATTTCGTCGCTGGTTTCTGGATCCAAACTACCCGTAGGCTCGTCGGCTAAAATTAATTTAGGGGAGTTAAGCAAAGCTCTCGCAATATCCACCCTTTGTTGTTCACCACCACTCATTTCAAATGTCATTTTAAAGCCCTTATTCTGAAGACCCACTTTGGCCAATACATCATTTATTTTTTGCTCAATTAAGGCTTCGTCTTGCCAACCCGTAGCTTTTAATACAAAACGTAGGTTCTCATGCACATTTCTATCCGTAAGCAATTGAAAGTCCTGGAATACAACCCCCAAATTTCTTCTTAAAAAAGGAAGGGTTTTCCATGTCATATCCTTTAAATTATAACCAACAACGTTACCTGTTCCTTCGGTAAGTGTAATTTCTCCATATAGGGTTTTTAATAGGCTGCTTTTACCAGTACCGGTTTTACCTACCAAATACACAAATTCACCGGTCTCTACTTTGAAATTTACATCCTGAAGGATTAAGCTACCACTTTGGTATATATTGGCATTTTCTAAATTAACAAGGACTTCTGACATATTTGTATTTTATAAATTGTTCTTTTCTATTTCAATTAGTGCTTTAAAGTTAATAGGTAAATACCTCTTGTCCAAAATCACCTTTTAAAACCAGTTCTTTGGTTTGACAAGCTTCTACCCTTCCAATTACTTGTGAATCAATACCTAATGATGTTGCAATTGAAATTAAATTTTCGGCTTGATCAGAGGTTGTGAATATTTCTAACCGGTGACCCATATTAAATACTTGGTACATTTCACGTGCATTGGCACCCGAATTAGCTTGTATTAATGAAAAGATGGGCGGAATAGGCATAAAGTTATCCTTTATGATACGCATATTGCCTGGAAGGTATTTCATGCATTTGGTTTGACCCCCGCCACTGCAATGAATCATCCCCTTTACTGCCTCAAAATGCTCCGTTAAAATGGCTTTCACCAAAGGGGCATAGGTTCTAGTAGGACTTAATAATAATTTGCCCACAGCAATATTCCCGAATCCTGGAATGTCCATCTGATCTGTAACCTTATTCTTGCCTATATAAACAACACTATCAGACAAAGTAGATTCAAAAGTTTCTGGATACTTAGTGGCATATTCCTTACTTAATACATCATGTCTAGCACTAGTTAAGCCATTACTTCCAAGGCCGCTATTATATTCGGTTTCATAATTCGCTTTACCATGGCTTGAGAAGCCCACAATTACTTGACCTGGGGCGATCAGGTCATTGGTTATTAATTTAGACTTTGGCCATCTTGCTGTCATGGTTCCATTTACTGCAATCGTTCTTACCACATCTCCAACATCAGCAGTTTCGCCACCCAAGAATTCGATATTTACTCCGTATGTTTTTAAAGTATTGAAAAAGTCCTGCGTTCCATTAATTACTTGACTTAATACTTCGCCAGTAATCACCGATTTATTCCGATCAATGGTAGAAGAAAAAAGTATTTGATCGTATATACCCACACATAATAAATCGTCTAAATTCATTGCGATCGCATCCTGTGCGATTCCTTTCCAAACACTTGCATCTCCAGTTTCTTTCCAATAGATATAGGCTAAAATACTCTTGGTACCTGCGCCATCGGCATGCATGATATTAATATAGTCCGATTGTCCCCCTAAAAAGTCGGCATACAACTTACAAAAAGCATTGGGATACAGGCCTTGATCTAAATTTTGGATAGCTGCGTGTACTTCTTCTTTTTGAGCGGATACTCCGCGTTGGGCATACAATGACATGAACTTAAATTGATTTGGACTACAAAGGTACAATTGTTTTACATTTGTGCCATATTTAGCAATAGAAGATGAAGGTTCATTATAATTTACAGGATTTGCCCCCATTTAAGCATGGGGTGATTACAACAGGCGCGTTTGACGGGGTGCATAGAGGGCATCAAAAAATCATCATTAGAATGCAGGAAATTGCGCAATCAATTGAAGGCGAAACCATCATTATTACTTTTCATCCACATCCTCGCAAAATAACTTCTTCCGTTCCTGGAGAGATTAAACAATTGACAAGTTTAAACGAAAGAATTAAATTATTAGACCAATTAGGCATTGACCATTTAGTGGTAGTCCCATTTGATTATCACTTTTCCAATTTGACCGCAGAAGCTTATTTACAAGAATTTCTAGTAGCCCATTTTCACCCACATACTATTATCGTTGGATATGATCACCGTTTTGGAAAAGGTCGTCTAGGTAATTTTGAAATGCTTCAAAATTATGGTCAACAGCTTGGATTCATCGTAGAGCAAATAAATGAACAATTAATTGGAGATGAAATAATTAGCTCAACGCATATTAGAGAATATCTTTTAGAAAAAAATATTGCAAAAGCCAACGAGCTATTAGGATACGCCTACTTTTTTGATGGCTTTGTAGTAAGGGGCAATCAAATTGGCCGCACCATTGGTTTTCCTACTGCCAACCTACATATTAATGATGAAGAAAAATTAATTCCGTCCAATGGCGTTTACGCTGTCAGAGTGAAAGGGGCATGTTTTGGTGAACGCATATTAGAGGGCATGATGAATATAGGTGTACGTCCAACAGTAGATGGTCATAAAAAAGTGATTGAAGTAAATATTTTCAATTTCGATGCAGACATTTACGAGGAAACCTTTACCGTAATGGTTTATGATTATATACGAGGAGAGGTAAAATTCAACGGACTAGATGAGCTTAAGGCGCAATTGAATAAGGATGTGTATTCGGCAAAATCTATTTTGCAGGCGTATCCATTATCTTAATCACCAATTCTTTTAACAAGTCCCCGTCCGTGTTGTCGGCATTATTAATGCCAATTACTTTTAAATTATATTCTTGTATTAACAATAGTATTTGTTCCACTTTCCCGTAAGGGTAATTCCGGGAAGCCGCCATATAATTTTTCACTAAAAAAGGAGGAATGCCTACTTCACTCGCTATTCTTCTTTCATCATTGGTACCCAATCCATACACCGCATATAATTTACTAAAGAAAGCATACAAAGTAGGTAGTATTAATTGAATAGGTGCTGCTTTATTATTAGATTCAAAATATTGAATCATTTTAATTGATTTTGAAAAGTTTCTTTGCGCCACTGCATCTTGAAATTCGAAAGCATTGTACTCTTTACTTATGCCAATATACTTTTCAATATCATCCTCTGTCATTTTTTTACGATCCCCTAAATTTACAATCAGTTTTTCCAATTCATTTTGTATTCTACTTAAATCATTTCCAATATGATCCACGATAATTTGAACCGCTTTTGGACTAATTTGATACCCTCTTTCAGAGACCCACCCATTCACCCATTCTGGAAGTTTATTGTCATACATTTTTTTGGTAGTCACCACTACCGCCTTCGTTTTTAACAACTTGGCTAAAGTCGATCTGCCGTCCACATTTTTATCCTTATGTGCAACAATAAAAATGGTAGAGCTTAATGGATTTTCGATATAAGAAACCAACTTCTCAAGTTGATTCATTTGTTGCGCCTCTTTTAAAATCACTACTTGTTTTTCTGCAAATACGGGGTAACGTTTACATGCATTCATTACTTGTGCCCAATCCGCATCCTTACCATAAAAAATAGAAAGATTAAATGCCTGTTCTGATTCAACTAACAAATGTTTTTCAGCATAGTCAACTACTTGATCTATATAAAAAGGTTCTTCCCCTTCTAACCAATAGACAGCATCAAAAACATTCTTTTTCCAATTAGATATTATTTTAGAAATGGGCATGCTCAAAGATATTGAATCATGTCTGCGTTGTGTTAAAATGGAGCTAAAAAAATCAAATTTTTAAAATATGCCCCATTTTTTGTAGATTTGAGACCAATATAAAAAGAAAAATATGAGTTCTGAAACCAATGGTAGTAGTAATAAAATAATTATCGGCATCCTAATTGTAGCCATCATTGGCTCTTGGGTTTACTTTAACTATTCAATGAATAACACTAAAGCCGAATTAACTACAGAAAGCAATACCAAAATTGCAACGATTGATAGCGCTAAAAAAGTACTCCAATTACAGTTTGATGCTGCTTCCATAAAAGTAGATTCTTTAACAGCTGCCAATACGGAAATGTCAAGCGATTTGCAAAGCAAAACCATTGAAATTGGAAAGTTAAAATCAAATATTGGCTCTATTCTTAAGAAAAAGAACGCTACTGAAAAAGAAATTGAGCAAGCTAAAAAAATGATTGTTGAATTAAACAGTCAAATTTCAAGTTTAGCAACTGACTTGGCTAAAGCGCAAGCAGAAAATAAAGAGTTAAATACACAGAATCAGAATTTGACTACGCAAAACACTACTTTAAATACAAATTTGAATACAACTACTCAGGAAAAAGAAAGAATTCAAGATATTGCCTCTACTTTACACGCCTCCACATTTAACATTGAAGCTTTGCGTATAAAAGACGATGGTACTGAGAAGAAAACCAATAATACAAGAAGAGCCAACACCATTCGCGTTTCCTTCCAAATTGACAAAAATAAGATCACTCCAAGTGGAGCACAAGATTTATACATTTGTATCCTTGGCCCAGATGGCAATACCGTTGTTGATGCTGGTACAATTTCTACAAGAGAGGACGGTCAAAAGAAGTTTGCGAATAAAATGACCGTTAGGTATGAGCAAAATTCTCTGTTGCCAATTAGTTATGACATTAAACAAGGTGCTAAATTCACTGAAGGTGAATACAAAATTGAAGTTTATAATAACGGTTTTAAAATTGGAGAAGGCAAAACCTCAATGAAAAAAAGCTTATTCTAAACATACCGTTCAACGATATTAAAAAAAAAGCCACTCGAATGAGTGGCTTTTTTTTTAATAGGTCGCTATTTCATTGTTCATGCTCAAGTCCTGCATCATATTCCCTATTGGAATATTATTGTAAGACAAAGCATAAAACCATAGCTGTATAGCTGCTGGTGAAACGGTTTCTACAAAGAAGTTTGCTTTACTTAATAACGGAGTGAGCTTTTGAGTAAGTTCATGTAACTCATTCGCGTCATTTGTTTCTGCCCAAGTATTTAGCAAGTTTTTTAGTTGGGCTAATTCATGGTCCAATAAATGATCGAAGGCGTGTAATTGCATGAATTCCGAAACGGCTTCATACAACATGGCTTTGTTGTTGGTAATCATGTTTTTATTAGGTTGGATTAACAATACAAAGTTCAATACTTAATGTTACCTGTAGGTTAACATTAAGTAGATTTAGAAAAATGTGCAAAAATCATTAAAAAATGTGCTTATAGATAGCTAAACTATTAAAAATCATTGCTTTATTAAAAGCTTATTTTACTTTAAAACGACCGCTGAAAGTGCTGGCAACTCTAATAAGAGCTTTACCCAGCCCTCCTGCTCATCCTGAGGAATGATTGGAATATTATTATTGTATAAATCGCCTACACCATAAAATGATTTATGGTCACTGTTAAATATCTCTTTCCATGCTTTATTTCCATGAACATGTATCGGAAATGCATGTCTTGGAACGGGTGTCATATTCATAACAACGAGTACATCCTCTGCTCCATTTTTTGCCCTTCTTCTAAATGCAATCACACCTTCCTGGCGTTTATTGGTTTCTATCCATTCAAACCCAGCCGTATCATATTGCAATTCATACAAAGCAGGATTTGATTTTAATAATACATTTAATTGCTGCACACATTTTTTCATTCCTGCATGACTTTCATGTTGTAGTAAATTCCATTGCAATTCTGTGGCAAAATTCCACTCCTCCGTTGCGGCAAATTCGTTACCCATAAAAAGTAATTTTGCTCCAGGATGCGTAAACATATAAGTATACAACAATCTTAAATTCGCAAATTTTTGCCATTCATCCCCTGGCATTTTATAAATCATAGGGCTCTTGCCATGCACTACTTCGTCATGACTTAACGGCAACATAAAATGTTCATCATAAAAATACATCATGGAAAAAGTAAACTTATCCTGTGCGCCTGAACGCATAATGGGATCTAATTTAAAAAAATCCAAAGTATCATGCATCCATCCCATCATCCACTTCATTCCAAAACCAAGTCCATCCATAAAGGTAGGTTTACTCACTCCTGGCCAATCCGTCGCTTCCTCCGCAATAGTCTGTATCGCTGGAAAATCACGATACAAGGTTTCATTTAAGTCCTTGATAAATGCAATAGCTTCAATATTACCATTGCCTCCAAATGCATTGCGCTCCCACTGTCCTTCTTTTCTACTATAATCTAGCTTTAACATAGAGCTAACTGCATCTACTCTTAATCCATCTATATGAAATTGATCGCACCAAAAACGGGCACTACTAATTAAGAATGATTTCACCTCCCCTCTCTCATAATTAAAAATATAAGAATTCCAATCGGGATGAAAACCCTTACGCATATCGGCGTACTCATAAGTATTGGCACCATCAAACATAAATAAACCATGACTGTCATATGGGAAATGAGAAGGTACCCAGTCAATAATTACTCCAATTTCAGCAGCATGAAAGGCGTCCACTAAGGCAGCAAACTCCTGTGGATTTCCAAATCTTGAGGTGGGTGCAAAAAATCCAATTCCTTGGTAGCCCCAACTACCGTCAAAAGGATGTTCCATTATTGGCATAAACTCCACATGCGTAAAGCCCATTTCTTTTACATAAGGAACTAACAATTTAATGAGCTGTATGTAAGAGTTATAACTATTCTCGTTATTTTTATCTGGGCGCATCCAACTTGCCAAATGCACTTCATACACCGAATAAGGCTGATCAGTTCTATTGCTAATTTTTCTTTGCTCCAACCATTTAGCATCTTTCCAGTCATACTTTGTATCCCAAGTAATAGAGGCTGTTAAGGGTCTTAGTTCCCAAAAATTTGAAAAAGGATCCCCTTTGTCTAACAATACACCCTTATACCCATGAATATGGTATTTATATACTTCCCCTTTATGTACATTGGGAATAAATCCTTCCCAAATACCTGAACTATCCAGTCTCACTTTTAAAGGGTGACTGGTTTTATCCCAGTGATTAAAATTACCCGTTACAAAAACTGCGGTCGCATTGGGTGCCCATACCGCAAAATAAGTTCCAGCAGTGGCTCCAACTTCTATTTGATGATTCCCAAATAGGGTATATAAACTATAATGCGTCCCATTTTGAAAATTTTGTATATCCGCATCTGTCATTAATGAATAATTCCATACAGGCTGCTGCGTATCTACAAAATGTTCTGCTTCGTATTTGGGCATGATTTATTTAGTTAGTTCAATTACTTGCATACTCATTGAAGGAATTGAAAATTCAGACCCAATGATATTCCCAGTAATAATATCTTTTCCGCTTCTAAATAAATTTGTTCTTTCCCCGTACTTTGACAAGTTCACATTTCTAGCCTTTGTATCGGTATTCATTACACACATTACAGTTTGATTATTATCATATCTAAAATAGACATACAAACCATCCTCAGGAATATATTGCATCATTTTGCCTGTTTTCAATGCAGATGATTTTGTTCGATAAGCGCCAAGTGATTGTACATAATGAAGAAAATCTGATTCCTCATTGGTTAAGCCGGTTTCTGTAAATGCATTCTTTTTATCGCC
This sequence comes from Bacteroidota bacterium, assembly GCA_947476145.1. Lineage (GTDB taxonomy): Bacteria > Bacteroidota > Bacteroidia > Chitinophagales > Chitinophagaceae > Sediminibacterium. The sequence goes on along the minus strand of CANJPH010000005.1, from coordinate 70,035 downwards.
AGCCCATCCCCCAGGAAAATCAAGTCTTACCCAGCCATCTGGGTTGGAAATCCCTTTCATTAATAATTCGGAGCCATAATACAATTGAGGAATACCGCGACAGGTATACAACCATGCATAGGCCATTTTGGTTTTGGGTATACTTTCTCCTAAAGAAGAATGTATACGTGTCATGTCATGATTGTCTAAGAAGGTTACATTATTATTGGCTTGCTTATATAAATAATCCGAAGCCAATGTATTGTATAATTTAATCACACCATTAGACCACCCGTTGGACTCGTTTAAGGCAGGCATAATTCCACCAAATAATAAACTAAAATCGGAGGTCGCTTTTAAATTACTTTTAAAAGGAAGATTATAATTGTTCTCTACATAATACGCTTGAGAGGCTACCCCATCCACCCAGCACTCTCCAAAAGTGAATATTTTTGGATACTCATCTAACAAAGTTTTGTTTAAGCGATTCATCACATCCACATTACAATATTTATACGTGTCTACTCTAAAAGCATCCACGCCAAATGTTTCCACCGACCAGATTGCATTTTGAGTTAAGTATTGTTCCACCATTGGATTTTCATGGTTAATGTCTGGCATTTCTGTTGTGAACCAACCATCAATCATGCGTTTTGCATCAGCTTCGGAGCGATAAGGATCAAAAGTAGCTTGTTCTCTGTAATGCGTTTGAGTATAGGTGGGCCATTGATGCACCCAGTCTTTAGCTGGCGCATCTTGCACTAAGAAATGAAATCTTCCAAAATGATTGTACACAATATCCTGAATTAATTTCATACCTCTTTTATGTAAACTATCACTTAATGCTAAATAAGCTTTATCTCCACCAAATCTACTTTCTGTTTTATAATTATTTGTAACTGCATATCCATGTTCTGTTCTATCTGGCATATCATTTTCTACTACGGGTGTCATCCATAAAGTAGTCGTGCCTAATTTTTGTAAATAATCCAAATGATTAGCGACTCCTTGTAAATCCCCCCCATGTCTTAGGAAAATTTCACCTCTATTTAAGGATTGATCTTTTAAACCAGGTAACTTATCATTACTAGGATCTCCATTACTAAAACGGTCAGGCATTAAAAAATATACCAAATCGGCAGAAGTTAATCCTTGCGCAAATTGTGTACCTCTATTTTTTCTCCTAGGTAGTAAAGGCCAATTAAAATTGCTGGTCTTACCCTCTGATGTGATTGAAAAAATAATATTACCCGGTTTTGCATTTGGACTAATTTCAACATCCACGGCAATATAATGTCCGTTTTCAAAATGTTGCGTTTTCTTTAAAGCAACACCTGGATAATTTACTTGGACAGAAGCTTTAGTGAAGTCGGAGCTAGTGGACCTTAACAATACCTGCACCTTATTGTAATTCATATTCACGAACCAATTGCTTGGATAAGCATCTATATTTTGGGCACTTACAATACTAAATGATGTTTGTAAGCAAACCAAAAAAAGAAGACTTAATATTATTTTTCTACTTGGCATTTTTGATTTTTTAATTCGTTTTTAAAACTATTTAATTTGAACTTATTTTATTTTTTTAGGCGCCCCTTCGTCATTTACAAATAGGACACTCACTGCACCACATATTAATAAAACCCCCGCAAACACAATTGCGTAAATAGACTGACCATGATATAAATGTTTAACAATGGCACCTCCAAAAATTCCATTTATAATTTGGGGAATGGTAATAAAAAAATTGAATATCCCCATATAAATTCCCAACTTACCCAATGGAATAGACCCTGATAAAATTACATATGGCATGGCTAAAATACTTGCCCAAGCCAATCCTACACCAATCATGGAATACGTAAGCATTGCAGGGTCTTTGATAAAATATATAGACAATAGTCCTATACCTCCGGCTACCAAAGAAAATGCATGCGTCCCTTTACGACCCAAGAGTTTTGCGACGAATGGAATGCACAAAGCATAACCAGCAGCCACTAAATTATAAATGCCAAATGCAGAACTCACTACATTCCCCGCAGTATTATATTCAACGGACTTTGTATAGTCTCCAGTTAGCCCATATACATGTGTCGCTACCGCATCGGTTGTAAATACCCACATACTAAACAAAGCAAACCAAGAAAAGAATTGAACCAACCCCAATTGTTTCATGGTTTTTGGCATATTTACAAAATCGGTGAATATGTCCGAAAATTTTGCTTTAGGTTTATCCTCCTTGTATACTTCTCCTTCAAATTCTGCAACTTGTTGGGGGGTATATTCCTTTGACAAAAATACAGTCACCAAAATGGCTATGATAAAAACAGCCGCGCCAATATAAAATGAATATTTAATATTATCTGCCACACCACTTGGACCTGCTTCTTGAGAAAAACCATTATTCGCTAACCAAGAAGGCAGGGCTGATCCAACAACAGCACCAATCCCAATTAAAAAAGTTTGAATCGCAAACCCACTTGTTCTTTGTTCGTCAGGTAAATTATCTGCTACCAAGGCCCTAAAGGGTTCCATGGAAACATTAAAAGACGCATCCATAAACATAACAATACCCGCACCCATCCACAAAGCAGGCAATACAGAAGTCATAGCACCTGAATTAGGTAAAAACACCAAGGCCAAAGAAGACAGAATCGCGCCCACTAAAAAGAAAGGTTTTCTTCTACCCATCCTTGTCCAGGTATGGTCACTATAATGACCAATAATAGGCTGCACAATCATACCCACTAATGGTGCTACAATCCAAAACATTGGCAACTGTTCCACGTCGGCACCAAAGGATCTTAAAATTCTGGAAGTATTTCCATTTTGCAAGGCAAATCCAAATTGAATTCCTAAGAATCCAAAACTCATAAACACGATTTGCAAAATCGAAAGTCTTGGCTTAGACTTTCTTTGTATCAGGGTATTAGACATAAGCAATCATTTAATGTGTAAAATTCACACTACAATTTAAGTATTTTTAATGAGAACTAGATAACAAAACCATTCGGTATAATAGCTCCTTTCTTGATCACTACTATATTGTCTTTAATCGTGTATAATGGGTGATCCGTTTTTTCTAGATGCGCACCCCCTTTTATGACTACATCATTCCCTATTGAACAGTTTTTGTCAACAATGGCATATTCAATGACGCAACGTTCTCCTATTCCAATAATGGGTTGGCCATTTGCATTTTTTGCATTCATTTGTTCAATGGTCTCATAATAATCACAACCCATGATATAACTATTCTTAACAATGGTATCCTTACCTATTCTAGATCGAATTCCAATCACGGATTTAGTAATGGAAGTTGCATGGATAATGGATCCTTCCGCTACCAGGGCTTGATTTATTTGTGTACCACTTATTTTTGCTGGTGGCAGCATCCTGGAACGTGTGTAAATTGTTTTAGCACTATCAAATAAATTGAATGGCGGTATCTCATCTGTTAAAGCAATGTTCGCTTCAAAAAAAGAATAGATATTTCCAATATCCGTCCAGTAGCCATCATACTGATAGCTTACTACTTTATAGTGTGCAATTGAATCAGGGATAATTTCTTTTCCAAAATCCGTAGCATTCGCATGTACTTCATTTAATAGCTTGTATAAAATTTCTTTATTAAAAACATAAATACCCATGGAAGCTAAATAGTTTCTACCCTGAGCTTTCATTTCATCGCCTGTATCACTGGTCCATTCAGGTAATAAATCTTTATTGGGTTTTTCAATAAATGAAGTGATTGTATTTTCATCATTAGATTTTAAGATCCCAAACTCTGGCGCTTCTCTATCTCCTACCGGAATCGTCGCAATACTTAATGCAGCTCCACTTTTTCTGTGGGCTTCAATCATTTTGCTAAAATCCATTTGATATAATTGATCACCACTTAAGATAAGTACATATTCAAAATCCAACTTATCCAAATGTCTTAAGGACTGTCTAACTGCATCCGCTGTACCTTGAAACCATCCTGGGTTATCGGGTGTTTGTTCTGCCGCTAAAATATCTACAAAGCCAGAACTGAAAGCACTAAAATGATAGGTGTTTTTTATATGTTGATTTAAAGAAGCTGAATTGAATTGAGTTAATACAAAAATGCGATTCAAATTACTATTAATACAATTACTAATTGGAATATCTACCAAGCGATATTTACCCGCAATAGGCACTGCTGGCTTTGAACGCCTAGCTGTGAGTGGTGATAATCTGGAGCCAGCACCTCCGCCTAAAATAATAGACACTGTTTCTTTCGCATAAATAGCCATATCCTATAATTTAAATTTAAACAATTGAGTCATATACATTTTTATACTCCTTCACTACCGATTCCCAACTATGATCGATTTGCATACATTGCGTAATCATTTTTTTCATTTGCACTTTATCTTTAAATACACTGATGGCTCTTTCAACGGAATACACGATATCGGATTCGGTTGCATGTAAGAAACGAATCCCAAAACCATCTGGCTCTCCCATGTCCACTACCGTGTCATGCAAACCTCCAGTATCTCTCACCATGGGGATGGTTCCATAACGCATGGAATACATTTGATTGAGTCCACAGGGCTCTACTCTACTTGGCATTAATAAAAAATCGGCCGCGGCATAAGCCTCGTGACCCGTTTTTTCGTCATACCCAATAAATGAATTGTATTCGCCTGGGTATAATTGTACTAAATAATTTAATGCCGACTCTACTGCCGTATCTCCTGCGCCAATCATTAAAAAATTAGCGCCACAATTGGTTTTATCCAATGCATGTTGAATTGCTCCTGGTAAAACATCTGCTGCTTTTTCGCCCACCAATCTTCCAATAAAAACAATTAAAGGTTTATCTATACTCAAATTATATCTTTCACAAATGGCTTCCTTATTTTTTCTTTTACCTACTATAACATCATTTAGACTATAATGAAAAGGCACCATGGGATCAGTAGCAGGATCCCATAAATCATTGTCAATTCCATTTAAGATACCAATGCACTTGCCTTGCTCATTTACAAATAAAGATTCTAAACCGTTACTATGCAGTTTTAATTCCTGCATATAAGTAGGGCTTACAGTGGTTACCCTATCGGCACATTTAACTGCAGTTGCCAAAGGATTAATATTATTATTCCATTCCAATAAACCCTGTTTCCAATTATCCCAGCTTGGAATTAAACTACTTTTATCCCAATCCATTGAACCATGGTATTGTGCATTGTGAATGGTTAACACCGTTTTTACATTTTGTAATTTTTGATAATCATAACTATACTTCATCATAAATGGAACCAACCCTGCCTGATGATCATGACAGTGCACAATATCCGGTTGCACCGACCAATTGGATAACCAATTCACAACAGCAATTTGAAAACCTAAAAAGCGATCGGTATCGTCGGTGTACCCATAAATTTTGGGCCTGTCCAGCAAGCCATTAATATCTACTAAGTATAAATTAAATCCCAGGTTGGTAGATTTTAATTTTATAATGGTGTAATCAAAAAGCCAGTCTCCTAAATTGACATTGCCCTTAAAATGTACATCCCAGGTTTGTTGTTCTAAAAATTTTGTCTTGTACATGGGCATCACTACAATGGCTTCATCCCCCATTTTTTGCTGGTATTTGGGCAAAGCCCCCACCACATCGCCAAGCCCTCCCGCCTTTGCCATTGGATAACATTCTGCACTTACATGGACAATTACCATAGGATGAGTTAATTTGTTTTCAATTTACAAAATTGTCTCTATACTTCCAACGGCATTTTTAGTTGCTAAAAAGACCATTTTAATGCATTTTTTAAGTATTTTACGGGACCTAATTTTTTGATAACACAACGATTAAACGAACCATTATTATGAGCCAAGCCAAAAAACCTACCAATACGGGCGCCTTAAGTACCCTTATTGTAGTTTTCTTTTTCTGGGGATTCATTGCCTCAAGCAATAGCGTATTCATCCCTTTTTGTAAACACAAATTTCATTTAGACCAATTCCAAAGTCAGCTTGTGGATTTTGCCTTCTATCTTGCCTATTATATTGGCGCCTTAGGATTATTTGCATACGGCGCATTTGGCGGAAAGGACTTGGTTGGTAAATGGGGTTATAAAAAAAGTATTGTTTATGGATTGTTGTTTTCAGCCATTGGTGCTGCAGCAATGATTATTGCAGTGAATGCAAATACATTTACCGGCATGTTGGTGGGATTATTTATTGTTGCATTAGGTTTTTCATTACAACAAACTGCTGCCCAACCATTTGCTATTGCACTTGGCGACGAGAGTACAGGCGCAAGCCGTGTAAATCTTGCAGGTGGTATCAACTCTTTTGGAACTACCATTGGACCCATTGTAGTAGCATTTGCATTATTTGGTACAGCTGCTGCTATTACCGACAAGCAAATTGAAAATCTAAGTCTTAGTAAAGTAGTGATTCTTTATAGTGCTGCTGGTTGCTTATTTTTAGCTGCTGCCGCCTTATTTCACTTTTCTAAAAAAGTACCTGCAGGAATTAGCGAAGAAAAAATCGAACCCGCTAATAAAGCATTGTATTTATTAATAATAATGACCGGTGTTTTAATTATCATGTTTGTACCCATTTTTAATAGCTATAAAATTGATCCTAAAACCATTACTGACCCTGCTGAAAAATTAGCAATTGAGACCATGAGATTAAAATGGTTATTTGGTGCTTTAGCAACCGTTGTTTTTGGATTATTATTTGCTAACTTCTCCGCACAAAAAAATGAAAATGGTTGGGGTGCTATGAAATACCCTCAATTGGTTTTAGGAATGCTTGCATTGTTTGTTTATGTGGGGGTTGAAGTAGCCATTGGATCCAACTTAGGAGAATTGTTAAAACAAAAAGATTTTGGCAGTATCCCTTCCTCTAAAATTGCTCCTTATATTTCAATGTATTGGGGTAGCATGATGATTGGTAGATGGACTGGTGCGATTTCGGCATTTGAGTTTAAAAATAACACTAAAAAGTTATTGACGATCATTGTACCATTAGTTGCTTTTGGAATTGTGATTGGCGCCAATAGTATTGCACAATATGATATGAGCCCACTATATATGTATGTGGTTTGTGTTTTCATTCAAATCGCTGCATTTTTCTTAAGTAAAGACAAGCCAGCTAAGACATTATTAATTTTTAGCGTTATTGGAATTGTTGCCATGTTAATTGGAATATTTAATACAGGTGATTTAGCTATTTATGCATTTTTAACTGGGGGTATCGCATGTTCAATTATGTGGCCTTCTATTTTTTCATTATCTATTGCAGGACTAGGAAAATATACAACTCAAGGAGCAGCATTTTTAATTATGATGATTTTAGGTGGTGGTATCATCCCTCCTATTCAAGGAAAATTATCCGACTTTTTACAATCTTCTAAAAATGCGGTGGAAGGAAGCGGTATTCATAATTCATTCTGGGTAGCCGTAGCTTGTTTTGCTTATATTTTATTCTTTGCGATTGCAGTAAAAGGCATCTTAAAAAAACAAGGCATTAATTACGAAGAAACAGAAGCGAAAGGGGGACATTAAAAATTTATAAAAACTGAACAATGGATTCATATGTGATTGGTGTAGATATAGGCGGTACGGGAACCAAATATGGTATTGTAGACAAAGATGGAAATGTGCTACACTCAAGTTCTATGGCAACCAATACCCACGAGCAAGTGCATACTTATATTGATGAGCTCTATGAAAAAATTTCTGAGCTTATTGAGAAAGTAGGTGGCGTAGGTCGTATTAAAGGAATTGGTGTGGGTGCACCCAACGGAAATATTTATACTGGTACAATTGAATACGCACCAAATTTACCATGGAAAGGAATTATTCCTTTTGCAAAAATGTTGCAGGATAAATTTAAGCTCCCCGTTAAACTAACCAACGACGCCAATGCGGCTGCAGTTGGTGAAATGATGTATGGCGCTGCAAAAGGCATGAAAGATTTTATCATGATTACTTTAGGCACTGGTGTGGGGAGTGGCATTGTTGCCAACGGTCAACTCATATATGGTCATGATGGATTTGCGGGCGAACTAGGACATACCATTATTATTCCAGATGGCCGATTACACCCTGGCACTGGAAAGAAAGGCTCTTTAGAAAGTTATGCATCCGCTACTGGTGTTGCAGAATCTGCTATGGAGATTTTAAGAGACACGGACAGACCAAGCTTATTAAGAAAAATACCAATTGAAAAAATAACTTCGAAAGATGTTTTTGAAGCAGCTCAAAATGACGACGAAGTGGCTAAGGAAGTATTTGAGTTTACCGGTAAAATCCTAGGGATGTCTTTAGCAAATTTTGTAATGTTCTCTAGTCCAGAAGCCATTATACTATTTGGTGGATTGACGAAAGCAGGCGATTTAATTTTAAAGCCTACTAGAGAACATATGGAAGCAAACGTGATTGAAATCTTTGAAAATAAAGTGAAAATTTTATTTAGTCATTTAAAAGAATCAGACGCTGCCATTTTAGGAGCTTCGGCATTAATGTGGGAGTAGTTATTTATTCGCTTGTTCTTCCAGCCATTTGTTTCTACCCCATCCTGCGATCACATGTTTTTCGCTATGGTAAGAGGAACGAACCAATGGGCCACTCTCTACAAAATCAAATCCTAATTCATAGCCTATTTGTCTTAGCTCTGCAAATTCATCGGGGTGTACAAAACGTTGAACTGGTAAATGTTTTTTAGTGGGTTGTAAATATTGTCCAAGGGTAAGTACATCACAACCTACATTCACTAAGTCTTTCATTGTTTGAATCACTTCATGTTTTTCTTCGCCAATACCTAACATTAAACCAGTCTTAGTTCGACGTCCCCCTTTTTTCAAAGTTTCTAATACACCCAAACTACGCTCATACTTTGCTTGAACACGCACACGTCTTGTATTGCGTTCCACGGTTTCCATATTATGACTCACTACTTCAGGTGCTGCTTCAATAATACGATCTATCTGTTCTTGTATTCCTCTAAAATCTGGTATTAAGGTTTCTAAGGTAGTCTCGGGCGTTAATGCTTTAATGGCTTTAATTGTATTGGCCCAAATTATAGAACCACCATCTTCAAGTTCATCTCTATCCACACTGGTTAAAACCGCGTGTTTCACTTTCATTAAATACACCGCCTCTGCTACTCTTTGGGGCTCATCCCATTCAACGGGTTTGGGGCGTCCTGTTGCGACCGCACAAAACTGACAGCTTCTGGTACAGATATTACCAAGTATCATAAAAGTGGCCGTTCCTTCTCCCCAACACTCTCCCATATTAGGACAATTGCCACTCTCGCAAATGGTATGTAATTTATGATTGTCTACGAGTCCCCTCACATGCTTATAGCTTTCTCCTATTGGCAATTTAACCCTTAACCAATCAGGTTTTTTCAAACGCTCAGTAGACTCCGTATTTAAGATGGGCAATGATTGCATAAGTTCTTGATTAACTTGGCAAAAATACAAGATTGAAGGGGAATAATATTGTAATTTTACCGAAATCATAAATTCAAAAAATGTTATTATGACTGCAACCGTAACCTACGAATCTAACCTTAGAACCACTTGTCTTCATTTGCAAAGTGGATCGGCCATTGAAACCGATGCCCCAACCGATAATAAGGGAAAAGGCGAAAGATTTTCACCCACCGATTTAATTGCAACCGGTCTTGGCGCTTGCATGATTACCACTATGGGCATAAAAGCAGAAACGATGGATATTATATTAGATGGCGCTAAAGTAGAAGTAACCAAAGTAATGGTATCAGATCCAAGAAGAATTGGAAAGATAGTGGCGCATGTCACCATGCCTATTTTAAACTTAGATGATAAAACAAAAGAGATTTTAGAAAGAGTTGCAAGAACTTGTCCGGTTGAAAGAAGTTTGCACCCAGATGTAGAATTAGATATCGCTTTTAACTGGCTATAAAAGTCCTAGCTGTTTTATTTTTTGTATCAATTTACTTACCGGCAATCCCATTACATTATAAAAGTCTCCATTAATGCTTTCTATACCTACCACACCAATCCATTCTTGTATCGCATAACCCCCTGCTTTGTCATAAGGTTGGTAAGTATCCACGTAATAAGTGATTTGTTCTTCCGTTAAGGGATGGAAAAGAACATCCGTCACTTCCGAAAAACATTCCATTACTCCATTATACATTAAACACACTCCCGTAATCACTTGATGTGTTTTGCCTGCTAATTTTTTAATAGACGCAATGGCAGCAGCCCTATCCTCTGGTTTTCCAATAATTTCATGATTTAGCACAACCACTGTATCTGCGGCGATAATACAGGTATCATGACGATAAGTGCCCTGGTCTTTTATTTTTTGTTCCACTGCGATGGCTTTATGTCTTGCAATGTATTCTGGAATTTCAGGTATTGATAAATTGGCGGGATAAGACTCATCGGTTTCTGAAACAACAATTTCAAATTTCATTTCAGCCCATTCTAATAAAGATTTTCGCCTAGGCGACTGAGATGCTAAAATAAAAGAAGCCATACTTTATAATAAAAAATAAAAAAATATCATAGACAAAATTCCCGAAAGCATGGCAATTTTTACATACAGGCTTAGTTTTTTAAAATCAGCACTTACATATGCTGTTCTCAATTTTACCAAAACATATAGTAAAGGATAAATAATAAAAGCGATGCAATATAAGATCGAATACCACCAGCCAAAAGGGATCACATACAGCTGAATAATAGAAAGCATGGCAATCACCACAACTAACCAAACACCAATATATACCTTTGTTGGTTTAAGCCCCCAAATAATGGGAAGCGTTCTACATCCAAATTTCTGATCGCCGTCTATATCTTCCATATCTTTTAAAGCTTCTCTAACCAATGTTAATATAAAAGCAAAGGCGCAATAAAGTGCCATTAACTTTGCGAACCTAAAATTTGCAACATCCTTAATATCAGGATGCATCAATTGTTGGAAAGTGAATTTTGAAAAATAAACCACCGCAATAGACCAGGTTGTTAATACAGCAATCACCACATTACCCACTAAAAAACCTTTCTTAAAATTGGTAGAATAAAACCACAACAATAAAATGGTCAATAAATTAGACAAATGTATGTGCCAGTATTGTTTGAAAGGAAAGGCAACTGTAGAAATATAAATGCCCATTAAACTAAAAAACATATGCCAGAAGATAACCCAGCGTCTATTAATATGAGATCCCACCACTACTTTATGAGGTTTATTTACCTGGTCAATATTAATATCAAAATAATCATTGATAATATATCCAGCAGCCGCTATACATAAATAAGTTAGTACAATTAAATAGAAGTCAAAGTCAACTGCCAATCCTGCATTAGGATATAATGGTTTGTAAATGCAAAAATGAAATAAAATTTCTGCCAATAAAATAAATACCAAATTGGGCCATCTTATCAATCGCAAAAAATATACAAATGTCTTCAAGAATTTGGATTTAATTTTATTATCTAGCGGGTATATGATCTACTAAATCCCAATGATCATTTAACTTTAATACTTTTTCAATTACTTCTCTAGCACATCCCGCTCCTCCTTTAGCCAATGTGATATAACTAGCTATGGCTTTAATATCATCTGCTGCATCATTAGGGCAAGCAGCAATACCCACTAATTTCATGGACGCATAGTCGGGCATGTCGTCACCCATATATATAATATTATTAAGCGGCACCTGATGTTCGTTTACTAACTTTTTTACCAGCATACTTTTGTCTCGCACACCCATATACACTTCCTTCACCCCCAAGTTGAGTAAACGATCTTTTACCTCTTCCGAATTGCCCCCAGAGATGATCCAAACATGATAGCCTTTTTTGATGGCCAACTGAATGGCATATCCATCCTTTATACTCATTTTACGAACCAATATTCCATTGGGCATGACAATCACTTCGCCATTGGTGAGAACCCCATCCACGTCAAATATAAAGCAGCTTATGTTTTTTAAATTTTCTAACAACAGAAATAATTTTAATATTTAAATGTACGTCTATTTTTGATTATCACGCCATTCGTATACCCACGCACTTTGGATCATTTCCAAATGACCTTCACTGGATTCTTCTTTTTTACCTTCAAAATGTGGCAAAGTCAATACCCACTCTAACAAGTCTGTGAAACGAACTCTATATATCTTTGATTCCGAATAGTCATCTCCGAACTTTTCATATAATTTCTGTGCAATGTCTTCATGATCATTCCAATGAATGGGTGGTTCAAACTGTGTCATATCTTTTTATTTATCTCTTTTTATTTATCTCTTTTTATTTTGTTAAATCATTCACTTAATTATTCTCCTAAGAATTGTGTTTGATCAGGAAGGGTTACTTCTATTTCACCAGCACCCTCTTGAATAACACATTGACAACCTAATCTAGATTCAATTCTTGGGATTAAAGCTCTATCAATAAAATCCTCCTCCTTATCCGACAATGCTTCTAAAAATTCCATCCCCTTTTTCACATATAAATGACAAGTACTACAAGCACAAACAGCACCACAATTATGGTGTAATTCTATCCCTGCATCTAATAATACTTCTAAAATACTTTCACCTGCTTTTACATTTTCCAATACCACAGGTTCTAACCCCTTTTGTTCAAAATTAATTTTAAGTGCGTACATAATGATAGCTAATGTGTTTTTGCAAAAATAGCTTTAAACAACCTTGAAGCAAGGCTTTTTGTTGTCGAAATACAAAAAAAATAGTAGATGGAGCACACTGCTACCTATCTTTGCAGCCAAATTGGTGAATATGGCAAAGCTTGGCTTTTCAGAAAGAATGTATCTACAATATTTAAGAACAAAATTTAGCACGATTGGAGGCCTTTCCCCTGCCCTTGCTGGCAAGCTTGCATTTAATTTGTTTTGCACTCCTTATCCAAAATATAAAAAAACAAAAGCCCCCGCTATATTTCATCAGGCGAAGCCGAAAACATTAACCTTAACTAACCAAATTGCCATCAATGGGTTTGAATGGCATCCTACTAAGCCCAATGGCAAGACGGTATTAATTTGCCATGGTTATGCTAGTTATTTTTACAAATTTGAGCAATATATTCAACCCTTATTAAGACAAGGGTTTAGGGTGATTGGATTTGATGCCCCTGGTCATGGGAAAAGTGAAGGAAAATATATTAATATACCTGTTTATAAAGATGCTATAGAACAAGTGATGAAGTCCTGTGGCCCTATTGACCATTTTATAGGTCATTCACTGGGTGGTATTACCATTGCCATGATTGCAGAAACCATTGAAAATCCTGCATCCCATAAGTTTGTACTGATTGCTCCCGCTACAAAAACAACCACCACTTTTGACAATTATTTTAGTATGATGCACTTCTCAGATGCCATTAAAACTGCATTTTTTGAAGAAATTAGTAAACAAACTCAGTTACCTATCACCTATTTTGAAGCAGACAGAGCTATTGAAAATTATAAGGGAGAGGTGCTATGGGTACATGACCAAGGGGATCGGGTTTGTCCTTATAAAGATTTAGAAAAATTTAAAGAAAAAGCGCCAGAAAACATTAAATTCTTGATTACCAATGGATTAGGTCATAATAAAATATACAAAACACCTGAAATTATAGATCAAATTGTAGCCTTTTTGGGGTCCTAAACTCAGATGATTTTTATTTTTTAAGTCTAATACTCTAATATTGCATCACGAGAAATAGACTGGTACACTTTAATGGATACGAGTTTGTTTTTCACAAATAGTTGATTTTCAATATAAAAATCCCGAAGGAGCGGTTGACAATTATGTCAAAAAACTTACTAATCGTTGAGTCGCCTGCAAAGGCAAAGACCATTGAGAAAATCTTGGGTGATGAGTTTGAAGTGAGAAGCTGTTATGGTCATATTCGTGATTTACAGAAAGCCGATATGGGTATTGACTTGAAAAACAAGTTTGCACCTAGATATATGGTACCTAGTGAGAAAGAAAAAGTGGTGAAAGAATTAAAATCCATGACCAAGAAGGCCAAGGAAGTTTGGCTAGCATCGGATGAGGACCGTGAAGGAGAAAGTATTAGTTGGCATTTAGCCGAAGTATTAGGATTAGATCCTAAGAAAACCAAGCGTATCGTATTTCATGAAATTACCGCCCCTGCTATTAAAAAAGCAGTTGCAAATCCACGCTTAATTAATATGGATTTGGTAGACGCGCAACAAGCCAGAAGAATATTAGACAGAATTGTAGGTTTTGAATTGAGTCCTGTATTATGGCGTAAAATTGGCATGCAAAAAAGCTTGAGTGCTGGACGTGTTCAAAGTGTTGCGGTAAGATTAATTGCAGAAAGAGAAAGAGAGATTAATCAATTCCTTCCTGAAAGTGTTTTTAAAATATCTGCATTATTTTCTGCATTAGATATAAATAAAAAGAAAGTTAAATTTAAAGCAGAGGGTCCTCAAAAATTTTCTACTGCAGGTGCTGCAGAAAAATTCTTAAATGAATGTAAAGGGGCAAATTATACCGTAAAAGATGTTACCGTAAAAGACGGGAAACGTACGCCATCAGCACCTTTCACAACATCCACTTTACAGCAGGAAGCATCTAGAAAATTAGGATATGGTGTAAGTAAAACCATGCTGCTAGCGCAAAAGTTATACGAAAGTGGTAAAATCACTTACATGAGAACAGACAGTATTGGCTTGAGTGAAACTGCAATGGATGCCATTAAGTCAGAAATTAATTCAAGCTTTGGTGCTGCGTATTATCAGCCCCGTAAGTTTAAAAACAAAAACGAAAATGCACAGGAAGCGCATGAAGCCATTAGACCTTCTTATATGAATGAATCTAAGGTGGACGACGCAGACACCAATCGTTTATATGAGTTAATTTGGAAGCGAACCATTGCTTCACAAATGAGTGATGCGCAATTTGAAAAAACAACCGCTAAGATTGAAATTTCAACGAATAAAGAAACCTTAACGGCGAGTGGTGAAGTCATGAAGTTTGACGGATTCTTAAAAGTATATTTAGAAGGTAAGGATGACGACGAAGTGGAAGAAGATGACACTACTGAGTCAGATGCGGAAGCAATCCTGCCTCCATTAGCTAAAGGTCAAGTACTTGATTTTACAAGTATGACTGGCCTAGAACGCTTTAGTAGAGCAGCTTCCCGTTTTACGGAAGCAAGTTTGGTTAAAAAATTAGAGGAACTAGGCATTGGTCGACCTTCTACTTATGCGCCTACCATTACCACCATTATTAAACGTAATTATGTAGAGAAAAGAGAGAAAGAAGGCATCAAAAGAATATATCAAATTCTATCCTTGAACAATAAGGATGAAATCACAACAGAAACTTCTTCGGAAATCACAGGTGCTGAAAAAAATAAACTCTCTCCTACCGATTTGGGATTAGTGGTAACCGACTTTTTAAAATTAAATTTTCCTAAAGTAATGGACTTTGGCTTTACCGCTAAAATTGAGGGGGAGTTTGATGAAATTGCATTGGGCAAATTAAAATGGAGTAAAATGTTGGAGGAGTTTTACAACCCCTTCCATGAAACCATTGAACATACTTTAGAAAATGCTGAACGCGCTAAAGGAGAAAGAGAGTTAGGATTCGATCCTATTAGCGGCAAAAAAGTAATTGCAAGAATGGGTCGCTATGGCCCAATGGTTCAGATTGGCCACCAGGATGAGGAAGAGAAACCAAAATTTTCTAAGCTAAAAGCTTCACAAAGTATAGAAACGATAAGTTTTGAGGAAGCAATGGAACTATTTAAGATGCCAAGGGCTTTAGGATTGTTTGAAGAAAGCGAAGTGTCGGTGAGTATAGGCCGCTTTGGCCCTTATGCGGCACATGACAAGAAGTTCTACTCCCTTAACAAGGAAATGGACCCCTATACGGTTAGCTTGGAGGAATTGACTCCTATGATTGCAGAAAAGCGCAAAGCAAAAGACGAGCGTACCATTAAAGTATTTGAGAAAGAAAAGATTCAATTATTAAGAGGCCCCTATGGTCCTTATATCAAACAAGGTTTACGCAATTTTAAATTAAATAAAGAGCAACAAGAGAAAGTAGAAACCTTGACCATTGAAGAGGTGAAGGCAATTATTGAGGAATTGAAAAAGAATCCTCCACGTAAAACAGCTAGAAAAAAGAAAGCATCCTAAGCTATCTTAATAAAAAAAGGGATGCATCTTATCGATTGCATCCCTTTTTTTTGGAATGATACGAAAATTTAATTTAAGGCTAAAGAGGGCTTACTCATTAGTTTCACATAATTAAAGTGCGCCTTAATAGCACTTAATACAGTAGGGTATTCAATATATTTTAATTTAAAATCGGCGCAGGCTTCTTTTACAATCTTTGAAATTGCAGGATAGTGCACGTGTGACACTTTAGGGAACAAGTGGTGTTCAATCTGAAAATTCAATCCACCTACCAACCAGCTTACCAATTTGCTTTTAGTAGCAAAATTAGCGGTGGTTAATATTTGATGCGCTGCAAATTCGTCAGGCATTTTGTTCTCAGGCTGAATGGCTAATGGGAAACTTGTATCTTCTACGGTATGGGCCAATTGGAATACAATACTTAATATAAATCCAGCAAATAAAGTCGACACTAAAAAACCAACCAACCAGCTTAGCCATCCTACCATATAAATGGGAATGATTACAAAAGCGGCAACATGGTATATTTTTACAGCCCAAAACTCAATATGCTCTCCAAGCGTCATATCACTCAATGTAATAGATCCTATTTTTTTTGAAAAGTACTTTTTGTAGTCTGCAAAGAAAATCCAAAATATGTATAATAACATGTAAAGGAACCAAAAATAAATATGTTGAAAACGATGCATGCCTAAATATTTCTGTGTAGGCGCCATGCGCATAAAAACACCCACTTCAATGTCATCATCTACGCCATCAATATTGGTATAGGTATGGTGAATAGTAACATGCTTCATGCCCCACATGAATCTACTTGCTCCTAATACACTTATTGACGAGGAAGCTAATTTATTTAACCAAGCATATTTGCTAAAGCTGCCATGACTGCCATCGTGCATTACATTAAAACCAATGGCTGCAATCAGACCTCCAAAAAATAAAGATTCAAGAACAGCCCATATGATAGGAGGAGTGAAGAAAACCAAGTGAACATAACAGATTACAAAAAGGGACATTAAAAGGATAGCCTTAGAAAATAATTTATAATTACCTGTCGATGTAATATCATGTTGATCAAGATATTCTTTTACTCTTTTTTTTAATTCGGCATGTAAAGAATTTGTCTTTATTGGGAATTTGGGGGTGGCAACTGTTTGTGTTTGCATGTATATAAAATGATAGATAAAGATAACCTTTTAAGCGTATTTAGTCGATTAAATTGCAAATAAATTACACCCAACGTAGAATGTTTAATATTATTATACCTTACCCTATAAATCATATCCACAGTATGGGATAACTAAAGAGGAAGGATGTCAGAAAAAATGTGTTGTTTTGGGTATTATAAAGCATATAAAATCTCACATGGTAAACGAAAAAGAAATAAAAGCACTCTTCACCTTAATTGACGACCCCGATGAGGAAGTCTTTAATACCATTCAAGATAGATTATTAGTATATGGCACCCCTATTATCCCCGATCTTGAAAATTTATGGGAAAACACGTTGGACGAAGCCACTTTAGAGCGTATTGAATTAATGATTTATAAATTAAGGTTAAAGGATTTAAAAGAGGCATTCACTCAATGGAAATCAAATCCAGAGCCTTCCTTATTTGAAGGTGCTTTATTAGTCACAAAATTTCAATTCCCAGAACTTTCTTTGGACACGCTAAGGCACCAAATGGAAAAAATAAGACGCAATATTTGGTTGGAATTAAACAACTATTTAACACCCTTGGAGCAAGCAAATGTGCTTCGTAATATTTTATTTAACTATTACCAAATAAAAGGGGTGGAAGTGAACTACGAAAAACCAGATCAATTTTTAATTGCAGCCCCGCTTCAATCTAAAACTGGCAATGCTTTTGCAAATACTATTTTATACGCAGAGCTTTGTGATCAATTGGAAATACAGGCATCCTTTATCAATATTCCTAAGCAGTGTATCGTCGCTTTTTATACCCCCGATTGGGACCCCGCTGAAAACTACCCGCATCCTCAGGAATACATTCAATTTTATGTGGAAGGCACTACAGGTCATCCCTTTTCTCAAAAAGACCTTGATCAGTATTTTACAAGGTCTAATATTGAACCAAAAAATCATTACTACAAGCAACTTTCAAATGTGCGTATTATCAAAAAGCATATTTTAGAATTCGCTAAATGCTTTAGCAGCCCAATTTTACAATACAAACAAAAGGATTTAACTGATATTGCTAATTTATTAGAAGATTAATGGAAACTCTCGTACAACATATTTATCATAGCCCCATTGGCAAAATAAAAATCACAGCGGACGATCATTGTATCACTGAGCTTATTTTTATTGAACCAGAGACGATGAATGAGTTGGTAGATTTTGAGGAAGATGTGCCTGAAGTGATTCATCTTTGCGTAGACGAACTCATCGAATATTTTGCAGGTAAAAGACGAGATTTTTCGGTACCCATTAACCAAGAAGGAACTGATTTTCAACAAAGAGTTTGGAAAGAATTATATGAAATCCCTTATGGCAAAACAATCAGTTACGCCGACCTTGCAAAAAAATTAGGAGATCCAAAATGTATTAGAGCAGCTGCTGCAGCGAATGGAAAAAATAAAATTGCCATCATCGTACCTTGTCACAGAATTATTGGAACAGATCAATCCCTTGTAGGCTATGCTTGGGGTAAGGCAAGAAAAAGATGGTTATTACAGCACGAATTTAGGTTGGCATTAGGTGTTCAAACCTTATTCTAACAACACTTGAAACTACTTTAAGATTTATTTTAAGATTTTACCGTCAAAGCCAAAAGGCAATAAATTGCTTGCCGATGAAATGACCATTACTTGCCCCTGCATACCCGCTAAAATAATTTTGATAGGCGCGCCGTATCTGTTCTCAAAATCCAATAAAGATTGTCTACACATTCCACATGGTGAAATGGGCTCTTTCGAATCCTTACCGACTGGCTGATAACTAATTGCCATGGTGTTAATGGTTAAGCTTGGAAATTGACTACCTACACTATTTAATAAAGCCCTTTCGGCACAAACACCTACTGGGAAGCTGGCACTTTCTTGATTCGCTCCTATTATAATTTGATCATTAGATAACCTTGCCGCTGCTCCCACCAAGAAATTAGAATAAGGCGCATACGCATTTTGAGTGGCTTTTCTAGCCGCTTTAAGTAATTCCAGGTCTTCTGTTCCCAAAGCAGAATCATCAGCTAATTGATCGTATTCGAATTCGAATTTTTGATGCATTTCTCTTATTTAATTAAACTAAATATTCTATTCCATCTAATGGAATTGCTATAACTAAACCAGATAAGGGCAGCTCTTCCAACGATATGTGTTTCAGGAACAAATCCCCAAAAACGGCTATCCTGACTTCGGTGACGATTATCCCCCATCATCCAATAATAATTTTGTTTTACGGTATAACTAGCACTTACAGTTCCGTTGACCACATATTGTCCTTTTACCTTTTCCAAACTATTTTTCTCATAGGTGCAAATTAAACGTCTGTATAATTCTATGGTACTGTCATTTAAATTAATCACATCCCCTTTTTTAGGTATTCTAATGGCACCGAAATTATCGGCAGTCCATGGGAAATGTAAAATATCATTTGGAAAAGTAATCCCTACTCTATTTTCAACATAGAAATTGACCGATTTGATAAATGGCAATTTTTTGAGATTACTCGCTGCCGAAGCAGTCATATTAATTACAAAAGTGTTCGGGCTATCTGGCATCGCTTGAAAATCGGCACTTGCTTCTACTCCACTAATTCCCAAGCTGTCTTGAATATAATCTTCGGGAATAGATTTACCATCCGTAACCACAATGTATTCGGTTTGCGCATTGGGTGCAACAAATGCAGGATTCCCATTTACCCATAACTGCCCATTTTTTACTTGGATGAGATCTCCTGGTATTCCAACGCAACGTTTAATATAATTATCGGTCTTGTCTATGGGATGCACGAGTATCGGAAATTCAGATTGCAACTTGACTCTGTCTCCATTAAATTCAGGACTTCTTAACACATCATAGTAAGGCATTTTGCTTCCAAATTCTGGCAAATTGATAATGGTATCTCCTGCTGGAAAATTAAAAACAACCACATCATTTCTTTTAATATCTCTGAACTTAGGAAAACGATTATAATCCAACTGAATCCACTGCAAGTAAGAACGTGTAGTTACAGAACCTGGCAATGTATTGTGCACAAATGGAAATGACAAGGGTGTTTGTGGAATACGCGCACCGTAGGTTAATTTGTCAACAAATAAAAAGTCGTTCACTAATAATGTTTTTTCCATACTCTCGGTAGGAATCACATATGCTTCAAATAAAAATGTTCTAATTAATGTTGCTGCAACTACTGCAAATACTGCAGCATCCGCCCACTCTCTGGTTGCAGGTTTATGATAATGCACCAATGCATCTCCGCCATGCCATTTTGTAGTAGCTGAATAACCTAGATAAGGCAAGTAAATAAAGGGTACAAACACCGTTAAGGTATGCTGTATGAAATTTACTTTTTTGAAGTGCATTACAAATATGATCGAAATCCATAGCGTTACAAACTGACCTACAATAGGCACCAATTGTATCCAAAACCAAAATGAATTGATCTTACATAATTTAACAACCTCCCAAGTATTATAAATTGGAATAAGGGCTTTTGTATTTTCAACACCCGCTTTCTTTAACAAGGCATATATTCCAAAATGCCATCCTAACCAATAAATAATCAATAATGCAAAACCCATATTCTTTTTGTTTTAACAGTAACAAAAATATCCCTTTGTGAGGGATATTTATAAAAAAGATTGTTAATTACTCAATAACTGTATAAAAGGCCTAAATAACTGATAATAGTAGCCCTTCAATCCTATTTATAAGCGCGTAATACTTCTTTCACTAAACTAACCGATCTAGCAATGTCTGGAATTGCTAAAGCCGTTAAATTAGGCGCATAGTGCATGGGAGCATCTGCACTCGTAATTCTGCGGATAGGTGCATCCAAATAATCGAATCCTTCTTTTTGGATGCGATAAGACAATTCAGAAGATACAGAAGCAAATGGCCATTGCTCTTCGATAATGACTAATCTATTTGTTTTCTTCACACTCGTTAACACAGTCATCCAGTCCAATGGACGAATAGTTCTTAAGTCAATCACTTCCGCGCTAATCCCTTCTCTTTCTAATTCAGCAGCAGCCCCTAAAGCCACTTTCATCATTTTATTATAAGAAACGATGGTTACATCGGTACCCGCTTTTTTGACATCTGCCAACCCTAATGGAATATAATATTCTTCCTCAGGAACATCACTTTTATCTCCATACATCACCTCACTCTCTAAGAACATAATGGGATCTTCCTCATAACGTATCGCTTGCTTTAATAAACCTTTAGCATCGTAACCATTTGAAGGAGAAACCACTTTAATTCCAGGTATATTGGCTAAATAACTTTCAAATGCAGTGGAGTGTTGGGCACCTAGTTGACCTGCACTACCATTAGGACCTCTCATTACAATTGGACAACCAATTTGACCACCACTCATTGCTAACATTTTGCTAGCCGTATTCAAAATTTGATCCAAAGGCAATACCGCAAAATTCCAAGTCATAAATTCCACAATAGGTCTTAACCCATTTTGAGCAGCCCCAACGGCTACTGCTGTAAACCCTAATTCGGAAATGGGCGTATCAATAATACGTTTTGGGCCAAACTCTGCTAGCATACCCTGGCTTACTTTATAAGCACCATTGTATTCAGCAACTTCTTCCCCCATTAAAAACACTCTTTCGTCTCTTCTCATTTCCTCGTTCATTGCCTCTCGCAATGCTTCTCTAAAGGCTATTGATCGCATTTAATTGGATTTAATTTGAGTAGCAAAATTAGCGTTTTATACAAGAAAATAAGTGTTTTAGGATAAAAAAAATCCCTCCCCAATAAATTGGAGAGGGATTCTTAAGGCTAACCCACCTTAATTTCTATAAAATATTGTAAGCAAAACTTACATAATACAATCCACCAATAGATGGACTACCGTATGCAGTTTGATAATATTTATTCAAGATATTTGTACCACCTACTTTAATCAATGATTTAACAGAAGGCACTTTATACGTTAAAACAGCATCAATGGTTTGGTAAGAATTGATTTTACCTACAACAAATGTACCCTCATAAGTGAAGTCATCTTGGTAGTGTAAATTAGCACCAAAACCTAATCTGTTCTTAAATAAGAATCCGCTATTGTTGATCGCAAAATTAGCTCTGAACAATGGAGTGTTGAAATAAGAAATAAACCCTTGAGGTAAACTTCCAATTTCGTCTGTATAAATACTTGTAGAGAATGTAAAGTTACGAGGCATCATGTAGTCAGCAGAAAGTCCCCAACCACTTGTATGCACATCACCAGGAGCGTTTGTAGAAATACTGTAAGCAATACGCGTACTAGCGTCTAATAAGTCAGTTAATTTAGGGCTAGCAGCATTACGAGATTGTAATACCGTTACACCACTAATAAAGTTGGTGTACTTACCAGCGTATGCGTAAAAGTCGATCAATAATTTCTTGTTGATTAAAGTTTTATATCCTACTTCAAAAGAACTCATTGACTCAGGCTTAAATTCTCCGAATTTTTGTTCAACTGGAGCACCCGATAATACACTTGTTAAAGAGTATGCTGGGTTAGTACTAAATTTATAGTAATCTCTTAATTGAGGTAAACCACCCATCAAACGTGTACCACCACCCACTAACAAGTTAATCCATTGGTTTTGTGTAGTTGGGAAACGGTATGCTTGTTGGTATGACATACGGATATTATTGTCCTCTGCAACTTTAATAACTGCAGATACTCTTGGTGTAAAACGACCAGCAAAGTTTTGGTTCTTATCATAACGACCAGACAATGATACTTTTAAGATATCACCAAAATAACGCTTAGACAACTGAGCATAAGCACCGCTTTCGTTAATGCCAATTTTTCCAGCTGTATCCGCAAATAAAGTTCCTTGAGAATTTAAAGAATAATTTTTAATGATACCGCCTACTAATAAATCTGCATTGTATTTATCTAAACCAAATAACTCTGTTAAGTTATAATTTGCTTCAACAACACTTAATTCTGATTTATCTAAGAAACGACCACCGCCTTTAGAAATAGGAATACCAGCTACTGACTTGAATAAATCGGTTTCTGCAATTCTACCTGTTGGTCTTCCTGCATCAGCAACTGCTCTCGCAGCAGCACCCGCATCTAATAAATTCATACCAGCATCTCTGTAAGTAACAAAGGCAGCAGTATAGGTAGGATACCAAGTAGTACTTGGCTTCCAAAGTTCATTAAAATAACGTGCAGTGATGGTAGCATTAAATGATTGACCCGAATTTTCTAATGTTTTATACCCTCTAATCATCCAGTTTTTAGATTTTACTTCTAATTTAAACTGGCTTAATCCTAAGCCATAAATAGAGTAACGGTCACTACCTGTATACACAGTATTACCAGAACCAGTATAAGCACTAAAAGAAGCTTCAGTTTTATCATCTATTTTATAGTGAAGAGATCCAGTAACTTTAAAGTTTTTAGCAACCGGGTTAATGATATCCGATTCAGCATAACCTGTACGGCTAACATTCACACCTGTAAATAACCCTCTTGCCTCACCAAATAAGTAAGGTGCATAAGGTGCTAAGGCAGCATTGGCTCCTTTTAAGAAAGCAGAATAAGTAGTTAAGTTCACAGAGTAAGGACCTGCAACAGCAGCTCCGTACAATTGACCATAAGCAGCATTCGCAGCAGTAGCATTACCGCCATAAGCAGCAGTTAATGCACCCAATACACCTGCTTTCACTGAGCTAAATACTGAACTCAAAGAAGAGGTTGTTTCATCACCATATATGTTAACTCCATCATAGTTGAAATCAGAATATCTGTTACCTGGAATTACTTGGCCATTCGCAGTACCAGTCGTTCTAGAATAGTTTCGATCATTGTTAGCTAACCAATCTTGTGCTTCGGTATATTGAGTCGCAATTTTGTAAGCCCAACGGTCCCCAATTTTACTAGCAAATCTTACTGAGTAATCTTTGTAAGCAGCTTTTGGACGCTGATAATTATCAACATGGTTTACACCTTGCTTAATTTGAAAACTTAATCCTTGGTATTTGAAAGGGTTTTTACTATTAATTAAAATAGTACCATTCATACCACCAGAGCCGTATAATGCAGAAGAGGCACCTGCCAATAATTCCATATTATCAACGTCTAATTCAGTAAGTCCAGTAATGGTACCAACAGAGAAGTTTAAACCTGGAGCTTGGTTGTCCATACCGTCTATTAATTGATTTAAACGATTATTACCGCTACCATTAAATCCTCTTGTTGAAATACTTTTAAAAGTTAAACTAGCAGCAACTACATCCACCCCTTTTAAGTTGGCTAATAAATCGTAATAGTTAGTTGCAGCAGCTGTCTTGATTTGAGCACTACTCACTCTCTCAATAGAAACTGGTGATTCTAAAATTCTTTCCGCAACTCTTGATGCAGAAACAACTACATCAGAACCCAAAGTATAACTTGGTGTTAAACTAACGGATAGTTTTGTAGAATAGCCATCAACAGCAACTTCTTTTGATGCATATCCAACAGAAGAAAACACCAATGTAAAAGGCGCTTTTTGTGTTGTAACTAACTTAAAATTTCCTTTGTCATCAGTAAATGTACCTGCGTTACCACCTTTAACTGTTACTGTAACAGCGGTTAAAGTTTCCGAGGTAGCTGAATTTTTAACAGTACCTGTAATGGCACCTGCTGTTTGGGCATTTGCCGAAATTGCCATGATTATGGCAAGACAAACTAATCCCATCTGGCTTAAAAATCGTTTCATAAATGTTTGTTTTTAATTGAATTGTAGTACAAAATAACAAAATATTAGCATTTAAAAAAATTATCGGGATTTAGCCTTTAATTTTTAATTTAGCAGTATGAATTCAAAGTCTTTCCCTCAACAAATTGGTGAATACCACGGCAAAGTAAGAGATGTGTATTACATTGAAAATGAACTACTTGTGATGATTGCAAGTGACAGAATTTCTGCTTTTGATGTAATCTTGCCAAAACCCATCCCTTTTAAAGGCCAGGTCCTCAACCAAATAGCCGCCTATATGTTGCAAAAAACAACAGATATCTGCCCAAATTGGCTGTTGGATACCCCTGCCCCAAATGTAGCAATTGGAAAAAAATGTACTCCCTTTAAAATTGAAATGGTTGTAAGAGGAAACTTAGTGGGACATGCTTGGAGAACTTACCATGCAGGTGGGAGAACATTATGCGGGGTTCCATTACCTGAGAATATGGTCGAGAATGATTATTTCCCAACCCCTATTATTACCCCATCCACAAAAGCAAGTGAAGGGCATGATGAAGATATTTCAAAAGCAGCAATTATTAAACAAGGATTAGCAACTGCTGAAGATTGGGCAGTATTAGAAAAATATGCATTGGCTTTATTTGAAAGAGGAAAGGAAATTGCAGCGAAGCAGGGGTTGATTTTAGTAGATACTAAATATGAGTTCGGTAAAATTGGAGACACGATTTATTTAATGGACGAAATTCATACGCCGGATTCTTCTCGTTATTTTTATGCAGATGGATTTGAAGAACGTCAAACAAAAAAAGAAAAACAAAAGCAATTAAGTAAAGAATTTGTACGTGAATGGTTGATTGATAATAATTTCATGGGGAAAGAAGGTCAAACAGTTCCCGAGATGAGCGATGAATGGATTGATACCATTTCAAAAAGATATATTGAGCTTTACGAAAAAGTAATTGGAGCAGCTTTTGTACCAGCCCCTAAATCACAGGAAGAAACTTATGATTTAGTTTGCG
Organism: Bacteroidota bacterium; assembly: GCA_947476145.1. GTDB lineage: Bacteria > Bacteroidota > Bacteroidia > Chitinophagales > Chitinophagaceae > Sediminibacterium. Next base: position 43,984 of record CANJPH010000005.1, on the reverse strand, counting down.
AAGCCTTGAAAAAAGTGTAATTAACAAAAAAAATAGATTTTTGATGCTTACTTTACTTCTATATCCACACCGAGCCTAGGCCTCAATCGCTGTTTGCTTTTGTTAAATACCATAATGCCATTTTTATTGCCTGCTCTTAATTTTTCTTGTTCTTCTAAAGGCAGATGGTATACCTCTTTGCATTCGGTAGTGCAACATCCATCAAAGGATTTATCACAATCCTCGCATTGAATAAATAATAAATGGCAGGCGTCATTTTTGCAATTGGTATGGGTGTCGGCAGGTTTTCCGCATTGGTGACATTTTGCAATGATATCCTCGGTGATCTTCTCGCCTAACCTTTCATCAAATACAAAATTCTTTCCCTTAAACTTACTCTCTAAGCCAGCCTCTTTAATTTTATTGGCATAATTAATAATGCCCCCTTCCAAATGAAATACATTTTTAAACCCTTTATGTAACATATATGCACTTGCTTTTTCACAACGAATACCACCTGTGCAATACATGATTATATTTTTATTCTTATTATCCTTCATCAAATCTGCAGCCATAGGTAATTGATCTCTAAAAGTATCAGAAGGAATTTCAATGGCTTTCTCAAAATGTCCCACTTCATACTCATAATGATTGCGCATATCAATGACAATGGTCTCGTCCTTTTCCAATAAATCATTCATCTCTTTTGCACTCAAATACTTACCCTTATTTTCCATGCTAAAATTAGGATCCTCAATTCCATCCGCAACAATTTTATCACGCACTTTAATTCTCAATACCCAAAAACTTTTACCATCATCATTCACTGCAATATTTAATCGCAAGCCCTTAAGTGGCTTGAAAGAATACAAGTAATCCCTTACTAATTCCATATTGTGTGTTGGTAAACTAATTTGCGCGTTAATCCCTTCCTTCGCTACATAAATTCTTCCAAATACTTTCATAGCATTTAAGGCTCGATAAATTTCGTCTCTAAATAACTGAGGTTCTTGTATGGGGAAATACTGGTAAAAACTGATGGTTGTTCTAGGAAAATTTTCCTCATACAGCTTTAGCTTCAACTCCTGGTTGGAAACACGATTGTGTAATACTGACATATGTTTTTAATTTAAGCTCAATTACAGATTAAGCAAATTGGATACAAAGATACAAAAAAATAAAAGTCCTTAAAACAAAAGAGACTGATTGATGTCAGTCTCCTTTATAAATAAATAGTTGAACCCATTTTTACTTCGCTTTTCTTACATAACTACCAGACAAAGAGGAAAGGCCTCCCAATATAAATCCTACAAAAGCAGTAATTGCTATTAATGCAGTGGTGGACCCTTTTAAAGGTAAAATATTGGCCACTTTCGTAGACAATAAATGACCATTTTGTTGATCAATCATAAGGGCTAAGGTTAACCACAATAGTCCAACACCCAACGCTCCTGATATAAATGCCTTCCATGGCTTTTGGTCAATCGCAATGGCAACAATGAAATTAGAAATTACAAAACTCCACCAAGGAAGGTTTCCATATATGCCAATTGCATAAGCCAATAAAGCAGATACGATGGTAGCCATTAAAAATTTTATAATTGCTGATTGATTTGATTTCATAAATAAATTTTAAAAAATAAGGTAATGGAGTTAGGCGTTTTTAAATTGAATACGCCACTTTGTTCTTTCGTTGGTAATCAATTTTGCTTTAGGCAAAAACAATAAACGGTAATACTTGCCCGCTGCCCAATAATCTACAAATGTATCATAATAAGGACTTCCCGGATTACCGCTTTGCCCTCCAGGATATAAACCATAGGCTTCAATTTCATCGGTCAAATGCACTACCATTCTCCAACTAGGTCCATGATTTTCGGTAGTCGCATTTATAATATTTACACCGCCCCCTATTGGTAAATTCAACCTACTTAAAGCTGGTATTTTTGTTAAATGATTCACACTTGTTGCTTTAAAACTAGCCCATGCTAATTTGTTGTCTTTTTCAAGTTCTAATAACTTCTTGGTCGCTTTTTCAATACCCAATTGCACCTGATCTTTTAAGGTTTCTATTTTATCCTTTGTTCTAATATCATCTGCAACGGAAAAATTACTATCCCTATTCATTTGGTCAACTAAGACAAATGCTTCTGGCTTTGTAAGTGGTAATTTAGACCCGGCCATTTCGTCTCCCCAAACCGCATACTCCACGCTGTCCCAAATAATTTTAAATACAGTGGTGCCTTTTGAATTCGCGTTATTATACAAATCCCAATGATTCATTTCCATTACCATTCTCTGGGCATCGGGACTTAACTTAGTTTGATCCATAAATTTATTTAAAGCAGGCCTCGCCACTTCCGCAAATACGTTATAGTTGTCTGTTTGTAACCCCTGCATATCCATGGGCGTCATCTGATTCATAATGGCCAATCGCTTATTTACACTAATCCCTCTGTATAATGGAAAGGAGGATGCAGTGCCTAAATAGTAAGGATAAGTTGAATCCACTGACTTCTGATTCGCACTACTCACAAAACCACGTTCTGGATTTTTCATCATTGGATTTTCCTCATTTGGAATGATTCCTTGCCAATCATAACTACTGTCTACCCCTGGCATTATAAAATCACCTTGGCGATCCCATCTTGCCACAAAACTTCCTTGTTGCTTAATGGCAATATCTCCGGTCTTACTTGCAAAAACAAAATTTTGACCTGGACATTTCCATAAAGAAATGGCATTAATATAGTCATCATAATTTTTTGCTCTGTTTAATTTATAAAAAGTTTCTACACCAGTAGATGCGTTATGTCCCGTCCATTTCACTGCTAAATTTCGACCCATGGATTGCACATTTTGATAATGTGTATCAAACATCGCTGGTCCCCAATGTGTCATTGCAATATTTTCTACCACATCCGCACTATCTTTTACTTTAATAATTTCTTGACGATTTGAAGCTGCCTGCCAACTGCCATTGAACCAATATTCTTTTTGGGTGCTGTCCTTGAATTTTAACTCATAGTAATCCAGCACATCACGACCTGCATTTGTTACCCCCCAAGCTAAACTATCATTAAAGCCAATAATCACTGCAGGTGAACCAGGAAAACTTGCACCATAAGTACTATGTGTTGGGGTAGTGATTTGAACCTCATACCATAAGGAAGGAAGGTTTAATCCCAAATGTGGGTCGCTACATAAAATGGGACGTCCCGACTTTGTTTTTGAACCTGAGACCGCCCAGTTATTACTACCATTGTTTTTATCTGGCGCTTCTGGACTAGCAGATGTATTTTGGGCTGCTGTGTTTAAAGTCTGTTTTTTTAGGTATACGGAATCTGCGCCTGCTGGTTGGATAGGATGTAAAGATGCTTCTGCAAAAGTAGTTCCTTTGGGAATAATGGGATCTAATGAATCCTGTTGATTGGTATACAATTTGTCAAATAAATCATAGCCTAAAAAATCTCTAGTATTGGTTAATTGCAAATCCGCGGCAGCGGCACGACCTGTTAAATCATAAGACATGAACATTAAAAAAAGATAGGTTTTTTTAGGGGACCATTCTTCAGGTTGATAATTCATTAATTTATATTCAAAAGGAATATCTTCTGGAGACAATTGTTTCAAATACGCATTCACCCCTGCTGTATAAGCCTCTACGGTAGCCTTCATTACCGGATTGTTTTCATTGATAAATTTTTCGGTTTGCTCGGCACCATATACCATACCCAATCTTCTAAAAAAGCGGTCTATTGTTAATTTATCTGCCCCTGCAATTTCACTAAGCCTCCCCGAGGCTACACGTGTTTGAAAATCCATCTGCCACAATCTAAATTTTGCATGCAAGAAACCTTGAACAAAATAAGCATCCTCGTCATTGTCTGCATAAATATGTGGAACCAACCGGTCGTCCATATATACATCCACATTGCCTTTTAAGTCTTTTGCAACAATGGAGGCATCAAATCCTGCTCCTAATTTCTCGGCATTTTTCCAAAAGCCATGTTGTGGAGATAAAAAATACCCCAGTTTAGGTGTCTGAGTTTTGCCAATGGTTAATTGAACATTTAATACTGTAATAAGCCCAACCGTTACCAATGTTGAAGCTATAAATGGCAATATGCGCATACATTAATTTTAGAGTCCTAAATTAAGTAATTATTTGCCAACTTGTTCTTTAAAAAAAAGCAGGTGCTTGTGTAATGGTAATTGAGGATATTGTGACATCAAATGCATCGTTTTATCTATACAAGAACGTAAAAATTTCTGATGCTCCGTGGAACCGCTAAAAAAGGGCTTATGATTATATGCCAACTGCAATTCAGCTACTTGTTTCATGATAGATTGTGTATCCGCTGTCATATAAGTATCTGTCAACTTTTCCCAAACATATTGGGTAGCGGCATAGTTGGGATGCACTAAGTCCTCCGAATAAAAACGATAATCCCTTAAGTCGTCTATCACATATTCATACGCTGGGAAATACTCAATATTCTTCTCCACTGAAACCAAATCATGTACCGCTTGAATGAGCACGGCTTTACTTCTGTTGTTTTCCACTAATCCTTCTCTTAAGTGCCGCACAGGACTAATGGTAAATACAATATGTAAATTAGGATTGAATGATTGTAAGGCAGCAACAAGCGATTGCAAATTCGATAACAATTCCTGTGGTTGCAATAATTTTTTGGTAAACCAATTCGCGGGTGCTTTATGATTATTGGCTACCACCATACCCCTATTATTGGGGGCGTTTTCATTTAAAGTATACAACCATGCAGAGCCTAAAGTAATCACTAAATGATGTGCCGATTTTAAATAGCTATGTGCTTCTTGAATGGCTCCATTTATTTTATCCAATGCCTCAGTTTGAATAACCCCTGAAAAACGACTATGATGATGCCAGCTGTTCCAAACATCATTTAATAAAAATAAATCCAATTCGGTATACTTCTTATTTGAAATAATATCCATTAAAGCGTTTTGAACACTTATTGGATTAAACAAAATACCATGCGAATTTTCAAAGGCTTCAAATAAATGAGTTTGCAATTTGGATCCAATATTTTCTGTAAAGCAAGACCCCGTTAACATGAGTTTTTCCCCGTAATTAATTTTCAGGCTAGACGGTTTTGCCTCCAGGGTTAGTTTTAGTTTCAATGCACTCATGTATATTTATTTAGATGCAGGAAATAATCTTTGTTTCATGGCTTCGTATAAAACAATACCTGCTGCTACCGACACATTAAATGAATCAAAATTGGTGGCCATTGGGATTTTAAAGAAATAGTCTGCCGCTTTTGCTAAATATGGCTGCACCCCCCTTCCCTCATCGCCCATAATAATACAACTAGGTACTTTAAAATCTAACTCGTGTACATTTTTATCGGCGCGCATTTCACTGGTGAAAACTTGTATGCCATTTAAATGCAAATCGTCTACCGTTTTTAATAAACTACTTACTCTCACGACATGAATATGCTCTAATGCACCCGCGCTACTTTTAAAGGCTTCTTCATTTAAAGCACCCACCCCTTTGTCTGGAATGATCAACGCTTGTGCCCCACAACAATGAATACTTCTGCTAATGGCTCCAATATTTCTTACATCCGTTACCCCGTCTAACATTACAAATAAAGGCGTTTCCCCTTTTGCAACTACAAAATCAATTACTTGCTGTAAGTCTAAGTATTTTACATTGGAAATAAAAGCCAACACTCCTTGGTGATTGGCCTTAGTCATTCCATTTAGTTTTTCAATGGGAACCAATTGTACAGGGATGGTATGTTCTCTTGCAAATTGTTTTATTTCATTCAATCCCTCTCCTTGTGCATTTTTTTGAATTAAAATTTTTTCAATATTTGCACCTGACTCCAAGGATTCAATTAAAGGTTGGCGTCCAATAATAAATTTACGCTCCGTTGTGAAATTTGGACGCGGGCTAAATCTTCTTGGGCCTGAATGCTTTTTTTCTGGTCTATTATTTCTCTCCTGCATAATGCAAAGTTAAAGTTTTTACTGCGCTTTAAGTAACTCCCATTTCAAAATAGCGGCTACCGATATGGAATCCGTAATTTTTCCTTGCATTACCCAATCCACTGCTTGTTTAAATGGCATTTTCATAACTTTTAAATCTTCTGTCTCTTCGGGGGCTGCTTCCCCTGCTTTTAAATCCTGTGCAACATATACCACACTCAATTCATCCGATACCGAATTGGACACATGCATTTGTAAAATCTCTGTCCACTTCCCTGCCTCAAAACCAGTCTCTTCTTTTAATTCTCTTTTGGCTGCAGTGAGCCAATCGGTTCCCTCTGGGCAACCTCCTTCCGGAATTTCCCAACTATACAAATCCAAAGGAAAACGATATTGACCCACTAAATAAGTATGGTCATCTGCATCCAACGCGATCACTCCAATCGCAACATTTTTAAAATGTACTTTACCATAAATTCCTTCGGTTCCTGCCGGCGTGATTACTTTATATTCTGTCAAATTAATCCATGGGTTTTCATATTTTACTTCCCCACTTAATGTCTTCCAAGGATTTTGTTGATCATTCATGTCCTATATATTTTTGAAAATGTTTTATATAAAATTGCACGTTAAAACAAAAAGCCCGTCCAGAAAATTTCGGAACGGGCTTTTGTAAAATTCAATCCATTATTTTAAACCGAAAGCTTTTTTCACTTTCGCTACATAATCTAATTTCTCCCAGGTAAACAATTCCACTTTCATGGTTTTAGATTTGCCGTCTGGAGTGGTAAATGTTTTAGTCACTGTTTCATTCTTACGACCCATATGTCCGTAAGCAGCAGTTTCACTATACATAGGTGTTCTCAACTTTAATCTTTGCTCAATAAAGTAAGGACGCATATCAAAAATGCTTTCTACTAATTTACCAATTTGACCATCTGTCATTTTCACTTTAGCAGTTCCGTAGGTATTTACGTTAATAGAAGTTGGTTTAGCAACTCCAATCGCGTAAGACACTTGTACCAAAACTTCAGAAGCTACACCCGCAGCTACTAAGTTTTTCGCAATATGACGTGTTGCATAAGCTGCAGAACGGTCTACCTTACTTGGATCCTTACCAGAGAATGCACCACCACCGTGTGCGCCTTTACCACCGTAAGTATCTACGATAATTTTACGGCCTGTTAAACCTGTATCACCGTGTGGTCCACCAATTACAAACTTACCTGTTGGGTTAATATGGTACTTAATATCCTTGTTAAATAACTTGGCGTATTTTTTGTATTTAGCCTGTACTCTTGGAATTAATATTTCAACAATATCCTTGTTAATTTTAGCCAACATCTTTCCTTCCTTATCAAAATCATCATGTTGCGTACTTACTACAATTGCGTCAATTCTTACAGGTTGATTTTTATCGTTGTACTCTAAGGTTACTTGAGATTTTGCATCGGGACGTAAATATTTGATCGCTTTGTTCTCTCTTCTTAATGCAGCTAACTCAATTAGAATTTTGTGCGCTAAGTCAAGTGCCAATGGCATATAATCATCGGTTTCATTGGTTGCATAACCAAACATCATACCTTGGTCACCCGCACCTTGCTCTTCTTTCTTTTTTCTGTCCACCCCTTGGTTGATGTCAGCAGATTGTTCGTGGATGGCACTTAATACACCACAGCTATCCGCTTCAAACATATATTCACTCTTTGTGTAACCAATTTTCTTAATTACATCACGTGCAATGGTTTGAACGTCTAAATACGCTTTAGATTTTACCTCACCCGCCAAAATCACTTGACCTGTGGTTACTAAGGTCTCACAAGCCACTTTGGACTGTGGATCAAATGCTAAAAAGTTGTCGATTAATGCGTCAGAAATCTGATCCGCTACTTTGTCTGGATGTCCTTCAGAAACACTCTCAGAAGTAAATAAATAAGGCATGTTCTTTTATTTAGATGTTTGTTATTAGGTGCAAATGTATTAATAAATCTTATGATTATAAATCGGAATAATAAACGCGTAAACGCATTCTAAACCTTGAATGCTTGCCACCACCTAATCTTACTCGGCCTATGGCAGGTTGGTTACCCAATGAAGAATTTAGATAATCCATTCCGGATTGTACATTATTAGGATAAGGAGGTACATATTTGATTGAATCATTAACTGGAGCATATAACCTCAATTCGAAAATGGTATCCTTTCTCGAAATGACTCCTTGCACATATCTACTCAAATCAAAATTGTAACTAGCTACATTTTCAAAACCTTGTATAGATTTATAAATTCTTCTTCCGCCAAATTTTATAAACTGAGCAGCATTTACCGTTCCTTGGTAATCATTGGGGACATTCCTAATCATTTTTGCAGCACTATCATAGGCTCCTAAAAATAAATAGTTAGGCGGAGTAAATTGAGACTCTAAAAAGCTTGGCGTTTCAGCAGGCACTTGTTCAGCCACTAATTCCGCTCTATGAATAATTTTATTAGCAAAAGCTTTTAAACCTGGTACTTTTATTTTGACAACGGTCCCTGGACTAGTTTGAACATATACCAAAGAATCTTTAGCAACGCCCAGATGCTTAGCTATTTCCGAGCCTGCTCTGTTGCGTTTTACAAAATTTGCATAACCATTCGAGTAAAGAGAAAAATTAAAATAATCTACGATCGTATCTCTTGTTCCTACAAAGGATGTTGAATTAGTTCTATAATAGAGGCCTAATTTTGTATTGGTATCCAATAAATTAATTCTTACCAATGCGTTGGGATTTCCAGCGGAACTTACACTTAAAGCAAACCCTTGAAAATATTGACGAAGACTTGTATCCGTTTTGTATACTTCAGTTGAATCATACACTTTCATAAAAAGATCCGTAAAAGTTTTATTCAAAGGAATACGAATTTGATCCTTCGCTAACTCATATCTGTTAATCACAGAATCATGAACACGGTCAAAATCCAATGTGTATGGATCTGCCATTGTAGCATCGGTTTTAATATTGTAGGCTTCTGGATAATTACTAGCCACTATATTATCTAAACTTAGTGGCGTTGTGGCGCTAATTCTTTTTAAATTTAAAACCACTGGCTTTGTTGAATCCCCATAAAAACCTTTATAAGAAAGAATTAAAACAGCCGAATCAATTGCAATACTATCCTTTGACCCTCTTAGATAATAAGGGAAATAGCCTGGTTTTAATTGAAAGTACATACTTGCTGTGGTGGAACCAAAAACTGGATCATTATTAATAATGCCCACCACTTGGTCATCCTGTCCATAAATTCTTACGGAATCTGACATGTCGATGGTCTCCGTCTCTACCTCTAAGATGGTGTCCTTTGTGTTAAAAGCATCCATCGAAGGAAGCAAACCAAGTCCTATTTCGGTAGTACCAATACGTGTACAAGCTGAAAAAAGGAAGCCTATAAATAAAATTGTCGAAAATCTTTTCACTAAAATATTTGATGCCATGTATTAATTTGTCTTTACTTGCCTGCAAGTTCGTTGTATAAATCTAAATACTCTGTTAAATCGGAATCCCATCCGTTAAATGGCACCACTTTTTTACCTTTTACAGCTGAAAATTCAGATACCAATTTTTTGTCAATTACATCCGCACCAAAAGTGATGGCATCCGCATAAGTAGCCCCACCTCTGAACATGGCTGCATTGGTCAAATCTTTGAAAGGTTCTAAATCCTTGTCCTTAATATTTGCATTAATCAATGACTTCGTTAAAAAATCTTTATTAAACTTCTCTTCAAATGTATTTGCACCTATAGTGAAAACTACTTTTGAATTAGAGAAAACTGGCTCTTTTTTAAAGGCAGTTTTAATATAAGCTGGAATTAACCCAGTCATCCATCCGCTACAATGAATAATATCTGGAGGCCATCCAAATTTCTTAACGGTTTCTAAGGCTCCTCTACAAAAGAATACAGTTCTTAATACGTTATCATCAAACCAGGTTTCACTCTCATCATGAAAAATTTGCTTGCGTTTGAAGAAGTCCTCATTTTCTAAAAAATAAACTTGTAAACGTGCATTTGGTAAGGAAGCTACTTTAATTTGTAATGGATAATCATCGCTGTCCACTTGAACATTGATTCCGGAAAGTCTAACCACTTCATGTAAACGGTGTCTTCTTTCATTGATCACACCAAATCTTGGCATAATACAACGAACTTCTAGGCCACTATCGTTACTCTTAATCGCCAGTTTATTAATAATCTCGGCAAACTCTGTCAACTCTAAATAAGGTGACATTTCGGTCGCGATGTATAATATTCGTTTTTTTTCAGACATTCCTTTTGGGTTTAACTCAGAACCATCTATGAGTTTGCGAAGGTACGAAATTGTAAGCACTTTAAGAAACCACTTAAAAAGGGTTATAAATAGCCTCCTAAATCCAAGTTTTATAGCACAATTGATTGTAAATTGCAATACATTCGAAAAACGAAAAATCATGGGGAAATTCCTTAAAATAGCTTTCTTTTTACTAATTGGCATCTTGCTGATTTGGTGGAGTTTGCATCAAATTCCCCCCCAAGAATGGGACAAGTTTACCAATGCCTTAAAAACGACTAAATACTGGGTTTTAATTCCTGTTTTTCTGATACTTACTTTCTCTCACTTTTTAAGGGCCCTAAGATGGAGACTCATCATGGAGCCTTTGGGATATAAACCTTCGGTGGCCAATACCTTTTTAGCCGTACTCATCGGCTACCTAGCCAATTTGGCTGTACCCCGTTTAGGCGAGGTACTAAAATGTACCCTGCTTTCAAAATATGAAAAAATACCTGCCGAAAAAATTGTGGGGACCATTGTAGCGGAAAGGGCTTTTGATGTCCTTAGTTTAGGCATAGTTTTTATACTGGCGCTTTCCTTACAATTCAATGTCATATCTACTGGATGGAATGAACTTAGAGCGCAAACTGCAACAGAGGCAAATACCCCCAACACTCATTATATACTTTATGCTGGCATTGGCATTATTATTATAGCGATCTTATTAATGTTTGTTTTTAAAAGTAAATTGCAAAAGACAATTCATGGTTTAAAACATATCATTGCTGGCATTTGGGAAGGTGTAATCAGTGCTACCAAATTAAAAAAGCACAACCTATTCTTCCTATATAGTTTTGGCATTTGGTTTATGTATTTAATTGCCACTTATATTGGTTTATTTGGGACAGAAGGAACTGCAAGTTCATTCCCTACTGCTATTAGTTGTCTTGCTTTTGCAAGTATTGGAATGATCATCACACCAGGTGGCATAGGTGCTTATGCACTTTTAATGGCCATGGTTTTAAAATTAAATGGTGTAAGCTACACTTTAGGACTAGCCAATGGAACTGTTCAATGGTTTGCTCAATTTATCATCTTGTTAATATTAGGCGGCGCTAGTTTAATTTTACTTCCTATTATTAATAAAAAAGCAATTTAGTATGAGATTTGTGGATGGATTTGAAAAGAAGATAATGACAATTGATCAAGCCAAAGCAATCATGCACGCTTGGAAAATTACAGGGAAAACAGTGTCATTTACCAATGGATGTTTTGACATACTTCACCCCGGACATTTGTTCTCCATTGCAGAAGCAGCTAAAGAAGCGGACTATTTAATTGTTGGATTAAATAGCGATGCAAGCATCAAAAAATTAAAAGGCCCAGACAGGCCCATTAATAATACGGCAAGTCGCGCGCTTATTATTGCAAACCTTGCCATGGTGGATGCAGTAATTATTTTTGAAGAAGACACACCTCATGAATTAATTTCTCAAATTTTACCGGATGTATTGGTAAAAGGCGGTGATTATACAATTGATACTATTGTTGGTGCTAAAGAAGTAATTGCCCATGGAGGAAAAGTAATTATCAATCCGATAATAGAAGGTTTCTCCACAACCAATATTATAGAAAAAATTAAAAAATAAATATGGAATTCTTACAAACATTGAAGTTACAAAAGGAAAACGAAGGAACTTCAACAGGTACTGCATTCGTTAAAAGTAAAGGTGAATTCATTTTAAGTTTCTCCCCGGTAGATGGAAATATGATTGGAGCGGTTAGCACAACCGATAAAGACGCTTATGAAAAAGTAATTACCACTGCACAATCTGCATACTTAGCATGGAGAAAATGGCCAGCACCAAAACGTGGCGAAGTAGTAAGACAATTAGGCGAAGCACTTCGTGCCGAAAAACATGCGCTTGGACAATTGGTAAGTTATGAAATGGGAAAAAGTTTACAAGAAGGTTTAGGAGAAGTGCAAGAAATGATTGATATCTGTGATTTTGCAGTAGGATTATCTAGACAACTATATGGCCTAACCATGCATAGCGAAAGACCTTCACATAGGATGTATGAGCAATGGCACCCCATGGGTATTGTAGGCATCATATCTGCTTTTAATTTCCCGGTAGCTGTTTGGAGCTGGAATGCAGCTTTAGCCTGGGTTTGTGGAAACGTGACGGTATGGAAGCCGAGTGAAAAAACACCTTTATGTGGGAATGCCATTCAAAATATTGTAGCCAAAGTATTTGCAGAAAACAATGTTCCCGAAGGCGTTAATAATTTAATTCAAGGTGGTAGAAATGTAGGAGAATGGATGAGTCATGATGAGCGAATTCCATTGGTTTCTGCCACGGGATCTACGAGAATGGGTAAAGAATTAAACAAAGCAGTTGCAGGAAGATTAGGTAAAACTATTTTAGAATTAGGAGGCAATAACGCCATCATTATTACAGAAAATGCAGACTTAGATATGTCTTTGATTGGAGCCGTATTTGGAGCTGTGGGCACAGCGGGTCAAAGATGTACGAGTACTAGAAGATTAATTATCCATGAAAAAGTTTACGATAGTTTTGTTGCCAAATTAACCAAAGCTTACCAACAAATTATTATTGGCGATCCTCTAGATTCAAAAAATCACATGGGCCCCTTAATTGATAAGGATGCAGTGAAATTATATTTAAATAGTATTGAAGCCTGTAAAAAAGAAGGAGGACATTTTTTAGTGGAGGGTGGTGTTCTAGAAGGTTCTGGTTATGAAAGTGGATGTTATGTAAAGCCATGTATTGCGGCTGCAAAACCAGATGATGCCATTGTACAACATGAAACCTTCGCTCCTATTTTATATGTAATGAAATATGCGACTATTGAGGAAGCGATTGCCATTCAAAATAATGTACCACAAGGGTTATCATCTGCCATCATGACTTTAAATATGAGAGAGTCTGAATTATTCTTATCTGCACAAGGAAGTGATTGTGGTATTGCGAATGTAAATATTGGAACCAGTGGTGCGGAAATTGGAGGAGCGTTTGGAGGAGAAAAAGAAACTGGTGGAGGAAGAGAAAGTGGAAGTGATGCATGGAAAGCATACATGCGCCGACAAACCAACACCATTAATTGGAGTAACACTTTACCATTAGCACAAGGCATTCAATTTGATTTATAGTTTTTATGAATAGAATATTATTAGTACTTTTTTTTATTTGCATTCATTTAATAAGTTTCGGGCAAGCGATCAGTCCAAGTCAAAACTGGCATTGGAAGGACTATACACAAGACAATGTTCATGGCATTAGTCTTTTTCAAGCCTATCAAAAATTAGCTAGCTTTTCAAAAAAGCCTACTTCAATTATTGTGGCCGTTATGGATGGAGGTGTTGATACCAACAATATTGAAATCAAACCTGTCTTATGGGTAAACAAAAAGGAAATTGTAGGAAATGGTATTGATGATGACCGCAATGGTTATGTAGATGATATACATGGATGGAATTTCTTAGGTGGTAAAGATGGTCGTAATATTGATAAAGCAGCAGACGAAAAATCCAGGGTATACCATAAGTTTAAAAATAGGTATGAGGGGAAACAAATTGATGAAAGCAAAATGAACCCTGCCGAAAAAAAACAATATGAAAATTGGAAACAAGCTGCCAATGAAATTGAATTCTCCGACGATGATGCTGCCAATTTGAGATATATTTCTATGGCTACCAATGCGGTTCAAAAACTAGGCAATACCATTATAAAAGAATTACTAGATTCAAATTTCAGCCTTGAGCAACTAAAATCTTTTCAGCCAATAGGAAGAAATACTTTAGAAGCAAAGATGGCTTATTTAAGAACGGTTAAAATGTTAGGCATAGAACCAGAAACACCTTATTTGGAAATCATAAAAGATTTAAAAGATTATGTGGAAGGAAAAGAAAAGTCGGCTACTGCTAAAACCAAACCCCCTACTGCAATAAGAGCTGATATTATTAAAGATGATTACGAAGATTTAGCCGATCGGTTTTATGGCAATAATGACATTACAGGACCCAATGCAAGACATGGCACACATGTTGCCGGACTGGTTGCAAGCATTCCCGAAACTACATGGAATGTAAAATCTTTATACCCCAATATAACCATTATGGGGGTACGCGTGGTACCTGATGGAGACGAATACGACAAAGACGTTGCCTTAGGCATTAAATACGCAGTAGACAACGGAGCCAAAATAATTAATATGAGTTTTGGGAAATCATTTTCTCCCGAACAAATTTGGGTGGACAATGCCATTAGATATGCTGCCTCCAAAGACGTACTTATTATACATGCAGCAGGCAATGAATATTATGATTTAGAAACCAAGGCCGTTTACCCAAACCCCTATTCTAGTTATCTAAATGACACTACAAATAATATCATTACGGTAGCAGCAAGTAGTGAAGAATTCATTAACAATTCCCTACTTACCGACTTTAGTAATTTTGGACCAAGTATTGTTGATGTCTTATCTCCTGGCAATAAAATTTATTCTACCCTACCAGGTGAAAACAATCATGGTTATTTACAAGGGACCAGCATGGCTGCCCCTATTGTGAGTCATATAGCCGCCATGATTCGTTCTTATTACCCTAATTTATCCGCCATAGATGTAAAGAAAATTATTATGCAAAGTGTTTGGAAGCCAAGTAATCCAAATGCCGAATTTGTTGTTCCGCAAAAAGAGGAATCAAAAAAATTAACCGAGATTGCATCCGCAGGAGGTATCGTAAATGCAGCAAATGCCATTCAAATTGCAAATAAATATATCCCTTCTAAAAACATAAAATCAAAAACAAAATAGAATATGTCCCGACCAAGTGCGACCGAATACAGTAGCTTTTATCAATCTTACGTTAACTATACAAGTGGAAAAGATTATTCCATCTTGGTTCAACAATACCATGATCGTATCACCGAATCCTGGTCGGCAATACCGGCTGAAAAAGCAAATTATGCATATGCCGAAGATAAATGGACCATTAAGCAAATGTTGCAACATGTTATTGACACTGAAAGAATTTTTGCTTACCGCGCCCTATCCATTGCAAGAAAAGAACCTGCTGCATTATTAGGTTTTGATGAAAACGAATATGCAAAAAACGGAACGGGTGCCAATAGAAACTGGAAAGACATGTTAACAGAATGGAGAGTGGTGCGTCAATCCACTAACTTATTATTTGCTTCTTTTACCGAGGAACAAATTAAAAACATGGGAACAGCTAGTGGTCAACCCATTTCAGTAAATGCATTGGGATTTATCATATTTGGGCATGCATTACACCATTTACATATTTTAAAAGAGCGATACGATATTTAAATAGGATTTAGCATTCAAGCAAAGCGAACTAAAAATAAAAGGCCCCCATTTGGAGGCCTTTTATTTAAGATTTCTTAACAATCAAAATTACTTGTTACCGTAAATATGAACGGCTAATTGAACATCTGTATCAATATTTCCTACACCATAATTAATTCCAAATAATGTTCTATCAAATGGGAAAAAAGCTTCCGCAAAGAAACCTTTATCATCCGCACTTCTTATAGAAGCATTAAAGGTTACAGGCGCACTAATACCATGTAATGAAAGATCTCCTGTAATGGTTGCTTTATCTGCTTTTGTGTATACTACTTTAGAAATGGTAAAAGTAGCTTCGCCAAATTTTGCAATATCAAAAAATTCAGCAGAAGACAAATGACCTTGTAATCTTTCACCTGCAGGGTCGGTTACTTTTAATCCTGCAAGATTAATTACAAAACTACCACCAACTAGTTTACCAGCATCTACTTGCAAAGCACCAGATTTTAATGGGAAAAATCCAGTATGGAAATCACTTTTTTTGGAACCCGTCCAATCCACTTTACTCTTTGCGGCATCGACTGTAAAAGTAGTACCTGCAATCTTGCTTGATTTAGGGGCAAAAGATAAAATAGCAATCGTAGCGATTGTAAGTAAAGAAAACATGATTTTTTTCATATTCAGTTATTTGTGTTTTTAATAATTAAAGTTCTTATAATAATATAATATAACAAAGTTACAATTCAATGTTTAAACAGCAAAATATATGTTTCATCCCTTTTTAGGCAATTTTAGACTGATTTTCTGCTGTTTATCTATTATCTTCGCCAAAATTTTATCTGTATGAATTTGCATGAATACCAAGCTAAAGAGCTTCTAAAAAAATACAATGTTCCTGTTCAAGAAGGTGTTGCCGTAAAAAATGTGGCAGACGCAGTTGCAGCCTATCAAAAAATTGCAACGGACACGAACAATAAATTTGCGGTGGTTAAAGCACAAATTCATGCTGGTGGACGTGGTAAAGGAAGTATCATTGGTACAGATCAACGAGGTGTTGCAGTGGGTAAATCTGCCGAGGATATTGAAAAGTTTGCAAAAAATATATTGGGTGGAACTTTAGTGACCATTCAAACTGGCCCAGCTGGTAAAGTGGTGAATCAAATTTTAGTAGCGCAGGATGTTTATTATGACGGGCCTCAACCTACCAAGGAATTATACCTTTCTATTTTATTAGATCGTACAAAAGGAATGAATGTGATCATGTACAGTACTGAAGGTGGCATGAATATTGAAGATGTAGCACATGATACCCCAGAAAAAATATTTAAAGAGTGGGTACACCCAGGTGGTGGCTTACCAGGTTTTCAGGCAAGAAAAATTGCATTCAACTTTGGATTAAGTGGAGAGGCTTTAAAGAATTGCGTAAAATTTGTCACTAATTTATACAACACTTATGTTGCATTAGACTGCGGTATGTTAGAGATTAACCCATTATTCAAAACGAGTGATGATAAAATCATTGCGGTAGATTGTAAAATGAATATTGATGACAACGCTTTAATGCGTCATCCCGATTTATTGGCGATGCGTGATGTGACTGAAGAAGATCCAACCGAAGTAGAAGCAGGTGAGTTTAACTTAAACTTTGTAAAGTTAGATGGTAACGTAGGTTGTATGGTGAATGGTGCTGGATTAGCCATGGCTACCATGGATATGATTAAGTTAAGTGGTGGAGAACCCGCTAACTTCTTAGACGTTGGAGGGTCTGCCAATGCACAAACAGTAGAAGCAGGATTTAGAATTATTATGAAAGATCCAAATGTGAAAGCAATTTTAATTAACATCTTTGGCGGTATCGTTCGTTGTGATCGTGTTGCTGCAGGTGTCATTGAGGCATTCAACAAATTAGGCAATATCAATATTCCAATCATAGTTCGTTTACAAGGAACCAATGCTGTGGAAGCGAAAAAATTAATTGACGAGAGTGGACTGAAAGTTCAGTCTGCGATCTTATTAAGCGAAGCTGCTGATTTAGTGAGATTAGCAGTGGCTTGATAATTATTAAGCCCTAAATTTAACGGGCTTCAAATTATCCTATTATGATTATCAAAAAAGCCAACGTTTCTCGTTGGCTTTTTTGATAAGTTTATGGATGAATCACTTTCACCTCGGTCAGTGCACTAAAGGAATACACCTGCCCTGTGGCCACTTCTATGCATTCAATCCTAATGCGTCGTTTTTTTGCTCTCTTAAAAATGCGGCCTTTTAAGGACTCAAATAAAGTGCCTTCTGCAATATGCGCTACAAAGGAATAACCCTCTTTTTTAACGATATCATACTTACGCAAAACCAATAAGAGTGCAGTTTCACCATTAGCTGTTGCTGCTGGATTCAACAGTGTTTTTTGTAAACTTTTCTGGATGTCAATAGGAAAAATCTCCAATCGAATAAATTGGACAAGTAAGCTACTATAAATATTTTTCCACTCCTTCCCATGCGCTTCTACCCTATTTTTATACTGTTCAAAACAAAGTAAATGAGCAAGTTCATGAAGTAGGGTGATTAAAAACTCATACTTATTTAAATTCCCATTTACCGTTATTTTATGATTTGTACCCATTGCTGGATGCCGATAATCTCCAAGTACGGATTTACGCGCCTTTGTGACAGTTAAATGAACTTTATATAAATTAATTAATTGCACTACTGGCTCAAATGAACCATCGGGTAAATAATTTCTTAAGGCTTGTAATGGATGCTCAACTTTGGCCATTCAATGAATACTATTTAATAATTTTTGTCCAACTAATTTCTATCCAAGTATATATAAGATATAAACCCATACTGGAAAGTAGTGTCGGATAACCTACTGGTGCTTTTTTTTGAGTAGCATAGGCTAATGCAGCCCCTGCAAATATCATCATCTTTAGCAAAGTACCCACCATTACGGAGCGAACCATGGCACTAGGCTTACTAGCATCCATTTTTCTAAGTCTAATGTAATTATAAATGGACATACTAAACAACATCAAATTGACCACCAATATAAACTTTAAATTAAATGAGGTTGAAACACCATAATATGAGTAAGCAAATATCAGCACCGTATTGGCGAATACAAATAGAAATAAAATTGGAGCAAGTTGTTTACGTATCATTAAATGTTTTTATAAATTAAGGCTTAGACTTAGATTTTGCGTTTGTTTTTTTTATAATATCAAATAGAGATAAAATAATAAATATAAAAGGTAAAACCCAAATGAATAAAGGGGTGTGTATTTTAAATAAATCTTTCTTATCTAAATATTTACCAAGAAACAGTAGAATGATTAAAGCTACTGCCCATTGCGAAGCTAGGCCTGCAAACTTTGTCCATTGAAAATCATCTTCCGAATTTGAAGTATTTTTCAATTTGTAAAAAATTAGTCGGTGTTTTGATTCTGATCGGGTACAATTAATGAAGTGGTATCTAAGGATTGTAAATTGCCTTCAGATAATACTTTTTTCAAGCTTTGTAAATATTGATCCTTATACTGTATGGTTCTTTCTAAGGAATCCGTCCTTATTTTAAGCAATTGTAGAGAAGTTCTACTCTCTTTAGTACCGTAGCCAGGGATATAATATTTTAATGGAGTAAATGCAATTAAACCAATGGTTAATCCAACTAAAAGGATAAAGCTAATACTAATGCCCAAATAAACCGATTTTCTAGACAATCTAAAGGCAACTACTTCGTCATAAGTGTCATCATTCATCACCACTAGTCTGTAGGTATTACTAGTTCTTTTGAAGGTATTATTGATGTCTAAATTTGCCATAAAAACAATTGCTTGTTAAAGATACGTTGTGATTACAATTTTTACTAAAATAATAGGGATAAATTGTATTTTTAAGGAGTTTTTGACCCTATTATGTTACTAAAAACAAATCAATTTAAATACTTCTGTTTCAGCTTATTGGCTATTTGCCTCTTGGCAATAAATCCGCTGCAAACCAAAGCGCAGGATACGAGCTCAAAACTGATAGATTTAAACCAAAATAAAATTGTAAAAAAAATAAACTCATTGCTGGATTCTTCCCAAAAGAAGATCAAAAATGAAATTTTCAATAAAGCCAATGACCTCAATCAGAATATTAACAATGGCATTACTAATACGGTAAACAAATTTACGCCTGTAGAAGAAGAAAGGCCCTTGCCCTATGAAAAACTTTTGAATAAAAAATATAACCTAGGGCGGAGAGCTTATCAAAATACAGTAGCGCAGTATAACTATTTATTTTATGCAGAGGATGAATTAAATGAGCTTATCCAAAAAGCCAGACTAAAATATCAGGAGGATTATAGTTCATTATTAAGTTTCTATGATTATGATTTATCGGACATCTCAAAAGCCAGTATTGACTCCATCATTTATAGATGCAATGCCAATATTGTTTTACATGATTTGAGAAGCAATTGGGTGGACGACTCTTACCTCCTACTTGCTAAAGCTTACTTATTTCATAAAAATTATGATACAGCTGGAAGTATTTTACAATTTATCAATTACTCATTCGACGAAAAAATCGATGGTATGGATCAAGCCATTGGTAGTAATACAAGACAAATAGACGGTAAGTTTAGTATCGCTAATAAAGAAACCAACCGCGTTTGGGAAAATGAAAATGTAAGAAATGAAAGTATGGTTTGGCAGGCAAGAAACTATTTAGAATCCAATGCACTTAATGAAGGCTTGAGTTTATTACAACTGCTTAAAGGTGATGCACTATTCCCTAAGAGACTGTACCCATTTTTAGATGAACAGTTAGCCTACGCATACTACTTATCTGAATCATATGAGAACGCTGCTATTTATCTCATTGAAGCTTTACCCAACGCAGCAGACAACAATGCGAAAAGTAGGTGGTATTATTTAATTGCGCAAATGTGGCAAAAAGCAAACCGTATTGATGAAGCATTTAAATGGTACAAAAAAGCCAATGAGCTTTCTCCAAATCCAATCATTGGTGTGTATGCAAAAATTAATATGGTACGTATTGAAGCTAAAAAATCAAACCAATCCTGGGAATTACTAGCTAATGATTTACTTAAAATTACACGCAAAGAAAAGTATAAGCCTTATGTAGATATTATTTATTTCGAGATGGCTAAATTAGCGATACAAAATAAAGCATTTCAAAAAGCAAACCAATGGCTAATTACATCTATAACAACGAACCGTTCTAATGCACAGCAAAAACAACAGTCATTTGAATTATTGGGCGACATTAACTACCAAAATGAAAATTATGCTATTGCTAAAATAGCTTATGATAGTTTAAATAATATTTTAAAGTCTAATCCTCAATACGAAACCATTCAATTACGTAAAAAATGGTTAAGCACTATTAATAATCAAACGATTATTTATCAGCAAGAAGATAGTTTACAAAGCATATATCAAATTCCAAAGGAATACCAACAATTCAAAGCCACTCAATATCTTATTCGGAAGCAAGCAAGGGAAGAAATTATAAAACAATTATTCAAGGACCCTATTGGGAATACAAAGGTTTCAAATAACACTGAATCAGTCAATACAAACAACTTCTCAAGCATTTCCAATAACACAGGTAACAATTTTTATTTTTTAAACAATAATAATTTAACACAAGGGAAGCAACAGTTTATCCAAAAATGGGGAGAGCGCCCCAATGTGGATATGTGGCGTAGAAAAACAAGTTCAACCATGGCGAATGCGACCGCTAAGCCATCAGGCATGAATATTAGTAACTTAAGTAGCGATAGCACCATTAGCCAAGTAACTAAAGAACTAACGAAGGATACAACTAAACTTACTTTGATTAACTCCTCAGTAGACTTTACAAATTCTCAAATCAAATGGAATGATGCCGCTTTAACAACCGCTCAAACCTTTCTTTTGAAATTAAATGACTTCACAAAGTCAAAACCAATTTATCATAAAATAATAGCTAATAATATAGACCCTATTATTACCGAACGCGCGCTCCTAGATTTAGCCAGTCAATACTTACACGAAGGCAACAACAATAGCTCGGACAGTATCATACAAATTGTAAGCACTCAATTTCCTAATGGAGTTTATGTAAAAAAGAAAGCTGAAAGTGAAAACAAAAAAAATAACAACAATGATCTTTTAAGTAGCTATAACGAGTTTTATTTTTTAAGCCAAATTGGGAATTGGAATCAAATGAATCAATTGGCAGTTTCCTTAAATGCTTCTATACAACCAACTAAATGGTATACTCCTTTTCAATTTTTAAAAGTGAAAATGTATGCACAACAAAAACAAGACAATTTGGCTATGCAGCTGCTTGACTCCATTATTTTGAAAAATAAGAACGACGTCATTAGAGATAAAGCAAGGAATATCCGCATTGAATTAATCAATCGCAAAAAAACAGAAGACTATTTAAGTAGCTTACAACTAACACAAGAAATGATTGTTCAGGATACAAGCAACCCTAGGCCTCAAAAGGCTATTTTTACAAATAATAGTTTGGAACAACATTATGTTTCCCTGGCCATTCCCAACGAAAATGAATTGGTGATAGAAAAGGCG
The DNA here is from genome assembly GCA_947476145.1 of Bacteroidota bacterium. Taxonomy (GTDB): domain Bacteria; phylum Bacteroidota; class Bacteroidia; order Chitinophagales; family Chitinophagaceae; genus Sediminibacterium. Next base: position 21,818 of record CANJPH010000005.1, on the reverse strand, counting down.
CAAAATGCAATTTTGAACATCAACAAAAGCACCTACCCTTCTGCTAAATTAAGCACTACTTTTGCCCAACTAGAAAAATCCAACTATTTGGTATGGATTGGACCATTTAGTAATGGGAATCAAGCAATTAAGTACCTAAATGAGGTAAAGCCCAAATATATAAAAGAGATCACTCCTTTTATTACCCAACAACAGTATGAAATTTATATATTTGGTAAGTCAAATATATCCTTGATTAAGAATAGCCAGGACCTGAAGATATATAGGGAATTCATGATCAATAATGTTTATAAACCATAAATAGATATTCGTGCCAATCGATTTCAATAAACCCAATCATAAATCAACCGCTACCCCAAATAGTAAGCCTACTAATTGGGTACGCAGATTTTGGAAATATTATTTTATTTCCATGGGAATGTTTGCACTTTTTATATTGTCAATCAATTTTGGACTCATTGGGGATATGCCCGATTTAAGTGATATTGAAAACCCAACTGCCTCCCTTGCAAGTCAGGTTTATGCACAGGACGGTACCCCCATGGGGAAGTATTATTTAGAAGACCGAACCAGTGTAAAATATAGCGATATCAGTCCTCATTTAATTCAGGCTTTGGTAGCCACTGAGGATAAGCGTTTTTATGATCATTATGGAGTGGATGGCGAAGGCTTAGTGAGAGCAGTCGCATTCTTCGGCACCCGAGGCGGGGCTTCTACCATTACCATGCAAACTGCAAAAAATTTATTTACAGACAACTGGAGTACAAAGAATAAATTTGTTCGTGTTATTCAGAAAATAAAAGAAAGCATTATTGCTATTAAATTAGAAAGTAAGTTTACCAAACAGGAAATATTAACCATCTATTTAAATACCGTTCCTTTTAGCGAAAACATATTTGGAATTGGAAATGCCTCAAGAAGCTTTTTTCAAAAAGAACCTGACAGACTTAGCATTGAAGAAGCTGCATTATTGGTAGGCATGATTAATGCCCCCACCAAATATAACCCTAACAGAAACCCTAAGCTTGCATTAGAACGAAGAAACCTTGTATTGAATAGGATGGCGGGTGAAAAATTTATTACCAGCGACCAAGCCGAGCAATTAAAAAATCTTCCAGTAGTAACCAATTTTAAAAAACTAGATGAGAATAATGGATTAGGCCCCTACTTTAGAAGTAACCTTGGCGAGTTTATGAAAAAATGGTGCAAGGAACATAAAAAAAGTAATGGAGATGCTTACAATTTATATAAGGATGGTTTAAGAATTTACACAACCATCAACCCTAGAATGCAATTATATGCAGAAGAAGCCGTGGCTAAACATATGGCAGCATTACAAAAAGAGTTTAATACACAACCTAAAATAAAGTCTGGTGAAATTTGGAAGGAATATAATAACCAATTAGAGTCGGCCATTAAGCAAACAGATAGATGGAAGAATTTAAAGAAGGAAGACGTAAGCGACGAGGACATCCGAAAAACATTTAATGAAGATGTTCCCATGCGCATTTTTGCTTGGAATAAGAAAAGATATATTGATACCACCATGACTCCACTGGATTCACTGAGGTATCACAAGCAAATATTACAAACTGGTTTCTTAGCAGTAGATCCTTTCACCGGCGAAGTAAAAGCATGGGTAGGTGGCGTTGATTTTAAAACTTTCAAGTATGACCACGTAAACGTAAACACAAAGCGTCAGGTGGGTAGTACGATAAAGCCATTATTGTATTCCCTAGCCATTGAAAAAGCAGGTTTCACACCCAATACACCGGTACTGGATCAACAACAAATGTTTGACGGATATGGAATGGTACCGAATACAAGTAGAAGCTGTACTGGAATGACCATCCCTATGGCACAAGCACTTGCTGAATCCAGGAACTGTGCATCGGCATATATTATGAAGCAGATTAATGGAACGGGAAACGAAGCGGCTAAACAACTTGTAGAATATTTAAAGCAATGCAATGTTCAATCGGAAATTCAACCCTACCCTTCAATCGCTTTAGGTTCATGTGAAATTTCTTTATTTGAAATGGTACAAGCCTATACGATGTTCCCGGGTGCAGGCTATAATGCTCAACCTTTTTTTATCAATAGAATCGAAGATAAAAATGGCAATGTATTAGAAAGTTTTGCTCCAAAAAGAAAAAGAGTTATCGAAGAGGTAACCGCCTACTCGGTGGTGAATATGATGCAAGGAGTCATCACAAGTGGTACTGCACAAAGTATGAGCAATTACAATGTAAAGTCAAACGCTATTGCTGGAAAAACAGGAACTACTAATGACAATAGTGATTTATGGTTTATGGGTTATACCCCTCAACTATTGGCTGGGGCATGGGTGGGATGCGATGATCGTTTTTTAAGATTTACAGATAATTACTTTGGACAAGGCGCGCGCGGTGCACTACCAATATGGGGTTATTTCATGGAAAAAGTAACCAACGATCCTGCTTGCAATTTAGATCAGAATGCAAATTTCGAAAGACCTGCCAATTTGAATGGAGATTTTAATGTTCAATTTGTGGCAAAGGATAGCTTGATCATGGATAATTTACCTGCTATTGAAACCACAGAGGACATAGGAGCTGAATCGGATTACCAGATTAACAAAACACCACCAGTTTCAAATAGCAATGCTATAAAAAGTCCTGCAAAAGAACCTAATAAATCTACAAAGGATTTGAAGAAAGAAAATAAAGTGCCGGTAAAAGATACTAAGGATAAGAAAGTGAACAAAGAAGCCACCAAGCCAAAGGCATTAATGTTACCAAATAAGAAGAAAAAATAAAAATTTATTTTAAGAATTGATACGTCAAAGAAAAGTGGTGGTATAAATTAGTTTGGAAAAATGAATTTCCATATTGAATGCGCAGTTTATCCATTTTTAATCCCAAGCCAGCGCTAAAGCCATTTAGTCCATTAGATTGATTGTATACATTAAGATCATATCTTCTTATAAAATGATACCCAAGATTCAGATCCACTTGCTCTCCAATAGTTAGTTCGGTGCCCAGCGTAAAATGATTTAACAAATTTTGCAAACCACTTGCAGCACTTGCACCAAATACATCTGCATATTGTGGATCATAATAAGAGCGATTCCAAACTGATAGTCTGTCGGCTGTAACCGAAAATTGAATTGGAGCTAAAGCTAACTTTTTAGACCACCCTAGTATTAAATTAAATGGTAAATCCTGCTTTGTTCCACTGCTACTTAACTGCGTACCTATATTCTTAACCAATATACTTGCTTGGGATAAATGATTAGGCGAGGCATAGGTAAGACCAATATCCATAGCCAATCCACTGGATTTATACATTCCGTAATTAGACTTGATATATTTAATGGTACTGCCTATTCTAAAATTTTCAATGTATTTTGTGGCAGCCGAAAATTGAATCATGTAATCATTAGGTCGCATGGTACCTAATTCATTGCCGGCCATATCGGTCATGGGTATGGTACCATAATCTAAAAAATGTACCCCAAAACCGGCTGTGATATTTTTCTTTTCCCATTGATGCACTCCAAATACATCATATTGTTGAATACCTGCAAAATAAGGTTTCACTCCTACATACATTTGCCCATTCATATCACTGTTTAATAAAGAAGGAGTATACATGGCCAGCCCAAGGTCCGATCCCATGGAACTGATATTTAGTCCTCCTAAAGAAGTTGCTTTGGCACTATACGGCAGTGATAAAAAATTAAAGCTTGCATTGCCCGCAGTTGTTTGTGCTTGTATGGTATTGACATCAACAATAAAAAGGGCCATAAAAAACCCTAGCTTTTGTAAATAATGAAAATACTTAATCATAATACAAAGCTAGGGTATTCAGCATATATTAATCCACTAAACCAATGCCAGATCTAATACCTGTTGCATGTTTTTTACATAATAAAAGCTAACCCCTTTAATAAAGGTTTGGTCTATTTCATTAACGTCTTTTTCATTTTGCCAACATAAAATAATTTCTTTCATGCCCGCTCTTTTAGCAGCTAATATTTTTTCCTTAATGCCTCCTACCGGCAAAACTTGTCCGCGTAAAGTAATTTCACCTGTCATCGCTAAATAAGGTTTTACTTTTCTGCCTGTAAAAGCCGAAGACAAAGCCGTTAACATGGTCACCCCAGCACTTGGTCCGTCCTTAGGAACGGCTCCCTCCGGCACGTGAATATGTATGGATTTGTTGGTAAACAAAGTTGGGTCCACTCCTATTTTTTTAGCATTGGCTTGTAAATACGTTAAAGCCGTAGATGCACTTTCTTTCATTACATTTCCCAAATTACCTGTCAATTTTAATTCACCCTTTCCGTCTGAAAGTAAAGCTTCAATAAACAATATATCACCTCCTACATAAGTCCAAGCCAGTCCAACCGCTACCCCAGGCATATTTACTGTTTTATAAATTTCGTTGCTATAGCGTGCTTGTCCTAAAATTTTATGCAAGTCCAACTTGCTCACCGTAGGTTTCACCTTGTGCTTATAAGCCAATTCCTTTGCTTGATAACGCATAATAGAAGCTAATTGGCGATCTAGTTCTCTAACCCCACTTTCTCTTGTATAATCCTCAATTACTTTTTCTAATACATTGTCCTGTATTTTAAAATTCAATTTATCCAAGCCATGCGCCTCTTTTTGCTTAGGTAATAAATGTCTTTTTGCAATTTCTACTTTTTCCTCCACTGCATAACCACTTAAATCAATAATTTCTAAACGATCTCTTAAAGCCGGTTGTATTTGACTTATATCATTAGCCGTTGCTATAAATAAAGTTTTACTTAAGTCATATTCAGACTCTAAATAGTTATCATAAAAACTATTGTTTTGTTCAGGATCCAAAACTTCCAATAAGGCACTAGAAGGGTCCCCTCTATGGTCACTGCCAATTTTATCAATCTCATCTAATATCATAACTGGATTAGACGTTTTTACTTTCCTGATACTTTGAATAATCCTACCTGGCATGGCGCCAATATATGTTTTTCGATGTCCTCTAATTTCACTTTCATCATGTAAACCACCCAAACTTACTCTCGCATATTTACGACCAATGGCATGAGCAATAGATTTTCCCAAACTTGTTTTACCAATTCCCGGAGGACCTAGGAAACATAAAATGGGGCTCTTCATATCGCCCTTTAATTTTAAGACCGCTAAATATTCAAGAATACGATTTTTAATTTTTCCCATTCCATAATGATCCGCATCCAATACTTTTTTAGCATTTTTTAAATCATAATTATCATCGGTATATTCTTCCCATGGTAAATCCAATAATAAATCCAGATGATTGTACACCACCGAATAGTCGGGGGTAGAAGGATGCATGCGTTCTAATTTCTCCAGCCCGGTTTGAAATAATTTCTTAGCAGATTCCGGCCATTTTTTGCCTTCTGCTTTTTTCTTCATATCCGCCAATTCCCTTTCATTGGGATCACCGCCTAATTCATCCTTGATACTCTTAAGCTGCTGTTGTAAAAAATAATCTCTTTGTTGTTTGTCAATCTCCGTTCTTGTTTTCGTGGTTACTTTATTCTTTAACTCCACAAATTGTAATTCCTGTTGTAAAAATTGAATTAACTTTTCGGCGCGGAGTGTGATACTATGTTCGGATAACAACCCTTGTTTTTCAGGTAGCTCCACATTCAAATTAGAACTTACAAAATTGATGAGGAACAAAGGACTCTCAATATTTTTTAAAATCAACGCCGCTTCTGATGGAAAGTTAGGAGACAACTGAATAATTTGAGTAGCTAAATCTTTAATAGTAGACAAATAGGCCTGAAAATTTTGATCCGCTGGACTCACAATTTCTTCTGCCAATACTTTAACTTCTGCTTTGAAAAAAGGATCCTCTTCTTTGATCGCTACCAATTCAAACCTTTTTTTTCCTTGAATAATAATAGTAGTGCCTCCGTCTTGCATCTTAATCATTTTCACGATTTTTGCAACGGTACCAATCTCAGATAAATCTGCTGGTGTTGGATCTTCGATATTCCCATTTTTTTGAGCAACCACTCCAATTAACTTGTCACTATTATACGCTGCTTTTACTGCTTGTATACTTTTGTCTCTTCCCACTGTAATGGGCAAGACCACACCAGGAAACAATACAGTATTTTTTAAAGGTAATATGGGGAGTAAAGCAGGTAGTTCCAATTCAGGTTCATTTTCCATATCCTGCTCATTAAATGAAAACAAGGGGATTACCTCATTCTCCTCTTCCTCTCTAAATAAAAATCTATTCACTATTCTATTTTTTAAATAATCGTCAAAATGACACAATTCTTTTCAATACCTATGTATTGAACTGTCCCTAACAATTATGCAATATTGGTGCCAAAACTCCTAATTATCAATTTTATTTTTACACCTAGGGGCAAAAAAAATCCCTCCGAATTTCGGAGGGACCTTCTTGCAAGAAGTTTTATACTTCTAATTACTTCTTCTTCTCAGTTGTAGCAGCTGGAGTTGCAGTTGTTGCAGCTGGAGATGCAGTTTCAACAACTGGAGTAGCAGTTGCTTCAGTTGGAGTTGCAGTTGCTTCAGTTGGAGTTGCAGTTGTTTCAGTTGCAGCGTCACCACATGCAGTTAATGCAGCGATAGCGAAAATTGCGAATACTTTTTTCATTTTCAAAGTTTTAAGTTTGGTTAAAATTATGAGGGCGAAGATATTGGTCTAGGCTTGAATTTCCAAATTTTGACAATATTTTTTTCTTATATATAATAATATCAGAGCTAATTCTATTTTTTTCTAAAATAGATCCTTACCGGCACCCCTGTGAACTTAAAGTTGGCCCTTACCTGATTTTCAAGGTAGTTTCGGTAAGGAGTTTTAATATCGTCAGGGAAATTGGTAAAAAAGGCGAAGCTTGGCACCCTGGTAGGTAGCTGTTGTACAAACTTAATCTTAATCACATGACCTCTCACAACTGGGGCTTGATAATTACCTATCGCCTTGAGCATCACTTCATTAAGCTTAGAAGTGGCAATTTTACGATGCTTATTATCAAACACATCTAAGGCCAATTCTATCGCTTTAAAAATCCTGGTTTTCTCTACGGCAGATATAAATAAGATGGGCACATCCGTAAAAGGTGCCAGTTTGTCTCTTAATCGTTTCTCGTAATCACGGGCAGTATTGGTTTCTTTTGGAATTAAGTCCCATTTATTCACCAAAACCACGATTCCCTTTCCTTTCTTAGCCGCCAAGCTAAAAATACTCAGATCCTGAGCAGTAATGCCCTTAACGGCATCAATCACCATTAAACAAACATCGGCTTCATCCATCGCCTTAATGGCACGGATTACTGAATAAAACTCTAAATCGTCCTTTTCTTTGTTCTTACGACGAATACCTGCAGTATCAATTAAAATAAATTCCTTTTGGAACATATTGTAATGGGTATGGATCGTATCACGTGTGGTGCCAGCTATATCACTCACAATAGTTCGGTCTTGACCAATCATGGCATTCAATAAGCTAGATTTACCAACATTGGGTTGTCCAATAATGGCAATTTTTGGAACTGTTGGCGCTTCCTCAGGCTCTTCACCTTCTGGTAATTCTGCAGCGTCAGCAATGGCTTTACGATTCGGCTCTTCCTTCATATCATTAATCACGGCATCCAATAGCTCCCCGGTTCCACTCCCCGAAATGGCACTCACAAAATAGTTGTGTTCAAAGCCCATCCCGTAGAATTCGGTTGCCTCCAAGGCCCTATTTGAATTGTCTACTTTATTTACACATACATAAACGGGCTTCGTAGTTCTTCTAAGTAAGTCGGCCATTGCCGAATCTAAGTCTGTCAAACCAACTGCAGCATCCACCATAAATATCATGGCATTGGCTTCGTCTATCGCAATTCTTACTTGTTTGCGGATCTCCGTTTCAAACATGTCTTTAGAATCGGGTACAAAACCACCGGTGTCAATCACATTAAAATGTTTACCACCCCATTCAGTCTCTCCATATTGACGGTCTCTGGTCACACCACTAATATCATCCACAATGGCTTTACGCTCTTCTAAAAAACGGTTAAACAAAGTGCTCTTGCCCACATTGGGTCTTCCTACTATCGCAACTGTATAACTCATAATAATTCAATTTAATATTCAAATAAACTATGTTAAATAATTGTTTTTCAATATCTTAATAGATATTTATAAAATTAATTATTGATATCCAAATTCTTTCAATTTCGTGTCATTGTCTCTCCACTTAGGCTTTACCTTTACAAACAATTCCAAAAACACTTTGGAACCAATAAACTCCTCAATGTCTTTTCTTGCCAAAGTGCCTATCTCTTTGATCATCTTCCCGCCTTGTCCAATAATAATAGACTTTTGCGTTTCACGGTTAACAATAATGTCTGCCTGAATTTTCACGATTAAGGGTTGCTCTTTAAATGAGTTCACCAATACGGCTGTATGGTAAGGGATCTCCTCCCCAAACAACTGGTAAATTTTCTCCCTTATAATTTCACTTACAAAGAACTTAGTTGGCATGTCACTCAAATCCTCCTGGTCAAAGAAAGGATGACCTCCTTCCGGAATTAATTGAAGCACTACTTTCAGTAACCTATCTATATCGCTGTTATTCAACGCACTAATAGAAATTATTTTTGTACAGTATGATTTTGTACTAAAATAAGCATTCGCCTCTTTTACTCTCCCACCTACTGCCAAATCCGACTTATTCATAACCACAATACAAGGTACTTTTAACTTCAAAGCAGTAAACATGGCGTCAATTTCTTCAAAATCATCTCTTACATCCACCATTAATAAAGCAATATCGGCATCCTCTAGGGCACTTTTTACAGCCCCCATCATCTTTTCATGTAGTTTATACTTAGGATCTATAATTCCTGGCGTATCAGAAAATATGATTTGGTATTCGTCTGGCTTATTTAAAAAGGCCTTAATCCTATGTCGGGTGGTTTGCACTTTGGAAGAGACAATAGCCATCTTCTCGCCCATGATGGCGTTCAGTAAAGTGCTTTTACCGGCATTTGGCTTCCCAAATATGTTTACAAACCCTACTTTCATTTCAATACAATTGATCTAATCCAGGACACAAAGTTAATACAAAAAAAATCCGCTCTCGATAGGAATCGGGAGCGGGATGATGTTGCGAGGGAAGGGATCGAACCTCCGACCTTCGGGTTATGAGCCCGACGAGCTACCGCTGCTCTACCTCGCGATGTTTGGACGGCAAAGATAGGGCTAAATTAGTTCTTAAACAAGTTTTAGGGGATGTATGAGGAATTGGTAAATAATGAGTAAAAACAGGGGCTGATTGAGGGTAGCGGCACCTATTTTCATATAATAATTTAAATAAATATTTTGAATTTAATATACTATATTTATAATATGTAAATGGAGTCCAGCAACCAATTTAAAAACGGGGCGTTTCCGAAAAGCCATATGAGTAGGAATTCTAAAACAAAATATTATGAAAATGAAGAAATTATTTATGCTTTGCTTCATGACCACTGTATTTACAATTGCAGCGAATGCACAAGATTCAAATGTTAAATTTAGCATTGGGGGTGGCGTCTCCTCTTACAGTGTTGGTGGAAATTCAGCAACGGGTTTTGGATTAGATTTAGTAGCAAAAAAGGATTTAAATGAAAGTTTTGAAGGATTCTTGCATACTGGATACAATTCTTATAGTGAAAGCGGATCTTCATGGGGAGTTATCCCAATATTGTTAGGAGTAAACTATAAGTCTGGTAATTTTAAGCCAGGTTTAGGTATTGGTTATGGTAGATTAAGTGTTTCAGGTGGAGACGGCATTGGTGGCTTTGCATTAAGCCCTCAACTAGGTTATAGCTTGGAGAAAGTTGACCTAGTTGCTCACTACACTTCTATTTCAATTGAAAAAAGCAGTAATAATATTAATATTGCAGGCCTAAAAGTACTTTACAATTTTTAAGAGGCCTAATTTTAAAAGATCAGATACTTGAAATAAGTATCTGATCTTTTTTTAAATTGATGACAACCATATTCGCATCTTCAGCTATTACACAAAGTAGATCAAGCACCAATACCAACTCATTATTTTAAGAAGGATGTAAATAAATATATTTATAAAAAATGATATATTATTTAAGGAGTAAAAATCACCAAATCTGGACTATTTATAGAATAATTCATCCTAGATGTTTAATGAGTAATAAACAGATATACCCTCTTTAAATTAAAGTACAATAGCGTTAAATAAAATCTTAATTTTGAAGTCAAGCATGAGCCCACCATTCATAGCTTAAGCGGAGTCAAATTCAATAATCGCAGTTTAAATTAACAGACTAAAATAACAATATATGAAAAAGGCCTTTTTAATGAGTTTCGGATTGATCACCTTATTAGTATTTAATGCAAATGCTCAACAAAAATACTCGTTGAGTTTTGGAGGTGGCTATTCAAGTTATAAAGCAACGGGGAATCCAAAATCTGCTAGCGGATTTGGATTAGATGTAACTGCCAAAGCTGCATTGTCTGAAAATGTAGAAGCCTTTGTTCAAACAGGATACAATGCTTATTTAAACAATGGATTTAATGTTGCCTTCATTCCCATGTTAATAGGAGCAAATGTGAATGTCAATAATTTAAAACCAGGTATAGGGATTGGATATGGAAGTTCAACTGCGGGTGGTTCCACGAAAGGTGGATTCTTAGTAAGCCCTCAGCTTGGATATAGTTTTAAAAATATTGATTTTGTTGCGCACTATACTACAACAAATACAAATGCTTCAAGCACTTGGAGTATGTTTGGATTTAAGATTTTACATAAAATATTTTAATTCAACTAGTCCCTGTAACGAATACTGGAACTGCCTGACGCTTTCATTTCTTTTACAACAGCAGCCCCTTTATAATTAATTTCACTGGCTCCAGTAACAGTAACTTTAAGCAATTGACTCACTCTTAGATTAGCAGTGCTTGCTCCCGAAACATCTACAATCGCTCCTTTTGTATTTAGTTCATATAATTTAGAGATACTCGCTCCCGACAAATCAAGAGAGAGATCATCCGCAGTACCTGAAATTTCACAACTACTCGCACCCGATTCATTCAATACAAATGAAGTTGTATTTATTTTTCCTTTAAAATCAGAAGCACCTGATAAATTTAAAGTTAACAGGGCTGTTTCGATATCTCCACTAAAATCAGTGGCTCCCATAATTTTTACATTCAATTCTGGAGTTGATAAAGTTGATAATAACCTAATTCTAGAGGCACCCGAGCCTGTTAAAGCACTTATTTCTTTAATACTTACATAAGCTTTCATTCTGTAATTTCCCCAATTACTCATTCTCCACCCATTTGAGTTTTCAAATTTAATCACCAAGGTTTCACCTTCTATACTAGTTTGAATACGATCTCTTATTTGATTATTAGATGCACTGACAGCAACTTGACAATGATCAGATTGCGTAAGGTATAAATCTATTCCACTTGATACTTTAATGGCTTTAAAATTACCCACTTGCCTTAACTGCGCATTGTCGTCATAAATGAGCGCCGACTTTTGGGCATTTGCTTGAAGACACAAAAAAAGGAAGGCTAAAATGTATAATTTTTTCATACTTGTGAAGTTATTTATCGTATAACGAAAATTAGAAACTAAAGTTACAATTGGTAGATTAAAGCTAAGGTATTAGTTTTGTCATGTCCTCGGGGTGCTGTAAAAAGCTGAGATAAAACCCGTTGAACCTGAACAGGGTAATGCCTGCGAAGGGAAGGTACCGCACCACTCGTGCACTTCTCATAGCTTATTATTCCTGTTCCCATTTATGAATAGTTAAATATAAAAAATGACTAAGTTATTGGGAACAATCATCTTTCTAATGCTGCTTGCACCAGCAATGGCGCAGCAAGCAAAAAAACCATTGCAAAAACTATCTACATCGAATAGCTTAAAAAAGTTTACAGATAGTGTACGAAACCTACCGCCACTGGAAGTAAAATCAATTCGAGTGAGTGAAACAAGCCCCTTTGCAAAAACAAATTTTAGTAAAGAGGCCATTGCAAAAGTAAACCTAGGGCAAGACCTCCCCTTTTTAGTACAAAATACCCCATCGGTAGTAGTTCACTCCGATGCTGGAACGGGTGTTGGTTACACAGGTATTAGAATAAGAGGAACCGATGGTACAAGAATTAATGTTACGCTAAATGGCATCCCCTATAATGATGCTGAAAGTAGTATGACCTATTTTGTGGACTTACCCGACTTTAGTTCAAGTGTAAATAGTATTCAAATACAACGTGGCGTAGGTACTTCCACCAATGGGGCCGGTGCCTTTGGCGCAACGATGAACTTGTCTACAAATAGTTACAACCCTTTCCCCTATTTATCCTTAAACAATAGTGTTGGGTCATTCAATTCCCTGAAAAATAATTTAGTGGTAGGATCTGGGTTATTAAAAAATCATTTCACGGTGGATGGTCGTTTAAGCCGAATTAGTTCTGATGGCTATATGGATAGAGCAAAAAGTAATTTAAATTCTTTTTATGTAAGTGCTGCCTACTGGGGCGACAACTCATCTTTAAGATTGAATATATTTTCAGGCAAGGAAAAAACCTATCAATCCTGGTATGGGGTACCTGAAGAATTATTAACTACAAACAGAACATACAATCCAGCAGGTATGGAAAAATTGGATGCTGCTTATCCAGATCAAACCGATAATTATACGCAAACCCATTATCAATTATTTTATAATAATCAAATAAGTAATTATCTAAAATGGAGCACTGCCCTATTTTTAACAAAAGGGAATGGCTATTATGAAGAATATAAAGCAGGTGTAGATATTAAAGAATACTTATTATATACTAACCCATTATACAACAGTACCAACCCGGATATCATTAGAAGAAGATGGCTTGGAAATAATTTTTATGGTCAAATTGTTTCCTTAATGTACGAAAAAGGCAATAACGAATTGACGATTGGTGGCGGATGGAACCAATATGAGGGGGAACATTATGGTATTTTACCCTACCCCAATGTAATCGCTATCAAATCACCCATTGAATACTATAGGAATAATGCTACAAAAAAAGATTATACTTTATATACAAAGTGGCAATACAAGCTTACTGCGCAATTAAGAAGTTTTCTTGATTTACAATACAGAAAAGTTACGCATCAAATGAATGGGTTTGATAAAACGCCTAATCTAATATCACAGGGCAAATTTGACTTTTTCAATCCTAAGGCTGGTTTAAATTATACATTTAACAATACTACCTATTATACTAGTATTGCCGTTGCACATAAGGAGCCCAATAGAGATGATTACGAAACGGGTGCTTTGCAAAAACCTACCAAAGAAATTTTATACGATTGGGAAACAGGTATTCAACAAAAAAAATCGAACTATAGCTGGGGTGTAAACTTTTACTATATGCACTACAAAGATCAATTGGTGTTAACAGGTAAAATCAATGATGTTGGCGCTTATACTAGGATTAATGTGCCAAAAAGTTATCGAGCAGGCATTGAACTTGAAGGCGTCTGGAAAATTAATGACCAAATAAATACAAGTGGCAATATTACATTTAGTAAAAATAAAATTAATCATTTCACCGAGTATTTTGACAACTATGATACTTACGAACAAAAAGCAATTGAACACCACAAAACCGATATTGCCCTATCACCAACTACCACTGCTTCACATTCAATCAATTTTTTACCTACTAATAAATGGCAATTCATATTCACAAGCAAGTATGTTTCTAAACAATATTTAGATAATACACAAAATGAAAATAGGATACTTAAACCCTATTTGATTCATGACCTGAATTTAATTTGGAAATTTACAAGTAAAAAAAGATGGGATGCCAATTTGCAATTATACCTAATCAATGTATTTGACAACTTATATGAACCAAATGGCTATACCTATAGTTATACTTACGGCGGTGTAACTACCACGTCAAATAATTACTACCCCATGGCTGGAAGAAACTTTTGGCTCAGTTTAAAAATAGATCTTAAATAACCCATTCAGTCATGATGAATCCCGCATTATAAAAAAGGAGAACGAATGTTCTCCTTTTTTATAAATATACTTATGCTTTTATTTCTCCAAGCCTTTAATAAATTTGATTAACCCAGTAAAGTAGGTTTGCTGATCGTCATACATTGACATATGTGACCCTTTTGAACAATATAAATATTGACCATTTTGTACCAATTTAGAGAGCTCTTCCATGGCTTTAGGATCCATCGTATCAAATTCTCCACCAATACTTAAAACGGGTACTTTAATTTTATTCAAATCGGGTTTACGATTCCAATTTTTCAAACTTGCATTTCCAACTATACCAAACTCAGAAGGTCCTTGCATTTGCAAATACAAAGGATAGTTCATTTTAGCAAATGCTCTTTTTACAGGATCCGGCCAAGTAGCAGGAGGCAATCTTAAAACATGCTCAGGATAATAATTATCCGCGATTAATTGTAAGTAAGTTGGATTGGTATAATCCCCTTTCGATTCATAGGATCTAATTTTAGCCAATATATCTTTAGGCAACTTTGGCGCAAGTACATTATTGGCATATGCGTTATACTCCGGCACCGACGGTACCATATTAGAGATAACCAACCCTTTCAAATTTTGTTGATACTTTAAAGCATATTCGGTTGCCAATATGCCACCCCATGAATGACCCAGTAAAATAAAATTTGAGGAGTCCATCTTTAATGCCTTTCTAACGGTTTCCACTTCTTCTACAAAACGGTCAATGTTCCATAATGAAGAATCATTGGGGTTATCTGAATAAGCCGACCCTAATTGATCATAATAATAATATTCAAAGCCTTCTTGCGGAAAGAAAGAATCAAAGCATTCAAAATATTCGTGGGTAGCACCAGGGCCGCCATGTAATAACAACACTTTTATCTTAGGATTGTTACCTACTCGCTTTGTCCAAACATTGAAAGTGCCTTTTGGAGTTTGGATTGGAATCATTTTAATGCCTCCTGATAAAATCTCAGTGGTTGTATCAGATTTTACTAGAGGAGCTGTAGTGTTATTATTTTGACAACCAAGTAAACCAAAGCTTAAGATTGTCAAAAATAAAAATGATTTTTTAGAATTTTTCATATACCTATTTTTTAAGTTATTTAAGAAGGATACATTTCCTGCCAAGCCAACATGCCCCCTGTAACATTTATTACGTTTTTGAACCCACAAGGCTCAAGCATTAAGCAGGCTTGTCCACTTCTGTTACCACTGCGGCAATAAATATAAACGGTTTCGTCTTTTAAATGTTCAATTTCATCAATTTGCAAGGATTGAATCAATCCCAATGGCATTAATTGGCCTCCAATATTAAAAGCGGCGTTTTCATGTGGTTCGCGCACATCTAATAAATTTATTTTTTCACCTGCATCTATTTTTTCTTTTAGTGCTGATACGGTAATGGTTTGCATATAATTTTAATTTTTTATTGTATCAACTGGTTGTAGGACTGCTTGACGGACAGGCGCCGTCATATCTATGGTAAGGTTAATGGCTGTTTTAATAGGCACCCTATTTTTTATGGGCATGTTTAAGGAATCTAATTTATCAGACAATGGAATGGGGTTTTGTGCAATTACAAATGCATTTGCGGTATCTTGAATACTTGAATTAGAAGAGAAAGTGCCTAGTATAAATCCTGAACTTTCAATTAAACTTCTAGCAGTCTCTACATTCAAGCCAATTAAATCTGGCACATCTAACAAAGTGCTTAAAGAACCATCCCCTGCAAATAAATTTACAACAGTACCTGAAGAAATTTTAGCGCCAGGTGCAATACGCACCCCGTCTACCAACTGATCTAATATAACATTCTTATTCCTATCCGGTTGCATGGTAATAGTCCCCACCCTAAGCCCCAATACTTTTAAATAAGTGATGGCACTTTGCAATGAGAATCCCACCAAATTTGGCATTTCAATTTGAGGAGCGAGTACTCTATTAATGGTTAAATAAATTGTTCTCCCTTTTTTAACTATTTCATCTGCATCGGGCGTTTGTCGCAATACCGCAGTACGCGCCAAAGTATCTACATATATAGAATCCTGAACGACTACTTCAAAACCTAATGCTGTTAAATTATGTTCCGCTGTACTAATATCTAATCCAACAACGGAGGGCACTTTTTCGGTTTTTCCATTCCCAGTAATTAAACCCAAGGAAAAGAAAATTAAAACCATAAAAAATAAAAAGGCCCCAATACCTACTAAGATATTTACCCACAAAGGCTTTTTTAATAATTTATCAATTGCTTCCATCAATGAATTATGAATTATGAATTGTTTTTATTGGCTAATGCGTCTTCTACTAAAGTAGCATAAAATTCGCTTAAATTCCAACCCATCGCTTTTACTTGTTGCGGTATTACACTTGCCTCACTTTGACCAGGCACCGTATTAACTTCTAACATATAGGCTTTCCCAGAGGCTTCATCATATATAAAGTCTACTCTAACCACCCCTCTGCAATTCAAAGTAGCATATACTTTTTTGGCAGCAGCCGTTAAATCATTGAACATTTTTTCTGAAACAATTGCGGGTGTGATTTCTTTACTCTTCCCTTGATATTTTGCTTCAAAATCAAAAAATTCATTCTCTGTAGTAATCTCTGTAATAGGCAACACCGTTAATACACCTTTGGATTTAAAAACACCAATGGTAAATTCTCTGCCACTTATAAATTCTTCAACCAACACTTGTGTATCTTCTTTGAATGCTTTTTCTAAAGCAGTGGGCAACTCCGATGCAGTATTTACTTTGCTAATCCCTAAACTACTTCCTCCATTATTGGGCTTTACAAATACCGGCAATTTTAATTGATCTAATATTTCATGAGGGCTCATGGGTGTTTCTGCAAATAAATGCAACGACTTTGCAACATGCACACCGCCAAATCCAGCCACCGCTACAGTAAATCTTTTATTAAATGTCAATGCGGAGGTTGCTGTATCGCAACTAGTATATGGCATTCCAATCATGTCAAAATAACCCTGTAATTTTCCATCTTCACCAGGTGTACCATGAATACACATTAGGGCAACATCAAAATTAATTTTCTCCCCTCCTTCTTCAATACTAAAATCAGCTTTGTTTACACTCACTTCCTCCCCCACCAAATTCTCATACCACCATCCTGTTGGATGAATGTCAATTAAATAAACCTCATAACTGTTTTTATCTAACGCGTTCATTACCGTCTTTGCACTTTTATAACTAATCTGCGCTTCTGAACTCAAACCACCTGTAACGAGTGCCACTTTCTTTTTCATCTTCTGCTATTAATCAATGATTGTAGTATAAATATAGGAAATAAAAAAAGGGAAAAACTTCCCTTTTTTTATCTTTCAACTAAGCGTGTAGTCTTTCTTTTTTCGCCAGTAATACTTCTACCGTTTCTTGGTATAACTCATCGTGCACACAACAGTCTACAGGACATACTGCAGCACATTGCGGCTCTTCGTGGAAACCTTGACACTCGGTACATTTATTAGCTGTAATATAGTAGGTGTCAGCAGCAATGGGTGCAATTCTTGCGTCCGCATCAACAGCCGATCCATCTAATAAACTAAAACTTCCTTTAACTGTAGTGCCGTCAGCCATGGCCCACTCAACACCACCTTCATAGATAGCGTTATTTGGACATTCTGGTTCACAAGCTCCACAATTGATACATTCGTCGGTGATTTTCAGTGCCATAAAAATAATTTAATAATTAGTGACGTACTTTTGCCTTACAAATATAAAGAACTGATATGAACATTCAAGCAAGAATTGAGGCTTTTTTTACCCTTGGAGATAAATATTTAACGGACAAAAACGAGGGTTTTAGGGATGCCAAATGGAAAGCTAATAATCAAAATGCTTGGTTTTTACCTGAGTTTATTCAGCAGGCTACCCAGCAAATCGTTGATCAATATTTGCAAATAGACGCGATGCAGGAATGGGCTCAATTATATCCCACTATTTCCAATAGCTCCACCCATAAAAAAATAGGTATTGTCATGGCTGGTAATATCCCCATGGTAGGCTTCCACGATTTATTGAGTGTACTTATTGCTGGGCATACCGCCGTTGTTAAACTATCCTCTAAAGACACTGTGTTAATGCAGTATATTATGGATGCATTAATTGAAATAAATCCTGCATTTGAGGATTTGATTGTTGTTCAGGAACAACTCAAAAACTGCGATGCCTATATTGCTACAGGAAGCAATAGTGCTGGGCAATATTTTGAGCAGTATTTTGGCAAGTACCCTCATATTATTAGAAAGAATAAAACATCGGTTGCTATTTTGGATGGTTCCGAAACCCCTGAAATGCTTGACCTCCTTGCTAACGATATGATGCTTTATTTTGGTATGGGATGTAGAAATGTTACTCAGATTTGGGTACCAAAGGAATATGATTTTATCCCCTTGCTAAGTGCATTAAAGAAATATGATTATTTAATTGACCAACATAAGTATAAGCATAATTATGATTATCAATTGGCTTTGTTAATGATGACCAGACAGTTTTATATGGATGCAGGTGGTATCTTATTAAGTGAAAACCCTTCCCCTTTTGCAGCGATTTCGCAAATACATTATCAGTTTTATACCCCCGGTGAAAACCCCCAGTTAAATGATGCCGACATTCAATGTGTGGTTGGGAAGGAAGGGCTACCCTTTGGGAGTTTACAAAAACCTATGCTCGTTCAGTATGCGGATGGAGTAGACACCCTAGATTTTTTGTCAAAAATTTAAAATAATGTTGTCAAATGTTGATAAAAACGAATAGTTTCGTAAATATTTTGTTAAAGCAGTAATAACAATTTGTGACATTCTTTCATCTTTGTTATTTTGCCGAAGCAATGGCATATTATTTGTATAATAATATAATATAGGCAACAATCAACTCGAAAAATAAATAGATATGAATTTAAATTACAAGAATGTATTGGCCATTATTGGCATTAGTGCTTGTACAACGCTGCTAAGCATTTTGGGATTCGCAAAATGGGCTAAGTCTAATAGCAATGCTGTGGAGACGAATGGAAAATTACCTGCTAATTATGCTAGTTTTTTAAATGGTGCCGCGCCAACTGCTTCTACCGACTTTACACTAGCAGCAAGTGCCGCCTCTCCCGCAGTCGTGCATATTAAAACAAAGACCAACGCAAAAAAAATGGAAAATGGAAATAATCAAAGACAAAGAAACCCGTTCTTTGATTTTTTTGGAGAGGATCCATTTGGCGATTATTTTGGAGGCCCTAGAATTATGCCAGAACAAAGAGCGAGTGGAAGTGGTGTTTTAATTACGGGAGATGGATATATTGTAACAAACAATCATGTGATTACTGGTGCAGATGAAATTTCGGTAACCCTAACCAATAAAAAAGTATACAAAGCAAAAGTGGTTGGCGCGGATCCCAACAGCGATATTGCTGTTCTTAAAATTGAAGCCACCAATATGCCTTACTTAGTTTATGGCAATAGTGACGATGTGAAATTAGGTCAATGGGTATTGGCTATTGGCTATCCTTTAAATTTAGACGTGACCATTACCGCAGGAATTATAAGTGCAAAAAACAGAAGTATAGATGTGAATTCAAGACAAGGAGATAAACCTATCGAATCTTTCTTGCAAACAGACGCTGCAGTGAACCAAGGAAATAGCGGAGGTGCATTGGTGAATATTAATGGAGAATTGGTGGGCATTAACTCTGCCATCATGTCCCCTACTGGATCCTATGCTGGTTATTCTTATGCCATACCTGTAAACATTGTAAAGAAAGTAGTTACCGATATTGTGAAATTTGGTACAGTGCAAAGAGCCTATTTAGGCATATCCATGGCACAGGAAGATATGACCGAGGATCAAATTAAAAAAGTAGAAGCCGATTTAAATATTAAATACAAACCAGGTGAAGGCGTTTTAATTACAAGTATTTTAGAAGGCAGTGCCGCAGAAGCAGGTAAATTAAAAGCGGGTGATATGATTACCAAGTTTAATGGGGTTGTCGTTAAAAGTTCGCCCGAACTTCAAGAGCAGGTTTCAAAATATAAACCAGGTGACAAAATTACACTTACTATAAAACGCAATGATAAAGAGTCTACACTTGATATTATTTTAAAAGCAAAACTAGGAAATACAGAGGTTGCTAAAAGCAGCAAACTAACTGAAAAATTAGGAGGCAAAATAGAAACATTGGATAAAGCCACAGCAGATAAAAATGAAATTAATGGTGGCGTTGTCATTAAAGAATTGGGAACGGGCGTTTTAAGCAAAAGCAGTATTGAGAAAGGATTTGTGATTATGTCCGTGAATGACAAAGAAGTTACTAACTTAACTGATTTTTATGATGCCATCAATAAATCCAACGGAAGTGTTAAACTTGGTGGATTCTATCCCGGCTATTATGGTAATTATGCTTTTATGTTAAATTTAAATGACTAAAAAAGAGTAAAGTTCTTATCGTAAATGCCGCCAAAATTTTGGTGGCATTTTTTTTACTTCATTTTTTGCCAAAGCGTTTCCTTCTCCAGGAGGCTCATTTGGGCGAGATCTAATCCATGTTCATTGGCATAAGATTCCATTAATTCAAAACGATGTTTAAATTTTTTATTCGTTTTTTCTAGTGCTGTTTCTGGATCAATATTTAAAAAACGTGCATAGTTAATCATGCTAAATAAAACGTCTCCAAATTCCTGTTCCATTTTCGCCTGATCATTCGCAATAATTTCTGCTTTTAACTCACTTATCTCCTCTTCCACTTTATCCCATACCTGCTCTTTATTTTCCCATTCAAACCCTACATGCTTTACTTTTTCTTGTATTCTTAAAGCTTTTACCATAGCTGGTAAACTATTGGGTACGCCACTTAAAATGGTTTTATTCCCTTTGCCTTCTTGTAATTTTAATTGTTCCCAATTTCTTTTAACATCCTCATCATTATTCACTTTTACATCTCCATAAATATGTGGATGCCTATGAATTAATTTTTTCGCAATCCCATCCATTACTTCGTCTAAAGTGAACTTGCCTTTTTCATTACCAATTTTTGCATAAAATAAAACGTGCAACATAATATCACCCAACTCCTCTTTAATCCCATCCCAATCCTCCTCCACAATAGAATCTACCAGCTCATATAATTCTTCGATAGTATTGCTTCTTAAACTATGTATGGTTTGCTTTTGATCCCATGGGCATTTTTCACGAAGGGTGTCCATGATTTCTACTAACTCTAAAAAACGTTGTGATGCAAGGGCTTGGTTCATAGTGATTTATTAAAGAAAAATAATTGGTGCTAAGATACGGAGAGAAACGGGACTGCCGGCTTCCATCAGACGCTCATTCGCGTCTTCTTATTCGCCGTCTTCCTCGATATCGGGGACTGCCGTTTCTCGCTCTGCTCAAAACGTCTTCCTCGATATCGGGTCTTACCCAAAGCCTTTCAATTAATACTTAGGGACTGCCGTTTCTCGCTCTGCTCAAAACGTCTTCCTCGATATCGGGTCTTACCCAAAGCCTTTCAATTAAAATGCTTTGCATTTTAATTGGCTTTTTTTATGCGCCCCAACTTACGAAAGCGAGCTTTCGAAGTTGTTTCGCATAAAAAAAGCCTCTCACATTCGTGAGAGGCTTTGTGCCCCAGGCGGGAATCGAACCCGCACGGGCGTTGCGGCCCACAGGATTTTCTTACTACTATGGTTTTCACCACCCTACTCCGGTTTGTAGTCTGGACTATGCCTTCACCGTATCTTTCGATTTAG
>CANJPH010000004.1 GCA_947476145.1 Bacteroidota bacterium | reverse complement strand
AATGTCCCATTAGTGGCTGCCCTACAAAATATGTATAGTTTAAATGATTATCCTCAAGATCATTATTTTTGGGAATTACTGGCATTCACAGCAGGCACAGGCGGATCTTGCTTAATCATAGGCTCTGCAGCAGGTGTAGCGGTAATGGGAATGGAAAAGATTGATTTTTTCTGGTATCTTAAAAAGATAAGTTGGATTGCCTTAATCGGATTTATTGTAGGTGTCGCCACTTTTTTATTGCAGCATTATTTTTTAAATTTATAAACCCCTCCTATGAAAATTTTATCATTTATTTTATGCTTTTTCTGTTTGGGTAAATTAGAAGCGCAAACATTAAATAATTTTAGTTTAAAAGATATTGGCCAGTCTATGATCATGATGACCGATGGAAACGGGAAAACAGTGAACATGGGTCTTGATATGGAAAACTATGGTACGCCTTTTTTTGATAGCGATTTTTTTCCTGCAGACATTACTTTAACAAGCGGTCAACGTTATGAGAATGTTCAAGTAAAAATTAACCTTTTAAGCAACGAAGTTATTTTCAAGGCGGATGATGGTAAAGAATTAGCCATACTGCCTTCCATTCAATCAGTTTTGGTTAAAAGAAATGGAACCAATTATTTATTTGAATTTGGTTACCCAAATTTCGAAAAACAAAATGGTAAAACTATTTATCAAGTATTAAGCAAGGGAGAAATTAGTGTCTTAAAATATTTTTTTATTCAAGTAACAGAAGCTAAGCCATATAGTAGCGCCACCATGCTGAGAACTATTGAAAAATTTCCAAAATTATTTGTTTACAGTAAAAAAGTAGGGTTACAAATTGCCCCTAAAAATACGGACGAGGTGGGATCCATTTTTAAAGAAGAAGCTGCAGGCTTAAATAAAATCATCCTTTCCAATAAATTAAAGATTAAAAAAGAAGATGACTTAATTAAGTGTGTCCAAATGTATAGCCAGCAGGTTAGTAAGTAGTTTCAGAAATGAATAATAAATAAATTATTGAAAAATTAGTTAAACAGAATAAATGAGAAAAATACTAATCGTTGTTTCAATTT
The DNA here is from genome assembly GCA_947476145.1 of Bacteroidota bacterium. GTDB lineage: Bacteria > Bacteroidota > Bacteroidia > Chitinophagales > Chitinophagaceae > Sediminibacterium. The sequence goes on along the minus strand of CANJPH010000004.1, from coordinate 113,771 downwards.
TAATGTTTGGGATATGTGAACTAAATGCACAACAAACTATTTATTATTTAGTAAGGCATGCCGAAAAAGATACCAGTGTTGCTGGCGCAACAATGATGCAAGCCAACCCTCCACTAAGTGAGAAAGGCATACAAAGGTCCGCCCGATTAGCAAACTTGCTTGAAAAAGAACATATTGATTATATTTTTTCTACAAAATACATACGTACACAATCCACAGCAGCACCATTGGCTAATAAAATTGGAAAGGAAATTCAATTTTACGAAATCAATAAAGGAACTGTCTTTTCTGACGCTATTCAACAAATGCCCTACCTGGGAAAAACCTTGCTCATTGTTGGACATTCTAATACAATTCCTCCATTAGTGAATGCTTTAATAAAAACGAATAAGTATCAAAACCTAAGTGATAATGAATATGGTTTCCTATACAAAGTAACTATAGAATCTGGTCAAATTAAAGATACTGTTATGATGTATTAGCTATCCGATTGAAATACTTTACATTTACATAAATATAAATGGGCTTCTATTGCTAGAAGCCCATTGTCATAATTTTAAACCTAACGTACTACTTAGCCGGAGGTAAATCTGAATTAAAAATATCTCTATAGAACATTAATTTTCCATCTACTCTTTTCCAAAGTACTAAATATTTGCCCTTGTCTATTTGACTACCATCCTTTGCATTTAGCAAATAAACGCCTTCCTCAGTTACAAAGTTTTCATCACCCCAAACTTCTGTTGTAGTTAACTTAGCAGAACCGATGCCCGCTCTTACTATAGCTCCAACAGAGCTTACTAATGCTGATCTACCTTCAACAGAGGGCGCATTTGGATTCATCCATTTAGCATCTGTTGCGTAAAGGTTGCTAATCCCAACTGAATCCATCTTGCTTACAGCCGTCTCAAAGGCCAAATTTGCCGCAGCTATTTCTTTTTTTGCAGCTTCTGAGTTAAATGCTGGTTTTGTTTCGGTTGCTGTTTTGCTTTCACAAGCAACTAAACTTGTTGCCACTAAGGCAGTAAATAAAAGTTTTTTCATTAAATATGATTTTTGATATTGGGTTGTAAAATACTGTCAATTTTCAATTTCATATACCCAAAAGCCTATAAAGTTGTTCCTAAATGGGATTTAGGAACAAAAATTAATTCATGAGCACCCTAAATTTAAAGCATGGGGGACGTTGTAGTTATTTTTCCCAACCGGTATCTTTTAATGCTGGATCGTTTTCTTTCTTTAAGAAATCGGCATTGCCTAAACTTTCTGGTTCCCATTGCAGGATGGCAGTATCAGGTACTACCGAAATAGGTTGTTGCCAAGCAGTTGAGGTTTCATTGTACGCTATATTACTTTGCGCACTGTAACAAGATATAATAGACCATCTTGGATAATCGGAATTGTTCGAAGCTGAACGGTGTAAGATATTGCTATGAAAAAATAGTGCATCGCCGGGCTCAATTTCAACATACACCAACTCCATTGTTTTTAGTGCATTTTCCACCATGGTCATATCTGCACCAACTTGTTCACCAGCAAAACCATGATTGACTCTTCCTAATTTATGAGAACCCTTAATTACTTGAATACAACCGTTTTCTTTATTCGCAACCGTTAATGCAACCATTACACTCACCAATTGATCTGGAAACATAAATTGGTTTTTATACCAATAACCATAATCCTGGTGCCATTCCCATGCGCCCCCTACTTTGGGTTCTTTTTGCATGAGCTTGGAATGAAAATGACATACCGGCGCTTCGCTATCTAATACTTGTGCTACTCTATTCACCATTCGCTCACTCCTGGTTAAATAACCAAAAATATCATTACCGGGTGTAAACCATAAGGAAAGCTTGGTCTTTTTACCTGTTTGATCATTTAAATCTAAAGCATTCTTTGCCATAGCGTCATCCTGAACGGCAATGCCATACATTTTTGCTACCTCTTCTTTGCTACAAAAGTTTTTGATAATGATGTACCCATCCTTATTGTATTGTTCAATTTGAGCGTTTGTAAATTGATTTGTATTCATAATGACATTTTTAGCATTACTCAATTTAATAAAAATATTTTTAAAATATTGAATACCCTATTTGTTCCAAAACGGAAAAAGGGAACATTTTAAGCTTGCTAAATAAATGATGCGGCTCTTTAAGCGGCTAAGTTTGTTCTAACCGGCAAAATTGCCACTTAAAACATAGTATATGCAAAAGCGAATGCTCCTGATACTCATCATTGCTGCCATTGGTTGTAATACCAAACCTAAAGCTGTTGGGAAGGAACTCAATAACGATTTAGTAGGCACCTGGCACTTAACCACAAAGGGTCAAAACTTATTCCATAAGGGGGTTATAATATATAGTGTGGATGGTCAAATGAGCGTAATACTCAATCATAAAGACAGTGCTGCTTCCGGCTATAGTGGGAAGTATGAAGTGAACGAAAAAGAATCCTATGTAAAGCATTATAGAGATTTTTATTCTTTATTGCCTTTTACAAATGATTCAATTCCGCCTATTTGGATTAGAGATTATAAATTAAGTGCAGATAAAAAAACGCTAACATTAAGTCCAAGAGAAGATACTAGTTTCTCATTAGTTTGGGAACGTGTTCAAGATTGAAAAACTACCTTGGTAGTTTTAGTAATCTAAAAATCAGTGGCTTCTGCAATATTGCCATTAAGCCAGATAGAGGTATATAAAACTTTAGATATATGTTATGATGGTTAAACCAATTGTAGCATCTATTTAATAAATAGACTACCTTGATAGGGATTTAAAACTACTCCAGAGAATTTCCTCTTTTAGGTTGAAGCACCTCTTCTCTTCTGCTTTTTTAATTGCTAAGTACATGGCATTCGTTCCATGAAAAAATGATGGCATATTTGCCATTGAATAGGCGAAGATAATATTCCAAATTGCATCATGTCTCACAACAAGGATACAGTGGTAAAGCTAATTGGCGAAAGAGTAAGTAAATTAAGAATTGACAAACAACTTACATTAGAAAATTTGGCGTTCAAGGCAGATATGGATTACACGCAACTTAGCCGAATTGAATTAGGAAAAATAAATACTAGTCTTTTCCAAATACACAAAATTGCCATTGCGTTAGGCATTAACAGTAGTGAAATATTAACGGCACTTGACAAGTAAAATATAAATTACTTTTTATTGTAAATGTTTTTGTAAAATTTCAAAACACCTTCGTTATCAAAATCTACCAAAGTATACCAGATAATAACCTGTGTAGGAATATTAACTTTGACATATTGTGGTTTAGAATATTTACCTGGATTTTTAAAATCAAATTTGTCAATTTCTTTAGTATCGTCTTGTAACAGCCACTTACCAACATCCACTGGTTTTTCTAATCTAACACAACCGTGACTATTAAATCTACTTGCATTTTTAAACAAACTTTTTTGTGGAGAATCATGCAAATAAATTGCAGAAGGACTATCGAATTCAATTTTTAACAAGCCCAATGAATTACTGGATCCTGTTCCTTGTCTAATTGAAAAAGGGAAATTACTTTCCGAATAACCACTGGCATCAACAGTACTTAAGTCAACCGCCTTACCCGCGCCATCAATGACTGTATAATTATGTTTAGAAAAATATGCTTTATCATTTTTGAATTTAGGTATCATTTCATTTTTAATAATACTTCCGGGTACATGCCAATAGGGATTTAATACTATTCGCTTAACTAGAGAAGATAAAGTAGTCGTTTGACTCCAGGACTTGCCTACCACTACACGCATTGACATCACTAATTTATTGCTGTCGTATGCATTTAATTGCGCATTAGGTATGTTTACTAAAATAATACGGTTGTTTCGCTTAATAGCACTTAACCATCTAAATTCATTCGCTGCTTTTACCAACAAAGCAACTTTATCCTTATTTAAATGTGCGGAATCCTGATAGTAATGGAGGGAATCTAAAATAGTGGTAACCTCTATAGAATTACTAAGAAAATAAGTTGGTAAAGTAGCTAAGGTATTTTGAGTAGTATAACTATTTACCAAAGCAGGCACATCATATGTATTCAAATTAAATTTCGTTCCCTCATATTGTAATTTAGGGATGCGATTACCATATGCCAAATCATTAAAAAAACGTGTTGCCAGCTTTTGGATTAATGAATCCGATTGTGCTCCTGCGTTAATTGCTTTTTGAAAAGCCTCTTGATAATCCACTTTATTTAAAGCAAAGAAATTAGATGCGTTTATAAGACTGTCTAATGTTTGGATACGTTCGGGATAGCCTACAAATATAAATTTGCTTGTATTGTCTACCTCTTGAGCATGACTTTTCATACTTAAGGAAACTAATAGTAATATTGTAAATAGTATTCTCATATGTTATATTAAAGATAAATAAATTATTTTTACTATATATTAATATTTTAAATGAAATTCAAAACTATTTTTACAGCGGTATTTTGCCTCATTTTTATTGTGGGGAATGCCCAAAACATGCCAATGAGCGATGGCTTCAGGGTCATCCCATTAGGTGTTAAAGGGGGATTGGACGAGTCCAACTTGTCGGCTTATCTAGTGTCTGCTGGGGGGAATAATAATTTTATTTGTTTGGATGCCGGCACCATTAATGCGGGTTTACAAAAAGTCGCGATAAATCAATTATTTGGAGCAACTAGTGCCGAAGAAATTCAAAAAAAACATATTAAAGCCTACTTTATTTCACACGGCCACTTAGATCATTTGGCGGGACTCATAATAAATTCACCGAATGATATTGCAAAACCAATTTATGCATTGCCCTCCGTTATTGATGTTTTAAAAAACTATTATTTTACTTGGAATAGCTGGGCCAATTTCGCTAGTGAAGGGGGTAAGCCAATTTTAAACAAATACAACTATCAAAGGCTGGAAGACAAAAAAGAATTGAGTATCCCCAATACAAATTTAAATGTAACCACATTCTCATTAAGCCATGTTAAACCTTACGAAAGCAGTGCCTTCTTAGTACGTAATCATAAAGACTATTTACTCTATCTAGGAGACACGGGTGCCGACACCGTTGAGCAATCAGACAAACTTTCTACTTTATGGAAAGTAGTGGCACCTTTGGTTGCAAGCAAACAATTAAAAAGTATTTTTATTGAAGTCTCTTTTGATAATAGCATCCCGGATAAAGGACTATTTGGTCATTTAACACCCAAATTATTAATGTTAGAATTAAATAAATTGAATACGCTTTCTGGCGGCGCTTTAAAAAATGTGCAAATTGCAGTAACACATATTAAACCATGTAATAATTGCGAAGAAAATATTCGCCAACAAATTTCAGCAGAAAATAAAATGGGACTTTCATTTATTTATCCGGAACAAGGTAAATTAATCATTTTTAATTAATTGTAATTAACAAAAGAACCCATGACATTGACAATTCAGGAAAAATTAAACAAATGGGGCAGATCCAAAACGCCTTTCGTTTTTTTGATTGATTTTGAATGCCAGCATCCAAAATGTTGGAGTCTATTAGATCCCATAGAAGAATTTAAATTTAATTTTCAAGGATTTAGCAATTTTGAAAAAAGGGAGTTATTGCCATTAACACTTAATAGGAACCCAATTTCAAATAAACGCCCAATGTCTTTTAAGCAGTATGAAAAAATGTTTAATTATGTTATGAATGAGATGGAATACGGGAATAGTTTTTTGGTAAACCTAACAGCAACAACAAAAATTGATTGTGCCTTAAGTATTGAAGATATTGCGTATCATTCAACATCCAAGTATACCTGTTATTTAAAAAATGAATTCGTTTCTTTTTCTCCAGAAAGTTTTATTCAGATAAAAGATGGAATTATTTTTTCTTATCCTATGAAAGGAACCATTGACGCAAACCTACCTGGCGCTAAAAATATTTTGTTGAGTGACCAGAAAGAAATTGCGGAACATGCTACAATAGTAGATTTAATAAGAAATGACCTAAGTAGTGTATCGGAAAAAGTACGTGTTAATAAATACAGATATTATGAGGAAATAAAAACTCAAAATGGCTTCATTGGTCAGGTAAGCTCCGAGATTTCGGGTATCCTTCCTTCCGACTATGCAAATAGTATTGGAGACCTCATTTTCAAATTGCTTCCAGCGGGTTCTGTTTCAGGTGCACCTAAGCAAAAAACAAAAGAAATTATATTTGAAGCCGAAAAGCAGGCTAGAGGGTACTATACAGGCATAGCCGGATATTTTGATGGAACCAATTTAGATAGTTGTGTATTAATTAGATATTTGCAAGCAGACTTTGTTTATAAAAGCGGGGGCGGGATTACCGCTCAAAGTAATGCTGAAATGGAATATCAAGAAATGATTAATAAAATTTATGCTCCCTCTTTTTGAATCCATACGATATAAAAACGGGGTTGCCGAGCACCTTAACCTTCACCAACAAAGGGTTGATAGAGCAATTTTAGATTTAGGAGGGACTACCGCTTTTAATTTAGCTGATTGTTTAAATGCTCATATTAAATTACCAAATAACGACAATCAAATTTACAAATGTAAGATTCAGTATAATTTAGCCGGCAATTTTCATATAAATTTTGAGCCTTATTTAGTAAGAAAAATAAATACTATTTCAGTGCATGATATTGGAGATAATGATTATGTACACAAATACTCAAATAGGGAATGGATAAATAATATACTATTAAAGTCGGGAAACGATGATGTAATTTTTACTAAAAATGGTATTGTGAAAGATGCGAGTTATGCCAATTTGGTTTTTTTTGATGGACAAAATTGGATCACACCTTCGCAGCCACTTTTGCTTGGAACCAGGAGAGCTAGCCTAATAGCAGCAGGTATCATTAAAGAAGCCCTTATACAAATTAAAGACCTCCCAAAATATAATACGGTGAAACTAATTAATGCAATGATGCTATGGGAAGAATCTCCTACTATCCTTTTACATAATTAGTGATTAGCATGGTTAAATGGCCTTTTTGTTTAGCCAATAATATACGGGAACCCCGGTGGCTATTAAACTTAACCCCCAGATAGCAGAATAGGGCTGATTAATAATAGTGCTAATAAATAAGCTGATGCAAAACAAGCAAAAAATGGCAGGCACAAACGGGTAACCAATTACTTTATATTTTCTTTCAATTTCAGGATGTTTAATTCTTAATATAATAACTCCCAACGCAGTGCTTCCATAAAACAAGAAAGAGGCAAACACCAACATATCTGTTAACTGATCAAAAGTGCCTGAAAATACCAACATGATTGCCCAAAAAGCTTGTATGAAAAGTGCTATATCTGGTGTATTGTATTTAGGATGCACCGAAGCCGCTTTACTAAAAAACATTTTATCTCTAGCCATAGCATACATTATTCGCGCCGACATGAGTATACTACTGTTGCATGAGTTTAAAGTAGTTACCACTATTAAACTTGCAACTAAAGTCATACCAATGGATCCGCTTATTTGACCCGCAACTTCTACTGCAGCAATTTTATTGCTATTTGCATTTAATTCGATAAAAAAATCGATAGGTAATACATACACAAATAAAACATTTAACAATACATAGGTAACAATCACAATAATAGTACCCACCCCTAATGCCAAGGGTAAATTTCTTTTTGGGTTTTTCACCTCTTCACCAATATAAGCAATATTATTCCAGCCCTCGTAACCCCAAAAAGCACCTAAACTCGCCACAAACAATGCTTTGATCAAATTCCAGCCTTCTGGAGCAAGATGATTAACAAGGTTACTGTTATGCGTAATGTGCTGATAGTTACCTTTACCCGATGTAAACCCTACTACAATGAAAACAGTAATCCCAATTAACATTAGATAGGTGAGTAGGCTACTTAATTTTTCGGCAAATTGGACACCTCTGTAATTTAATAAGGTTAATAAAATGATTAAGCCTGAAGCCAATATTTTAATAGAATGATTTTGAAAAAGGGCAATGCCTAAAAACATTTGATTGGAACCTGAGACAGGTAAAGGGAACAAGCTATTCAGCGACTCAGCAAAAATATATGCGAGTGCAGAAATGGCGGCAGTCTTTATAACAGTAAAGCTTGCCCATCCATATAAAAAGGAAAAAAAACGTCCATATACTTTCTGAAAATAAAAATACTCTCCGCCCGAATTAGGAAACATGCTGGCCATTTCAGCTGTGGACAAAGCACCAGCCAAACTAATAAAACCTGCCAGTACCCAACACAAAATAATTAACCATGGACTCCCTAATTCCTCCGCCATAGGCGCAATTTTTTTAAAAACACCCGACCCTATAATCACACTTACTACTAAAAATGTAGCAGCGCGCAATCCTAATTTAGGTTTAAGTGTTTGTAAGGTATTCATGATGGAACAATATAGTTGTTAACTTCTATTTGAGAAGGTCTTAATGTATTATAACATTGTAAACCCAAAACCTGGCGCATGATTAATTTGCATTTCTCCTTCAACTATTTCAAATCCTCCTTTCACCAAATCTTCTGCTAAATCAAAGCTTCCATCCAAGTCTATATATTTTGTATTGGGGCAAGCATAGGCAACATGCAAGGCAGCAGTAATACTAATAATACTTTCATCATTACAACCCCAGAATAAATCAATACCCGCATTATAAGCAATATTAGCAATGCCTAAAGCACCTACCAAGCCGCCACATTTCATTAATTTAATATTATAAATTCCAAAAGGCTTTTCATTGGAAGCGAGCATAAGTGCCGCTTGAGGATTTTTTAAGGACTCATCGGCAGCTAATAATTTTCTTTCCGTCCAACTTAAAGTCAACAAATCCTTTTCGGCACCCACTGACATAGGTTGCTCAATTAACTCTAAGTCCTTACCCTTAGTCGCTTGAATAAATTGTTTTAAATCGAGGATGGTATATCCTTGATTGGCGTCCACTCTAATTTTAAAATAACTACCAAATTGTTCTTTTAGTTTTACTACTCTTTCAATATCCTCTGTCACATCTAATCCAGTCTTTACTTTTAAAATTTTAAAACCAAGTTCTTTATAGCCCTGTGCCTCAATCAATGTCTCTTCCACGTTTTTAATACCAATGGTTACTGAAGTAGGTAATGCCTTTATTTTTTGTCCATAAAATTCAGTGACCGATATGCCAATGAATTTACCAAAAGCATCATGTAGTGCAATGTCAATAGCCGCTTGTGTTCCAGGCAAATGTGGGAATTGCAAAATAGTTTCAAAAATGATTTGCTGAAAATGACGAATGTCTTTTCCTATAAAATTTTGTACAAAATCTGTTTTTAAATTGATAGCAGTTTGTTGGGTAGTCTCCCCCACTACTTCTTCGGCTGGACTTCCCGAACCATAGCCGATGATCCCGTTTTCCAGCTCCACTTCTAAAAAAGCCAAGCTTACATCCGAAAATGTATTATACGCAATGGTATAGGGCTTTGTTAAAGCCATATTTTTTAGATAAGATCTTACTGCAACAATTTTCATAATTTATTTTTTACCTGCTAGTTTATTTCAAGCTTTATCTGATTAAACCTTTTAGGGTGGGTATTAATTTATCTACCCCTTCTTGTATGGGAAGCAGAACGGGAATTTTTAATTTTTGTTCATACTCTTTCTGATATAAAAACGCTTCTTCTATAGTGCAGTCCTCCGTATTCACTGCTAATGCAATTACTTTTGATCCTAATTTTTCAATAATCTCAATTTCAGATTCAACGGAAGGGATAGCACCCCAATGCTCGTCATTATCAAAATATTTTCTTTTAGGTGCAAATAATAAAACAACCTGTTTAGCATTACCAGAGATTAATAATTCAATGCCACAGGGTCCACTTGGATTTCTTAATGAGGATTGCCCTTCTAGAAAAATAAAATCTGCGCTTGTTTCTTTCCAACAACGCACAATTGCATTTTCTAATTCACCGGATACAAAATCATTTAAAGTAGAGTCAAATACAAAACCATATTTACCCCCTTGCAACCAACCTGTTTGTCCAGTATAAATCATTTGGCCCTTTAAGCCATTGGCTTTGCAGGCCTGTGTTAACATTCTTGCAGTTGTTCTTTTGCCCATCGCACAATCCATTCCAATCACTGCTATAATAGGAGCAGTGACTTTATAAATCTCGCCAGTCCAAAAATGTAAATCTTCTCTTTGCTTAGGCTTTCGAACATCTATTAAATCCACCCCTTTTGATTTAGCCAACGCTACTATATCTGGCTTTTCATTTAAATATTCGTGTAAACCGTTTACAATGGAAATACCAGCATCAATCGCTTTAACCACTACATCTAGCATATTGCCCGGCAACTTTCCGCCTACTGTTGCCACACCAATTACTAAGTAATGAACATGGTTAACTTGCATGATTGCATTTTCAAAGTTTTCAAAAACTGGAATATCTCTGTGCTTACCATCTAATAATTCACCCGCATCCTTACCGGCTGTTGCAGCGCAGTCTACAATACCTATAATATTAAAACGTTCGGTACCTCTAATCAGTCCATGTGCTGTTTTTGCATCCGAAGAGGTTAATAGTCCATTGGTAAGTACAATCGCATTGTTGTTCAAATTATCCATTTCCTTTTTATCTTTTAATGAGTACGCCTGGCTTTAAACCAGTTGATTTTTGACCCTCATAAATAAGCTGTCCATTTACCCAAACCATTTCTATGCCAGTAGACAATGCATTGCTATTGCCAATTACTGCATGATCAATTACTGTTTCGGGATTAAACAAAACTAAGTCCGCCTTTTTGCCTGCAGCGATAAGGCCTCTGTCTTTTATACCTAAATAACTTGCGGTTTGTGCAGTCATTTTATGTATGGCTGTTTCTAAAGTCATTATTTTGTCTGCTCTTACATATTTTCCAAGGACTCGAGTGAATGAACCATACCCTCTAGGATGTCCGCCACCATTGCCATCGGAGCAGATCACGGTAAACGGCCATTTCATAAAATTGGCAACGTCTGCTTCACTCATAGATTTTGCAGCAATGGCTTCAATACTCCCATTGTATCCTGGATTCTTTTCTTTGAACTCAGCAGCCATGGCTACCAAATTAATTAAAGTTTGTGCTTCAGATTCTTTACGCTCTACTGCAATAGCCGACAAAGTTTTTCCTACATAACTTGGTTGCGGTGCATATTGAACAATATAGGAAGCGGTGGGGTCAAATAATTGTGCCACTGCAAATTGAGCGCTTTCCATATTGGTGTAATCGCGCGCAGGAAATAAAACACGCAATGTAGAATTCCAAAATGTATACGGATACACATCTGCGGTAATTTGAACACCCTCGGCTCTTGCTTTTTCTAATTGTTCTAAAATTTTGGAGGCTGTATTCCAATCTGATTTTTTTGACAATTTGATATGTGAAATTTGCACCGGCATTTTGGTGATTTTACCTATTTGAATAATTTCATCCAATGCATCCGTCATGGTAACATCCTCGCTTCTTATATGACTTATATATCTAGTATTGGCATTGGCTGCAGTTTGTGCCAACTGAAGTACTTCGTCTCTACTTGAATAAAATGCTTGCTCATATTCTAGCCCGGTGGATATACCCAAAGAACCTTTGGATAATTCACTCGACAAAATAATTTTCATTTTATCCACTTCTGCCTGCGTCGCTTTTCTTAATACATTATTTTCTCCCATCACTTCTTCTCTCAAAGTAGAATGTCCTGTATAACTAGCCACGTTGGCCACGACAGGTATCTCTTTCATGTCTTTTTCCAAAGAATCCATTGGATAGCTGCCGCCATCCTGCCCAATGACAACGGTCGTTATGCCTTGATTGGCGGTGGACAAGCCTGCTGATTTTTTTTGCAAATCACCAAAGTGATGACTATGCGCGTCAATAAATCCAGGCGCCAATACCAATCCTTTTCCATCAATCATTTGATCATTGGATTGGGCGCTTAAATTACCAACCTCAACAATCACATCTCCTTTGATTCTTACCGATCCTTTTATTGCTGGCTTACCGGAGCCATCCATAATTTTCACATTCGTAATTAAAGTAGTGACTATTGGATTGTCCGTTGCTTTTTTAGATGCAATTTTTTGCGCATTCACTTGCAATATTGTCATTGCAAATACCACGACTATGAAGGTTCTTTTTTTCATATATAAATTTTTACCAAAAACGAATGTATAAACCTGCCACAACAATGAGTATGGTTACGATCATGGCAATATGTGCATTGGTTAATGTATATTTTGTTGCGTCTTCTTGTAAATCGTTGGCATGTGTTTGACCTTTTACGTCTACTAAACTTACTACCACCATAATGATACAAGTAAATAAAAACACCCAGCCCATTTGAATTAAATAAGGAATTTCAAAACCTCCATGTCCGTTTGGCAATGCAGTATATAAAAAAGTTTCATTGCCAAACATAGTTGGCAAAAACTTGTCAAATAAGATAGCCAACATTAATCCTAAAATAATACCAGCAATGGCTGCTTTTGAAGTAGTTTTTTTCCAAAAGAAACCCAATAAGAAAACAGGGAAAATAGCAGGTGAAATATACCCAGTGTATTTTTGGATAAATTCAAATCCACCTTTTCCCCCAATGCCCAAAGTATCATTCCAGTTAATAATAATAGCAATAATTAAGGAAACGATAATCATAATGCGTCCTGTAGCAACCGTTTTAATATCAGAAGCTTCCTTATTCACATATTTTTTATAAATATCCAAAGAATAAATAGTGGAAATGCTATTGGCTTTACCTGCTAATGAGGCAACGATAGCTGCCGTTAAAGCAGCCATGGATAAGCCTTTTAAGCCAATTGGTAAAAAGCCAATAACCGAAGAATAGGCATTGTCTTGGATAAGTTCACCTTTCACAATCATTTGACTTTGCAATTCACCATTATTAAATAAAACATAGGCTGCGATTCCTGGAATCACCACCAATAAAGGCATAAATAATTTTAAAAACGCAGCAAAAAAGATACCGGACCTTGCTGTTTTTAAATCGGCTCCTAGTGCCCTTTGAGTGATATATTGATTACATCCCCAATAATTTAAATTTGCTACCCACATGCCTGCAGCCATCATAGCGAGTCCAGGAAGTGATGAGTAATCATCTATTTGTTTTTGAGTAGCGCCTACACCAGGTTTATCAAAAATCATTTTGAAATGATCGGGGGCTACTTTTATTAAATGATTCAATCCTGCGATTGCATTTTTACCTAGCCCAAATTTTTCACCCACCACTGTTAATGCAATATAGGTAGTAATGAGACCACCAATAGTTAATACAAGCACTTGTATCACATCGGTGTATCCTATTACTTTCATCCCACCAAGTGTAATAAACAATGCAAATAATGCTAGCCCAATCATAATTAAATGAAAATGTGCCCCACCAGTAAGATTATTAATAGCGATAGATCCTAAATATAAAATGGAGGTTAGGTTCACAAAAATGTATAGAAATAACCAAAATATAGCCATCATCATAGCCACGGTTTCATTGTACCTTGTTTTTAAAAACTGAGGCATGGTGTAAATTTTATTCTTTAAATACACCGGCATAAAAAATATACCCACTACTACAAGCGAAACGGCTGCTAACCATTCATAGGCAGAAATGGCTAAACCCAGTCTAAATCCATTTCCACTCATACCAATAAATTGTTCAGCAGAAATATTGGAGGCAATTAAGGAAGCGCCAATGGCCCACCAGGTTAATTGACCTTCCGCTAAAAAAAAGTCTGTGGAATTAACAGTCGCTACTTTCTTGCGTTGATAAATCCAAAAACCATAACTGGCAATGATCATAAAATACAATACAAATACGAGGTAATCATAAGTTTGAAGTCCTTGAGTCATTTTACTTTTGTTTAGTTCCTAAATTTAAGGGTTATCTGCTATAAATAGCGCCTAAAAAATAGAAAAGGCACTCATGAGAGCGCCTTTTCTTCATCAAAACATCAACCTCACATTTCTATTCTATCCCCAACTTTTTTATTTTATTAATTTGAAATACTAAATATATAATCACCGACCAAACTGCTAATACAATAGTATAAGCCAACATCTCTAACCAAATAGGCGAATGCCCTCTGCGCGCAAATAAAGTACGATGATCAAAATTAGTGGTATAAACAGACTTCGATCCCCAAGGCACTTCTATTTCTGTAGTTAAATTACCATAAAGCTCATTGTCTATTACACTTGCCACCAATACAAGATTACCCTTTTGATCTCCAGGCAAACTATCTCTTTTATATTCGGCTGAAATCATTCCGGTAGAATCCGAAGTGTATGTTTGTGTTTCATTCACATTTAATAAGCCGCCTAAACGTTTAACGCCTACTACAAAATCTACACTTGCAACTGGGGTCCAAACCGTATCTATTAATGCTATTATAGATGCAGTAATGATCTTGCCTTCTACCGTATCTATCTTTAATTTTGCTTTTGTAATTGTTAAATCTCCTCGTCCTTCCTCAAATTTTGCATTACCATCTGAAAGAACAATGAAATTTTGAATGGGTGACTTCAACCACTCAGCTTGTGCTTGTGGAGGGATTACCAGCAATGCTTCTCCTTTATCATTGGTTACCCCTTTCCCTAATAAATTTTCAACCATAGGTTCCAATCCAATATAAAAGCGAACAGGCATATCAGCAATTTGTTGAAACTTTCCATCAATTTTTGATTTCGCTTGGACCAATAAGTGATGTGATTTATTATTGTCATTAAAATACTTAAGTGTTAAAACTAAATTGTTTTTATCAACGTCCTGTGCCATTAACATAGATGGCATTAACAACACTGCAACTATTAGTAATTGAATGATATTATACTTTTTCATGGGTATCAGTTTCGGTTATCGTTTCATGAATAGGAATGATGGGAAATATTCTTGCAAAAAAGGTTATCACTAATAATGCTCCTGCCAATGAGCCACCTGCAATTGCCCACTCTTCCCAGCTAGGAAAATAATGCATATAATTTTTAGGCACATCGTGCATGGGTAAAAAAGGATGTAATAAAGTGGGTGTTACAATTAAATATCGCTTAAACCAAGATCCAACCACTACTAAAATCCCCGCAACAAAAGCCCATTTCGGCGTTCTGCCTTTTTTAAAGACTAATATTAAAATTGGGAGAAACATGGAAGCGGAAATAGCAAACCAAAAAATATAAGAAAATTCTCCCGTGAAAAGCCCCATCAAATGCTCTTCTTCTGATTTTTTCATTTTAAATGCAGGAACCAAGAATTCATTGATATTAAAATATAAATAAATTAACGCTAACAATACAACCACTTTCCCCATTTTATTAAAATGCTCACTAGTAATGTATTTTTCTAATTTGTATTGCGTTCTAAAAATGTACATCGCAATTAACACACTACCCGCACCTACTAAGAACGCGCCGGAAATAAAATAAGCACCAAAATTGGTACTATCCCATCCTGGGCGATAAGTGGTTGCAAATAACCAAGATGTTACAGTATGTATGGCAAACGCAACGGGTATTATAGTAATTGATAAAATATGAATAGCTTTGGTCGTAATTTTAAATTGTGCTGGTTTATCTTTCCAAAAAGAACCTAAAAAAACATATAATTTTTGCAGCCACTTTCCGTTTCTTTCTTTGTATTGTATCATGATTTTTAAATCTGGCAACAAGGGGAAATACAATAATAATAAGCTTATCACTAGGTAAGTACTTATAACAATCACGTCCCAAATAATAGGTGATTGTAGTCTACCATGTATAAATAAATTATAAAAGCGATCGGGGCGTCCCATATCAACGATGATAATTAAACTTGCGAAAGCAATGGCCGAAACAGCAATAATTTCAGCAATCCTGGTGAGTGGAGTACTCCAATGAACATTTGTTAATCGTAATACTGCTGTAATGAGAGAGCCTACTAAACTAATCGCCACAAAAAAAACAAAATTAGAAATATAAATTCCCCATGAAACATAGTCTCTCAAAGCGGTTACTTCTAGACCATAGTAAAGCTGTCTGCAATAGGCATAAAATCCAAAGACGCAAACCACTAATAAACTTATTACCCATATCATTCCTTTTTTACCAAATTGCTGTGGCATCAAGTCTTCAATGATTTTATTTTCTGCTATTTTTTCCACGTTATATTATTTAAATGAACGATGCTTAAATTTTCTTTGCTCATCAAAAATTGCTTATGCATTTTTCTCTTCTTTTTCAAAAGGAAAATTTCTGTTTACAGGAGGTAAATAATATACACTTGGCTTCGTGCCTAGGTCTTCCATTAATCTATATCCAGCTTTATCCTTTATTAATTCACTAAAACGAAAAGTTTCAGAACCATTGGTTACACTGTCTTCCAGGATATCGCCAAAAAAGAAAACACCATTTGGACATGCAGAAACGCAGTGTGGTAAACTACCTTGTCTAATCATATCTGGACAAAAATCACATTTTCCAACGGTTCCTATTTTTTGTGGGACACTGGTTTCACATGAGTAGGGTTGTGCAGCAATTTCTTTTTCAATTTTAGGTTCTTCCCAATTAAATACGCGGGAAGAATAAGGACAAGCCGCCATACAGAAACGACATCCTACACAACGATCACTATCAATTAATACGATCCCATCTTTTCGTTTGAAAGTCGCATCCACAGGACATACTTTAACACAGGGAGGTTCGTCGCAATGCATACAGGTAGTAGGTTGCCAATACGGAGCCGTTTTCTCTGAATCCTGCATAGGATATATTTTTATCCAATTTTGACCTGGATGTATATGATGCATATGATTGCATGCTGTTTGGCATTTTTTTACACTCTTACATCTTGACAAGTCAATAACCATTGCAAATTTTTTGCCAGGAATCCCAACTCTCGCTTCTGAATTGGTTACTACTGGAAGTTCAGGCACTGGTTTTAGAAATGCTTCATCTACTTCTATAATATCACCATCTACGGACAATAGTTTTACCATTTTACCAGAAGGCTTAATATCAGTGACTTCGTCGGGTGTGAACGGATTTGTTCTACATCCCGCTAATGCCGCACCAGCAAGCAATGTAGCTGCCAGAAATTCTCTTCTTGAATTTTCGTTCGGTTTCATTAAAATATATTTTTAATTACAAATCTTTTTTCACCCAATCTTGTAATTGCTTATTTGATATTTTTTCTTTGGTTCCTTTCATTTTAGAAATGTCCACCTCAACTAGTCTTCCATCCTGTGTTAGCATTTTCATAGTTGTATTTTTTATTTCAGGCGCACAAGAAATTAAATTTTTCTTTTTTGTCAGCAACCCAAATTTTACTATAGGAAACAGGCCAAGTAGACCCAATCCGGTAATAAGTTTTCTTCTACTATTCATGATGATTAATGTTATAAAAATGAATAAGCCTCTTTCAAGTGAGGCTCATTCATTTTGTTTATTTTTTTAAACTGCGCATAAAATTTACCAAGTTCCATAGGTCTTCCTGATCTGCAATTTTCTTTTTAAATCCTGGCATATCGCCTCTGCCTTCGGATGTTTTATAAAATAGAGAACCGTCTGTTTGACTTTGAAATGCCGATTTAGTAAAATCGGGTGGAGTGGTTTCTAGCTGTGCCGCCTTTGTACCATCCCCTAAACCAGTTTTACCGTGACAAGATGCACAATGCGTAGTCCACAATGTTTTCCCTTCTGCAATTGAAGCTGCACTTGATTTTACAGCATTTGCTGCTTTTGCTTTATCGGCAGGAGCATTCCATGGCTTTGCTTGGAATAATGTAAAACTTGCTGTAGTTATAAAAACAACAATAAGTGTTAATAGAGATGCTTTTTTCATTTTATTTATACAATTTGATTATTAAATGCCTACTTGAAAAGAATTAAAGAGTAATTAAAAATTCCACAACCTTGATATATTAAATCCAATTAAAAACTGACTTTTTGAAAAATCGTTATGATTAAACACATTATTAGTTTGTGGTAATACATACCCGTAATTACCTAGGAATATTTGAAAATCATGCCCACTTGTTTTCATATCTAAGCCTATAGCGATATTGGGGTTGGGATTGTTCATAGGATGTTGTGTAATTGGCTGTACGTAGTTAGCAATCATCGACATACCATCAGTCAATTTATATCTTCCAGCGAAACTAATGGAGAGATGGCTATTATTCGTTTTTGGCTGAACTAAATTTGCTTCAGTATAAAAAGCTTCAACATTATTGTAATAAGAAAAACTAGGCGCCACTTGTAATGAAATTTTTTCATTTATCTTTCTTGCAATGATTAATTGAGAAAAATAACTGAACCTATCTTGTACATTAATAATTGGCAGGGAACTATTTTTAGCTCTTGTATCCATCACAGCATTTCCAAACAAAGTCACACTCAAAGGCATGTTATTATTTTTTGTCTGCTTTAACAATGCATACTTAAGGGTTCCCGTCGTTTGCATTCTATCATTTGTTGCGCCAATTCCAATTTGTAAATCATTGAATGGTACATAGCTAAAACCTAATAACATATTTGCATTTGCGAATAAGCCCCCTAAATCCTTCCAGCCATTTTCAAAAGTGCCAAATCGATGTTGAATATCAAATTCAAAAGTACCTTTCATAGGAATGATTACTGTTTGATTATCAATGATATAATTCCCATCGAAAGTATTTTTCACAAAAGACTTCTTCTTAATAACTTGCACATTTGTGCTTGTCGTATCTTGTGCAATCAATTCACTACTTCCCATTAAGCCCAGTATAGCTAACAGTAAATATGACAATGAATTCAACAAAGATGGATATGATATAATTTTTTTCATTTGAATTAATTTAATTGTTTTTTGCTCCTTGCTTTATCCATGCATACACTTTAGCATTGATTGTTTCATCAGGACCTTTCCCAATAGGCATTACTGGACTTTTTTTGCCAGTTAACCACATCATAAGGACACTATTGTCAGGATCGTTTGCTTTAAAATAATTGCCATCGGTTAAAGATTTATAAGCATTGGCAGCCGTTAATTCCGGCGCTTTTGATCCTGCGGAGTGGCATCCACTCATTGCACAGCTGTTCATAAAAATGGGAGTAATATCTTTTTCAAAACTCATAGTTTCGGTAATACTGCTTCCTGGATTAACCACGATGGTTGAAGTTTTCGAACATCCTGCAATAGCAAACATCACAACCACAAAGAAGCGGGAGAATATTGCTATTTTTTTCGTTAACATAACTTTTTCGTTTAATCGTTTTTCAAACAAATTTATTTTTGAAACTTAAGCATCAAATTTGGCTGAATGGCATGTTGGTAATTTGATTTATCCCAAACTGCAAATCCAAATGGTTGATCTTGTAAACTTGAAAAGTCAATATCTTGTTTTAAAACATCTCCCGTTTTGAGTTTTCTTTTATATTCTACGATATATCCTGTTCCTGTATAAGTGGTTACACAATCAATATCTGCACGGCCATTTTTTAATGGGGTTGCAATTACTGAGGGTATACATTTTGAGCCAATCGTGCTATTCGCTTGGGTGCCTAACCTTTGATAATCAGTGCCCGTATTGGGGTCAAGTATACCGCCATTATAGGTTAGAATACCTGTTGAACTTACTGCAGTCACTTTTTTTGCAATGCCTCCTGATACGGTATCTGCCATAACAATATAATTACTCGTTGAGCCAGGAATAATATACATGGGTACTGCAACTGTTGGGCCCGTTCCGTCTAACTTTAAATTTTGTGTATTAGCAAAAGAGCCTTGTGTAGGATCTGAAGAATAGGTTGGTTTGCCAGCAGGCCATGTGGTAGAAGTACTTGCTACAACCACATCGTCTACGTGTCGACCATTGGCATTTCCTCCGGTTAAATTGGTAATAGCTTGTCCACCTGCATAATCTTGATAATTATCATCCATTTTGCCATAGCTTAATCCTTTACTAGGTTGCATCCACCACATATCTATTTTTTCGTTAGGCCCATTTGTATAGTGATTGCCGCTGGCTGCATTTGACTTATAGGTAGGCGAGGTAACTAAACTATCTACTAGACCGGTTTTAACACTTTTCACTAAAGTGCCTACAGTGGTATAATCATTATAAGGTGTAAAAACATGGCAACTCGCATAACAGGTTTGCGTGGTAAACTTGGGTGTAGAATTATCAATATTCCACAGCATCGCAATTTTATCTTCTCCATATCCTTCTCTAGACATCATGCCATTTGCATCAAATGTTCTTGAACTCCCTTCCTTTGCCCATAATTTAGTACTTGGATTAAAATACCAAGGAGCCACTTTTTGGCTTTGATCCTTATCCGCATATTCAGCTAAAAAATAGATGTATTGGTCATCATACATTGCCCTAAGTGTAGTAGGATATTTTTCCCCTATATATCCGGTAAATAATCCATTTCCTGGATCAGGTACTGTAGGGATCAATTCAAGTTTTGAAGCGGTCGCCCAAATTGCATCTACCGCACCATCAATAATTGGAGCCGATGTGGTTTTTATTGCTAATAAATCCGAAGTATTTTTTGTTACAGCTGATACTATTTGATCCGTTTTAGTACAATACATAAAGAATAGTACAATAAAACTAAACAGCATTACAATTTTAAAAATTTTCATATCATAATCATTTATAGTGAGTGTTAAATTTCCAAGTGTAAAGTGAATAATTATTGTTTTTACAAATAATGACGTTTCTCACGAAATATTATGATACAAATCATAAATAGAAAACTTACCTTTAGTTTAGGAATAAAAATTTGCCCAGTATGAACCCTTCATTCAATGCTTTCAAGCGTATTATTACTAACCCAATCAAGTTTCGGTTCTTTTTATTTACAAAACTACCCGCCGCCTTTTTTGCTGGTTTACGGATACAACAATTTGACGCCAACGCATGTGTGGTTCGTATTCGCTACTCCTGGTTTAGCATGAATCCTTTCAAGTCAATTTACTTTGCTGTGGAAGCAATGGCTGCAGAATTGTGTAGTGGGATGTTGGCATTCAGCCAAGTGTATCAACGAACACCTAAAGTAAGTATGCTGGTGGTGAAAATGGAGGTTGCTTTTTTAAAAAAAGCAACAGGCGTGATTTTATTTACTTGTGAAGATGGGCAAATGATTCAAAATGCAATCCATGATGCAATTGCGACAGGAGAAGGTAAAACAATAGTTTGTAAATCCGTAGGCAAAAACAGCGCAAATGAAATTGTTGCTGAATTTAATATTACTTGGAGCTTTAAAGCCAAATCATAAACTAGTGGGCATAAAAAAAGGGACCCAATTGGGTTCCTTTTTAGTAGGGGGGAAGAAACTATTTAGAACATTTTTGTGCCGTTAGGTTGATAAGCAAAACGGAATGAATAATAACGCTGCTTGGTTAATTTTTCCATATCCGATGCAGAAGCTGGCAAGGTTGCACCCCCTTTATAATATGAAGTAATTTCCATTTTTACATATTTACCAGAAGCGGTTCTAATGACTAAAACTCTTCCAGCTAATGGAGTAATTAAATTATTTAAACCATCATAAGTATACCATCCCTTTCCACTTCCCGCTGTAATTGCATAAGAAGTAGGAGCATTGTCTGTTTTAAAAACAGAATCGGCAGGAATTATTTTTAAATCATCAAATAAACCAGTGTATACAAAGGCGCCGCCTTGTCCTGCACCACTGGTTCCTCCATTGATAATAATACGGGTGGCCATAAAGGCGATATCCCATTTTGTAGAAGCACTGTCCGTGTTGGGTACGATTGCATTTTTTTCTAAACTATAAAAAGTATACTTGCCATTTGTAATGGGTGCGCCCTGTGCACTTAGTCCTACCACCGTATCTGCAGGTATATCTTTAACACTAAGGGCAGCAATAGGCAATACAACGGTAGAAGTAGATTTTGAACAAGCTGCTATACTAGCAGATAAAATGATGTAGATCGCAAATTGTTTTAATTGTTTATTCATGGTGTTTTATTTTTTAAAAATTTGATATTTAATGGTGGTGAAAAATGTTCTGCCAGGAAGATTGGGTAAATGCAAAGGGTCCATATAATTGGTGATATTGTCACAACCGGTCTGCCAAGCAAACCCATTTTTATACGATGCGCCCACTGAAGTATGCAATGAAATATAACCGTGTGCAAATTCGTCTCCTTTGTCAAACACTTCATTGCCATTGGTATTATTCACCGCCCAATTACTTCTGTACAACATTCTAAAATTGGCATATAGTCCATTGCCTGCACTATAATTTAATTTCAGCTGGGCCTTATGCGTATTGTTATTGGGAAGGCCAACATAATCACTTAGTAATAATAATCGGCTGTACCCATTAGCGTCTCTAGTATATACTTTTCCTGCTTTTATCGTTGCAATTTGATCCTTGTCTCCAGTCGTTAAATATTGATAAGCTGCACTTAAGTTAAAATGATTATTTATTTTTTGCTTGGCCTCTAATTCAACGCCTTGCGTAAATGCACGACCAATATTTAAATAGCTAAATATTTGTGCCCCCGTTATATAAGCGCCTACTTGTTGCACTTGTATTAGGTTTTGAATATCATTGCGAAACAATTGAACACTTACAAAACTGTTTTGGGTGGGTTCGTATTCCCAGGAGAGATGCACTCCTGTTGAGGATTCTGGCTTCAATGTTTTTAATTGATAATAACTATCATACAAGGTTCCAATTTGTCCCAAGCGCATTAAATTTTCAATTACTTGTTGCGCTTGTGCGGTTCCAAATACACTATAGCCCCCTGCCGCGGCATTGGTAAAGTCCAAATATATTTGTCTAAAATCGGGGGCTTTAAAACCTTGGCCAATACTTAACTTTAATTTGTGCTTTTCATTTAATTGATATAACGCAGAAAACTTAGGACTAAAAGCAGAAGCAAAAGCTTCATTTTTATCAAATCGAATCCCGCCATTTATTATAAATTTTTTCCATGGAGTCCACTCCATTTGTGTAAATGCATATTGAATGGTATTGGTTCTTCTAATTTGTTCACTATCGTACCTACTACTTTTCACGCCTTCCCAAACGGCACCCGCACCCATTATTAAGTTTACTTCTTTGCTTACATTCCAATCCGTTTGGTTCTCTAATCGTTTAAATACATGATTCAATAAATCATAATAGGGTGCGCCGGTAATGGTTATTAAATCCTGTTTGGCATTGTACTCGGTAAAGTAAGTCCTAAAGCTTGTTTTCAATTGATTGGAAAAACGATGATTCAAACTAAGACTAATATTTTGATCAGTATTGTGTTCTTTGCCAAGAGAATTGATAGTGGCACCCCCATTGCTTACCGAAATATCATTCGTAATTTTTTCGTCGGTAACTCTTATGCCTACAGCGATATTGGAATGATCATTAATATTATACTTTAACTGCTGATTCAATGTATACCTGCTAATGGGCGTAGTTACACGACTATTACTATTTGGGCGAATGCTATAACCATTGGTCGTAAAATAATTGTAAAACCCTTGATAAAAAAATGACTTAGTGGATATGGCATTGTTAATACCTACGTCGATGGTTTCATTAGTCCCGTATCTGAATGAAGCTTGTAAAGGTATATTGGCAGCGGACTCCGTAATAATATTAATCACACCTGCCATTGCCTCGCTTCCATATAAACTTGAAGAAGGCCCTTTTACTATTTCAATTTTCTTAATATTCCCTAGCGCAATTCTATTTAAGTCTAATACGCCAGCCGTCCTTCCTACTAATGGTTCCCCATTTATTAATATAATGGTATAGTCGGGGTTTAATCCTTGCAATTGTACACCGGCACCAAAGCCACTGGTCATGTTTAGGCCTGGCTGTTCTTTTAAAATATCAGTAAGCCTTAGTGATCCTGCTTGTTGAATTTGTTTTGCATTTACAATATTTACAGGCACAGTAATATTGCTTAATTTTCGCTCCGTTCTATTTGCAGTAACTACCACACTGTCCCCTTGCATTTGCAAAGTATCATTAATGAGTCTTCGCTGCGCATTCAAAAATGCAGGGGTGGCCAATAAAATAACGAAATATTTTTTCATCCGGCCGCAAAGGTGGGATGAAATAAAAATAGATTGGGTATTGGATGAATTTAATTACTATAACAAGCCAATAATTTGACAGTTCTATGACAAAAAATATTTTTGTTTAATTTTTATCAAGAATTCTCTTAATTGTATTTAACTCGGAGGGCGTAATAAAGTATTCAAAGAATCTTTTATCTTCTTCTTTTCTGGAACTTCCAATAACAGGCTGATTGGACTGGGTGATGAACTCATACTTCTCATTAATAGCCTTCATTACATCACTTCTCACTTTTTTCTGCAAACCAATATTCTTGTCTTTAATACCCAACACATGATTAATTTGATTAATTTCTACCAACTCTTTTCTTTGACTCGCCGAGCATAATAAATTTAACAATGCCACTTCGGTACCAGTAAAGGCTTGATTAACAGTTTTGTTTTTTAAAATTTTTAACTGTTCTATTTCTAATTTTCTATGCACGGTTCTGTTAAAAATCCAATATGAAAAACCAACTACAAGCAAAAGCACCAGTATAATCATTAAAATATTATATACAATGGAGGTAGATCCCCAAATACCCGATCGCATTAATTCAAAATCAGCAAGTGTAAAAGGAAAAGTGATAAAGGATTGAGTAGTTAGATCATAACTATATACTTTATCTTCAAAAATAAACATGTTTACCGCTGAAGCACGACGAATTAAAAATTGATTTAAATTGGCGTTCTTCGACTTATATATTTTGTTATGACGTATATCAAATAAATACGTTTCCTCATTTACTCTATGCAAATACCCGTTTTTATACGCAAGGTATTCTCCGGAAGAGAAATCGTTTTGAACAATATCAATTACCTCTTTTTCAAGCTTTCCCAACTTCACCCATTCTTGCTTTTTAATGTCTAGGTAATAAGTATTATAATCGGGTATACCTCTAATGTATTCTGGTCCCGCAATTCCCGCATTCACTAATCTCTGAAAAGGGAGATACAATTTCCCTTCGTCTGGAGCAAACCATAAATAAGAGGTAGCTATGACTTCTTTATTTAAAGGAATTACGTCCCATTCTTTATCTTTTTCATTGAATTTTCTTAAAATTCCATTGGATTTCCAGAAACCATAACCACCATAACTATATAAACTATTGTCAAATGCAAAATTAAAACAGTCAATATTATAATTCAAATTAACCGTCTTATCCATTCTTTTATATACAAGGTTGGCAGTATCATAGCTGGTTAATTTATATACAAACCCTGTTTGCTCAATAAACACATATATGTCATTGCCTTGCTTAATCAATTGTTGTGCATTACCATCTATCACCCCATTTTGAACTGGAATTTGGCGAGTGGCATCGGATAAATTAATAGATACATTAAGCTCTTTTAGGTCCATCAATTGAGATAAAAAAGGAGTTTTGGGTACTATGTATACCGAATCTGGTCCCTGAGCATAGATCTTATGGCTTGCAAATTGGAGAAAGCATATCAAAATTAGTATTCTGGGGCTAATTTTATATTTCATTGATTTTCAATATTTTAATAGGTAAATAACGCGTATTAGGTTTGTTATGATAGTTTGAAGATAAGAAAATTACCTATTTCATTGCGCAATTGGTAACTCATTTCTAAAGGCTAACTAAAATTATAAAAGATATTTGGTGAGCTTTTGGGGGAAAGCTAACGGATTTTGTAAAGGGAGGCTAAATGCCTCCCTTTTTTACGCCCAAAAAGGCCGTTCATATTGCCTACAAAAAGATGCATTTGTTAACAATTTAGTAATCTATAAAACCTAATAATTAAAGCCTAAAACTGCATTTTTACAGCCTACAATCAATTAAAAATTATTAGTTATGGGCTTAAATTCAATCATGAAGATTTTCTTACCAAAAGACAGAGTATTTTTTCAATTATTTGAAGAAGTTGCAGAGCATGTTTATGAGATGGGCGGAAAATTAAAAGAAATGGTAAACGAGCCAGATGCTGATATTAGAGCTAATATTTTGGCACAGATTGAAAATTTAGAACATAAAAATGACGACTTAACGCATAATATTTTTACAGAATTGGGAAGAAATTTTATCACACCATTTGATAGAGAGGATATTCACTATTTAGCTACTTCATTAGATGATATCGCTGACTATATTTACGCTTCTGCTAAAAAAATAAATTTTTATAAAGTAAATCCTAATGACACAGGTATACACAAATTAGCAGAACTTATTTTACAAGGAACTGCAGAAACTAAAAAAGCTGTTATGGGACTTCGTAACATGAAAAATATAAAGGAAATGACCGAGGCCATGATTAAGGTAAATAGTATCGAGAATCAAGCGGACGATGTATTTGATATGAGTATTGAGAAGTTATTTGAACAAGAAAATGATTTCAAAGAAGTAATCAAGAAAAGAGAAATTTATCAGGTACTTGAAATTGCAACAGATAAGATTGAAGATGTTTCTAATGTGATTGAATCAATTATTATCAAGTACGCTTAATTACAACAACGATGACCTTACTAATTATTATTATAGCGCTTGCGCTGATTTTTGATTATATCAACGGATTTCATGATTCAGCGAATTCTATCGCAACAGTTGTTTCTACTAAAGTACTAACGCCATTACAAGCAGTGCTTTGGGCTGCTTTTTTTAATGTATTGGCATTTTGGATTTTTAAAGATCATGCAGTAGCCAATTCTATAAGCAAAACTGTTTATAAAGATTTTATTACACTGCCTGTTATTTTTTCTGGATTGTTGGCCGCTATTTTCTGGAACCTACTTACTTGGTGGTATGGAATACCCTCTTCCTCCTCGCATACTTTGATTGGTGGCTTTGCCGGTGCGGCAATTGCACATGCTTTAACAACGAAAGGTATAGGCTATTCCTGGGCGAAGATTGTAGATGCAGACACCATTATTAAAACCATTTTATTTATCTTTTTAGCACCCATCATTGGTATTGTAATATCCGTTTTTATAACACTTGTTACCATCATGCGAAATATTTGGTGGCGACTCGCCATTATTTCACTTGCTACTTTTGCTACCATCTTAATGTTTGATCATTTTGAAGAAACAAAAATTAGAGAAAATGTTCAAAAATTCTATGGCATAGACAAATACAGCAAAGAAATTTCAAGCATTGAATCGGACTTAAAACAAAAACAAGGCGATACGGTGTTGTTAAAAAAACTAACAGTTAATAAAGAAAAATTAGCGAAAGCAAACGAGATCTATAATCATGTGAGCCCTTATTTATCTAAATATGATCAAACAGGTGCAGACTATATTGCTAAGCTATCAAATGATAACGGTTGGTTGCAAATTGTAGCAGTTAGTAAAATTAAAGATGCTGCGCGCAATGCCAATGATTTTTTAGTATTAGAGGCAAAGGCTCCTGATAATAAAGAAATTAAAGCAGAGTATGATATTGCAAAAGACAAAACGGAAGGATACAAGGAGCCGTTAAAATTATATATGTCTAAAAAAATGAGTGCTGATTCTGCAATTATAGCCATGAATTTGATTTATCCAATTAAAGCAAAAAATATTGATAATGTGAAGGCTAAATTAGAAGCATTTAATATCCAAAGAGATTTTTCAAATGAAATTTCTAAAGCCGATAATGCAGTTATAGAATATGGAATTATTGGTGCCGCCATTCTTTTCATGTTAGTTTATTTATATGTAGAAAAAATAAAAACACCTTCGGCTTATACCATGTCCTATATGTTCAAAAAATTGCAATTATTTAGTTCTGCTGCATTTAGTATTGGTCACGGAGGTAATGATGCACAAAAAGTGATGGGTATTATTGGTGCCGCACTCATTGCACATGGATCCATTCAGGATTTTGGACAACTGCCAGGCTGGGTACCTGCTGCTTGTTATATAGCCATTGGATTGGGTACCATGAGCGGAGGATGGAAAATAGTAAAAACAATGGGTACAAAAATTACCAAAGTAACGCCATTAGAAGGGGTTGCTGCAGAAACTGCAGGTGCTTTTACTTTATTCTTTACGGGTCAAATGGGTATTCCTGTTTCAACCACACATACCATTACGGGTTCCATTATTGGTGTAGGGGTAACCAAGCGTATTAGTGCAGTTAGATGGGGTGTTACCACCAATTTATTATGGGCTTGGGTTTTAACAATTCCCGTAAGTGCTATTCTAGCTGCAATTTCCTATTTTATTGTCAGCTTTATAATGAAGTATTAAAAATAATAAAAGGCTTTTAAATTTATACTAAAAAAATCCCGCTACGAGAGCGGGATTTTTTTTGAAGCTTCATGAATATTAATCAAATGTAATTGGAATGATTTTTGTTTGCCTACCGTCAATATAAGAGAAAATTTTTCCATTGAAATACCCGTTTTGCTCTAACGCTACCTTCACTGGATTTTCCCAATCACTTAAATGATGCGTCGCATTTAGCTCTATGGAATAGCAAGTATTGGAATACATTTTATAATCCCCCGATCCAGGTACTCCGTTTTGCATATCCCACATTCCAATGGTAGGGCCTGCCGCATGACCATGCATACCAATAGGATGGGTGTAAATGCTAGGTGCTATTCCTTTTGACTTTGCGATTGTAATGGTATTGGCCAAAATTTCATTACCCGATTTACCAGTACCAAAACTATTGGTTAAAATATCCTGCAGCTGGTTGGTTTGTTCAAAAGCTTGCACTAAATTTTGGGGTATATTTTTCTCATTGGCTAATAACACATACGCATGTTCTTGTACATCAGAATTAAGTCTTAAATAGGAAATGCCAAAATCAACATGTAAAAAATCACCTCTACGAATCACAGCTTCCTTGTTCTTTGCATTTCTTCTTTGTATTTCCACAGAGGGGTGAAACCAAGTACTTAATCCCATATCGCTTAATTTTTGTCTAAACCACCATTCTAAATCGGTGGTGGTGGTTTCATCTACCTTAATTACTTTATTACTAAACCCTTCTTTAATAATCTGATGGGTGATTTCTAAAAGTGTTGGATAATAAGCCATCTCTTTTTCAGTTCTTGTTTCCAACCAGGCAACCGCTAATGGTTGGGCAGACATTACTTTGGACTTTTGATCAACACTCAAATAACTCATAAACTCCATATACTCGGTATGGTCTAAGCCATCGGCATGTCCAAAGTCAGAAGATACATTTAATGCAATTTGCTTAGGCTGTAGCTTAGTAATTAGCCCCACAAGTGCTTCCCATTGATCAGGTGTTTTGGCCACATCCCAAGCGGACTGTATTTCTTTACCCACCGCATACCTGGCAATCGCATACTTTTCCAGTTTGCCAGACTGGGGATTATTATAAAACACCAATATGGTTCGTCTTCTTGCAGCAAGCCACTCTGCGGGCAACATCGTTTTCACAATAGGATCCTCGTTATATTCCCTAGTCATAAGTACCCAGCAATCAATATTATGTTTACTCATTAAACTAGGTAGTAAATTATTTAATCGGTCGGATAAAAGTTCGTTGATAATAGTTGCTTGTTCTCTTACTGTTTTAACCTGCGCTGTAGACGAGAACATAAGACCACAAAATAAAATGACCTGGATTATTTTTTTCATAATTTGAATTTAATAGTTCATGAAGCTTAAACTAAATTAAGTACTATTTTTACAATAATGAAGATTTGTTTCCGACTCTTATATACATCATTTATACTATTCCAAATAAAAGGAATGGCGCAAAGCCCTGTCAACATTCAGTTGGATACCATCGTGGTTACTGCTAATAAATTAAATCAAACCAGAAAGGAAGCCCCTATTGCGATTTCAATTTTAAGTGCAACCACACTAAAAAAGGAAAACGTAACAAGAATTGACTTTTTATTAAACAAAGTTACTGGGGTCTATATGCCAAGTATTGGCAATGAACAGCATATGATGTCTATTAGACAACCTATTTCTTTAAAAGGGCTTTATTTATACCTAGAAGATGGCCTGCCGATTCGAACAAGTGGACTATTTAGCAACAACGCGTTGATAGAAATTAATAATGCATTCACGGATCATATTGAAATTATTAAAGGTCCTGCTTCTTCCCTATATGGCGCGGAAGCAATTGGAGGAGTCGTCAATTTTTTCACTAAACCCGCTCCTACAAAAAAAACAGTTGAACTAGGAAATCAAATAAACAGTTTAGGGTTTAAAAAAATAGAGGCAAGCATTGGGTTGCCTACAAAAAAAGGAGGATGGTTATTAAATGCTAATTGGAGTGCTCAAAAGAATGGACCTATTGACTATAGTAATTATTTAAAAAAAGCAGTGAGTATTCGTCATGACTTTCTATTCAATGAAAAATGGAAGGGCTACCAAACGCTACAATACATTGATTATTACGCTCAAATGACCGGATCGGTAGATAGTATCCGTTTTGTAGAACGTAATTTTAAGTCCCTACAAACTTTTACCTATCGTCAATTAAATGCTTTAAGATTGAGGCAAAATTTGGAATACAATTGGAATGCATATCATCAATCGGTGTTCAACGTCTTATATCGAGATAATCAAATGGATCAAAATCCAACCTATGCCATTGCATCAACCAATAGTCCTATAAAATTTAAAGGGCAAACCAATAGCAATTTGTTTCATTCTATTGTTTTGGATTTTCAACATATCCTATCTATTCCAAGTTTACATAGTAAAATCATTGCAGGCGGAAGCTTTGACAATACACAACAAAAATTAAAAGCTAAATATATTGATATCATCAAGGATTCAATACTTGGAAAATTTACTTCCTTTTCCTATCCTTCCAAGGATTCCTTACTCACAAATTACCAAACTGATATTCAGAATGCAGCATTGTATATTAATTTGGTTACAAATTTGGGTAAGGATATAAACATGAATATTTCCATGCGCTATGATCAATTTGAATATTTATTTCGCAACCAAATAGTTAGCGGTTCGCCAAGTAGCAATAATAATTTTAATCAGTTTACACCAAAAATTGGATTCACTTATAATAAAAATAATTTTGGAGGATATCTTAATTATAGCAAAGGATTTGTGCCTCCTCAAATAACAGAAATGTACAATGCCATCAAGGTTCCTTATCTATTGCCTCAGTATTTTTATAATATAGAGACAGGCCTTTGGTATACTAGCAAACAATGGCATATGGAAATAAGTGCTTACCAAATGAATGGCAATAACGAAATTGTTTCCGTGAGACAACCCGATGGCGTTAACCTGAATCAAAATACGGGTAGTACAAAACATATGGGCTTAGAGTATCAAATTAAATACAAGCTATCTAATCATTGGACAGTCAACTTTGTGGGTACAAATGCAAGTCACCGTTATACATCCACTATTTTGAAAGGGGTGAATGTAAGTGGTAATGAAATGAATGCGGCGCCAAGGTATTGGGGAACATTTTCAGCAGAGTGGAAGCCAACTCAAAAAATATTATTGATGGCCGACTGGCAACACCAGTCCAAATATTTTATGGACGAAACCAATACCACTGTGTATCCGGGATTTGACTTGTTGAATGTGAAAATAAATATGACGCATAAAAATTTTAGGTACTGGCTTCATATACTTAACGCGACCAATACCTATTATTCGTCTATGGCAACCAGAAATTTTAGTATAAAAGGAAATGCTGCGTACTCCTATTATATTGGGGAGCCACGCAGCATTGCCATTGGTTTTAACTGGTCCTTACTTAGCGCCCAGTAGCTTATAATTAGTTGTTGCCCATTCTTATTCTCATGCCACCCATGCCGCCACCTCTTTGCATGTCTTCCATTAATTTTTTCATGGTATCTTGGAATTGAGCCTTATTCATTTTATCCCCTTTGGTTGGTTGCACCAATTCTTTCTTTGGATACTTAGCAGTTACTTCTGTGGCAGTAGTTACGGTGGCACCATTGTCCATGTCCACTTCTAAAATAGCACCAGGCAAACCAAAATAATTATCTGGGCCTACAGAAGCAATAATGTCCTCGGTATACCAAACTACCACTTCTGTTTCTTTAGGTGTAATTGCAGCAGTTGGTCTATTGGTTGTATCGCCATTGTTACGTCCCATCGCGCGCGCGCCACCTCCTCCGCCACCAATTCTTACATTTTGGGCAGTGATCATAGTGGTTGCTTTTTTACATACATGCTTTGCAATGGTTTTTGTTTCTTCTGAAATTTTCCATTTTAAAGGACTTAAAGAATCTACCACTAAAAATGTTTTTTCAAACATAGGTCTTGACTCGTATTGCATTTGAGCATTGATATCGGTATAGGTAGTGGTTTCAGGCATACGAAAAGTAAAAGCCCTTCCTCCTCTTTCTCCTCCATTGTTAGCAAATGGATCGGGTGCTTCGTCCTCGGGTACATTGCGGAATAAACTTGCTTGATCATTGAATAACAACTCAAATTCAGAAGTTCTAAACTCAGGAATTCTAGTTCTCATTTCTGGATCAGTAATCATTTTCCACATATTAATTTTACGTTCGTAAACAATTTTACCTTCTTTCATTTGTGCATTGGCTGCTACAAAAGCAAACAAACCAATGAACAAAGCAATTGATATTTTTTTCATACTATTATATTATTTATGTTTTTAAAGATAAGTTTTTATTTTCTTAAGGGCGGGGTAATTACATTCTAATGGTCATCTTTGGACCTCCACCACCACCCAATCCCGACTTCTGAAGACTATAGGTAAACCCAATTAAGAAATATTGGTTAATCACGTTATAAGATTGGTCCACAATTTGATTTGCAGATACATTTCTAGAAACGCCCACATTTTTATTTAAGATATCAAAAGCGCTAATTTTTAATTCCGCTCTTTTATTTTTCATAAAGAATTTTGAAATACTTGCATTCCAAATAGGCACGGCTGTATTAAATCCTGCTGCTCTACCTTCATTAATCGTATAATTCATGGATTGGCTCATTACGATATTAAAAGGCAGGTAGTTAATTACATCGGCATTGTATATTCTAGTTACATAATTGGTATTTAATGCTTTGTTAATTGCATTGTTGGTATTGTTGTAATTATGTCTTGCTACAAGGGTTAGGTCTAAGACTTCGTCCAAACTAAAAGTATAATTAATACTTGGTGCCAAAGATTTAATAATAATAGTATTTAAAACACCATTTGCATAGTTAACATTATTATTATAACCAGCGTTTAAACTAAAGTTGATTCTTGAATATAATTTCTTAACACCAAACCCATAATTTACAGTTGCATTGACACGATAAATACCATTCACGTTTACTGGCTTAGACAGGGTTTGTCTGGTTGGTAAAATACTATCATAATTCACAATTGAGTTATTCGCAAATTGCGCATTGATTAATGCAAAGAAATTGCGTTGAGAAAGAATTTTAGTAGAGAAGAATCTTAAGTTCAAATTGTGATTATAGGTTCGCTTTAAATTTGGATTACCGATAGACTGATTGTTAATATTACTTTGATCCAAAACCGGCTGTAATTGTGTTAAAGAAGGCTGATTGGTTGAGGTACGATAGGTAAAATTCAAGTTCTGCGTTTGAGAATAATTATACTGGAACATAGCAGATGGCAAGATGTCTTTAAACTCTTGCTTAATCTTAGTACTCGTACTTGTATTCACTCCATTTAACATTGCATTTTGCAAGGAGAATCCTGTTGAGAAATTATATTTCTTTTGATTTAATCTATAGTTCATTCCTCCGCCAGCATAAGTATACTCAGAATTAAATTCATTGGTTAATCTAGTATTCAATAAATCATATTGTCCATTCGGGCCATTTTTATCAAATACTCTTTTACTTGAACTGCTATTGTTTTGATTTAAGTATGCATTAAACTCTAATAAAGATTTTTTAGTAATAGGCTCGGTATACACCACATTCGCAGAATAACTTTGCGTTAGCCCTGTTCTTTTATTTTGTTGGTCTAAAATCGAATCTTTTGTTAATACGCCTTTTGTGTAAAAAAGCTGATCGGTAAATTGACTACCGTTGGAAAGAGACTCATTGTATCCTTGCGTAATGGTAGAAGAGATTGTACGACCTTTTTTCTCAAACTTTTTTCTTAACAATAAAGTATTGTTGAAATTAGTGGCATCCGAAACACTTGAAGATTTTGTAGCGGTTCCGTTGGTGGGTGTACCATCTGGCAAAGTCGTATTGGTAGTAGACTCGCTATTGGATGTGTTATGTTGTTGAGAAAAACTAGGCGTGTACTTATATGAAAAGGTTTCAGAAACTTTATTATCAATGGTAACATTGAGTCTTTGTTGTTGATTTCTGCTATTTGAAATTGAATTACTCGTTCTATTAAAAATATTCCCAGGAATTAAATTTTGTGTGAATGAATTACTTGTATTATACCTAGACACATCACTTGCATTTGCATTGGTATTAAAATCCATTTTTTTGTCATTCAATACATTTGAATAATTACCACCTAAAGAGTAGGTTTCCGCTACACCTCTTGCATTGGCATCGGTGCCACCATCTCCGCCCGAAAAATTAATGGTCATTCCGCCGCCGCCTCTTCCGCCGCCGCCGCCAGAAAAGTTAGTGATATCGCCATTATTAAAGTTTTGTTTATTTACATTATTGGCAGTCCCAATAAACGAATATTGCTCGTCATTATTTATTCTGTTTACATTTCCTTGTCCGTCAAATCGGCCTGGCGTTCCAAAAGCAGAACCAATTTTTCCAAAAGTGGATTGCTTGCGGTCTTTTTTGGTCTTAATATTAATGGCCGTTTCCTCATTCCCATCATCAATTCCAGTAAACATAGCTTGATCGGATTTGCGATCATATACTTGTATTTTATCTACCGCATCTGCTGGTAAATTCTTGGTGGCCATTTTTGGATCTCCCGTGAAAAATTCTTTTCCATTCACATATACCTTGGTCACCGATTTTCCATTTACGGTGATGGCGCCTGCTTTATCTACTTCGATACCCGGCATTTTCTTTAACATATCTTCCACCACTGCATTGGGCACGGTTTTGAAATTCTCGGAATTAAATTCTATAGAGTCTCCATTAATTACCACTGGTGGTCTGCGAGCCGTCACCGTTACATCAGACAAACTGCTTGCATCCATCATATAAATATTGCCTAAAGACAAAGTAGGCGTAGCACCCACTTTAATGCCTAACCATAAAGGGGCATATCCAACATAAGAAACGGATAATAGATACTTTCCTGGAGCAATATTTTTAAATCTAAAAAAGCCATCTTCATCGGCTCTTGTAAAG
Source organism: Bacteroidota bacterium (assembly GCA_947476145.1). GTDB lineage: Bacteria > Bacteroidota > Bacteroidia > Chitinophagales > Chitinophagaceae > Sediminibacterium. The sequence goes on along the minus strand of CANJPH010000004.1, from coordinate 78,501 downwards.
TTTAATAAGGAAGAATCGGTTGCCTTGGCAATAGAAACGGTGGCTGAAATCAGCGTTTTTTTAGAACTGCTATCCATAACCGTTCCTTCGATGGTCACGTTCTGCGCTTTAGCTTGACTGGACAATAATAACCCACTCGTTAAAACGAATATATAAATCAATTTATTTATCATATGGTAAATTTACGATTGAATTCGTAAATCCCGAAAAATTGGCCTAAAAATGGGTGTTTTTTACACCAATTAGCAGTTGAATGGATAAACGGCAACTTATTAGGTTGAAATGTTCGGCACTTCATACAGGTTTTACTAACTTTCATTAAAATAATAATGTTATGAGAATTGCATGTTTGACCCTCTTATTAAGCATTGGTTTAATGCAAGCGAATGCACAGTCCGTAAACACGGCGAAAAAAGACAGTACTGTTTTTTCTACCTTTAAAGGTTTGCCTTTAAAAGCTACCAGAGCCATCCCTTTAAATACGAGCGAAGGCACCTGGACTTCAGTAAATATAAGCCCCGATGGGAAAACCCTTGTGTTTGACTTAATGGGTGATATCTATACCCTCCCAATGCAGGGTGGTAAAGCCACTCCCATTACAAAAGGGCTTCCTTATGATAACCATCCAAGTTTCAGCCCTGACGGAAAAAGAATTTTATTTATTTCTGACCGCAGTGGTGCCGAAAATTTATGGTATATAGATTTAGAGAAAAAAGATACCGTTGCCTTAACAGACGATAACAACCAAAATTTTCCAGGAGCTGTGTATACACCCGATGGAAATTATATTGTTTATACCAAAGGTAGAAGAAATACAAAATTGTATTTGATGCATAAAAATGGAGGAGCGGGTACTCAATTAATTTCCATGCCATTAACATTAAAAACAATTGATCCAGCAGTAAGTGCAGACGGAAGATATATTTATTATTCTGCAAGAAACGGTGCATGGGCTTATAATGCTATGTTGCCTCAATATAGTATTGGCGTGTATGATAGAGAAAAGGGAACAACAAGAACCATTGCATCAAGATATGGTTCAGCATTCACACCTGTATTATCTAAGGACGGAAAATGGTTGGTATATGGAAGCAGATTTGAAGATAAAACAGGATTGGTAAAAAGAAATTTAATTACTGGAGAAGAAAGCTGGTTAGCGTACCCTGTTCAAAGAGATGATCAAGAATCTATTGCAGTATTAGGCGTTTTACCTGCTATGACTTTTACACCAGATAGTAAATTTTTAATCACTTCTTACGGAGGAAAAATACATAAAATAAATATTGAAAATGCTGCACAAGAAGATATTGCTTACAATGTAGAATCAACTATTGAGATGGGACCAGAAGTATTATTTAAATACCCAGTCTCTGATAGCCTTGCTAGCAAAGCAACACAGATCAGAGATGCAGTGCCTTCTCCTGATGGGAAAAAATTAGCGTTCACTGTGTTAAACAGATTGTATGTGATGGATTACCCTAATGGAACGCCAAAAAGATTAACAAAAAATAATTTTACCGAAGCACAACCTGCTTGGCATCCTAATGGAAAAACAATCTATTTCTCTACCTGGAATATCAAAGGAGGAAGTATTCGTAGCATTGATTTAACCACGAATAAAGAAGTAGAAATTACCAAACAAGCAGCATTGTATCAGGGTATTGCAGTGGATCCTGCTGGAAAACGTATAGTGTTTAATAGAACTTCTGCACAAAAGTTTATGGAATCATATGATCCAACTTATAATGATGACGAAGATGAATTGTGTTGGTTAGATTTATCAAATGGTGAAATTCATGTCATTGATAAAGCCAATGGAAGGTCTAATGCTCATTTTGCAAAAAATGATAACAGAATTTATTTAAATAATAATGGTAAGCTTTTATCTATTCAATGGGATGGTGGAGATGAAAAAGAAATTGTAAAAATTACCGGCATCACCACTTTTGGAAGTGTTGCACAACGCAATGGAAAACCCGTGGGAGATCCTTGTATGGTACCACAAGTATTAGCAGAAGACAATGATGCTGCAAAAGAAAACAATCCGCCTTCTAATGCGGCAAGTATTTTAATGTCTCCAATGGGGAGTGCTGCTATTGCAAAAGTTAATAATAATATTTACTACGTTACGATTCCTCAAACTGGAAAGATGGTAGAAATTTCGGTTGCAGAAGCAAAGAGCGCGGCTTTTCCAAGTAAATTATTAACTGAAATGGGAGGAGAATTTTCAAGTTGGGAAGCCAATGGAAAAGTAATTCATTGGAGTTTAGGAGCAGCGCATTTCACTTATGATATTGATAAGAGTTATGCATTTGATGACAGCTTAGCCATGGCTAAAAAAGCCGAAGACCTTGCTGCGACATTAGCAAAAAACGATACCACTAAAAAAGATACTACCAACAAGGATAATATTGCCAAGAAAAATGATAAAAAAGAAACACCTAGGTTTAAGGCAACAGAGCACTGGGTAAATGTTTATTATGAAAAAGATGTGCCTATGGGTACCGTTTTATTGAAAAATGCCCGTATCGTAACCATGAATGGTGATGAAGTGATTGAAGGGGGTGATGTATATATTGTAAACAATAGAATTAAAGCCATTGGAAAATCGGGAACATTGCAAGTAGCTGCAAACACAGCTGTAGTAGACGTTTCGGGCAAAACCATAATTCCTGGATTTGTAGACACGCATGCACATATGTGGCCTAGTTGGGGCATACATAAAAATCAATCCTGGATATATGCTGCCAACCTTGCGTATGGTGTAACTACAACGCGTGATCCACAAACTGCTACGACCGATGTATTAACTTATGGCGATATGGTAGAAGCTGGTAATATGGTTGGGCCAAGAATTTATTCAACGGGTCCTGGTGTTGGCTATTGGTCTTATAATTTAAAAGACTCTGCACAAGCAGAATCTGTTTTGTCTCAGTATTCAAAATATTTTAATACCAAGTATATTAAAATGTATTTAGTGGGGAATAGAAAACAAAGACAATGGGTGATTCAAGCAGCGCAACATCAACAATTAATGCCAACAACCGAAGGAGGCTTAGACTTTAAATTAAACATGACTAACTTATTAGATGGTTATCCTGGACACGAACATTCTATCCCTATTTACCCATTATATAAGGATGTCATCAACACCATTGCCGTTTCTAAAATGACCGTAACACCAACTTTATTGGTTTCTTACGGCGGACCATGGGCAGAAAATTATTTTTATGAAAACGAGAACCCTTATAGCAATGCAAAAATGCAATTCTTTACGCCTTATGAAGAATTAGCATCTAAATCGCGCAGACGTGCTACTTGGTTTTTACCAGAAGAGCATGTGTTTCAAAAGCATGCAGTGGGCATGAAAGACTTAGTGGAAGCAGGTGGATTAGCGGGCGTGGGAAGTCACGGTCAGTTACAGGGATTGGGTTATCATTGGGAACTTTGGTCCATACAAAGTGGTGGCATGCGTAATATAGATGCATTAAAAGTAGCTACTATTTTAGGCGCCACAGGATTGGGATTGGATAAGGACTTGGGAAGTATTGAAACAGGTAAATTGGCCGATCTTATCATACTAGATAAAAATCCATTGGAAAATATTCGTAACACTAATTCAGTTAGATATGTAATGAAAAACGGACGTTTATACAATGGTGAAAATTTAAATGAGACCGTAACGGGTACAAGACAATTAGACCGTTCCGAGTGGTTGGAAAATAAGCCTGTTAAAAATACAGCTGTAAAAGATTAATTTGTAAGTTTAATTAACTAAATGATTGTATATGAAAAATTCGAGAAGATCTTTTTTAAAAAATAGTACCATGGCTTTAGTAGGTGCGGGTTTATTACCCAAAGTGCTACAAGCTGCAAACTTAGCACCCGCTAAAAAAATATCATTGATTGGAATTCAATTGTATTCTGTAAGAGCCGATATGGCCAAGAAACCATATGAAACCCTGAAAGCCTTGTCTGATATGGGTTATCAATATGTGGAGCATGCTAATTATGTAAACAGAAAATTTTATGGGTACAAGGCTACTGAATTTAAAAAGGTATTAAATGATTTGGGATTATCCATGCCTAGTGGTCATACAGAAATGATGGCTAGTCATTTTGATAAATCAAAAAATGATTTTACAGATGCTTGGAAATATACGGTAGACGATGCAGCCACCATGGGCCAAGAATATGTGATTAGTCCAGGGCTGGATGAAAAACTAAGACGTAGCTATGATGGCTTAATGTATTTAATGGAAATGTTTAATAAATCGGGGGAGTTGTGTAAAAAACAAGGTATGAAGTATGGTTACCATAATCACGAATTTGAATTCACAGAAAAATTAAATGGTACTCCTATTTATGATTTAATTATTAACAACACCAATCCTACATTGGTGATTCAGCAATTAGATTTTGGAAACATGTATGGTTCTGGTGGTCGCGCGAAAGAGTGGCTTGACAAGTACCATGGCCGCTTCCAATCATTACACGTTAAAGACGAAATAAAAGTAGATACTAAGGGCGAAATGAATGACGGACATGATAGCACAACCATTGGTGATGGTCTAGTAAACCCTAAAATGCTTTGTGAATTAGCAAAGCAAGTTGGTGGTGCACATCACTTTATCATTGAACAAGAGTCTTATCAAGATAAAACTCCACTAGAGTGTGCTAAAATTAATTTAGCCACTATGAAAACATGGGGATTGGTATAAGTTTAAATTGAACTCTTTTCACACCCTAGTGTGAAGCATATAAAAAAGCACAATCATCATGGTTGTGCTTTTTATTTTTCCTAACTTTAAGGACTCACTCAAAAAATGTTTTTATGAAGCGATTACTCCATTTATTTTCAACGACCGTTTTGTTAATGATTGTACAGACAGGCTTTGCGCAAAAAGCAAATATAGCAGCTGAAAAAAATAGTATTGCCGTCGAAAAAGCAAGATGGGAAAAACATGTGGCACAAACCACTATTATTAGAGACGAATGGGGAATTCCGCATATTTATGGCAAAACCGATGCCGATGCAGTATTTGGATTAATGTATGCACAATGTGAAGAGAATTTTGGGCAGATAGAAAATAATTATTTGGAAATGCTGGGCCGAACATCGGCAGTAGGGAATAAATTGCCTACTCAAATGCAAGGAGATGTATATGCCGATTTAATGATGCAATTAATACAGGACAGCGCTGCAGCAGTTAAGGATTATAACAACAGCCCTGAATGGTTTAAAAAATTATTAATTGCACATGCCGACGGTATTAACTACTTTTTATATAAACATCCAGAAGTACACCCTAAAGTACTATTTAACTATAAGCCTTGGTATCATTTAATGTGGACCGACGGAAGTGTTTCTCCTACTAGATATGGAGGTATTAAAAGAAAAGATGTTTTTGATTTTTATAAAAAACAGGACAGTGAATTAACAATCACGATGAATACAACAACAAATAGTAATATAAATAGTGATGAGGCTTTTGAAGAAAATGATTGGGTCAGTATAGATGATTATGCAGTAGAAGAAAAAACTTTAAAAGGCTCCAATGGATTCGCTATTGCACCTAAGCACAGTAAAAATGGCAACGCATTATTATATATTAACCCACATGTACCTTTTTATTTTAGATCCGAAATGCACATGGTAAGTGAGGAGGGTTTAAATGTTTATGGAGCCGTAACCTGGGGACAAATGTTTATATACCAAGGATTTAATGAACACGCTGGATGGATGCATACCAGTAGCTATGCCGATGTAGCTGATGTATATGAAGAAACAGTAAAACAGGAAAATGGAAAATGGTTTTATTTATATGAAAATAAATGGTTACCAGTAGAAGAAAGAAAAATTGCGATAGTCTTACCTAATAAAGTAAATACAGATTTTACACTTAACCCCTATCAGAAAACTTTTACCACGTACAAAACAAATCATGGTCCGATTATGGGAAGCCACAATGGGAAATGGTTAAGTTTAAGTGAAAACAATAGATCCTTAAATGCACTTATGGAATGTTGGACAAGGACAAAGGCTAATAATTTAAAAGAATACCAAACAGCTTTGAGCCTACTAGCAAACAATAGTAATAATACGGTATATGCCGATGCAGATGGGAATATTGCCTATTGGCATGGCAATTTTATGCCAAAGCGTGACAATCAATTTGATTTTACAAAACCAGTGGATGGGAGCACAAGCGCTACCGCTTGGAAAGGTTTACACCCATTAAATGAAATTGTACAAAGTATTAATCCAGAAAACGGATGGTTGCAAAATTGTAATGCAACACCCTACACAGTAGCAGGAAAAAATAGCCCAAAGGAAGCAGCGTATCCAAAGTATATGGCACCCGATGGTGAAAATCCAAGAGGATTAAATGCAGTCCGTTTACTTGAAAAAATAGATAAAATTAGTTTGGACGAACTCATCCAATTAGGATACAATAAACATTTAAGCGCCTTTGATATATTATTGCCTCCGTTTATTGAATACACTAAAACAGTTTCTTTAAATGATGAGCAAAAAAAGGCAATTAATTATTTAGCGAATTGGAACCATGATGCAGATACCAATTCTATCGCACAAACCATTGCTATTGAATGGGGTAGTAAATTAATGTCGGCAATACCTGCAGCGGAAACTGAAGAAGCAGCAACACAGTCTGTTGTTAGATTCAACAAGATGATAAACGAAGTAAGCAATGAAAAAAAATTAGCCTTTTTAGATAGCGCACTTATACGTATTAAAGTTAGCTACAGTAATTTACCATTAACGCAAGCAAGTTGGGAAATTCCATGGGGGCAAATTAATAGATACCAAAGAGCCTACCCTAATACAGAATTCCCTTTTTCAGATAAAAGACCTAGTATCGCTGTAGCTCAAACTTCCTCTAAATTTGGACAGCTACCTGCATTTGAAAGCAATAATAGAACGAGCGGTGTGAAAAAGCGTTATGGATTTTCAGGCAGTAGTTTTATTGCCGCAGTGAGCTTTGGTAAAAGACTAGAAGCAAAAACAATTATTACGGGTGGGCAAAGTTTTGATCCCAACGACCAACATTTTACCGATCAGGCACAAGGATATATAGATGGAAATTTTAAAACAATCCATTTTTATAAAGAAGATGTGTTGGCCCATAAAGTAAAATCATATAGTCCAGGATTGGAAAGGTAGTGCTCGTATAGCTTTGACGTGCAAGCCACTTTTACCAAGCCCGCTACATTTTTCACGTCAAATAAATGCATCATTTTAGTTCGATGACCTTCTACAGTTCTCTTGCTATGACCTAATTCTGATGCAATTAATTTACTAGGTGCTTCCTGACAAATTCTTATTAAAATGTATTTGTCGTATAAACTCAATTGGTAAACTTTGTCTATTATTTGAACATCTTCCATTTTGTTCATCATGGCGGATACTTTGATCGCAATCTCGTTACTAAAATAAACTTTCTCTTTTCTAGCCATTTCCAAACCCTTTAACCATTCTTCTTTACTTACATTTCTTGAAACAATGACAGAGAAGCCGCTGTCAATTAATTGATACAATACAAAATCATCTTGTTCATTTAAAACAATCATCACTGGAATTTTTTTCTTTAGTAAACCATTCAACTCAAGGTTTTGACTTTGCGATATTTTAAACATGGAGCTTTCGATCACCACCACCCTTGGGGTTGATTGTATCATGACTTCATTTAGCATGCTAAAATCATTGATAATATTAGCTTTTAAGTACTCGGGGTGTTGATGAATCAACATGGAACTGCCCAATGCATAAACGGGTTGTTGATCACAGATAATAACTTGACTTTGCATATTGGTATATTTAATACTTTAAAACAAAGGAATATTTTATAATTACTTGATTAACAATACTTAAGAAGGATAAAAGGAGGTAAAAATTAGGGTAATAAACCTACACAACTTTTGGCTAAGCAACCCAGTGCTTGATTCCATACTTAGCCCTATATAAGGTGATTAAATAATGACCTAAATAGCTTGTCATTGTTATATCTTTTAATAACTTCAAAGAATCATTTACTAAACCATTCCGCAGCGCGTTGACAGCACTAAGAAATTTATTTTATCCATTTGTCCCTGTAGGACATTTAAAGGTTTGGGTGTTGGCTCCGGCATTAAATAATCCCGATCCAAATTTGGCCTATTATTATGACTTTAGTCAAAGTATAGAAGAATATACTCAGGTATTTTCTAATTTAGATTTGCCTTGGAAATGGCAACCTGTTACCCTAGATAATTACGAAAGCATTATTCAAGAAATTGCCAATGAAAGACAAACAGGAAAATTTTTCCCAGTCGTACTTAATTTATGTGATGGGGATGAAATGAATGGTGCGCCGGGTATTTCAGTCATTAGCGCTTTAAATAAGAAGCAACTGGTATATACAGGAGCGGATGAATATTTTTATGATATTACCACTTCTAAAATTCCCATGAAAAGGGCTTTTGATGATGCCTTAATACCCACACCAAATTGGGAAGCTATTACAGATGCAAAAATAATACCAGAAAAATTATTTCAAAAATTAAATGCACCTATCATCGTTAAACCTGCCGTGTCGGGTGGAAGTTTAGGAGTAGGTGTTAAAAATGTTGTGGAAACAGAAACTGAATTACTGTCACAAGTTACTAAAATGTTTGAGGGCTATAGAGGCTGGGATTTAGCGTCTCAAGGCATTGTAGCCGAATCATTTATTGATGGACCTGAATATACAATTATGATTGTAGGAAGTCATACACAACCAGCGTATGCAAAAATATATCCACCTGTTGAGCGCGTCTTTCATGCTTCTTTACCTGCAAAAGAAAAATTTTTATCTTTTGATAGGTTATGGGAAATTTACGAAGAAGAATCGCCGATGCCACAGGAAGAAAATTTTTATGAATATGCAGTAAGCTCCGATACAACACAAATGTCTATTCAAAAAGTGGCGTGGGATGCATATGTAGCAGTAGGAGGAATGGGATACACAAGAGTGGATGTAAGGATTGACAAAAATACAGGCACACCTTATGTGTTAGAAGTAAATGCGCAATGTGGAATTAGTGAAGACGAAAATTTCACTTCTATAGGCGCCATACTTCGCTATGCGAATCAAAGTTTTTCAGAATTAATTATTCATATTATCAACGATGCATTTGCAAGAAGAAGAAAACTAAATTAATATGCACCCCCTCCCCATACTTGGCCAAGCTGATACGTTTAAGGATTTAAAAATTTGTGTTTTACAACCTGATTATTCCACTTCGGGGGTTGATTATCAAAATTATGATCCTAAGCGAGATGTATCCAAGATCATGCCCGAGGCATTGATAGATCACGTCTACTTAAATAAGCTAACTACCTACCAACAATTAAAACAATTAAAGGATAAGGAATACGACATTTACATAAATCTTTGTGAAGGGTATTTAGAATGGAAAGTGCCTTCTATTGATGTGATTACCAGTTTGGACTTATTAGAGCTTCCTTATACGGGCCCTAGCGCTAATTTGTATGATCCCGCAAAAACCATCATGAAATATCTGGCATTTTGTGAGGATGTTAAAACACCGGCTCATATTTTAATTGAAAATGAGGAAGAGATTAAACAATTACCAGGCAATTTGCAATTCCCATTATTTGTAAAACCAGCTAAAGCAGGAGATAGCCTTGGTGTAGACGATGCAAGCAAAGCGAATAATGAAACAGCATTAAAAATTAAAGTAAAAAATATATTGGCTGAATTTGGCTCTGCATTGGTGGAAGAATACATTGAAGGTAGAGAGTTTACCGTTTTAGTATGCGCCAATGCAGATGGAAAAACCTGCACTCGATTTGCTCCTGTTGAATATATTTTTCCAGACGGCTTTGCATTTAAAACCTATGCCCTAAAAACCTCCGAACTACATCCAAATGCAAATATCCCTGTCACGGACAAAGTACTTGCAAAAAAATTACAAGATATTGGTGAGCAAATATTTATGTCTTTTAATGGAGTGGGTTATGGAAGAATGGATTTTAGAATGAATGAAAAAGAAGAAATCTTTTTCTTAGAAATAAATTTCACTTGCTCAGTTTTTTATGCAGCGGGGTACGAAGGATCGGCCGATTATATACTTGAATATGATGGTGCAGGACAAAGAGGATTTTTAGAAAGAATTATTATTGAAGGCATGGCTAGATTTGAGCGCAAGCAAAAAAAGTATACGATCAAAGGTAATGCCATAGCCGGTTATGGTATGTATGCCAAATTTAATTTACCAAAAGGAACACTATTATTTAAAGGGGAAGAAAAAGCACAGCGTATTGTTACCAAAAAATATGTAGATGAAAATTGGGATGAAAGAGAAAAGAATTATTTCAGACGATATGCTTACCCTATTGGCAATGATGTTTATATTTTGTGGGCACTAGAACCAGAAGAGTGGTCACCACAAAATCACCACTGTGATGCCAATTGTGAATACGAAGGATTAAATGTGTATACCAATAGAGCTATTCAAAAAGGAGATGAGCTCACTTTAGACTACGCACATTTTTTAGACCACACCATGGAACCCTTTGCTTGCGCCTGTGGTTCCCTAAAATGTAGAGGATTAATAAAAGGGAATAAAAAGTAAAAGCATAGTCAAGCTTAGCCGAAAATTTCATACATTCAAGTATTAATAAAAAATTATGATGAAAAAATTTGTAGTCAGCTTATTGGCATGTACATGTATTATAATGAGTGCAAATGCACAAGCAAAATATAAAAATTATCAGGACAGTATTAACGCAGTCGCTGCTGCCTCAGAAATTTGGACGACTGTCCCTGAAGTAAAAGCCGGAAAATTTATAAATGAAGCCCCTTCGGATGCCATTATTTTATACAATGGAAAAGATTATTCAGCCTTTCATGGTAGAGACGGGAAAAAAGTGGGATGGAAGATAGATCCCGACGGTGCGTTAACCGATGTAAAGGGAGCGGGTGATTTAATTACCAACCAATCTTTTGGAGACTGTCAATTACATGTTGAATTTAGAACACCAGCAAACGTAAAAGGAGAAGGTCAGTCCAGAGGCAATAGTGGTATTTATTTAATGGGGCTATATGAAATTCAGGTATTAGATTCTTATAAAAACCCAACCTATTCTAATGGCCAAGCTGCAGCGGTCTATAAACAACATATTCCATTGGTAAACGCAAGTCGTGAACCAGGACAATGGCAGGCTTATGATATTATATTTAAAGCGCCTGTTTTTAAAGAGAATGGGGACCTTGATAAACCAGCTACCGTTACCTTATTACACAATGGTGTTTTGGTTCAAAATAATGTGAACATCATTGGACCAACGGACTGGGTAACAAAACCGGTTTATAAAAAACATGCTTCTACATTGCCGCTATTTTTTCAGGACCATGGAGACGATGGCAATCCTATCAGTTACCAAAATATTTGGATAAGACCTTTATAAAAAATAGTTTAATTTTTTAAGTATGGGTAAGATTCACGCACCCGAATTTATAATACCTTTTTCTTCTTTTTGGTGGGAATGCATTTTAGCAGTTGCCTTCATTATTTTCTTGATTGTGCGTATTCCACTTCATTGGAAAAATTTAAAACGACGCAATTATGACTTATTTATTGCTTGTATCTTAATACTAAATAATATTGCTGAAAACTGGTATAACTATTCAACTGGTTACTGGAATCTGCAACAAAATTTACCTGCACATCTTTGTAATATTACCAATATCTTATGCATTGTTTTACTTATCAATTATAAGCAATGGATGGCGGAACTTGTTTATTACTGGGGACTGGCGGGAGGTATTCAATCCTTACTAACACCCGAGTTTACCATTGGAATGGATGGTTATAATTTTTACAGTTATTTTATTACCCACGGGGGATTAATATTGGTGGTAGTCTACATGATTGTTCATTACGAATTTACACCAAGACCAAAATCTTGGTTTTGGGCCCTTGGCTATACTCAATTACTTGCAATTGGAGTTGGCTTTGTAAATTATTTTGTGCATGCAAATTATATGTATCTGTCTCATAAGCCCGAAGTCGAAAATCCATTTGTAATTGGCGACTGGCCTTATTATATAATTATTTTAGAATTAGTAGCGCTCATTCATTTTATACTCTTTTACCTGCCTTTTTATTGGAGCAATAAAAGGAAAAAAGCATTGGCATCAAGTATGCAAAGCGAATTGAACTTATAATTCTTCAATTCTTTTTGCTTTGTCATCTATCACTAAATCAAAATTGGGTTTTGTGGGTCCGCCATTAGGACAATAGCCTGTAATGAGGTCGTTAAACTTGCATCCCCATTTTTCTAATTGAGACAAAGTCAATGCTTTTAAATCTCGTTTAGAACTTTCCCCTCTTCCTGTCCAATAAGTAATATGCCAGCCCTCCTCATATAATTTATTAATCTTAGCAATATTGTCATCATTGGGCTCGGCTAATTCATATATCCTTTTGTCACTATAAAAGCAAATTGTTTCATCAATATCAATTAAAGCTTTTTTGGAACCAAACCTTTTAGACTCTATCATTGTTATGTAGTTTATATAATAATTGTTGCAAATTTAGATATAATCTATAAATTACAATCCTCAATTTTAAATCAAGATCATGTTCCCAATAATTAAAAAAATAGTGGTGCTCCTTTTCTTTGTAATCTGTTCAATGGATATGCAAGCACAGCTCATTAATACGCCCATTATTAATGTAAATAAAATAACCATTGCAAGAGATTCCTTTGGGGTACCTCATATATTTGCTCCTACCGATCCGGAAGTAGCCTATGGAATAGCTTGGGCACATGCCGAAGATGATTTCACCACCATACAAACACTATTATTAACGGGCAAGGGAAAACTTGCTACCTATTTGGGCAAAAAAGGGGCACCTGTTGATTTTGTGGTTGGGCTATTAAACACCAAAGCAACGGTGCAAGCACAAATTGGACAAATGGATCCTAAATTTCTTGCCCTAGTAAAAGGATACTTAATGGGATTGGAAGCTTATGCAAATGCACACCCTAAGGAAATATTAAACAAGCATGTATTTCCCATTACCATAGAAGAATATTTGTCTGCAACCGTTTTTTCTGTGGCCGTATTCTGTGGCGTAGATAAAACCTTGCCTAAAATATTAAATGGCACCATTCCTCAATTAGCCGGATTTACAGGCGAGGGCAGTAACGCATTTGCCATACATGCCAACAAATCCACTACTGGTGAAAACATGTTGGTGATTAATGCGCATCAACCCATTGAAGGAGCTACTGCGTTTTATGAAGCACATTTACAAAGTGAGGAAGGTTGGAATATTTTAGGTGGATTGTTTCCAGGCGCACCCTTAATTTTTCATGGTGTGACACCTAATTTAGCATGGGCCCATACGGTAAACTTTCAGGATAAGATAGATGTATTTCAATTACAAACCGATAAAGCACATCCTGGAGCATACAAAGTTGACGACAGCTGGTTGCCATTAGAAAAAAGAAGGATTAAATTAAAAATTAAAGGAGTGCCGTTCCCTATTTTTAAAACAGTATACAATTCTATTTATGGACCAACGGTAGCTACTCCGCAAGGTCAATATTTTTCGATGCGCTTGCCTGCTTTAATGGATGCAGGTGCTTTACAGCAATGGTATGCGATGAATAGGGCTGAAAATTTTACAGGTTTCAAAAAAGCATTGGAGCAAAATCATTTACCTATGTTTAATATTATGTATGCCGATAATAAGGATACCATATTTTATATTTCTAATGGGAAAATGCCATACCGAAATGCAGACACGGCTTATCATTGGAATAGCACGGTGCCCGGAAATACCATGGCTACCTTATGGACAAAATTTAAACCCTTAAGTGAACTGCCGCAGCAATTAAATCCTGCGAGTGGTTATTTATTTAATACCAATCACTCTCCTTTTTTAGCGACAGACGAAAAATATAATTTAGACCCTAAAAAATATGATGTGAATGATGGGTATGAAACCTATCATAATAATAGAAGCCAAAGAGCAAAAGATTTGATTGATCCTTTGGATAAAATAAGTTACACAGATTTAAAGCGTATTAAATTTGATAGAAGCTTACCCAATACAATTTTATTCCCTTATGGATTTACTGCGGATAGTATGTTTTTAGTAGACGAAAATAAGTATCCAGCATTAGCACCCATTATTACCACATTAAAAAAATGGGATCATGCTGCTGTGGCGGAAAGTAAAGGAGCAGCCATATACAACATAGCTTACTACTTAGTTCCACAAGTAATGGAAGGAAGAAAAAACGATAAGCTTACTATACAAGAAGCGGTGGTGGTATATGAAAAGATTGATGAGTATCTTAAGAAAAATTTTGGTAGGACCGACATTGTATTAGGAGACTTACAAAAATTAGTACGAGGGGATCAAAGCTGGCCACAAGGAGGTATGCCCGATGTTTTAGCTGCAGTGATGAGTGAGCCTTATAAAAATGGAACCCGAAAAATGAATAGTGGGGACGCTTATATTAATATTGTGCGTTTCCCAAAAGATGGCAGTTTGCCTCATATTGAAACCATCAATACTTTTGGCGCGAGTATGCATAAGGAGAGTCCGCATTTTGCAGACCAACGTGCTATGTATCAGGAGCAGGTTTTAAAACCAATGACACTGGATAAAAATGTAGTATTAAAAAATGCAGAGAAAGTGTATCATCCAGAATAATAAAAAAATAATACTGAGTTTTAAAATAGTTACAGCCTTGCTGTAACTATTTTTTTGTCTAGCAGGGACTTGGTGTCAAATAAAATAGTGTCTGAACCATTTTTTAATTTATCATAATCCAAGGAAGTAAAAAAGGTATGTGCCACGGTAATCAAAATGGCATCATAGGTTTCCAACTGCGTAATCAATTGCACACCTTGGCTGGCCTCTACTTCGTTAGCATTGGCAAAGGGATCAAATACATAAACTTCCATTTCTTTTGCTTTTAAAAAACGAACAATTTCAAAAACTTTTGAATTGCGGATATCTGGACAGTTCTCCTTAAAAGTGACCCCTAATAATAAAACTTTAGCACCCTTTATAGGTTTAGACGCTTTTTCTAAAAGTCGAATTAATTTTTCTCCAATAAAAGCGCTCATGGCGTCATTTACTTTTCGTCCCGATAAAATTACTTGAGGAGTATGTCCTAATAAAGTTGCTTTATGTGCTAAATAATAAGGATCCACTCCAATACAATGACCGCCCACTAATCCTGGCTTGAAGGGTAAAAAATTCCATTTTGTTGCAGCCGCATCTAATACTTCCTGTGTATCAATGCCCATCTTGTCAAATATCAACGCCAATTCATTGACAAAAGAAATATTAATATCTCTTTGCGCATTTTCAATAGACTTTGATGCTTCTGCAATTTTAATACTAGACACTTTATGCGTGCCTGCAGTAATAATGCTTGCATACAAAGCATCCACTGTATCTGCAATTTCAGGTGTAGAGCCTGATGTTACTTTTATAATTTTGGTTAAAGTGTTTACCTTATCTCCTGGATTAATTCTTTCGGGGGAATACCCCACAAAAAAATCTTGATTGTATTGCAACCCGCTTTCTTTTTCTAAAACGGGAACACAGTCCTCTTCGGTACAGCCCGGATACACCGTACTTTCATAGATTACCAGGTCTCCTTTTTTTAAAATGGAGCCAACCATTTTACTGGCATTTAATAAAGGGTGTAAGTTGGGTTTTTTAAGATCATCCACCGGAGTGGGTACCGTTACAATATAAATGTTACAATGCTTAATTGCAGTTAAGTCTGTGCTAAAGCTTAATCTGCTTGTTTCCTTTATTTCAGTAGCATTGCACTGGAGGGTTTCATCTTCTCCATTATTGAGTGCATCAATTCGGTTCGTATTAATATCAAATCCAATGACCGAGTATTTTTTACCAAACTCCACAGCAAGTGGAAGGCCAACATAGCCCAGTCCAATAATGGCAATATTTGAATTGGTATTAAAGGAAACACTCATAGTGCCCAAAGTTAATGGACTCCTTAATGATGTCCATAATTTTTTTCCCCTGCTTCTATACTTATAGGAAGTCTGTTTTGCTTTGGCGGTAAAGGACAGGTAGCAAATGCTGTAAAAGCGCAAGGTGGATTATAGGCATTGTTAAAATCAATTTTGGTATTCCCATCTTTATCGGGCTTGGGGATATCAATAAACCTGCCAGCACCATAGGTAGTTTTTCCTGATGTTTGATCGGCAAAAACAATAAAAAGAGTTGAGCCATTTTCATCAATTACATCCAACGAAAAACTTTTACCCTTTATTTCAAATAATAGTTTGCCTGCATTTTTAGAAGAAACCGTTTGACCCAGCACATTGGTAATCATTAAAAAGTCCTGCGCGGGTTGTACTAATTTTGCTTTGATATGCCATTTAGACTGAATGGGAAATCGGTCAATGTCTTTAAAATTTACAAGTGTTTTAGCTTTTAAATTTCTAAACCGAATGCCCACTTTGTCTTCTCTTTTAATCACCGCCCATGAAAACTGCTTCCAATCCATTACGGACTCCTTCCCTTTTGCATCAAATACCATATAGGATTGCCCTAATGATGCTTTTACATGATCGATATCAATAGCATCCGTTTTTCCATTTTCCCAAATCACTGAATCCCCTTCATATATAAAATTTCCAAGTAAACCTGGAAAGTCCTTGTTATTATAATGACAGTCGGCCTTACTGTTACTTCCAAAACTATTCTTTCCTTTATGCAACCAAAATAACCCTTCTAAATTTAACCAACCATCCGGCTTTTTTAAATAATCAATTCTCATTTGATGCCATTGATTAACAGATTGAATATACTCCTTATCCTGCGCTTGAAGCAGCTGAAATGAAAGTAACAATAGCAATAAGAAAACAAAGTTTTTCATCTTATACAATTAAAAATAAATGATAGGCCTACAAGGTAACCCATTTTTTATTGTCTACCTAATTGATAGATTATGTTTTATCTAATTAAAATTACATAAATTTAAACATACTGCATCATGGGATAATCGTATCTTAGAACTGGCTAATTATTTATTTTAAATTATTATTTATGAAAATTAAAATTGCTTTACTCTTAATTGTAATGTTAACTTTTTTGACAGGATATAGTCAAGGTAAGGTGATGACAAAACAAGTAATAAAAAGTACAATTTTAAATAGAGACGTTCATTATACCGTGTATTTACCCGAAGGATATGAAAACAATCAACGTAACTATCCGGTTACTTATTTATTACATGGTCATGGAGATAGTGATGATGGTTGGATTCAGTTTGGAGAAATAAACCGTTTAGCAGATGCCGCCATTAAGAAGGGGAAAATAGCACCCATGATTATTGTGACGCCCGACGGCTTTAAAAGTTTTTACATGAATGCTGCCGATGGTTCCATGAATTATGAAGATTTTTTTATTAAGGAGCTGATCCCCCATATTGAGAAAACATATAAGGTGAAAGCCGATAAAAGATTTAGAGGCATTGCAGGACTTTCCATGGGAGGCTATGGTAGTTTATTGTATGCATTGAAATATCCCAACTTATTTGTTGCAGCTGCCCCTTTGAGTGCGGCTATTTGGACCGACAGTGATTGCGAAACCATGCAGGATGGAATGTATAATAATTACTTTGCTGGAAGTATTGGTAAAAATCTAAAAGGGAAAGACAGGCTCACTGCCAATTGGAATGCAAATAGTGTATTTAGTATTATTGATAAAAAAACGACCGAAGAATTGTCAGCAGTGAAATATTGGATTGACTGTGGTGATAAAGATTTTTTATCGGTGGGTAATACTCAATTGCATATTGTACTCACCAAAAAAAATGTACCCCACGAATTTAGAATGCGGGACGGGGCACATAATTGGACCTATTGGAGAAACAATGTGATTGATGGATTGTCGTTTATTAGTGATAATTTTAGAGCAAAATAAAGCTATGGAAAAGGTAATTCAAGTGTTTATTACAGGAGGTACTTTTGATAAAGAATATAATGAGTTAAACGGTAGTTTATATTTTAAGGAAACGCATTTACATGAAATGTTGGACCTAGGTAGAAGCCGATTGGATTTATCCATTGAAACTTTAATGATGAAGGATAGTTTAGACTTTGTAGAAGAAGACAGAGCTACCATTGCTGCTGCAATTAACAATACCCAAAGCAGTAAAATTTTAATTACCCACGGTACTGACACCATGACACTTACCGCCGAGTACTTAATAGATAGATGTAAAGAAAAAACCATTGTACTAACTGGTGCCATGGTCCCTTATAAATTTGGCAGTAGTGACGGATTATTTAATTTGGGTAGCGCCTTAGCTTTTGTACAAGTATTATCTCCTGGAGTTTATATTATTATGAATGGAAAAGTATTTGAAGCAGGTAAGGTTAAAAAGAATATAGACAAAGGGGAATTTGAATCTTTTTAGTAGTTCATTACTTATATCTAGTGTCAATTAGATACTGAATTTTCCAGCCTTCTTTAAACTTTACCAGCTGAAAAGAATTCACGCCTTTGTGTGAATACTTATCCTTAAAATAAAATTCATAAGGTGTCCATACAACAGCTAAGTCCATATTTGTTTTTACAGTTTCAAATACAATGCGCTCATCAAGCGCACCTGCAGGTTGTGTACCAATACTATTTATAAAGTTCTGAACCGTTTCGTCTTTGACCACCACCACTTTGTCTTTTGAAACAATAGTTTGAAAAACTGCCGTGGGACTAAAACAAGTTTTTAGAAGTACGGTATCACTGCTTTTCATGGCATTAAACAAATTTTGAATCACCATTTTTACAGCCGTCTGCTCACTGTCATTAACATTAACTTGTTGTGCGTTCACTATATGATTTGTAAATAAAGTGGCAATAATTACTGATAATAATTTAGGGTACATAAAATATTTTTAATTTGATTTTTTAAATTCCGAACGAATTTGTATTTTGACAACAATTTAAAACACATTTATTTAAAATAAACTATGAAAACTACAAAAATTATGTATTGGGTGACGACTAGTATTATTTGTTTATTTGCCTCTACTGCTATTATGATGAACTCCCAAATGGCTATTGAAGGAACTACTC
Organism: Bacteroidota bacterium; assembly: GCA_947476145.1. GTDB lineage: Bacteria > Bacteroidota > Bacteroidia > Chitinophagales > Chitinophagaceae > Sediminibacterium. The sequence goes on along the minus strand of CANJPH010000004.1, from coordinate 59,346 downwards.
ACTTAGGCATTCCAAGATGGTTAGGATTGGAAGTAAGTATAGGCCAACTTATTGGTTTAGTTTTATTAATTATTCCTGCAGTTCCTGCACGTTTTAAAGAGTGGGCTTATGTAGGATTTGGCATATTGTATATAACAGCCGCAGTAGCTCATATTGCAGTTGGTGATCCAATGGGCAATACCATTATGGCCATTGTATTCTTTGGATTATTACTTGTATCCTATACTAGTTTTCACAAACTACAAAGTCTTAAGACCAAATAAATCAGCTATTTAATGGTTTATTTAGCAGGCAAAGCGCTTAGTAATATTTTTAAAAAATCATTCATTTTCTTGTCCTCTATCCATCTTATCACCACTACTAAATCATTTTCTTTGTCTACATAAATGGCATTGGTTCCATTGCCAAGATGAGCATATGCAGAAGCCGGCGCAGCAGGATACATTTTTTGATCTGTGTTTAAGAAGTAATTCATAAATCCATATCCTGTATTTGCCTTGGTGGGGATTTTGGACTTATTCATCCAATCGGCTGAAATAATTTGCTTCCCATTCCAATTTCCATTTCTTAAGGTTAATAAACCAAACCTCGCCATGTCATAAGCGTTTATGAAAAGGCCGCCTCCAAAATGCCCACCACCACTAACGGACTGTATCATTCTGCCATCTAAAACAATCCATGCATTTTGATACCCTGCCCATAGCCAAGTATTAGATGCTCCAATGGGGTTCATTACTTGCTCTCTTAATACTTCGGGCAAAGGTTTACGCCAAACTGTGGTTGCTGCAAGTGCCAATGCATTTACGCGGGTATCATTATATTTAAAAACGGTTCCAGGTTCAAATCTTTTTCTCGTAGTCCAATCCTCTTGTTTATCGGAAGGTCTATCTGCCCAATCGGGCTTTCCCCAGAGCACTCCTTCCCAATCACTGGTTTGTCTTAATAAATGATCCCAACTAATTTGTTTATTGTGTTCTGTTTCAAATGGGTAAATAAAAGAAGTTTTTGCAATCGGATTTTCATTCAGATTTATCACGCCATCACCGGCAACTTGTATGGGTGGCAAATAAGGATATACTTTATCGTCAACAGAATGAATCAAGCCTTTATCAAAAGCTAACCCCACTACAGTAGATACAAAGCTTTTAGTAACACTATGAATCATTTCAACAGCATTTGGATTACCCCACTTTGCAATAATATAGCCTTTGTAAATAACCAACCCCGTTACTTCTCCTCTATCAGCCATCGGTCCAATAGGATCCGAATAAGGCTCTTTGCCAAATTGCATGGCTTGGCTTAACCATAAATTTTTAGGCTGTTTTGTTTCGTTGTCCTTTGCAAACTGAATGGCTTGGTTTAGTAAAGCAGAGTCAATATGAAAACTTGCGGGCATTTTAGCTTCCCAATTATCAGAAGCTGGATAATAATTTTTGATCTGTGCCTTTCCCGAAATACCAATCAATATCAAAACATAAAAAAATAATTTTTGCATTCTTAAAATTATTTTAATTGTTTCGTGTCTACTCTTGTTGGCGTGTCTTTCCCTGAAACAATGGTTCTTGAACTTAATGCAATGGCTTTAATTATTTCATTCATATTGTCCATATCCAATGTTTGGAACTCATCACTTGGTTTATGATAATTAGGCTCACTATCCATTTTAGAAGTAGAAATCGTATGCGCTGGCACACCTAGTCTTGCTAGCGTTGCATTATCAGAGCGATAAAATAAATTTTGATCCGTATATGGATCTGGATAAAATTTAAAAATAGACCCTTCTAAATTCTTTTGTAAAATATCTCCCATATTTGTTTTTTCATACCCAGTGATGTACGCACTATTTTTACCCCATTTGCTTTCGGTTCCAATCATCTCTAAGTTAAACATGGCCTTCACCGTTAATGGATCAAATTGCTTTGAAAAATATTGTGCACCAAAACCACCTACTTCTTCGGCAGTAAATGCCACAAAAATAAGGGTGCGTTCATTATTATTTAATTTTTTAAAATACTTGGAAAGCATAATCATAGCAGTAGTGCCAGCGGCATCGTCATTGGCTCCGTTATAAATAGAATCACCATTCATTGCTTTAGCACCATTAATACCTAAATGATCGTAATGGCCTGAAAAAATAACATACTCATTAGCTAATGATTTTCCAGGAATCACACCCACCACATTGGCCAAGGCCAGATTTTCAATTTTATGGGTCGCTTCAATATTAAATTTTGCTGGTGTTGTATTGGTTAAAACAAAAACAACGGTTTTTTGATCTGCAGTAATATTAGATTTTAATTGAACAAGTCTTGAAAAATTATTCGCAAAACTTTCGTCTACTAAAACAATAGCATTGGAATTAGCAGTAAGGAATTTTCTGGCAGCTTGTCCAAAATTATCTTCTTTATTTATTTTGACTATTTCATAACCGCTTGTCTCATTAATAGTTACGGTTGGCTGAGGAGTTACCACTATTATATTTTTAGCATCCAATACAGCACCATCAAAACTTCCACTTACAGAAATAAATTTTGCACTCATTTTAGAAAAAGACTGTAAATAGCTATTGCTATTATTAAGCTTCATTAATCCCGCTTGTTTAAACTCATTAGCAATAAAATCGGCTGCCTTATCAATACCTTTTGAAAAAGTACGTCTGCCTTCTAATTCATCTGATGACAAATATTTTTCAATTCTTTCGGTTTCAGCCTTATTGATGATTGAATTTACATCCTGAGCCATGCCTTGCAATCCCAATAATGAAGATAAAAGGATTAAATAGCCTACATTTTTTTTCATAACGATATCATTAAATATTGAGTATTAAAGATAAAGCATTAAACCTTCCTAGTAAAGTATTGTCTAAATTTGTATATGCAAAATGACCAAACATTGGTAATGGAATTTCAACAGTCCACTCAAAAAGAGGGGCCGTTTACTCAATTGCTAAAGCGTCATCAGCAACGTGTTTATTACCAGATAAAAAGAATGCTTAATAACCATATGGACGCCGATGATGTGGCTCAGCAGGTTTGGATAAAAGTATGGAATAAACTAGACGGATTTAAAATGGAAAGCGAGTTTTCCACCTGGCTGTTTAGAATCGCTTATAATGAAACCTTGAATTTTATTCAAAAACAACAAAAGCAAGCAGGATTTAACGAAACTGCCGAGAAAATAGATTACGAAGAAGCGGCAACAGGATCAGATCACCCAAAATCTACTCAAATTCAAATCGCTTTGGATCGCGCTGTGAAGCAACTGCCTGAAAAACAAAGATTTGTGTTTATGTTACGCTATTTTGAAGCCTTGAATTACGAAAAAATCGCCTCAATTACAGGTACAACAGTAGGTGGAGCTAAGGCCAATTATCACCAAGCGATAAAAAAAATGGAGGAAATTTTAAAACAGGATTAAACCTTTATCATCAATTTAAGTCATAGTATGGAAATGGAAAACACGAAAAAAGATATTAGCCTTATAGAGGACAAGGCCTTAGCTGAGGCAATTTTTAGCAAGGAAACTTTGATGCAGTTTAATGAAAATCAACAGCAGGTAAGTAGCGCCTTCTTTGATCAACAACAGGCTTCTATTTTAAAGGCCATTGGTCAGCAAAAAGCTAAAGTAATTGTTTTCTCGAAATATCGTAGAATGGCTGTTGCAGCTTCCCTATTAGCTATTGTTGCAACTACCTATTTATACATACAATCCAGTAAACAAACTACTGCGACTGTCGAGTATGTGAAAATTGAGGAAATACCTTCGGAAGAGATTGAAAATTATGTAAACTCCAATGAACTCATTGCTGAAATAGATTGGTCATCAGAAATAAACGAAGAAGCCGACATGTTTGAGGAATCCAAGATAGATATCAATTCAAATAAGGATACCAATAAAGCCGAATAAATAATATTAAAAAAGTAACCACTATGAAAAAGATTTTCCTTTTATGTTTAGTAATCGCAATGGCCATTTCAACAAACGCACAACCACCAAAAGGCCAAGGTGGAGGCAGAGGTCCTGGCAAAGGCGGAAGAGGTGCTAATAAAGAAAAAATTGAAATGTTTAAAATTCAGTTTATTACTGAAAAATTAGCATTAACAACTGCCGAAGCAGAATTATTTTGGCCAGTGTACGAAGCACAAAAAAAAGTAATGAAAGAAGTAATTGCAACCAAGTCAAATGACGAGATTCAATTACAAGAAGCGATCTTAACTGCCAGAAAAAAATATAAGACCGATTTAAAATCTGTATTAAAGACAGATGAAAGAATTAATGAAGCATTAAAAATAGATCGTGAATTTTTAAAAAAAATGCGCGGTGAAATGAATAAAAGAAAAGGATTTAGAGCATAATTAAGGGTTTTAATTATACAAGACGCCTCCATTATTTGGGGGCGTTTTTACTTTATACCCCTTCCAACCAAAATAAGCAACTACCATAAAGCAACCCAAGGGTACGATGTATCCCAATTGTATGTTACCTGTAGCATCGCTAATGATTCCAAAAAATCTTGGCATGACAGCACCGCCTACAATAGACATGACAATTAAACTACTAGCTATTTCGGTGTCTGCACCCAATTCCTTAATGCCTAAGGAAAAAATAGTGGGGAACATGATGGACATAAAAAAGCAAATGCCAATTAATGCATAAATAGTCATCATGCCATTACCCACTATAACTATTCCACAAAGTATTGTACTTATCAAAGAATAAATCAATAATAATTTATTAGGTGCTATAAATTTCATAAAAGCAGTACCTGCAAACCTCCCTATTAAAAAAGCCAACCCAGCGATACTAGCATACTTAGCAGGAGATAAATTTGTAACAATTTTTGCATCATTAATGTATACTATAAAAAGGCTAAATATAGAAACTTGTGCACCTACATAAAAGAATTGTGCAATTACTGCCCAACTTAAATGTCTGTGTCTAAATGTTTTTAATATGCTGTTTGAATTATTTTCATCTTTATTTCTTAAATCGGGTAATTTGATAAAATAAAAAAGGGCAGCAACGATGAGCAATACCATTGCTAATATTATGTAAGGCGTTTTTACACTTGCCGCTTCGGATGCCAAAGCCACTTTTTTTGCAGATTCGGTCATTACATCCAATTCGGCATCTGTATGACCTTGAATCAAAATATATTTTTCTCCTAATAATGGTGCCAATACAACCGCTAAACCATTAAAGGACTGGGCAAGATTTAACTTTTGCGTTGAATTGCTCGGATTTCCCAAAGCAGAGACGTAGGGGTTGGCAGCAGTTTCTAAAATAGTTAAACCACAGGCTATCACAAACAAAGCGATTAAAAAATAATTATAGGATTGGAAGTTAGCAGCTGGGACAAACAAAAGAGAGCCTAAAGAAAATAAAAGAAGTCCTGTAATAATCCCAATTTTATACCCCCATTTTTTCATGATATAACCCGCAGGTAAAGCCATAAAAAAATAAGCAATAAATAAAGCTGAGTCTACTAAGGTTGCTTGTGTTGTGGTTAAAGAAAAAGAGCGCTTTAAATGAGGTATTAAAACGGGATCTAAATTATGCGCAAAGCCCCACAAAAAAAATAAACTAGTAATTAAAATTAACGGTATTATATAGGACTTGGCCTTTTGCATGAATGGTATTTATATATAAATATAATAAATATTCACTTGACAAGATAGAAACCCTATTTTTGGGTTGTTAAATTAAATTTTATGAAAAAAGTGTTGCTTTTAACGGTCTTAGCTTTAAGCATGATGACGGTATATTCTCAAAAATCAAAAAAAGGTGATCGTGAATTTTATTTAATTCAAATTTATCATTGCAGTAGTAATCAGCAAATACAAGGCATAGATACTTATTTACAAAATACCTATTTGCCATACTTGCATCAGTCAGGTATTGAAAAAGTAGGGGTATTTGCTCCCATTACAAATGATACTGCTGCGGACAAAAAGCTATACGTTTGGATTCCAATGCATTCATTAAATGTATTAGACAAATTAGATCAAGGCATTGAAAAGCTAGACCCTTTTGGGAAAAATGAGATCGTTGATTTAGAAAACGCAGATAGTAGTTTGCCTTATACTAGGATTGAAAGAATTGTTTCAAAATCTTTTATAGATCAACCTAAGTTTGAAAAAAATACTAGCTTAACAAAATCAGTAGATCGTATTTACGAATACCGTAGTTATGAAAGCCCCACCGAAAATGCGCATTTAAGAAAAGTACATATGTTTAATGAAGGGGGTGAAGTAACCTTATTTAAACGATTAAATTTTAATGCTATATTTTATGCTAAAGCAATTGTAGGAGACAGAATGCCTAATCTTATATATATTACTAGCTTTAATAATATGGCCGATAGAGATGCGCACTGGAAAGCATTTAGCGCTTCTCCCGAATGGCAAAGCATTTCCAATATGCCTAAATATGCCAAGTCGGTCAGCAGAAATGAAACAGTTTTAATGACTGCTAGAATGTACGCCGATTTTTAATCAACTATTTTTGAACCCATTATTTTAAACAATGCAATCTGTTACTCCTTTGTTAGGTGATACTCCTGTATCGTTGCTGGATTTTCCGGAGAAAGCGTAAATGCTAATTTTAATTTCCCATTTTTACATTCAATAATGCAATAGCCTCTCAATTGATTTTCGGCTACCATTGAATTTACTTTTTCAATAGCACCTACTGTTTTAAATAAATTAGCAGACGCTGCTTTTAGCATGTCAATGGGGTAATCATCAAAAAAGTTTTCGGCAAAGATGGATCCTGTATTTTCCCAGTTAGGTATGATCTTGATTAATTCTTGCTGACGCTTTGCTAAAATGGGGGAAACACTTATTTGTCTTGGGTGAAGCTTGGCCATTTGAACAAGGGTATCCATGACAGCGGTATTTATTTGAGTGGTGGGCGCATAGGTCACATTTGCAAATAAAATCACACCTACTCCATAATCAGGAAGGAATTGCCAATTGCTACCAAATCCAGGCAGACCGCCGCTATGGCCAATATTTTTTTTATGCTCTGCATCTATAGTCCATCGTAAACCATAAGTATAACTTCCTGTGGTAGCCAATTTTTTTCCACTTGGAAAAGTATAATTTGGATTTAAAGAAATGAATCTTGCAGGCTGATGCATTTCTCTAATGGAGCTTCTTTTCACCGGTAAGGTTTCTTTGTCATTTCTTTCTGGCCATGCCGCTTCATGCATAGCTACATATTTTCCAAACATATCAATAGAAGTAATCATGCCTCCCATGGCACCGTAGATACCATCTTTAAGTGGTTGCTCTTTACGCCAATTATCATTTATATATCTATACCCATAAGCGAATTTATCTTTTGGAATAATGGTGTACTCATACGTTGTGGCATTCATTCCCAATGGATTCAAAATATTATTTTGAATGTACACATCATAACTTAAGCCAGACACTTTATGAATAATGTAACCCAACATGGCAAAACCTAAATTACTGTATTCATACTCGGTTCCTGCTACATTTGAGAAAGAAAGTTTTCCGCTTATTAAATCGGTTAAATCTTTTTCCGAGTCTGCTAATTGCCTGTCGCCCCATGGGTTGTCCTCTGGGAAACCTGCACTATGACTCATTAAATGACGAATCGTAATAGCAGGTGCATCGTTGGTTAGCCCCTGTCCTTTTAATTCGGGAATATATTTTTCGACAGGGTCATCTAATTTTAATTTACCAGCATCTCTTAAATGTAATATGGCAAGAGAGGTAAAACTTTTTGACATGGATGCAATACGAAACATGGAACTCGTAGTGGCAGGAATTTTTTCTTCCAAATTCGCATAACCAGCAGCCCCTTTATAAAGTAGTTGTCCATCTACCACTATTCCATAGGCATAACCAGGGACATGATTGACGATGGAAAAATCTTTATACATTTTTTCAATGACCGGAATGGCATTTTTAATGCGTTCTAAACGTGTTGGATCGTTAAAGGATGCAGGCGTAAAGCTAGCTGGATTTTGTGCTTGACTTGCAAAGGTAAGCATCAGTAAAAAGAGGCCGTATATATGTTTCATAATGTTGAATTTTGATAAATAATAAAGCTAGCCGCCTCTTTGAGAAATAATTAATTATAAAAGTAAAGTAGTGGGAATTGTATACTCCGTAATCTTAAATTTGCCTACATCTTTAATGTCTTTGAATCCGCCTTTCACGTCAATCAAATGATCAAAGCCACGCGCTTTTAAAATAGAAATAAAAATCATAGATCTATAACCAGCAGCGCAATGCACAAAATAGGTTTTGTCCTTGTCAATCATAGCCATGCTATCGTTAATAAAATCCAATGGAGCATTGATAGCACCCTTAATATGTTCGCTTTTAAATTCAGAAGCTTTTCGCACATCTAATATCAAAGTACTCGCATCTTTATCTTTTTGGTCAGCCAAGTCCAACGCCGAGATAGATTTTATTTTTTCTACCTCCTTACCTGCATTTTTCCATACATCGAATCCTCCTTGCAAAAAACCAATGGTGTAATCATATCCAACTCTTGCTAATCTTGTAATCACTTCTGCTTCACGACCTGGCTCACATACTAATAAAATTTCTTGTTTTATATCGGGTATCATCGCTCCAACCCATGGCGCAAAACTTCCGTCAATACCAATATTAATTGAGTTGGGAATAAACCCATTGGCAAATGTTTGCGCGTCTCTTGTATCTAAAATTAAGGCGCTGGTTTCGTTCGCTGCTGCCTCAAAGGTATCGGGTGTAAAAGCATGTTGTCCTCTCGCTAACACATCGTCAATACTATCATAGCCCTGAATGTTCATCATTACATTTAATGGAAAATACCCCGGAGGTGCCACTAAACCATCTAATACGGCTTCAATAAATTCTGGCTTCGTCATATCTGGTGCCAATGCATAATTGGTGGCTTTTTGACTGCCCAAAGTATCCTGGGTTTCCTTACTCATTTTTTTTCCGCAAGCACTTCCTGCGCCATGCGCTGGATAAACAATAATATCATCAGCCAATGGCATAATTTTATGGCGCAATGAATCATATAAATGTGCTGCTAAAATTTCCTGGGTTAATTCTGCTGATACTTTTTGTGCCAAATCGGGTCTGCCCACATCTCCAATAAATAAAGTATCTCCACTAAAAAGGGCCACTTCTTTTCCTGTTTCATCTTTTAATAAATAACAGGTGCTCTCCATGGTATGACCAGGGGTATGTATCACTTTAATTTTTATTTTTCCTAAACTCAACTCCTCGCCATCTTTTGCGGAATAAAATTCAAATGCTGGAGCGGCAGTTGGCCCATACACAATTTTTGCTCCAGTTTTTTTTGCAAGGTCTAAATGACCTGAAACAAAATCGGCATGAAAATGGGTCTCTAAAACATATTTTATTTGTGCCTTATCTATTGATGCTCTTTGAATATATGCATCCACTTCTCTTAAAGGATCAATGATGGCCACTTCACCTTCACTCATAATATAATAAGCGCCCTGAGCAAGACATCCCGTATAAATTTGTTCAACTTTCATAAAGTAAGAATTAAAATGAATCCACAATTTCTACATTAAAATTAAGTTTTATAGTGACAAAAATCACTTTCGTACAAAATTATTAATTAAGTGATAAATAGTACATAAATTGTACATCATTAACGAGATGTTTGCATAAAATTATACTGCATGGAATGGTTAGGTTATTTTGTTTCTGTTTTAATAGGTATCTCCCTGGGATTAATTGGCAGTGGGGGCTCTATTTTAACCGTTCCGGTACTCGTATACCTTTTTCATATTGACCCTTTATTAGCAACCACTTACTCTCTTTGCATTGTAGGCCTCAGTAGTATTGCAGGAGTGATTTCTCGCTTAAGACAAAAATTAGTGGACTTTAAAGTGATATTCGTTTTTGGAGCGCCCTCTATTTTGGGGGTATTTATTGCACGTAAATATCTTTTAAGTGCTATTCCAGCAAAATTTTCAATATTCACCAATACCGTCATTAGTAAGGACAGTTTTATCATGCTGTTTTTTGCAAGCTTAATGCTGGTGTCCGCTTTGTCTATGATACTAGGTAAAAACAAAAAGGAAATGGAGGGAGAAAAGGCAAATTATGGCCTTCCACTTGCTTTCGTTGGATTATTAGAAGGTATGGTTACAGGCATTGTAGGGGCAGGGGGCGGATTTTTAATTATCCCTGCATTGGTTTTATTAGGTAAGCTGCCCATGAAAAAAGCAATTGCTTCCTCCTTGTTTATTATAAGTATAAAATCTTTAGTAGGCTTTGGCGGTGACTTATTACATGTAAATGTAGATTGGAAATTTCTTTCCATTATTATTGTACTCGCAACCCTCGGCATTATTACAGGAAACTATTTGAACAAAACAATAGATGGAGCAAAATTGAAAAAAGGATTTGGATGGTTTGTTCTGCTCATGTCACTGATTATCCTTTTTGAACAAGTTTTTGGTTAGTTTACAGTGTAAATATTTTTTGCATCAACAGCCATTTTTCTCCAGGATTCGCAATAGGCAAGGCTTGCTGATATTCCCACATGGTTTTTTCCCACTGTTGTACAATATCATTATTAGCATCCATCATGGCTTTTTGCTCAAAGCTAAATTCGGCAGTCGTTTCCATCATCATAAACAGTCTGTTCGCAACGCGGTAAATTTCTAAATGGGTAATGCCCGAAGACTTAATAGAATCAATAATTTCAGGCCATACCGATTGGTGATATTCATCATAAGCAGCAATAAGCTGAGGATCATCTTTTAAATCAAGTGCTAAGCAGTAACGCATTATATTAAATTTTTTCTTCTAATTTTAATTTGAATAGAATTGGCGATGGGTGCATCACTTACTAATATTAAATAGCCACCGCCACCGGCACCTGATAATTTATGGCCTAATGTATTTTTACTTAATTCAGTAATCGTATCCAATAATTTTTCGTCCACCATATTGGGGAACATTTGTATTTGCGCTTTAAAAGAAGCTAAAAATGATTTTCCAAAGGCTACTTTATCTTTTGCCAAAATACTTTCCCAGCATGCATTTGCAGCGTCAGCCAATGCTTTAGCCCCTGCTGCTGTAATATGGGTGTTACTTAATACATCATATTCGTTGTGACGAGGATCTAGTGGAATTAAATATAAATGTTGTTCCAACCAAGATAAAATCTCTTCCGTTTCTTCTGATTCAATTTTATATGGCCAATAAGATTTATCGTAGTGTAATTTATTTAAACCTGGTAACACAATGCCCAAGGCATCCTGCGAACCGGCAATACTTTTTGTACCCGGAGGGTTTTCATAACTAAATAAAATTTTTGCAATCTGCTCTGTATCTCCTTCAGGTAATTGTGCTTTCCATAATTCAATGGCTTTATTGCGCGTGCTGCTAGACATTCCACTTCGGTTATTAAATTCTACCGTAGGTTCAATGGAAATAGTTAAAACAGGTCCTGGATAGGCTTCATTTACATAAGGTTGGTCCAACCAGCCACCAGCAAGATCTATCCTAAAGGGGATAATGGAATTGGTACGTAAACTGGTAGTAGAGCGAACAGGCAAGCCCTGAGATGGAATACGTTCAAGCACTTTATAAACTATATGCTGCTCCTTGCACAATGCCGCCTTAGCAGGCGTATTGCCATCCTCATTCACCACAAAAATGGTAGGTTGAATGGATTGTAGTTCCTGTTCAAAATCAATAATGCCAGCGCCCTTGTTTATTCTGCATTCTTTTACACATCTTAGGGCCTGTATCATATACCTTCTTTCCTCCTGTGTGATAATGGGATAACGTCCTTTTAATTCATGAACAGTTTGGTCTGAACCAATACAAACATATAAGTCGCCAAAGGAAGCTGCTTGTTCCAAAAAAGCAATATGCCCACTATGTAATAAATCAAAACAGCCTGTAACGAAAACCTTTTCCATTCAAATTATTTTTTATGCCCATAAACAAATGCTTCCATTACCCGCATAGATTGTAAAGCATCCGCTGCCGAACATGGATTCTCTCCTTTTCCTAAAAAGAAAGTTACTACTTTTTCAATTAGATTTTGCTGGTTATGCAGGGGTACTTCAAATTGTATTATCTCTTTTTTATTATTTTTTTCTACTGTAATCGTATGCCCAAACACAGAAAATTCAATATAGCCGGCTGTTCCTTTAATCAAAAATACATCCTGTTCCTGCGCGCGTTCATCAATTGCAAAACACCAATCGCCAAAAAATTGTATTCCGTTTTCCATTTGCATTTCCCCTTTCACGGTATCCTCTACCAAATACAAATCTGCAACATTACTTGCACTACCATGATAATTTAATGCTTTGCCAAAAAAATAAAAAACAAGGTCTAACTGATGCGGAGCTAAATCATAAAACAAACCACCCCCCGAGCGGGCTTTATTTACCCTCCAATTATTTTCATAATAAGTTTTAGGACCTGCTTTTTTATGCATGATTATTTTAACCTCGGAAATCTTTCCAATGGCACCCTGGTCTAAAAGTTCTTTTACTTTTAAAAATAGGGGGAGCTGTCTTCTATAATGTGCAATGGTTAACTTTCCATTTACTTCATTGGCTACTTGTAGCATATGTTCACAAGCCAAAACTGTTGTAGCCATTGGTTTTTCAACGTATACAAATTTATTGGCCCTCATGGCTTCAATGGCATATATTTCATGCACATCGGGCGGAGTAGCAATATAAATAGCATCAATACTTGGATGATGTATTAACTCCAATGCATTGGTAAATGTTTGAGGAACCTGATGACGCAAGGCATAATCTCTAAGTAATGCTTCGTCTCTGCGCATTACTGCCATTAATTGAGAATGGGGTACTTTATTAAAAGCAGGACCACTTTTCATTTCAGCTACACTTCCACATCCTATCATCCCCCATCGAATCCTATCCATTATCTAAATTAGTTTAGGTATTTTTTAAACCAGTCTAAATGACTATTTAAACGATGTACTAAATAACTAGGTACGCGGATACCATGATTTTGATTTGGATAAATGATAAGTTGTGTTGGAATGCCAACCGATTTAAAAGCTTGGTACATTTGTTCAGCGCCCACTACTGGAACATTAAAATCAGCTTGACTGGCCATAAACAAAGTAGGCGTTTTTATTTCTTTTACTTTAAAGAAAGGATAAGAAACATCTAACCATTTTTGTAAATTTTCCCATGGCTTACCCAATTCTGGTTCGTATTGGCTAATGTATTGATCGGTTCCGTAAAATGAAAGCATTAAGGAGCCGCCTGCACCACTTACTGCGGCTTTAAAGCGCTTATCGGTAGCGATGGTGTAATTGGTTAAAATACCTCCATAGCTCCAGCCTGCAATGGCCATTTTAGTTTCATCTGCAATACCCATCTTTATTAAATAATCTGCTACACCAATAATATCTTTTACTTCCTTATTACCCCAGTCACCATAAATACTTTTTGTATAATTAGCACCACGGCCACTGCTTCCTCTATAATTAACGTTAGCCACTGCATAACCTGCTGCTGCAAAAATCTGGCTGGTTAAATCAAAAGAGTATTCGTCCTGTGCTACTGGACCCCCATGTATAAATAAAATTAATGGAAGTTTTTTAGCATTGCTATCTGGTAAAAATAAAATTCCATTCACTTTATTATTATCACTTGCTGTTGCTGAAAATCCTTTTACTACTACTTTTTGAATACTATTCACAAATTCATCTTGTACATGCGTAAGTTGTTTAAAGCCTGCGCCCTCATTCAAGAAAACCTCGTTGGGTTGGTTAGGGGTACTAAATAAAGCCACCATCTTTCCTTTTTCATTCATGTTAATTGCATTGTAAACACCTAGTTCATTTGTAAATGCACTCACCGCGCCTGTGTTTGCATTTATTTGAATAATATTTTGCTTTCGGTCATCGTCTGCTGTTGCAAAAATACTTTTGCCATCCAAAGACCAGAAAATATTGTCAATAGAAAGATCATATTGTTTTGTAATTACTTTGTCCATTTTTGAAGCAATATCAATGATGCCTAAATGTTGTATATCATACATATTAAATGGATCTTCGGAACTAGATCTTAAAAAAGCAATCTTAGAATAATCGGGACTAAATTTTGGTCTACGATCGGTACCCTTATAAAACGTAAGCTGAGTGGGATTTGCGTCCTTTGTTAAAGACAATAAAAAAATGTCAGTATTTGCATTTTTATCAAAATCAACACTCACATTACTTGCGTAAGCTACCCATTTTCCATCGGCACTAACTACTGCATCAGTTTCATTATTGGACCCCTTCGTTAATGTATCTAAAGTTTTTGTTTTTACATCAAATGTATAAAGATGTGTTTTTCTATTATCTAAGTAACCCTCGTAGTCGGCTTTAAAATGATAACGATCTATTTCATAAGGTTGTCTCACTTTGGATTTTGCAGTGTCTGCAAAACTTGGATCTTTAATTTCAAATAAAATTTTACTTCCGTCTTTAAACCATTGGTAGGTTGCAATCTCTCCTTTAATATGCGTAAGCTGCAAAGGTTCTCCACCTCTTCTATCTAATAAAAATAATTGACTCCCTTCTTTTTCTTCTTTACCTGCAGTTAAAAAAGAAATATATTTTCCTTCCGGACTCCATTGATAATTTCCAACGCCTTTTGTTTGCTCAGTTAATGAAACCGTTTCTGTACCCGTCTTATTAATCATATATAACTGAGAAACATTTTTATCCTTTTGCGCATCTGCTTTAGAAACGCTATATAAAACCCAATCACCTTCTGGCGATATCAAAGGACTACTTAAATTGCTTATTTCATAAATCGCATTGGGTGTTAATTTATGAACCTTTGGTGTAGCGGTTTGAGAAAAAGAAGCCGATGAGCATAAAATGGCTCCGAATAATAATGATGTAAAGCGCATAATTTAAAGTTTAAGTAATTTAAATGTACGAACTTATTTATAGGGAGCATAAAAAAGGGCAGTATAGAAATACCGCCCGTATTTACGATTGCTTGTCTATATATAATCCAGCACAAATATAGGCATTTTTAACTAATTGTCTACCTTTTTTATAGACTTTGTAATCTTATTCATTGCTAGGGTATGCTATTAACTCTAAAAAGGCAAAATTTGAGCATGGGTATAGATGCTTTGGTGATATTATGGTTAACTTAGTTAACTAATCATTACCCTATGGCAAATAGAAGGAATTTTGTAAAACAAATAGGTTTAATGGCGGGTGCTTTTTCCGCAAACAGCCTATTTAATCAAGCACATGCTGCTGAATTTGAACATATTAATTTATTAAAACAAGATGTGAGTGCAAAGGATCTTGCCATGGACGAGGACTATTGGAGTATTATTCAACAGAGTTACACCACGAGTCCAGCCTTAATTAATTTAAACAATGGAGGCGTCAGTCCAAGTCCGCGCATTGTTCAAGATGCCGTTGAGCGTTTTAATAAAATGACCAACGAAGGCCCTTCTTATTATATGTGGCGCATATTGGATCAAGGACGAGAACCCTTAAGGTATAAATTAGCGCAACTAGCGGGCGCGGATCCCGAAGAAATTGCAGTGAACCGAAATGCGACCGAAGCGTTAAACACGGTGATCTTTGGCCTTAATTTAAAAGCGGGGGATGAAATCATTGGAACCAAACAGGACTACCCAAACATGATTAATGCATGGAGACAAAGAGCACAAAGAGATGGTATTGTGTATAATCAAATTAGCTTTCAGTTCCCCATTGAAAATGATGAAGAAATTGTAGCTGGATTTGAAAAAGCAATTACTCCTAAGACAAAAATTATTCATATCACCCATATCATTAATTGGATTGGACAAATATTGCCCGTTAAAAAAATTACCGATATGGCCAAGAAGCATGGTATTGAAACCATTGTAGATGGCGCTCATAGTTTTGGTTTATTGGATTACAACATTCCTGATTTAGGATGTGACTATTATGGAACTTCGTTACACAAATTTTTATCTGCACCCATTGGTAGTGGGATGCTGTGGATTAAAAAAGAAAAGATTGAAAAGATTTGGCCATTGGTATGTAATGACAAGCCCAACGGAACCGATATCAGAAAATTTGAAACGCTAGGTACACGTAGCTTTCCCATTGAACAGGGTATTGGCGAAGCAGTTAATTTTCAAAACGGAATGGGCAGTAAAAGAAAAGAAGAGCGCATTCGTTATTTAAAAAATTACTGGGCATCCCGCGTACAAAATATTCCTAAAGTGAAAATTCATACTTCATTTAAAGACGAATATGCTTGTGCAATCTGCGGAGTAAGTGTGGATGGTATGACGCCGGGTGAATTAGATAGTGCTCTTTTTACGAATTATAAAATTCATACGGTAGGTATTGTATGGGAAAATATTAGTTGCGTGCGCATTACGCCACATGTTTATACACGTATACAGGATTTAGATAAGTTAGTAATGGCTATTGATACCATTGCAAAAAAGAAAAAGTAGCTTTTTTTAAAAGCGATTTTCCTGCTGATTCGGAAAGTACTTTTTTAGTTAGCCATATATTTGAAAATGAGCATTTCAATATATGGCTATTTTTATCACAAAAGCAAAAAGTGCTGTATCGTACTGCTAACTTGCCTTTATTGCATAAAGGGGTTTAGTCAATATTCCGCGCCTGTTAGCTTTCAACAGATAGACCCCTATACTATCAACAGCATTGGGGGTAGTATTTATACAAATCAAATGAATATAGATTGGGGATTGGGTGAAATGGCAAGTACGTTTAAGATTAATCATACTCCATCCATCCTATTGTCTACCGGCTATTTACAAAGTAATTATGATATAGTTTCTCTTTTTAATCAATTAGATAGTTTTGGATTGCAAATAAAAGTAGGTCCCAATCCCTTTTATAATCAGCTCCACCTATACTGCGAACAAGATGGCGTGGATATAATGGCCATAAAAGTATTTGATAGCCATGGCGTGATCATTAAAAATATAAGCGGGCCTTTTTCGGGATTGCAGTTTGATCAAACTATTCAAATACAAAAACTAAGTACTCCTATTTGTTTGGTTCATATTCAATATAAAGTAGCGAATACATATAGTCGGCAAAGAATTTACAAGCTTATACAATATTGATTATGAAAAAAACATTTTATATTCTATTTGCTTTGGGATTGTTTAATGGTGTTGGCGCACAAAATAATAAAGGAATTCATTTTCAAGGCATTGCACGTTCTGAAAGTGGCATGATCATTGCTAAAAAGCAAATTTCTTTAAGAATTTCTATTCTAACAGACACCCTCAGCTCCAATATTGAATATCAGGAAATAAAGTCGGTAACCACCAATGTGCTTGGTTTGTTTTATACGGATATTGGTGCAGAAGAAGCTGGGAAAGTAATTACAATAGGTGTCTTTGATTTAATTCAATGGCAAAAAGAAGACAAATACCTTCAAGTGGAAGTAGACCCTAACAATAGTTTACATTTTTTACAGGCAGGTTTTGTAAAAATAAATTATGTTCCTTATGCTTTATTTGCAGAACAAGCAAAAACCATATCAAGCATTTTACCTCTTGAGCTGGGTGGCACAGGGGTTTCAAACAAAATTGATATTTTAAAATCACTAGGTTTAGAAAAGGTAAACAATACACTCGACAGTTTAAAGCTGGCTAGTAATACTGTGAATATTGCATTGAACGATAAATTAAAAAAAACAGATACCCTTTTTTTAAGCAATCGGATTAATTTAAAATTAAATAGTGCTGACACCCTAAAATTATCTAACAGAATCAACACTAAGTTAAATAGTTTAGATACTTCAAGCTTATCGAATAGAATAAATACACTCATTACTATTCAGCCTAAAAATTACTATTGTGTTTTTTATGATACCACTAAACAAACTGCAATCATATCCACGGCAACACCTGTGAAATTTAATCTTCAGCAAATATCCAATAAAATTAATATTACCTATAACAGTGCAAATAATCCTACTAGAGTTATGGTGTCAGAAGCTGGTATTTTTCAGGTAAACTATCATTTACAATTTATAAAATCCGATGCAGGAACTGATGAAGTAAATATTTGGTTTAGAAAAAACAATGCCGCTATTGCGAATACGAATATTATATATACCATACAAGGTTTGGGAATTAAAAATGCGATCAATAATAATTTTTTATTGGAACTAGATGCCAATGATTATATCGAATTGTTCTTTAGTGTTAAAAATGTAAATACCGCATTACAAGGTACCGTTTCAACAACGGCAACCCCATCAAGACCTGCTACACCAGCAGCTTTTATAAGTATGCATTCTGTAAATTAAATAGGCAAGCAAATTTGTGGCTTATCCAAAGGGTTGGTCAATGGCAATACTTTGTTTCGTAAAAAAATGAGGCCCATCCTCACTGATATACAAACAGTCTTCTAAACGAATACCAAATTCTCCTGGGATAGAAATGGTAGGTTCATCACTAAAACACATACCCACCTGTATTGGCGTTTTATTTCCTTTTACAAAATTGGTCCATTCATGTCCTTCCAATCCAATACCATGACCAGTTCTATGGGGCAGCCCAGGTAATTTATAATTATGTCCGAATCCTGCATTTTCAATGACGGCTCTTGCCGCGGCATCTACCACTTCGCAGGGTGCGCCAATTTTAATAGCGGCAAATGCAGCGTCCTGTGCTTTCTTTTCTAAATTCCAAACTTCAATTTGTCTAGCCGAAGGCTTACCACACACAATGGTGCGCGAAATATCGGATGCATATCCTTCACAACTAGTTCCTCCGTCTATTAATACAATATCGCCCTCCTGAATAGTCTGCGGAACAATGCTACCATGTGGCAATGCCGAGTATTTCCCAACAATGACCATCGCTCCTCCCGAAAATCCAACTGTCTTAAATGCCTTCGTTATATTATTTGAAAATTCTGACTGTGACATACCTGGCTTCAAAGTGGGAAAAGCAATTTTATACGCTTCAATGGTAGCATCATTCGCAATTTGCATGAGTGCAATTTCTGCTTTTGACTTGATCATTCTACAGCCCGCTGTAATGGGTGTTGCATCTACAATTTCAAAGCCCTTGGCCAATTGCTGTACCCCATTGGCTATAAAAAATCGAACCCTTTCTTCCATACCAATTTTATGGTGCACAACCCCTCGATCTTTTACAGCTGCTAATATTAAAGCATAAGGGCTTTCGTGCTCCTCCCAACAACGCACTTCGGTTCCATAGTCTTTTACAATTAATTCGCGTGCTCTATCTTCTTCAAATTTTGGACTTATATAAATAATGTCCCCTTTAGCGGGAATTACTACACCAAAGGTTCTTTCGCTCTGTCCCCATCTCATTCCAGTATAATAAAAACAGGAAGTAGTGCCTTCTAAAAAAATGGCGTCCATTTTATGTTCCTTCATTAATTCCTGAGCCCTTCCAATTCTTGATTTTCTTTCCGCTACGGAAATAGGTACGATATTGGGTTTGAATTCCGTAGCCATCTCTGCGCTATGCTTAGATTGAGCTGCTATTTTATTACCAAAAGGTATACTTGCGGCACCCAAAGATGCCAACCCTAAAAATTTTCGACGATTATACGACATAACTTAAGTTTTACCATTTAAAGATATTACTAATTTAATTACACATAAAACTTTAAATTTAGCCTTTGAAAATCCAACAGGATTTCTGATTCATCTTTAATAATCATTGATTTGAAATTTTTACAGTTAACATTTGTTGGCGCTTTCTTTTTTTTAAGCACTATCACATTTGCACAAAAAAAGAACGCCCATATTCAGTATCATATTAAACAAGCAAGCGATAGCATCATCATTGATGGCAAAATGACCGAAACGGCTTGGAAAAATGCACAAGTCGCTGAAAAATTTGGGATGGTGCTTCCCATGGATACCAGTGTAGCCAATTTGCCAACAGAAGTAAGAATGACCTACGATAAAAAAAATATTTATATTCTGGCTACCTGTTATAAACCCGCTCTGGGCAAGGATATGGTGGAGTCGTTGAAAAGAGATTGGAACTTTGGGAAAAACGATAACTTTATTTTATTCATGGATACCTATGGGGATTTAACCAATGGTTTTGCTTTTGGTACGAATGCAGTTGGAGCGCAATGGGATGGTACCATGTTTGATGGAGGCAGTGTAGATTTGAACTGGGATAATATTTGGACAAGTGCCGTATACAATGATGCTACAAAATATGTTTGGGAGGCAGCGATTCCTTTTACTTCTATTAGATATAAAAATGGAGTAAAAGAATGGGGCATTAATTTTAGTAGAAACGATTTAAAGACCACCGAAAAATCCAGCTGGGCGCCTATGCCAAGAAATTTTCCAACGGCTTCTTTATCCTATACGGGTAGTTTGGTTTGGGACCAGGAACTACCGGCGCATCAAAATAATTTTTCATTGATCCCATACTTTAAAACCAGTTATGGTAAAGATTTTGCGAATGCTGATGGCAGCAAAATAGCAACACAGCCTAGTTATGGGAGAGAAATAGGGATGGATGCAAAAATTAGCTTATCCTCTTCGCTCAATTTAGATTTAACAGTGAATCCCGATTTTTCTCAAGTAGAAGTAGACAGACAGGTAACGAACCTAAGTAGATTTGAATTATTCTTTCCTGAAAGAAGGCAATTCTTTTTAGAGAATGCCGACTTGTTTGCTAATCTTGGTTTTGCCAATGTGCGTCCATTTTTCTCAAGACGCATTGGCTTAAATACAAATATTGATTTTGGTGCTAGATTGAGTGGACGTATTGACAAGAATTGGCGCATTGGTGTCATGGATATGAAGACGGCCGAAAATAGGAATGATAATACCTTGGCACAAAATTTTGCAGTAGTGGCTATTCAAAGAAAATTATTTAAAAAATCAAGTATTGAATTATTTTATATTGATAAATCAGGATTAAATTATGAAGCACCGATAGCTGCAAACCCAAATTGTAATTGTGTCTATCAAGCTCCTGGAGCCCCTTATAATAAGAATTTAGGTTTTGAATATTTAATTGCTCCATCTAATAATTTATGGTCTGGGAAAACTATTTTTATTAAATCATTTTCCTCAAATAAGCCATCAGATAAAGATTTTTTAAATGCTGGAAATTTACAGTACAGCAATCGCAAATGGATTGTTTCCTGGCAACATGAAATTGTAGGAAATAATTTTAACGCCGAAGTGGGCTATGTACCCAGAAACAATTATATAAAAATTGCACCTTCTATCACCCGTTTATTTTTCCCAAAGAGTGGCTCTATTTTAAGTCATGGTCCACAGTTGATGGGTACCTATTATTACGATATGGATTTTGCCCGTACCGATAATACTAAACAGTTTACTTATTTAGTGACTTTTAGGGACAAAAGTACCATGGCAGGCGTTTTACAAAATGATTATGTAGAGCTATTGGCCCCATTTGACCCCACCCGCATTGGGAAACAACCTTTAGCTGCGCATACTAAGCATAGCTGGACTAGTATTGGGCTGGATTGGATATCGGCCCCTCAGCACCAAACCACATTTGCATTATCTGCAAGAACAGGCGGATATTACGCCAATGGCCAATTATTAAGTATCACGGGCAATGTAGGTTATAGAATACAACCATTCATTAATTTTGATTTTGCGGTGACGTACAATAAAATTAATCTTCCACAGCCTTGGGGAAATAATCAGTTTTTATTATTGGGGCCTAAGGTAGATATTACCATGACCCACAAAATATTTTTTACAGCGTTTTATCAATATAATGAGCAAACAAAAAACATTAACTTTAATACTAGATTTCAATGGAGGTATAAACCTGTTTCCGATTTGTTTATTGTTTACACCGACAATTATTATATCGGACCCGTTTTCGTAAAAAATAGAGCAGTGGTACTAAAGCTTACTTATTGGTGGAATAAATAATGATTATGAAAAAAATAGCATGCGGAATTTTGTTGTTGATATCAAGTGTAAGCATCAACGCGCAATCAAAGAAACAAATGGCAAAGGCTATTGATTCTATCATGACAAAATACAATTCGCCAACGGAGCCAGGCGCAAGTGTTTTAGTCATTCAAAAAAATAAAATTATTTTTAAGAAGGGGTATGGCATTCGTAATATCGAAACAGCTGAGCCCATTGAAACCAATACCAACTTTAGATTGGCTTCTGTTACCAAGCAGTTTACAGCGATGTCTATTTTGTTATTAGAAAAAAGGCGTAAGCTTTCTTTGGACGACTCGCTTACTAAATATTTCACTGGTTTTCCTGAATATGGAAAAGGCATTAGAATTAAAGACTTATTAACCCATAGTTCCGGATTATTAGATTATGAGGACTTGATGCCAAGCAATCAAACGATTCAATTACACGACACCAATTGTATGCAACTTATGTATATGACGGATAGTTTGTACTTCCCATCCGGCAGCAAATATAAATACAGCAATACCGGCTACTCCATTCTTTCTCTTATTGTAGAGCAAGTAAGTGGTCAACCCTTTGCGCAATTTTTAAAAGAAAATATTTTCAAGAAAGTAGGCATGAAAACAAGTGTTGCTTTTGAAGAAGGAAAGTCTACAGTTGCCAACAGGGCCTTTGGACATAGCTTTATAAAGGGCGAGTGGGTTCAAACCGATCAAAGTATGACCAGTGCGGTGTTGGGTGATGGGGGTATTTATACCAATGTAGAAGAATATGCACAATGGGTAAAGTCGTTGTGGTCTTATAGGTTTATTAGCCCCGCTATGCAAAAACGCGCATGGTCAAGTGCCAAGTTAGATAATGGAACTACCATAGATTATGGATATGGCTGGCATATAGAAGACTTTATGGGCAATACGCATCCCTATCATGACGGAAGCTCGATAGGATTTAGAAATTCAGCTGGATTGTACCCAGAAAGAAAATTAATGGTGGTTATTTTAACCAACAGAAACGAGCACGACCCCATTGAAGAAGTACATAAAATAGCTACGCTGTTTTTAAAGTAATTGTTGATTGTGATATTACTTCTAAAATAAATTTTTACTTAACAATTAGTTCATCAAATAACAAACTTCTGTTGTAATAGATTCGTTAAATTGTAGCATAATTTTTATACATGAAAAGAATAATATACGTTGTTGGTTTATTGTTGTGTTGTTTGCAAATACAAGCACAAGAAAATTTACATGCCAAGGAAAAAGTAATATTGCCAAATGGATGGGCCTTAAGTCCAGCTGGAGAAAGTTTGCCGCTAGGAGACCTTCCCTTGAATATGGCTATTTCAAAAAGTAAAAAATGGATGGCAGTGACGAATAATGGACAAAGTACGCAAACCATTCAGTTGATCAATACGCTTACGGATAAAATTGAAGATAATATTGTTGTTGATAAAGCCTGGTTAGGTTTGGCATTTAGTAAGGATGAAAAATATTTATATGCGTCCGGTGGTAATGACAATTGGATTTTACAATATGCAATTGCAGGAAATAAATTAAAATTATTGGACTCCATTAAACTAGGTGATAAGTGGCCTAACAAAATTTCACCCGCAGGAATCTGCATTGATGACAACAACACTTTGTTTGTGGTAACCAAAGATGATAATGCATTATATTCTATTAATTTAAATTCAAAAAAGGTTACCGCTAAAGTAAATTTACCGGCCGAAGCCTATACTTGTATACTTTCAAGCAATAAAAAAGAACTTTATATTTCTTGTTGGGGTGGTAAAAAATTATTGATATATGATATCGCAACAGGAAAAATCACCAATAAAATTGAAGTGGGCAGTCACCCCAACGATATTTGCATTACAAAAAATGGCTTGTATTTATTTGTTGCCAATTCCGATGACAATAGCGTTTCTATTGTCAATACAAAAACAAAGCAAGTCATAGAAACCTTAAATGCTGCACTGTATCCAAATGCGCCATATGGTTCTACCACCAATGGAGTTGCATTAAGTTCGGACGAAAAAACATTATACATTGCCAACGCAGATAATAACTGTTTAGCCGTATTTGATGTCTCAGCAATCGGGAATAGCAAATCGAAAGGCTTTATTCCAGTGGGCTGGTATCCAACTTCCGTAAAAACAATTGGCCAAAAAATATATGTAACCAATGGCAAAGGCTTTTCTTCTTTTGCCAACCCACTAGGACCAGATCCATATAAAAAAAATGCACAAATGGGCGTTCAAAAGGGATTGCTAAAATCTACCAAAGATGTACAATATATTGCTGGCTTAATGAAGGGAACAATGAGTATTATTAATACCCCTTCCGACAAACAACTAGGATTATATTCAAAAGCAGTTTACGAAAATACTCCCTATACCAAAGAAAAAGAGCAAAGTTCAAGTGCAGAAATAGGATCGGTGATTCCACAAAAAGTTGGCGATCCATCTGTCATTAAATATGTTTTCTATATTGTAAAAGAGAATAGAACATATGACCAAGTACTGGGCGATTTACCCATGGGCAATGGTGATACCAGCCTTTGTTTATTTGGGGAGAAAATTACACCCAACCAGCATGCACTAGCAAAAGAGTTTGTACTCTTAGATAATTTTTATGTCAATGGGGAAGTAAGTGCAGATGGTCATAATTGGTCACTAGGTGGATATGCCACAGATTATTTGGAAAAAAATTGGGTAACCAGTTATGGAGGCAGAGGCGGAAATTATGATGCAGAGGGCACAAGAGAAATTGCCAATAATAAAAATGGCTTTATTTGGGATTTCGCAAAAAGAGCGGGCATTAGCTATAGAACCTATGGTGAATTTGCAGATGATTATAAACCCAATATACCTGTACTAAAAGATCATTTTTGTCCTTATTACACTAGTTGGGATGAAAAAGTAAGAGATACAACACGGGTTGGTCAATGGAAAAGAGATTTTGATTCATTACTAGCCATCAATCAGGTACCTAGATTAAATACATTAAGGTTAATTAACGATCATACCGAAGGAATGAAGTTAGGAAGGCCTTCCCCTTATGCGCATGTTGCCGACAATGATTTAGCGGTTGGTATGTTTGTAGAATATTTAAGCAAAAGTCCCATTTGGAATGAATCGGTGGTGTTTATTTTAGAAGACGATGCACAAAATGGACCTGATCATGTGGACGCACACAGAAGTCCTGCCTATATTGCTGGGGGATTCGTTAAAAGAGGATTTGTAGACCACACACCCTATACAACCACTTCCTTTCTTAAAACCATTGAAATGATTTTAGGAATGCAACCCATGAGCCAGTATGATGCGGCTGCGAATACTGCTTGGAGATGTTTTGAAAAAACTGCGAATCCTCTGGGTTTTGTAGCAAAGCCATTGCAATGGGATATCAATGAAAAAAATACACGTACCTCTGCCATGCAAAGAAAAAGCGAGCTTTTTAACTTCAAAAAAGAGGATAGCATTAATGACCATGACTTTAACGAAGTGCTATGGAAAGGATTAAAAGGAGTGGATGCCATTGTGCCTGCACCCAGAAGAGCTGCATTCTTAAAGCTTAGCATTGACAAGGATGTAGACGATTAATTCAATTTTTACAACACGAATGGTAACAGGCAAAAAGAGAAATCCTTTTGCCTGTTTTTTTATAAATAGATTAACTTTGTAATAGGCCTATGTGCATTGCACAATATATAAATGAAACGGTTTACTTATGAAGCATATTTTAAGTTATTTACTACTTCTTTTTTTAGCAATTACTTTATTTGAGTCCTGTAATCAAAAACAAGAGAGTATTCATCCAACCATTGAAAAAATAACCCAATCGGTATACGCGTCGGGCACTGTGAAAAGTGGTAATCAATATGAAGTATATGCAAAAGTGAGTGGGGTCATCAAAAAAATATTAGTTAAAGAAGGCGAAATGGTAAATAAGGGTCAAACCATTATCCAAGTATCAAATACCGCTCCCTCTTTAAATTACGAAAACGCAAAATTATTAGAAAATTATTCTTCTGATAACGCGAATCAAGAAAAATTATCCCAAGCAAACAATGAAGTAGAATTAGCAAAATCAAAATTAGATAATGAAACTTCTTTATTAGAAAGGCAAAAAAAATTATGGGCCAGTGAAATTGGAACCAAAAACGATTTAGATCTAAGAGAACTTGCATACAAGAATGCAAGCACATCTTATAATGCAAGTAATTTAAAACTAAATGATTTAAAAAAACAAATTGCATTACAATCCAAGCAATCAAAAAACAGTGCAGCTATTTCTTCAAATGCATTAAATGATTATAATGTAATTAGCGAAATAGATGGAAGGGTATATGGTATTTCCAAGTTGGAAGGAGAAATGGCCACACCACAGTCGCCTATTGCCATTATTGGGAATGCAAATGAATTTTATATAGAAATGCAGGTGGATGAATATGATATATCAAAAATGTCAGCGGGACAAAAGGTATATATCACTATGGATAGTTACAAAGACAAGGTGTTTGAGGCGGTTGTCACCAAGGTATACCCGTTAATGAACTTGAAATTAAAGTCTTTTAAAGTGGATGCTACCTTCACAACTAAGCCTGATCATTTATTTCCCAATATTAGTGCACAAGCAAATATTGTAATCCAGGTGAAAGAGAAAGCAATGACTATCCCAAGAAGTTATTTAATAGACAATGAATATGTTTATTTAAAAAATAAAGAAAAAAGAAAAGTAAAAGTGGGACTCATGGATTATGAAAAAGTGGAAATTCTCGCTGGTATTGGCGTTAATGACGAGCTTGTTAAATCCATTCAATGAGAACAAGGTTACTTATAAATATTGCCAAGTCTTTATTAATGGCAAGGTGGAAACAAACCTTGGTGGCGGCTATTGGGGTCACTTTTAGTATTACCATGTTTATTACCCTTTTAAGTTTTATGTCGGGGTTGAATGATTTATTAGACGGCCTTATATTAAACAGAACCCCTCATGTTAAATTATACAACGATATTACCCCAAAAATAAATCAGCCCATTAATCAATTAAATGATTCCAATGTTCATCATTTTATTGGTTCCGTAAAAGCAGATGCAAGTAGGCAATCTATTTACAATAGCAACGCAATTATCAATGCCATTGAAAAAGATCCGAGGGTTTTAGGCCTTTCTCGAAAATTGACAGCACAGGTTTTTTTTAATGATGGAAACATTGATATCACGGCTAGTATTTTTGGTATTGATCCTAATCAAGAAACCAAGTTGTACCATTTTGACGAATACGTTACCAGTGGCAATTCTGCCGATTTGAATAAGGTAAACAATGGCATTATTTTGGGAAAAGGATTGGCCGAAAAATTGTTAGTAAATATTGGCGATGCCGTTCAGATTACCACTTCCAAGGGAAATATTTTTCAATTAAAAGTAGTGGGCATTTTTCAATCCGGCATCAAAGATTTTGACAATGTGCAGAGTTACGCTTCTATCAATACGGTTCAAAAGATATTATCTGTTCCTAGCGACTATATTACAAGCATACAGGTAAAGCTTAAAGATATAATGCAAGCGCCAGCAGTAGCTAAACAATATCAGCAATTATATGAAACCGATGCGGAAGATATTCAAACCGCCAATTCACAATTTGAAACAGGAAGCTCCATACGAACTTTAATCTCTTATTCGGTAGGGATTACTTTGCTCATTGTTGCGGGATTTGGCATTTACAATATTTTGAACATGATGATTTTTGAAAAAATGGATTCAATTGCCATTTTAAAAGCAACGGGATTTTCAGGAAAAGATGTAAAAAATATTTTTATTTACATTGCTATTTCCATTGGAATTTTTGGCGGCCTCATGGGGCTTGTATTTGGATTTGGACTATCGGCACTCATTGATCAAATACCTTTCAATACCGCCTCGCTGCCCACCATTGCGACTTACCCTATTAACTATAATCCTAATTTTTATATCATTGGCATTATATTTTCTTTTATCACCACTTACTTTGCAGGTTGGTTTCCAGCTAGAAAAGCAAGTAAAATTGACCCTGTAGTCATTATAAGAGGTAAATAATATGGAAAAGATATTAGAAGCAAAAAATATTAATAAGTTCTTTCATGATCCTGTGCGTATACAGGTTATTGAAGACCTCAGTTTTAGTATCAATAAAGGAGAATTTGTATCCCTCACAGGAAAGTCTGGTTGTGGTAAGTCTACCCTGCTATATGTATTGTCAACCATGGACACCGACTACGAAGGCACTTTATTGATTGATGGAGAAGAAATGCCAAAAAAAAATGAAGGATTTCTAGCTAAAATAAGAAACGAGAAAATTGGATTCGTATTTCAGTTCCACTATTTAATTAATGAGTTTAATGTTTTAGAAAATGTAATGTTGCCCGGTTTGAAGTTGGCCAAATACAGCAAACAAGAGGTGGAGCATCGTGCGATGGAAAAATTAAAAATGCTGGGTATAGATACTTTAGCGTTGAAAAAAGCTAACCATATTTCCGGAGGGGAAAAACAAAGAGTTGCTATCGCGCGCGCGCTCATCAATGATCCTCATATTATTATGGGTGATGAGCCCACAGGAAATTTAGATAAAAAAAATAGTGATTTGGTGTTTGATATATTTAAACAACTAGCCGATGAGTTTAATCAAACCCTACTTATCGTAACCCACGATCCAGGTTTTGCAGACCGAACCCATCGAATTATTAAAATGGAGGACGGAAAACTTATTTCTTAGCATTTCTGATGCATCAATTGGTATTATTTTATTAAATGCTTATATTTAAGTATAAAATTATTACTATGCATAATGAAGAACAAAAAGGGATGGTACCCACGATGGTCCCAACAATGGTGCCCACCATGGCAACCCCCAATAGTAATGCACATAAGGATATCCCTGGCAATCCTTCTACTGCTAAAAGTAGTGCTACCAAACTAAACGACCGATCCAATGGAAAACCACTTCGTGTATTAAGCGAAGAAGATTGGCAGTTTTGGAAACACAATGGATACATTGTAATTAAAAATGCAGTGCCGCGCGAACAAGCATTGACAACTGCTAATTTTTTATGGGAGTTTGAAGAGAAGGATCCTAATAATAAGGAGACCTGGTATACTGCTCCAAGAGCAGAAATGAAAATGAAAGAGTTGGCGGGGACAGGGATGGTGGAGTGTTATAATAATCAACACCAATGGAATAATAGACAAATGCAAAAAGTGTATGACGCCTTCGTAGATATCTGGGGTACCGAAAAATTATGGGTAACCATTGATCGCGCCAATTTAAATTTCCCCATTCGTCCAGGACACGAATACAAAGCATTTATACATTGGGATTATGATCCTGAAACCAAACCTGTAAATGTGCAGGGCGTTTTAGCCTTAGCGGATCAAACCGACGAAAATATGGGAGGCTTTCAATGTATCCCCGAATTATATAGGACTTATGATACCTGGAAATTAACACAGCCCGAAGATCGTGACCGTTATAAACCAGATACCACGGGCTTTACACCCACTAAAGTAAAATTAGAAGCAGGTGACTTATTAATATTTAATAGTTTAGAACCGCATGGTATTAGAGCCAATAACAGTGCCGACAAAGTGCGTATTGCACAATATATTTCTATGATGCCTGCGGAAGAAGATAACGAAGCATTAAAAGAGTGGAGGGTTACTTCTTGGAGAGATCGCATAGCACCAGAAGGATATGCATTCCCCGGTGATCCAAGAAATTGGGAGCAAACAAAATATGACACTGCCGTATTAAATGAATTAGGGAAAAAATTATTGGGATTAGAAAAATGGTAAAGCTTAATAATGGAAGCTGTATGCCCATGTTGGGATTGGGTGTTTATGACATGTATCAAAAGCAGGCAGAACAAGCGGTTGAGACGGCGATAGAAATTGGCTATCGCTTGATAGATACTGCCAGTATGTATGAAAATGAAGTTGAAATAGGAAACGGTATTAAGAATAGTGGAATTGATCGCGCTGATTTATTTATAACCTCCAAATTAAATAATACGGATCATGGATATGAACAAGCGCTCAAAGCGTTTGATAAAAGCTTACAATTACTTGGACAGGATTATGTGGATTTGTATTTAATTCATTGGCCTATTAAAGAAGGGCGTGCTGAAAGTTGGAGGGCCTTAGAAAAAATATATACGGAGGGACGTGCTAAAGCCATTGGGGTAGCCAATTACACCCTACCTTTTTTAATAGAGCTAAAGCAATACAGTAATATTGAACCAGCGGTCAATCAAATTGAGTTCACGCCCTGGTTATTTCAAAAGGAAACCTTTGAGTATTGCAAAAAAGCGGGGATTCAATTGCAGTCCTATTCACCTATCACCCGAGGAATAAAGTTTTCAGATGAAAGGCTCCTTAGTCTTTGTGAAAAGTATCAAAAAACACCGGCACAAATTATTTTAAACTGGAATTTACAATTAGGCGTTTCTAGCATCCCAAAATCGGTTCAAAAACATAGACTTCAAGAAAATTTTGATGCAGCAAATTTTACATTAGATGCGCAAGATGTTCTTTTTATGAATACTTTTAATGATGGATTTCGCATTTGTGATGATCCAATCATTTTCTTATAAAAAAATTATACATCCTTTCTATTAAAATTCAATTCATGAAAAAATTAATGTTTCTTCTTGCTTTTACCATAGGCCTAACTGCTGTTCAAGCACAAAACAGAGTAGGTGAGTTAAAACACATCGTATTATTTACTTTTAAAGCTACCTCTACTCCAAAGGAGATTGAAAATGTGGCCAAAACATTTGCAGCCTTATATGGCAAAGCGCCGCAAGTAAAAAAAATGGAATGGGGAATTAATATGAGCCCAGAGCATTTAGATCAAGGCTTTACCCATTGTTTTACCCTCACTTTTAACTCCGAAAAGGATTTGGCAGACTATCAACAAAATCCGGATCATAAAGCCTTTCAAACAGTATTAAAACCACATATGGACAAGGTATTTGTAGTGGACTATTTTGTGGAGCCAAATAAATAATTTCATGTCTAATAGTAAGCAAAAAATAAAATCCATTTTTAAATATGGATTAGGCACCCTCGTTATTATTATGATTGTTGCTTTTTCCGTGTTTGCACAAAAAGATATTTCTAAAGAAGTACTTATCAAAAAGTATGCAACAGGGAATTCAAAATTCATGCCTATCATGGGGATGCAAGTGCATTATAGAGACGAAGGCAACCCGCAGGACAGCATACCACTTGTGCTTATTCATGGTACTTCTTCTTCCTTACATACCTGGGAAAAAGTCACTGCTCTTTTAAACGATGCAAAGCATGGCAATAAGCGCGTAATTAGTTTAGATATGCCCGCCTTTGGTTTAACAGGGCCTAACCTTGAAAACAGTTATCATTATGATAACTACACCCAGGTTATAGATTCACTTTTGATAAAGTTGAATGTTAAAAAGTGTATGATTGGAGGAAACTCTTTAGGCGGTGGAATTGCATGGCACTATGCAGTTACCCTTCCACAAAAAGTAAGTAAACTTATCTTAATTGATGCAACTGGCTATCCAATGAAGAATGAAAAAGGATCCCTTGGATTTAAAATTGCTCAAATGCCTGTGATTAATAACTTACTATTATTTATTACTCCTAAATCCTTGGTAAGAAAAAGTATAGAAGATGTTTATTATGATCAAAGCCTAATTGAAGAAGCTACCATCACTAGATACCATGAACTTCTGCTATGTGAAGGCAACAGAAAAGCGACATTGTCTTTATTTAAGCACCCATTTACACAAAATACCGAACTAATAAAAACAATTGAACTACCTACGCTTATTTTATGGGGCAAAGAGGACGGGCTAATTAGTGTTGAAAATGCTTACAGTTTTAATAAAGATATTAAAAATAGTAAACTAGTGATATTAGACAAAGTAGGCCATGTGCCTAATGAGGAAGCCCCTCAAAAAGTAGCGGAGGCTATTTATGAGTTTATTTGGGATTAAATTATAGCCACTCAAAAATATATACTAAGAATTTTGTAAATTTAGGAAATAACTATTTTTATGAAATACCGCTTTTTGGTTTTATCTATTTTAATGAGTCAATTTTTATTTGCACAGGAAGCAGATTATATCATTAGAAATGGAAAATTGATAGACGGAACAGGCAATCAATGGCAATTTAAAGATGTAGCCATTATCAATAATAAAATTGCTGCCATTGGTATATTAACCAACTGGAAAGGGAAAAAAGAAGTTGATGCAAAGGGCCTAATTGTTGCACCCGGCTTTATTGATGTGCATGCACATATCGAAGGGGGAGAAATTAAAAATCCATTGGCTACCAATTTTATTTATGATGGGGTAACCTCGGTCATAACAGGCAACTGCGGAGGTTCTGCTAATGACATGAAAACTTATTTTGACTTTATTGATTCTTTAGGGGTGTCTATAAATATAGCGGCTCTAATGGGACATAATAATATTCGCAAACAAGTAATGGGAAGTGCCAACCGACATGCAACAGCGCTGGAATTACAACAAATGGAAGCCATTACAGATAAAGCCATGAAAGAAGGCGCCGTGGGTATGTCAACCGGCTTAATCTATATCCCTGGAACATTTGCACCCACCGAGGAAGTAGTGGCACTAGCTAAAGTGGTTGCCAAAAATGGGGGTGTTTATGCATCTCATATTCGTAACGAAGAAGATAAAGTAGCCGAAGCAATTAAAGAAGCCATTGAAATTGGAAGACAAGCAAAAATACCAGTTGAGATTTCACATTTTAAAGTAAACGGACAAAATAATTGGGGAAGAAGCGATGAAGCTTTAGCATTGGTTGTAAATGCAAGGAAGGAAGGTATTGAGGTAACCATTGATCAGTACCCTTATACAGCCAGTAGTACTAACCTAGGAATTCTATTGCCAGATTGGGTTTTAGCGGACGGACAAGATTCTATTTTAGCTAGATTAAAAAAGGCTGACATACGTTCCAAAGCAAAAGCACATAGTATAAACATGATTCAAAAAAGAGGACTCAAGCATTTTGATTATGCAGTTGTGGCCAATTTTAAATCAGACACTAGCTACAATGGAAAAAATATTAGACAAATAAATATACTAAGAGGGAATAAAGACAATGCGCAAGCGGAAGCAGAAACGATTGTGCAAATGATAGAATTGGGTGGTGCACAAATGGTATATCATGGAATGGGGGATAAGGATGTAAAAAATATTATGGCGTATCCATTTAATATGGCCGCAAGTGACGCAGGAATCGCCGTAATGGGTGTGAGCCGTCCGCATCCTAGAGCCTATGGTACCAACGCAAGAGTGTTGGGTAAATATGTTAGGGAAGAAAAAGTAATGTCTTTAGAAGAAGCGATAAGAAGGATGACCTCTCTTCCTGCGAATAAATTTAATTTTAAAGATAGAGGTATTATTAAAGAAGGATTTTTTGCAGACATCGTTGTGTTTGATGAAAACGAAGTGACCGATATGGCCACTTTCGAAAACCCACATCAGTTTTCGAAAGGTTTTAAATATGTTTTTGTAAATGGTGCAATCACTATTGACAATGGCATTCACATAGGTGCCAGAAAAGGCGTAGCCATCAGAATAAAGAATTAATTATTTTTAAAAATAATAAGCGTCAGACATAATTGGTATTTAAAAAATTATGCTTGTATTAGTTTTGCAATTGCAAAAGCAGTTGCTGCTGCAGCTGCACCAATCAGCATTACTTTCGCACCACCCCACCAAGGATTGATACCGGTTATTTTACTTTTAAAGTAACCAAAAACATATAAACATACCAGTGTGATGGCGGCAGAAATTTCTAACCCCTTCATGGCATCCTCTACAAAAAAATAAGGCGTTAAAGGTATAAATCCACCAACCACATAACTGAGTCCAATGTTTAAAGCGCTTTTGCGCGCGCGCTTGGGATCGGGTTCTACTAGACCTAATTCAAATTTCATCATAAATTCCACCCATCTTTTCTTGTCCTTGATAATTTCCTGTGTTGCTTCCTCCGCAGTGTCCTTGGAAAGCCCCCAACCCAAGAATACATCTCTAACTTCTTGAATTTCAACGTCTCTCTTGTGTTCCAATTCCCAATATTCTTTTTTTAATTCGCTTTTATAATGGTCCTGCTCGGTTTTACCTGCTAAATAGCCCCCCAGCCCCATGGCAATGCTTCCCGCAGCCACTTCGGCAATTCCCGCAATCCAAATCAAATTCACATGACCCTCCACTGCACCACTCAATCCCGCCGCCAAAGCAAAGGGCACAGTTAATCCATCACTCATCCCAATAACAATATCCGTTAATAAATCACTGCTTTGCATATGTTCTTCCAAGTGTAAATGTAAATGGTTCATATTTATAGAATTATTTTGATTGAGGTCAGCTGCTCATCAAATGTAAACTAAAATGAATAAATTTAAGGAAGCATAAAGCAGATTTATATCATATCTAACAACTCATAAAAGATGAATTCAAAAAAAAATAGCAGGCGGAGCTTTATAAAAAATACCGCAACGATTTTAGCCGGATTTTCTATTGTGCCAAGGCATGTATTAGGTAGAGGATTTTTAGCACCAAGTGATCAACTCACAAAAGGTATTATTGGTGTGGGAGGTATGGGTAGAGGACATATTCCTTATGCGGGTACAAGAGTAGTGGCTATTTGTGATGTAGATAAAATGCATCTAAAAGAAGTTGCAGATAGTATTGGGGGTGGTGTAAAAACATTTCATGATCATAGAGAACTTGTCAATTTACCCGAAGTAGATATTGTACACATTGCTACGCCACCTCATTGGCATGGGATTATGGCAGTAGATGCAGCAAAAGCGGGAAAAGATATTTGGTGTGAAAAACCAATGACAAGAACTATTGGTGAAGGAAAAATTGTGAGAGAAGCAGTTGTGCAATATGGTCGAATGTTTAGATTAAACACTTGGTTCCGTTTTGAAGATAATTTTTACGGAATGAATACCACTGTGAAGCCCATTAAAAAATTAATAGAAAGTGGCTTATTAGGTTGGCCATTAACTGTTACCGTAAGTAAGACGACTGGGTTTGATTGGAAATTTTATTGGGTAGGTAAAACGCATTTGGAAACCCAAGCAGTTCCCGATCGATTAGATTATGATCGTTGGCTAGGACCCGCTCCCTACAAGCCTTATAACATACATCGCACCCATCAAACCTTTAGAGGTTATTGGGATTATGATGGTGGCGGATTAGGCGATATGGGTCAACATTATTTGGATCCGATACAATATTTTTTGGGCAAGGATGCAACCAGTCCAATAAAAGTAGAAGTGGATGCCGAGCAGCAACATCCAGATGCTTGTGGTAGTTTTAGAAAAATCACCTACACTTATGCGGATGGTTGTAAAATAATTTTAGATGGTGAAGCAAAAGATCCAGGTGCGGCTTATATAGATGGACCTAATGGTAAATTATTTGCAGGATTTAAAAGTACCATTCCCAATTTAAAGGAAAAATTAGCGATGATGCCAGATCCTGCTCCACAGGTAACTAATTTTTTAGACAGTGTTCAATATCGTACTCCATTTGCACTCAATGAAAAAAATGGATTTAAATCTTGTACACTTATTAATATGGGTAAAATTGCATTACAGCTAGGCCGTACTTTGCATTTTGATCCTAATAAAGAAGAATTTATTAATGATACGGAGGCGAACTATTTAATTAATCCCCCTATGCGTGGACCTTGGACAATTTAATAAACCTCTATGAAAAATAACAAGTTGAAAAATATAATTATGAAAAATAATTTCAATAAAATAAAATTAGTAGTACTACTAATTTTGGTTTTAGTATCATCAAACAGTTTCTCTCAATCCCCTTCTTCACCTAAAGAGGTAATTGCTGTTTTCCCATACCAACATGTAAATGAAGCTAGTGCTGCATTAGCGTCTATGAGTAGTTGGAAAAATTCAGACTGGAAATCCTTTTTTAAACTTTCGGAGGACACTAGTTTAAAAGTAAAATTTAGTTTTGCATTACATGCTTATGTAAATAAAGTATCCCTTGACGAAAAACTTAAAATACCTTTTGTTGCATTTTTAAAAAAGCAAATTAAAAAAGCAAATTCGGAATACGCTAAAATTTTATTTCAAGAAGAATTAAAATTATTAAGCAAGGAAGATTACGTAAATAATAGGCTTCAATTAGTGCAGCCTAAATGGGAGGAAGAAGGACCTGGCAAAGCTTTTACATATAACCCAAACAGTACGCAACGCTTGTTAGATTTGCAAAAATTACTTTACAAGCCAACAAACCCTATTGAAAAGAAAAATATCATTTGGCAAGCAAGTAAAATTTCGGGGATCAGTAGCTTTATGTTTGTTGCAAAGTTTTTAGAGGACAAAGACCTTCGTAATATGGTTGCGAATGTCTTGGTTAAACAAGCACTAAACGATGCAAGTATTCGTGGAAGCGAAGTACGTTCAATTTTAGAAAAATCATTGCCTTTGCTTCAAGGAGAAGACAGCTCTTTTTTAGTGCCCGCATTAAAAGCGCATTTAAAAAAGATGCCTTATGATTACGGATTCGTTTCCTTATTCAATGGTAAAGATTTAACAGGTTGGAAGGGATTGGTCGGAAATCCAATTATGAGAGCTAAAATGAGCGATACGGCATTACAAACAGCACAGGCAAAGGCGGACTTAAAAATGAAAGAGGATTGGGTGGTAAAGGATGGGCTTTTAAATTATACAGGCAACCTACGCGGAGAGAATTTAGCGACGGTGAAAGAATATGGAGATATCGAAATGTTTATTGATTGGAGAATTCAGGAAAAAGGAGACGCGGGGATCTATTTACGTGGCACCCCACAGGTTCAAATTTGGGATACCAGCCGAAGAGAAGTAGGAGCGCAAGTAGGTTCCGGCGGATTGTATAACAATCAAAAAAATGTAAGCAAGCCCTTGGTGGTAGCAGATAATAAAATTGGTGAATGGAATACCTTTCACATAATCATGAAAGCAGATAAAGTAACGGTATATTTAAACGGCATTTTAGTTACAGATAATATTGCATTGGAAAATTATTGGAATAGAACCTTGCCCTTATTTGTAAAAGAACAAATTGAATTACAAGCACACGGCACATTTGTTTCTTACCGAAATATTTATTTACGCGAGTTGCCTAGCAGCGAACCAGTTTCTTTAAACGCTCAGGAAGCAACAGAGGGTTTTAATTTATTATTTGATGGTACACATATCAATGAGTGGACAGGCAATACAGTGGGTTATGTAATTAAAGAAGGTGCACTGGTGGTGAATCCTGAAAATGGATCCGGGGGTGATTTATTTACTAAAAATGAGTATAGTGATTTTGTGTATCGTTTCGATTTTCAATTAACCCCTGGCGCTAATAATGGTATTGGTATTCATGCTCCCTTACAAGGAGACGCTGCTTATCTGGGAATGGAAGTGCAGGTATTAGATAGCGAAGATCCTCAATATGCCAATTTACAACCTTATCAATACCATGGCTCTGTTTATGGTATAATGCCAGCTAAAAGAGGCTTTTTAAAACCAATAGGTGAATGGAACAATGAAGAAATAATGGTGAAAGGAACAAAGATTAAAGTGACATTAAATGGAACCGTTATTTTAGATGGAGATTATATGGCTGCATCAAAAAATGGAACCATTGACCATAATCAACACCCTGGTTTATTGAATAAAACAGGTCATATTGGTTTCTTGGGACATGGCGATATTTTAAGATTTAAAAATATGCGCATTAAAAGACTGTAGCACTGATTAAATTATTAAAACAAAAAGCCCTCCAAAATTTGGAGGGCTTTTTAATATGCTATGTAATTAAATACTAGTTAAACAAGTATCTAACACCAATTTGAATTTGGTAACGAGAACCTAAACTTGGACTTGGTCTGTAAGCTCTTGAGAATGGAACTTTATTCACTGCATCTAAGTAAGGGAATGTATACACTGGAGTTTTACCATCTGTATCCATCTTAGAGAACACCAACGGAGTTGTTGTAGTTGGAATGTAGAATACACCCCAATCTTTGTTCAACAAGTTAGTGAAGTTGTAAATATCAGCAGTGAAACGTAAAGTATGAATGTTCTTACCCACTGCAACCTTAATATCTTGCGTGAAGTTTAAGTCTAACTTATGTGTTCTAGGCAATACATATGCATTTCTTTCTGCAAATTGACCACGACGTGAAGACAAATAAGGATTGTTTCTGATGAAGTTGTCCAATTGATTCCACAATTCAGTTTGAGAACGAGTATCTCCTGATGCGTTAATCAATTTAATTTGAGTAGGATCCTTAGGAACGAACATTAAGTCGTTGTAAGTGATACCATCATTGTTTACGTCACCTTGTACATAGTAAGAAGTTGCATAGTTAGGTGCGACCTCATAAACCATACCTACTGAAGTAGGCTGATTTTTAAAGAACTCTTTCTTATATACTACACTCGCGATAAGTCTGTGTGGCATGTAGTTATTAGAATTTCCAACAGTGAAATTATTTGGATTATCAGAAACCACTTTAGATCCCCACATTGTTTGTGCAGTAGAACCACTCACAGCTGCGTCTTTAGCTTCTTGTCTTGTGTAAGCTGCAGTGAACATAAAGTTTCTTGTAATTTTTTGAACTTGTAAAGTTCCTGTCCAAGCATAACCACCGCTAGAGTTGGTCATATAAATAGCGTTACCAATGGTTGGGTTATTAGCAGTTGCAGCCGTAGTACCGCCCATTTGTGTTCCGCCAAAAGGATAAGAAGATTGGTAAGGGAATCTGTAACGACCATCAGATAATAATACTAAACCTGTTCCTGGCAATGCAATGTTTTGGAAAACAGAAGCATTAAATTGTTTAGTATACGTTCCTTCTGCAGTTACTGTCCAACCTTTGCCTAATTTTTTATCCGCTGCTAAAGTAGATTTAAATACTTGAGGGAATTTATAGTTAGGATCAGAAGCATTTATTGAGTAGGACTTACTAAGCGTAGCTGAAGCAGAAGGACGATAAGCGTTTACATCTGGATTAAATACGTTGGTGTTGTTGTTGGTGAATGATCCAAACAAGGCCATACCTGAGTTAGACGCTTGGTTAGAAATCCAAACAAAAGGAGGTGCGCCTTGGAATAAACCGGCACCACCACGAATTTGTAATGTTTGATCACCATACGCATCATAGTTAAATCCAAATCTTGGAGAAATTTGAACCGCAGCATCTGGAGCAGCTCCAGTGTTTGCGTGGATACCATTGTAGAACTTAGTTAAAGTATCTACTACTGGGTTGTATAAGAAAGTATTGTAGAGCTTAGAATAATCAAAACGCACACCATAAGTGATTGTTAATTTATCTGTGGCTCTGTATTTATCTTGTAAATAAACACCTGCTTCAAAATCTTTTGGTCCTACTAATGGGAAAGCACCAGAACCTAAGGTATAAGATAAACTATATACAGTTGATTTTGTTCCTAAACCATTTGCAGAATTAATGAAATCATTCATTGAAGCAAATCGGAAAGTTCCTTGATAGTTAGGAGAGAAACCATTTAAATATTTTTTAAATGAAGTTTGTGTTCCTATAGTGATTT
Source organism: Bacteroidota bacterium (assembly GCA_947476145.1). Lineage (GTDB taxonomy): Bacteria > Bacteroidota > Bacteroidia > Chitinophagales > Chitinophagaceae > Sediminibacterium. The sequence continues at coordinate 19,758 of CANJPH010000004.1, read as the reverse complement.
CGTGCTTACCTGCATAAATTGATAAATTATCATTAAACTGATAAACGTCTGTATTTAATTTATTGCCATAAGTATATAACTCATGACCAAATGAAGTAAATGGTTTACCGTTTCCGTCTAAGATATCTACCATTGGGAAATTAGCGTTAGACGTTAATGCATTTCTGTAATCTCTTAAAGCAGTGTAACCCACTTGTAATTTATTACTTACACTATTGCTAAACTTAGTGTTTAACTCCGCAATAAAAATGTTTGCGTTGTTGTTAATTTCATAACCCGCGCCATAAAAAGGCATTGCAGTTACACCTGCTTGTCTTGAAGAAGCAGATCCACTGTTTGAAGGAGGGATTTGGCTAGCAGATTTTAAGTAATTGTACTTAAAAGTAAAGGTATTGTTTGCGTCAATGTTCCAGTCAATCTTAGCAGTTAAACGCTTAGAAGAAGCAACATATGAGTATCCTTGATAAGCACCTGGATCGTAATTATACTTAGACTTTAAGAATGAAGCTAATTTATTTAATGAATCGGCATTTGCAGCAGAAATGGTTGTACCATTGGCTGGGTTGCTAGCAGTAGAAGCTTGCCAAGTTGTACCTGGAGTTGTATTAGACTCTTGCTCCCCGTTCACAAAAATGAACAATTTGTTTTTGATGATTGCACCGCTAGCAGTGAAACCTTTCAAGTCGTAGCTATAATCTTGCTTAGGAACCTTAATGGTCCAAGGAGCTCCATTCACTTCGTAACCTTGCCAATCTTTATTTTTGAAATATTGGTATACAGAACCAGAATAGGTATTATTACCACTTCTTGTTACTGAGTTAATACCACCTCCAACGAATCCCCCATTCTTAACATCAAATGGAGAAGTGTTTACTTGAATTTGCTCAATCGCATCTAATGAAACTGGGTTTTGACCTGTTTGACCTCCAATATCACCTGATAAACCAAATGAGTTATTGAAGTTCGCTCCATCAATGGTGATATTGTTTAACTGAGAACTTTGACCGCCAAAAGAACCACTATTATAAGTAGGCGTTAATTTAATGATGTCTTTGTAAGAACGAGAAATAGTAGGCAAACTTGTGATTTGATTTCTATTAAAAGTTTCTTGAGAACCAGTACGCGCATTATTAAAAACCTTGTCTTGTTTATTTGAAGAAACAACTACTTCTTTTAAGTTGCTGTTTGCATCTGCAAGCGTAAAGTTTGCTTTGTAGGTTTGGCCTAAAGTCAAGTTGATATCATCTTGTTTCTCGGTTTTCATACCAACGAAACTAACTTGTAGTAAATAAGGTCCACCAATTTTTAAGTTGTTTAGGTTATATCTACCGTCTGCACGACTTGTAGTTACATACTTGGTTCCTGTTGGTTGGTGAACTGCAGTAATGGTTGCTCCCGCAACACCTGCATTTCCCACAGTGATTAAACCTTGTATTTCCGATGTTGTTTCTTGTGCGTTTACTTTAATCACAGAGATTAAAATAACCAACAACATAGACAAAGCTTGTTTTAAAACAATTTTCATTTTGTAAGGTATTTGTTTATGATATTTAAAGAGCAAATTTAAACTAAAACTTGTTAATAAACTAGTGGAACGGTTAACATTTCATTAACTAAGTTAAATGTTTTCGAAAAAGTAAAAAAAATATAATATTATTATAAATAAAATATATGTATATATTATTGTAATATATAATTTTACATATATGTGATATTTGATTTAAGATGTTTAACTAGTTGATTAATAATCATTTAAATATCTTTTGAGCGCATAATCCCAGTTTAAGCATGCGCTCACTCTAATCCAACTAGTAAATCATATACTTTTTTGGCCACGGAATCTGGCCTATTGAGCATATAGGCATAGTCATCAATTTGACGCACCGGAATAATGCGCTTGGTGGAACTGGTAATAAACGCCTCTTTGGCTGTTTTCAATTCTTCTATAGAGATAATGCGCTCTTCCATAGGAATGCCATTTGACTTGCAAACTTCGATAATATTTTTTCGAGTAATCCCCTTTAGCATCTGTTCCTGAGTGGTTACCAACACATTTTGATCGGTGACAAAGAAGAAATTAGATCTTGGGCATTCTCTAATGAAACCATCATGATGGTATAAAATATCATCTGCACCCTGCTCTTTCATCCAGGGTTGTAACCATACAGCCATTAAATAATCCGTGGTCTTTACTGCTGGTATTTGACGTTGATAATTATAAGTAGCCAATTTAATTCCAGTCTCGGGCAGAGTCAATGTTGGTTCTGCGAGTGGCGCTTGAATAATAATTAAATGTGGATGTTCAATGGTATATCCGTCGGGTGCATCACCACCTGCAATAATCATTCGTATGCCGGAATAAGCCAATTGATTTTTAGCAATCAACTCCTGCACAATTTTTTTAATTTCTGCGCGCGTCTGTGAAATAGGTAAGCGCATTATTTCTGCGGAGTGAAAAAAACGATCCAAATGCGCATCTATAAAAAGGGGTTGGTTGCCGGCAACTCTTAAAAAATCAAAAATTCCATAACCACGCTGCACCAACAAATCAGTTACTGGTACACCAGCCGATTCAATGGGTACAATTTGATTATTTGAAAAACAAAATATTGACATGATGGAATTTTTATTTATACAATTGATTAAATAACATTTTATACGTGCCATGCGTTTGTGCACGGAATGTAATTTCAGGGCCATACACAAATAATTTTCCTTTGCCTACATTTGCTTCAAATGCTGCAACACCATCTTGTAAATAAGCTTGTCCAAAGGCCCATCCACTTCTAAGTGTTGAAGGGGTTGGATACCAGGCCAATGGTATTACTTGTTTTTGTGCAATGGCTTCGGGAGATAATTTAAATACAGGACTTGTTGAAAAATAAACATCTGCTTTATTTTCCATTCCCCAATTGGGTGCATAATTATTATTTACGGCCACTTGCATAACACTACCTGGAATATAAAATTTTTCACCAGGTAAATTTCTTTCAGCGCCATTGACCATTTCTACCAATGCATTTCTTACTGGTAAATTTAAATGATACGCAAGATTTGCACTTGATCCAATCGTTACCACTTTACCTCCATTATTTAAAAATTGTTGCAAAGCAGGTATCGATTTTTGTGCAGTAATACTTCCCAATTGCGCTTTATACATTTCGGGAATATCATTTTCTTTAGGCGCTCTTTCCTCCCAAGAAGAAGAAGATCCTGTTCTCAAAGCAGGGATCGCTCCTTCCACAAATACAATTACATCATACTTGTCATTTAAATTCGTGGAATCAATTTCTTTTACATACAATAAATTGAAAGGAAAATGATATTGTTCAAAAATCCATCTTACCCAACCCGATGACATAGAACCGCCATATCTATCCCATAAAGCAATGCGTAATGGTTGCACTTTTTGTAAAGTATCTGTTGGCTTGCTTGTAACTGCTGTAAAAATAACACCGTGTTCATTGCTCATTTTTGAAATAATAGATTTGAAATTGGTGAAATCTACAAACTTGTTTTCGTACCCTATATAATAACTGTCTTTGTTTTTATAAATACTTGCACCTTCTTTTAATAAGTCATTCACCACTTTATAAGCAGCATTTTCCTTGGTGGAAAAACTATATCCATAAGTGTTTAGCTCGGAGTTAATGATGTTACCTTTTGGTGACTGAACATCCCCGTATGCAATGTTTTCAAAGGGACCCGTAAAGTCTTCTAGGATTCTATCAAATTGGAGACCCATCGTAAATGCGGGTGTCCAACCGGCTGCATCATAAGGACGCACAGGCGGGCCACCAGGATATTGAAAATCATTTGGATGATCCTGCGGTTCAAACATATCTAATACATGTGGACGAAATGCTTGATTGGTTTTAACGATATAGGAGCCACTTGGATAATTTTTTCCAGCAACAGAAAATGCCGAACTTGCTTGTTGAACCTGAATACCACTATTTATTAAAATATTAATAAATGAAGTAGCCGTAGTCGTTTGATTGGCAGTGATAATATAACCTCTAGGATCTCTTAGCTCCTTATTTTTATATACTTTGCTAAAATATTCAAGTGGTAATGTGTCTCCTTTCATTTCTTTTTTATCAGCCTTAACTGCATCGTTTATCAATTCTACTTTTTTAGGAGAAAGTGTCCAGTTGTCTTTGCTGCCTGCTTCGATACTGTTTTTTCCCATCGTATATATATTGAACAACAACTCATCCTTATATCTTGAAGCATAATTTAATACCGCATAATTTAAAGAAACAGAATAGTCGATTGAGTTTTTAAAATACCATTGTTGTGGCTCAATTGGATAAGGGGTTGCACTATTTGGGATTAATCTATTGGGTACTAAAGGAATTTTACTAGGCGTTGGATTTCCAATAATCTCGGTTAGGAGTCCAATGATATTATGGTAATATGCCGCTGTTCTTAATCCGCCATTCCACCAAGTAGAATAGACCGACCCACTCTTCATTGTATAACCAGGTTTACCTTCCGCATTTAAACGACTACTCATTGCCGCGCCCACTGCATCAATACCTGTAACAAGTAATGGATCATATACATAATTAAATGGATCTCGATAAGGAGGACCCGCTACCACAGTGCCTGGAGGCCCTGTTTGGTGATGATTGTATAAAATTTGCGGCATCCACTCTATATATAATTGACGACTCATGTTTTTGGATTCGCTCATGTTTAACATGAAAAAATCACGATTGTTATCATGACCAATATACTTTTCATATAAGCGTGGTAAACTTTCAGTAGATCTTTTTAAGGTATCTTCATTGCGCATGTACCAATTAGAAACTAATTCCTGTCCATCCGGATTGGCATGTACAAATAAAATAATAGTAGATTTTAAAATGCGTTTGGTTTCTTCATCGTCTCTAGTTAATACCGTATACAAGGTTTGAATCAACTGGTGAATTCCCACTACTTCTGTTGCGTGTAAACCGCCATCAATCCATACGACACTCTTACCATCCTTTGCCAACTGCTTTGCATCGTCTTCTGACAAGTCTTCCGCGCGCGCCATTTTTTGTGAGATAGACTTATACTTATCTAATTGTTTTATATTACTTGGGTCAGAAACAATGAGCATGTATTGGTTGCGGCCCTCTTCCGTTTTACCTATTACTTGCAATTTTACTTTATTGGAAGCTGCTGCTAATTTTTTAAAATACGCTTCGGTTTGAGTAAAAGTGGCCAAATGATAATTGTCGCCAATGTTAAAACCAAAATGGCTTTTTGGACTTGGGATAGTTTGCGCTTGTATTGTTGCAAAGGCCAATAAAAACACACCACCTAAAAATATAATCTTACGCATATAAAATAATTTGCTGTAAGATAAATAAACGGGGTCAAAATAATTGGGAGAATATAAATTATTACACAAGCGTACAATTTATATTATTGCTTGCTATCGGCGACATAAAAAACGGCCGGAACGGGTCTTTGGCCAGTAGGATCGGATGGCTTTATGGTTTCTTTGCCATTCACTAACATGCAAGAACTTCCACCGCCATCTAAATTAATGGCTCCCTCACAACCTAGGTCTTTAAATAACATGGCAATATCATTCAAAGTGGCTCCTATAGCAATCCCTTTCATTCTTCCTTGAATGACCATAACAATTAAATCGCCGTCTTTAGTATAACCCATTGCGGTCCTTGGGTGTCTATCTAAAATGGCTTTGCCTGAAAATTTGTGCTCCTCGTTATTGGTAATATTTACTTCCCCATTTTTTAATAACACAGGTCCTCCGCCCACGGCCCAATTCACTTTCCAAGGTTTTAAATTAGAAAATCTTGCCTCCTTTCGATTCATTTTTGAGCTCGAATCTCTGTAAGCTGTTAGAGGGTAGTTTTGAGAATAAGATTCCAATAATGAGGAGTCGGTATAGGTATATTTGATTTCAAAATTTTTATTTGCCTTCATCCCAATCGCAGAATTGAGTACATGTAAATAGGTAAGGGTATCTCTGCCTTTGCCAGGAATACCTTGCATATTATGGGCAACCAATTTCCCCTTTTGTACAACTATATTTACATTGGTATTGTTTTTAAATTCAAAAAAAGAACAATTCACAACCAGTAGTGGTTGATTTAGTTTTTCATAAAATTGACTTGGTGTTAAACGGCGATACAAAGTAGTATCCGCATCCATATGCAAGTTTTTATCTGCTTTATCTATTTTAACATAAAACGCTCTAAAAGCACTATCTGCTAAGGTTCCAACCGATTCGTAAACCGTGAGCCCCTTGTTGGTAACACCATATTCTGCCGACACTTCTTTCCAACTAATTTGCGCAAACACAAATTGGGAAAAAATAAAAATGCAAGCTCCAGCCAATATCAATTTTTTCATGCTATTTAAATATTAGTTGAAGTTAACAAAGTATGCGCAAAAAAATAACCCCTCGAAAGGGGTTATTTAAAATATAATTAGTTGCTCTTATTTTTGAGAGAACCACATTTCTTTTGTGTGGTAATCAACAGCTGTTGCACCAATACGTGTTAACTCATTAATGTTCCAAACATATTCAGAGTTAAATCTTGGACGCACTCTGTATACCAATTTACCATTGTTGTCCTGAAATAAATCAGTTCCCGATGGTGGTGTAAAATCACGATATACTTGTTTACCAGTAGCAGCATCGTTATCCACATAGTGGTATCTACGCATATCTACCCAAGTTTCAAAAGTTCCATGTCCCCATAAAGCAATATACTTTTGTAACATGATTTGTGTTAAGGTTAAGTCTGCAGCATTTGCAGGAACCACTCTTGTATCTGCTAAAAATGCATTTTTTGTTGCCGTTGTTAATAAATCGGCAGTAGGCACATTGGTATTGTAATAAGTCATCAACAAATCAAAGTGTTTAGAGATACCATCTTTATAAGCAGCTAATGCAGTTGATTTGTCTCCTTTTCTAAAGGCCGCTTCGGCACGTAAAAACGCCATTTCAGAGGCAGTCATTACAGGGAAAGGTGCAGCATTTCTGAAAATAAAACGACAGTTTACATCGGTAGCTGGGGCTGTATTATTTACTGATGTTGTTTGAGAAACACCATAAAAACTTTCAGGTCTATCATTCGCAAGCATTACCGCTTGACCTTTTACAATATCTACTCCTTTAAAAGTACCGGCAGCATTTTTTCTTAATAAATAAATAGCTCTTGGATCGGCAACACCTGTAAATGCACTGTTGGTTCCGTTCATTAAGTTGGCAATAAAGGATGTTTGTCTTAATGCAGTAGGTGTTACCACACTTGCAGTAGTTAAGTTACCTCTGAAAGGACCGAAGAAATTGTTGGTAGCACTTACCGAAGTAGCAGCAAACTTAACCATCGCGTCGTCGCCTGTTTCCTTCATTGCTAAATTAGAATAATAGATAACAGAGTCTGGTTTGTAATCTGCCTTATTGGTTAAGTGTGCATAGTTACGTGCTAATACACCGTATACAAATTTCTTCCACTTAGTCACATCCCCAGCATACATAAAGGCGTCGCCTTTTGCTAAAGAAGCTTGACTTGCGTTGTCGCCTGTTTTATTTAATAATTCCAAGGCTTCAAAACAAAGTTTTTTAGAGTATGCATATACTTCATCCTGGTTATCATACTTAAAAGTGATTTGGTCCGTGTTAAAGGCTTCTTTTAAAATTACTTCGCCATGATAGTCGGTTAAAGTTAACCAGCTCCATGCAAAAATAGCTTTGCCTACACCGGCATAATCCCATTGCTTATTTTCAATGGCCCAATCAATCATTTTCATGTTGTTTTGACCAATGTCATAATAATGTGAACGCCAGAACGAAGCTGCGTTATCACTACCTACGGTGTATCCCATACGATCAAAATTGCTAAGTGTTCCACTGTAAGCAAAGTTTTGCGTATAAGCGCCAATAAAACGAATATCGTTTAATGGACCGTGTCCGCCATAGTTACCACCCATTGAAGAAACGATTTGTGGCAATAAGGTTTCTGGCGCCACCTTAACATCATAGTTAGGGTTCTTATACGCCTCATCTATTTTTTTAGAACAAGCTGCACCCATCACTGCAAGTGCGCCTAGTACTAAGAGATGTTTAAAATTATATTTCATATCTTATGATTATTTATTAATTAAAAAGAAGTTCTAAATCCAACATTGAAACTAACTGGTGCACCCATGTTACCATAGTCAAATCCAAATCCGCTTACACCACGGCTTGCCGCAGAGTTTGCACCTACTGCAGGATCTGCACCACTATAGTTTGTAATTAGAATTAAATCATTAACGGTTACGAATGCAGAAAGTGTTTTAGCATATTTTGCTAAACTTCCTTTTAAATGTTTCTTAAGATTATAGCTTAAAGAAATATCTCTTAATCTAAACCAGTTAACATCTTTTTCAATAAACGCTTCTTCTGGCATTGTAGAGTAATACGTGTAGTTGTTTTGTGGTATTACTTTAATATAATTCTTAGTTGGTGTCGCTGTATTTTCTTTACCATCTTTTAAAACACCACCCACTATCACTTCAGCATATCTCATGGCAGTTCTATTGCTTCTACCAATAGTAGTTAAGTATCTGTCCGTGGCATTAAAGATATCACCACCCACTTTAATATCCCATAAGAAAGATAATTTCAAATCCTTATAAGTGATGTTATTTAACCATCCAATGGTAAAGTCAGGGTTACGATCACCACGTACTTTAAACACGTTTTCTAATAAAGGAATACCAGTTGTTGGATTGATTAAAATTTGTCCGGCATTATTACGTGCATAACCATAAGAAGTAATGGTTGTAGTTGGTCCGCCATTTACTAAACCACCTCTTGCGTTTGCATACACCCAAGTATCAGAGATGTAGAATTCAGGAACGTTAGAAGGTAATGAAGTTACCTTATTACGCATTCTGTTAAAGTTCATTCTTGTATTCCAAGTGAAATCTTTTTTAGCAACCACTACATAATCTAATACAATTTCCAAACCTGTGTTTTCGTTTGAACCTACATTCAAAGTATTTAACACAAAACCTGTTGCATAACTTGCTCTGAAGTTTTCAGCAATCAAGTCTTTGTTTTCAGTTTTGTAATAAGTAATTTCTGTGCTTAAACGATTGTTAAATAATTTAACCTCCGTACCAATCTCAAAAGTTTTTTGTCTCTCTGGTGTTAAGTATGGATTCGCATTGGTGAAGTCATAATAATATCCACCTCCACTACCTGTACTAAAGTTTAAGATAGATTGGTTCGCATAAGGTGAACTTGAACGTGCTGTGCTAGCCAATGATCCTCTTAATTTCCAATAGTTCACTTTTTCTTTTAAAGCTGGGAAGATGTCTGTCATAATCACACTCATGCTTCCTGCAGGGTAATTATAAGAGCGGCTTGCTGTTGGGAAAATAGAAGACTCTTCAAAACGGTGAGAATAAGTAAAGAATACTTTATTGTCATAGTTTAAAGCGGCTTCACTAAAGTAAGCGGCCTGACGGTTAATATTATAGTTAGGTAAACCAAAACGAGTCATATTACTATTTCTAATTCTAGAGGCTACTAAAGTATTGGCACTATCTGTTCTGTTCGCATCCGTTAAGTTGTTACCAAAAATAGAAGTGGTTTGTGTTTCATAATCCTGCCACATATTTCCCACCATTAAACGCGTATTAATTTTACCAAAGCTTTTCTTAGCCGTTGCAGTCACCGTATGGTTGTAACCATAATAATTACGATAATAATTTTCTAAAGCTCCTTTTTGCGCTCTTGATAAAAAGTAAGAAGAGGAATCCCATTTGGTCCAACCTTGTTGGCTATAAGTATCATAACCTACACGACCATTGATTGTTAACCATTTTGTAGGATTATAAGTAACCGCCAAAGTTGCAATTTGTCTTGTTACTTCATCACGGCTTCTGTTTCTGTTTACGTTAAACAAAGGATTGTCCAATTCACCATTTGGATTGGTAGTAAACAATGGTTTTTTCAAACCATCTGTTGTTTGCCAATCTGTAATATCATTATCCACTGGCCAAGCCAATAAGTTTAATAAATAACCACTCACTCCTCTTAAAGGTTTATCGTTGGTACTTGTTACCATGCTAAAACTTGGAGAGATTTCTAATTTATTATTAAAGAATTTATGATTTGAAACTACACGAAAATTTTGCTTCGTGTAATGATTCGTTGGAACGGGTGATTTCTCATCCACAAATGCAGCTGAAAAACGAATAGAGTGATTCTTTACACCATAGTCCATGGAAATATTTTGGTTTTGTGACATACTTGAACGGAAAAAATTGTGCAAGTTGTCATAGGTTTTTGTTCCGGCAGGAAACTCTTGACCAAAGTATTGGAAAATATCACTAGGTACGCCGTTTAATCCAGCATCATATTTTGTAAAAATTTGTGGGTAACGCGTGTAGGTTGAACTTCTAAAACTATTGTCATAAGCCACATTAATTTTACCAGTAGTGCTGGTTCCTTTTTTAGTGGTAATTACAATGGCTCCAGAACTTGCTTGGCTACCATACAATGCGGTTGCCTCTGGTCCTTTTAACACCGTTACGTTTTCAATATCATTCGGGTTTAAATCCGAGATACGATTGCTATAGTCATTTTGTCTATTCTCTGTGGAAACGTTTGCACTGGTTGGTTTTACAGCCAAACCTGTGTTACGATTGTTTTCCTGTACAGAAGAGTTATCTACAATCACACCATCAATAATAAATAAAGGCGAGTTGTCTAATGATAAAGAGTTAAAACCTCTCAATACAATTTGAGAACTTGCACCTGCAAGACCACTTGTTGGATTAATGGTTAAACCCGCAACACGTCCTTGTAAACTATTTACAAAGTTATTACGTTGTGATTCGGCAATGTCTGCGCCTTTTAATTTTTGTACGGAGTAACCCAATTCTTTTGGATTACGCTTAATGTCCATTGCAGTAACAACTACTTCTTCAAGATCATTGTCAATTGCATTTAAGCGAACATTATAAACAGTTTTAGCACCTACTTTCACTTCTTTAGCTTCATAGCCAACAAATGAAATTGTAAGTGTTTGGCCTGCTGTTGCGCCAATTGAATAAATACCATCCTTATTTGTTAAGGTGGCCGATTTGGTTCCTTTAATCACAACGGTAACGTTTGCAAGCGGAGAACCGTCACTTCCAGTAACTTTTCCCGATACAGTAGTTTGTTGTGCATTTACTATAGTGGTGCTAAAAATTAGCGCCAACAGTAAAGTCCATACTCCTTTGATTTGCATAAAATGTGCTCTTTGGGTTAATTAAATAAGTTAAGCTTGTTAACTTAGGTAACAAGGTAGGACTTTTGCATTTTATTAACAAATGATTGGAAACATATTTGCTATAAATTATATAGAATAATATCTATATATTAACCTTATTTTGAGCTTGAGTTGGTGCTTGTTTGCTAAATTGAAGCGGATAATTGGCTAATAGGTCCTGAACACTGGCTAATAAGTCCAAGGCATTGCCAAATTCGTATTTATGCCTGCGTTTCCATTTTTGTCCTAAGACTTTCGCCACCTGTTGGGCAATAGGATGATGGATGTCAATTTTACCAAAAACAAGATCGGAGTCTTGGGTTTTAGCAAAACCAAATGCCTCCCTATATAATTCTAAGAGGGTGCCTGGTTTTAATCTTAACAAATTATATAAATGTATAAAATCCAAAATTAACCATACTATGTTTTGCCTCCCCCTGTTGGTAATGGTCCCATTCAATACATAATTATTATGCGCAATTTCCACGCTGGACAACACTGGGGCATTTAATCTAATTCCCTCAAACCCTTGCTGGACTTGCATTTTGATCGTAGCTGGGGTTATAAAAATATTGGCCGTAAAGCTTTCATTCAAATAAGTAAACCGAATGATTCCTTTTATTTTTTGTTGAGATTTTTCTTGAATAAACAATTCAAAGTCCTCAGCAGGAATGAATAATTTGGTAGAAAGTGTTGGAGATGCGGCGGGATGATGTTGTACAAACATGGTTTATTTTATTTTGGCGTTAAAGACCTCATCTATTTTACCACCGCGGAGTTAAACTCTCTCGGTTGGTACCCACTTAAGGGTTCTTGATGATGCAACAAAAATAGGTTATTTTATCAGTTGATTGTCAATATTTTATTAATAATCTGAATAATCGTCTTCTTCAAAGTTCATGGTTCCCAAATTCATCATACTTCCCATTAAATCCTTGAACTCAATTTTCCCATCAATCACCTTTTTGCTAATTAAAGAATAAGCGGCAAGTCCGTGCAATACAAATTCCATTAATAAAGCTGCTTGTTTTTCATCTGCCTGCGGAAAATATTTTTTAACAATGCCAAACAAGCCGTCCACTTTATATAGTGCAATTACTTTGTCTTCGTCTTTCATATCCAATAATAAATCCAAATGATTTCCTGCATCAAACCATTTGGTGATTAATGCATATGGATTTTCTGGTTGCTTCTGCTCGGTCATTTGTGTAGTAGATTTTTTTACAGGCTTCTTCTTTTTAAGATCATCCGGATTAGGGAAATAAGAAACGAATAATGTGCGTATAGATTTGTTCAATAAATTTAATGCCACTTCATATGGACCCTCTTGTTCACCTTCATACACCAATTCAATTTTTCCAGTGATGGCAGGAATAATACCGGATAAATCACTGATCCAAATTTGTGTATTTTTTTCATTATGAATAATCGCACGTCTTTCTGCACTGCTCACCGCAGCTTCATACGCAGCAATGGTTAGACGCGCACTCACACCGCTTTTTTTATCTACAAACTCATTGGTTCTTGCTTCAAAAGAAACCTGTTCAATAAGTCGCTTTACTAAATCACTTACTTCTACTTTATCTTTTTGTGCAGGTAAAATTTTTGCTTCTTGTTCTGTGATGGCTAAAGAAGTTTCAATACTTTTTGGATAGTGTGTTAGAATTTGACTTTCAATTCTATCTTTTAATGGCGTGACAATACTTCCTCTGTTGGTATAGTCTTCGGGGTTAGCAGTAAACACAAATAAAATATCCAATGGCATGCGCAATTTGAATCCTCTAATTTGTATATCGCCTTCTTGTAAAATATTAAAAAGTGAAACCTGAATTCTTGCTTGTAAGTCCGGCAATTCATTAATTACAAATATGCCTCTATTGCTTCTTGGAATAATACCATAGTGAATTACTTTTTCATCCGCAAAACTTAATTTTAAATTGGCCGCTTTAATCGGATCAATATCTCCAATTAAATCCGACACACTTACATCCGGTGTCGCTAGCTTTTCGCCGTAACGCGCGCTCCTGTGTACCCAATGAATAGGGGTTTTGTCACCATGTTCAGCGATGAAGTCCACCGCAAACCTGCTTAGAGGCTGCAAAGGATCGTCATTTACCTCAGAACCGGCCACCGTTGGGATGTATTCGTCTAATAAATCCACCATTTGGCGTGCCATTCTTGTTTTTGCCTGGCCTCTTAAACCCAAAAACAAAATATTATGTCGGCTTAATAATGCACGTTCCACATCGGGGATCACCGTATCCTCATAACCCAAGATGCCTTCAAAGGCATTTTCTTTATTTTGAATACGCGCAATTAAATTATCGCGCACTTCATCTTTAATAGACTTGGATTGGTATCCCGATTTTTTTAAATCTCCTAGGGTTAGGATTTTAGTAATATCATTTTTCTTACTCATAATTAGTACACTGTTTTTCTTTTGCCACTTTCAAAATCATTAAATATAAAACTACCTAAGTTGTCCAATGAAGCAAAGTAGGCTTTACCATTATTCATCTCTGTAAACTCTTCTACAAATTTTTGTAAATAAGGATCCGAAGCAATCATAAAAGTAGTAATAGGAATTTTTAATTTTTTGCATTGCCCTGCCAAATTAATACATCTATTCACCACTTTTCGATCCAGTCCAAAACTATTTTTATAATACTTTCCACCAATTTTTAAACAGGTGGGTTTGCCGTCGGTGATCATAAATATTTGCTTGTTAGCGGTTTTACGTTTGCGTAATATATCCATAGCTAATTCAAGCCCAGCAACCGTATTGGTATGAAAAGGTCCTACTTGCAAATAAGGAAGATCCTTGATTTGAACCTGCCATGCATCATTACCAAACACCACAATATCAATCGTATCCTTGGGATATTTTTTAGTGATAAGTTCACACAAGGCCATCGCTACTTTTTTTGCTGGCGTGATGCGGTCCTCCCCATATAAAATCATGGAGTGAGAAATATCAATCATTAAAACCGTAGAAGTTTGTGTTTTAAAATCCGCTTCTCTAATTACCAAATCATCCTCGTGCATAGAGAATGCATCCACACCTCTATTGATTTGTGCATTCTTAATACTCTCCGTAAAATCGATCTGTTCCATTAAGTCACCAAACTGAAAGGAGCGCGTATCCGAATTGATATCACCGGTTGGGCCTACTTTCGTAGTGCTATGATTCCCTTGCTTTGTCTTTTTTAATTTTCCGAATATTTCCTCTAGACTTTTTTGTCTAATGGTTTGCTCGGTTTTTGCCGTGATGGCAAATTTCCCGTCCTGCGGATTTTCTTTTAGGTATCCATTTTCCTTAAGGTCTTCTATAAAATCGCCTACCCCATAATTGTCGTCGGTAAATTTATGGGTACGGTCCAACTGATTCATCCAATCCAATGCTTCACTGGCATCCCCACTGGTATAGTTGAGCAATTGCGTGAAAATATCCAGCATTTGCTCAAATTTTGATTTGGAATTTTCTCCCGGAATAAAGTTTACAAAACGATGCCCTATCATAGTTATGCAATTTAACAAATACTAGGCAAGAAGGTTTAAAGAATATCAACTTGCAGCTATCTTATTCCTTAAATAATAAAGAAATAAATACAGTTGCCTTGTTTTTATATTTCATAAATTGAGTATTCAACTACCAGGTATCGATTTTGAAAAAAATGCTATTATCTTTTATAATTGTTTTAAGCAGCCTATTTGTTTTTGGACAAGATGAGGAATCTCTTTGGGTAATCAACCCATTATTAGATAAATTAAACAGTAGACAACTTGACCCAGGCAAGATGCAACAGGTAGTAGTTACTTTTAAAATAGATAAAAAAGATAAAGTGTATAAGGTGATGGCTCTGGAAAAAATTAAAGGCAAATGGAAACTAGCCATTTCACCCGTTCAGGCAAGCATTGGTCGCAATGGATTTGCGCAAGAAAATAAAAAAATGGAAGGGGATGGTAAAACACCTAATGGGTTATACGCTTTAGGGCAGTTATATAGCTATGAATCAACTGTAGATACTAAAATTCCTTTTCAACAAGTGGACTCCTTGGATAAATGGATAGATGATTCCACTTCAAATGATTATAATAAATATGTACGCGGCGAAACGACTGCAAAATCATTTGAAAATTTAAAATTAAAAAGCATTGACTATAAATATTGTATGGTGATTGAATACAATACCCAGCCCGTTATAAAAGGAAAAGGAAGTGCTATCTTTTTTCATGTGGCCGATGAAAAGTATTCGCCTACAGCCGGTTGTGTGGCGATTGCCGAAAAAGATATGTTGCAATTTTTAAAATGGTTTAAGCCCAGAAAGAAAAAAGCAATGTTGAGTATTGGTATTGTGGAGGTGTTTGAATAATAACTACTTAAAATAAATCAGAAAATAATTTTAACTATGAAAAAGTATATTCAAGTTTTTGCGATGATCCTGTTGATGCAAACTAGTATTGCACAAACCAACAAGCCTATCAGCAGCAGTCAAATTGATTCTTTAACCGAATTGGTTTTAAAAACATTTAATGTGCCCGGTATTGCAGTGGGGGTGGTTAAAGACGGCAAATTAATTCACGCGAAAGGATATGGAGTAGCCAATTTGAGTACTGGGAAAAAAGTAGATGAAAATACTTTGTTTGGTGTCGCATCAAACAGTAAAGCCATGACAGCAGGCGCATTGGGGATATTGGTAGATGAGGGTAAAATTAAATGGGATGATAAAGTAACCGATTATATTCCTGAATTTAAGATGTATGATCCTTATGTGACGGATGCATTTACCATTCGTGATTTGTTAACGCATCGCAGTGGATTGGGATTGGGCGCGGGTGATTTAATGATGTTTCCCGACGGAAGTGATTTTTCCAAAAAAGATATCATTCATAATTTAAGATATTTAAAACCCGTTTCTGCTTTTAGAACAAAGTATGATTATGATAACAATTTATATATTGTAGCAGGAGAAGTAGTGGCGAAAGCAAGTGGCATGAGCTGGGAGGATTTTGTAGAAAAAAGAATTATGCAACCTTTGGAAATGAATGCAACGGCTGCTTCTTTATACCGTTTAAAAGATAGATCCAACGGAATAAGACCGCATGCACCAGTGGATGGTAAATTGCAAGTACTAGACATTGACTGGAGTGAAAGTGCAAACGCAGCGGGAGGCATTTGGAGCAATGTAACGGATTGGAGCAAGTGGGTGATTGCACAAATGAATCACGGTAAGTATGGTCCCGATTTAAAACAACAAATTTTTAGTGATGCCGTTCACGAAGAAACCTGGGCTGCACAAACTATTATTAATGCAAGCGCAATGGCTCCCTATAATACTCATTTTGCTGCCTATGGATTGGGATGGTTTTTAAGTGATGTGAAAGGATACAAACAAGTCACCCATACAGGTGGGTTGGCCGGTATCGTAACACAGGTAGTCATGTTCCCCGAATTAAAGTTGGGCATCATTGTTTTTACCAATCAGCAATCAGGTGCTGCATTTAATGCCATTAGCAATACCATTAAGGACAGCTATTTAGGCATAAGTGGTTACAATTGGGTAAAAATGATGCATGACCGTGTGGAGAAAGGAGAGGTAGAAGCAAAAAAAATTAATGAGGAAGTGGAGAAAAATATAAAAGCTTCACAATCCAAAGCAAATGGAGGTTTTGATATCTCAGCTTATATTGGAACCTATAAAGATCCCTGGTTTGGTGATATTGAAGTTAGTAATAACAACGGCAAAGCATGGTTGGCAAGCAAGCGCTCTCCTAAATTAAAAGGTGAATTATTCCCATATAAAGGCAATACCCTAATTGTTAGATGGACCGATCGCAGTATGGATGCAGATGCGTTTGTGATGTTCACAACCGATATGGATGGAAAGCCATCGGGCATGACTATGAAAGCCATTTCACCATTAACGGATTTTAGTTTTGATTTTCATGACTTAGATTTGAAAAGATTAAAATAGATTTACAAATTGCTAATTAAATTTGACTAACTTTCGGCACACAATAAAAAACAAATTATGAACGAACAAAATTATAAAAACCATGCACAAATGGTTCCTGGTTTTCATTATGTTGGAATGCTTTCGATCCTTGCATTAATTGGCGGATCAATTAATTATCTATTACGCGCAACTCCGGAAAACAAATATCTTGCTTCTTTATTGGTATTGGCCGCATTCATATTTGCTGTTTTGTGGATTTACATTAGAACATTTCCCTTAAAGGCACAGGACCGTGCCATTAAAGCGGAGGAAGCATTACGTTATTATATTATGACTGGAAAGGCAATGCCAACGGAATTAAAAATGGGGCAAATTATTGCCTTGCGTTTTGCTGGCGATAGTGAATATTTAGCTTTGCTAGAGCGCGCTATAAAAGAAAATCTATCTAATAAAGAAATTAAGTTAGCAATACAAAATTGGAAAGCCGACCATTACCGCGTGTAAAAAATAATTAGCTGTAATTTTAAGCTAAACTGTTTTATAAATAAGGGCCCTGCAAATTTTTGTGGGGCTTTTATATTTTAATGATCGATTTTACAAACACCTTGTCTTGGTTTTGTAAGCGAATATAATACACACCTGGTATCAGACCTGATCCATAAAGGGTAAAGCTGTTCATCCCTGCATAATTATAGGTTGCCTCTACCAATACTTTTATAATGGTTCCGCCACCATCTAATAATTGCAATAAAGTAGGACCCCCATCCGTTTTAAATTCAATTTTAGTAAAGTTGGAGAATGGATTGGGGTAATTATACACTAATGCATCTTTTGCAAAAGTGGAAGCTTTATCGTTAATACCGCATACACTAGCATTAATAAGAGGAAGTATCGGAAAGGGCTTGGTTAGAATTTCGGTTTTAGCAGTATCTGTTACACAGAACCAATTTTGTAAAATGGTATTATAAATTGTTCTAAAATCATACTGATAAGGTACATTATCATTTACCGTAGCCGTAATGGGAATGGTTGGGTTATTGCCAAACACACCGCCTCTTACATTTTTACCAAATAAAAATAATGGAGCTGCTGAACCATGGTCTGTTCCACCACTTGCATTAGATTTAATACGTCTTCCAAATTCTGAATAGGTCATGCCAATTACTCGGTCTTCAATTTCTAACCCTGCCATGTCCGATTGAAATGCTGCAATTGAATCAGATACAACTTTTAATAAATTAGCATGCGTTCCGGTAGAAGTGTCTGTTGCCACTACCTGTCCTGAGTGGGTGTCAAATCCACCATAAGTAACCATATACACTTTGGTCTTTATTCCACCCTTTATTAATCTTGCGACAATTTTTAATTGGGAGGCCAAACTATTATTTGGATACGTTACCTGTTTGGTAACACTATCCGATGCTGCCTTAATTCTAGCAGTATATTGATTGGTTTGTTTTGCAATACTTCTTAAAAAACTTAATTCATACCCGGCATTGGTATTAGAAACCGACGCATTGGTACCATCAATTAAATTATAAAACGAACTTGGATCTGAAATACTTAATGACATATTTACGGCAGGTCCTTGACAAGTAAGGGTTGCCAAAGAACCTATTTGTATTGCCAAGGGATCGGGCTTGTCTGCAGATGGATAATTATCAGGATAACCTGGATTTTCGGCATTTAAAAAACGTCCCGCCCAGCCTGTATTTAAATACTCGTTACTATCAGCGCCAGACATCCAAATATCCGTGGCTCTGAAATGTGAAAAACTGGGTTGCGGGTAACCTACCGATTGAACTACATTTAGTTTACCATCCGAATATAAATTCTGCATAGCCGTCATCGCAGGGTGAATACCTGTAGCATCGTTTCCAGTTAATTTCAATATGCTCTTTTCGGGGATCGCAATATTGGTTCTTGCGTTATAATAATTAGCATAATCACTAATGGGGATGACGGTGTTCAGTCCGTCATTGCCACCGCTTAGCTGAATGATCACCAATACATTTTCATTACTAGCCGTGGCAAGCAATGCGGTGTCTAACATAGGATGATCCTGTAAAATATGTATAGGATTGCCCCCAATAATGGTAGGGGTTAATAAAGCCAGACTATTTCGTATGAATTTTCTTCTTTCCATATTATTGTAATTGATAGTCTGGTAAATTCATGATATATTTTAACAAGGTCTTAAGGCGGGTATGAACTGTATTATAGTTTATCGTGGTAGGACTCGATAAATATAAATTCCAAGCATCGGTCCAATAATAATCACTTTCTTGGCCACTTAATAAAATTTGAATTTTCAATGTTTTCTTCAAAGAAGCATCTATATCGGTAGACGTTAAAAAAGAAAAGAAACTATCAATTAATGCATTAGGGTCTGAAGGATTAGGACAAACGCTTTTAGCAAATTGAATGGTATTTACAATTATTTTTTTTCCATTTTTTGTATATCCCGTTTCAATCATTAAGTCTGTAAACTTATTGCGCTTGGGAAGGGTGTCCGCATT
>CANJPH010000003.1 GCA_947476145.1 Bacteroidota bacterium | reverse complement strand
ATGGCGACAATCAAACCTTTACTGTAAGCCCTTCTTATGTAATTCAGCCAGGACTTCGTTTAATTTCCAGCATCTCATCTGGATTTAAAGCACCTAGCTTATACCAAATAAGTTATAACACAGCATTAAAAGCAGAAACTTCGGTGAATGCAGAAATTGGAGTAGATTATAAATCCAAACCCGTAGATGCAAGGGTGGTTTATTTTAATAGGACCATTAATAATGGCATTGATTACAATTATATAGATTACAACTTTTTTAATTTTATCAAACAAAAAGTGAATGGTTTGGAATTGGAATTAACACATCGTTTGCCACATCATCAATGGGTGAGTGTGAACTATACTTTATTAAATGGGCAAGAGACCAATCAAAACAGAGTGACCACAACAGATACCATCACTTACAATTATTTATTAAAAAGACCTAAGCACAGTTTACAAATGATGTACAATATCGCATTCAACCCTAAATGGCAGGCTTCCTTATCCGGCCGTTATATAAGCAGCCGTTATGATGTAGGTGGTTACGCAACACCGGATGTGAAACTAGATTATTATACATTGTTCAATGCGCATATACAATATCAGGCAAGCAAGGGTCTTAGTTTTTATGTAGACCTTCAAAATATATTGCAAGATCGTTTTCAAGAAATTAATGGATATAATGCCATGGGCAGAAACATTCAGTTTGGATTTAGATTGTATTAGAATAGCTTATCGGCTCTCAAATAACAAAAGCTTTGTATCTTCATACAAAGCTTTTTTATGCATTTCAATTTTAATGAATTAGTGACTGTTATTTTTACTTTGTTCGCCGTCATTGATATTGTGGGGTCTATCCCCTTATTAATTGCGATGAAAGAAAAATCGGGCGGCATTAAATCCATGCAAGTAACGCTTATTTCAGGGGCACTGATGGTCGCTTTTTTATTTTTAGGAAAACCATTTTTGAGTGTATTGGGACTAGATGTAAAATCCTTTGCGGTGGGTGGTTCTATTGTGATTTTTTTACTAGGATTGGAGATGGTATTGGGTCATGAAATTTTTAAAGGAGATAAAAATGGACATACTGGTTCGGTGGTGCCTATTGCCTTCCCTATTATTGCAGGAAGTGGAACACTCACTACAATTATGTCACTGAAAGCGAATTTTGAAGAAGTTTATATACTATTAGGGATCATCGTAAACCTGGTGATTGTTTTTGCGGTATTGAAGTCTTTGAATATAATAGAAAAACTGCTAGGGCCCGGAGGCTTACTAGCAGTTCGTAAATTTTTTGGTGTCATCCTATTAGCCATCGCTGTCAAAATATTCTCAAGCAATGTGGGAGCACTAATACGTTAAAAAGCGTATTTACAACTTAATACATAATTTCTACCCACTGCCGAAATTCCACTTGCGAAATATCGATAGTTTAGATCTGTCATATTTTCAATCTGAAATCCTACACTTAACCGTTTTGAAGGAGCGTAATTGGTTGCGAAATTAATAGTCATCCAACTTGGCATTCCATCTTTGGTCGCATAAATTTCATTGTCTTCTCCATTTAAATTATAATCCGCGATATGTTTCCAGCCATTGAACACAGAGAATAATTCTGCATTTAATGTAGGGGTTCCGTGTTTTAAACCAACCCGTCCATAACTTGGAGGGATATGATCCAACGGCATTTCTTTCACACCATCATTGTAGGTCCCTTTGGTATATGTATAAGTAGCTGTTAGATCCGTATTATACAATAAGCGCAATCTTCCATTTACATTAAAACCTTGCACATTTGCTTTAGCTTTATTTTGAGTGGCATATACATTACTTAGTACACCTTGATATACAATTTGCGATTGACCATTCCACGTGTATTTATCAGCAACCAATGCGTTTTTAAACCAAGTATAAAAAACACTTGCTCCCCAACCATACGCGGCTGTATTTTTTGATACATTCATTTCAGCATTATACGTATACTCAGGTTTCAGGTCTTTATTAGGGACCACTACATAGCCAGTTTTGGTGTCAAACACTTTTGTTAAGTCGTCAATATTGGGTGCTCTAAAACCACTACTCAATCCAAAAGCAACCCTGTATCCATTATCCGCATTATATGCCAACCCTATATTCCCCGTAAATGCAGCATTAGATTGTTTAGCTTCTGTAAAAGGAAAATGCATTAAAGCAGTATCCTTGAACCTAGCATTCAATTGTACTAAGTTTAATCTAAGGCCATCATTCAATACCCAATGTGAGTTTAGATTTTTTCTTTGTTGAACATAAATCGCTTGATAGGCCATATTGGTAGGCCCATCGCTATAACGGGTGGTGATCGCGCTGTTCACAAGGGTACTAATATTGGTTCTGTATGCTGTAGAATTGACAATATCATAATAGGCTTCTACCCCAAAATGAACATCCCCTTTTGCATCCGTATGCAACATATCTAAATTTGTTCCAATGATATCCACTTTCTCTACTCTGAAATCTTTGTTATTAGAATTTAATTTTCTGCTAATTCTACTTTCTTCCAAATGCTGATAGTGGGTATTAAATGTCAACTCATTGAAATAACCTTTCAATTTTGTTTTACTTAATTTATAACCCAACATATTACGAACTTGTGGACCATAATACCACTCGGCGTATACAGGCAACCCTTTGCTCGTTTCCGTTAAACGATCATACCTATTATAATCGGAAGAATTAGATAGCTGAATATTTACCAAATGTTCCGTGTTATCATTAGGCTTAAATAATATTTTCTGTAAGAAATCTGTTTGCGTGTACCCCGTTGTTTTTTGAATATTTACTTTACTTGCATTACTATTCACCATATCCACACCGTTTTCCCTGGTTACAAAAAATAAACGTTTGCCAAAATCTGGATACGCAGTTGAACGATTGTTTCCTTGACGAAGGTCTCCAAAACTACTATTGGTAAAAGAAGTTAAAAACGCCCATTTATTGTTGGCAATATTCACATCCACATGTGCACGGTTTTCGTTTTGTCCAGATGCATATCGATACACCACATTCCCATTTGTTTTCCATGCATCCGTTTTACTAAGTATTGGATTTTTAGTAAACATATTTACCACACCTCCTAAAGCGTCACTTCCATACATGGTAGAACTTGGGCCATACAAAATTTCAACACGGTCCAATATCATATTGTCTACCGAAATAATATTTTGAAGATGTCCTGCTCTAAAAATAGCACTATTCATACGAACACCGTCTACCATTAATAAAACACGACTGGCTTCAAATCCCCTAATAACGGGGCTTCCACCCCCTAATTGACTTTTTTGTACAAATACCTGACCCGAAGCCGTTAATATATCGGCGGTATTGGCTTGCTGATGCAATAAATTTTTATCGGTGATTAAACCAATGGTTTGAACTATATTTTTTGAAAGCGTTGGAAATTTATTTGCATACACGACTACCTCCTGCAAGGATTTAGTACTGTCTTTTTGTGCCACTAAACTCGACGTCATTCCAAAAAATAAAACAAACACAATTATTTTGTGCATATTTTAATTTTTAAAAAATGTGAAATTGTCTTTCATGAGAAAGACTTGTAACTGAAGCGTTTAGGCGAACTCCGGTGGTGGACTAAATGGTACTAGATAAACAGAACGTATATCGGATGGATAAGAACAATAAACTATTTTTTGGGCAAATACGGAAACTCCAAATGTCTCCTTTATAGGAAAATCATAAACGACTTTGCTAATACTAATTTTGGATTGGGTATTGGGGCGCTCCGTATCTTGACCTTCTGTATGTAATTTTTGTTGATTGGCTTCTAATTCAGCTTCTTCTTCATCAGAAGCAGCGGTAATCAACCACCCAGTATCGATTTTTTTGATAGAAATGATATCGTAAAACATGCCCTTATGGGTAAACTCTCTTCCTTCTTCCTCCCATGTATACCCATCAGGCAAAATGTCTTTATCCTGAACCGTAATTTTGATTTGATTTTCGAAGGAATCAAAAGCGCCTGCTTCGATTTGTATAAATACTTCGTTTTCATGCCACTGCTCTTGCATCCAATAAAAATAGGTGGCTGCACTCGTAGATAAAAACAAAGCAACAAGACAAAGTATGGCGATAGGTCTCTTCACGAAACTAAGGTACGAAAAAGCAAAGATTTGAAGCAATAGTTATAAACTTATAATAGTCTTTCTATGGAAATGAAGATGTAGTAATATTTTGGGGACAATAAGCAGATTTCCTCCTTACTATTTATCACCATTTTATTCCCAAAAATCCCATTTCTATCTAGTTGAATGATAGCCTAATAGATTATTTTTGAATTCGAATAGATTCGCATATTTATTCGTAATTTAGGTCACATTTTAATTCACGAGCTTATGGGCGCGATTTCAT
This sequence comes from Bacteroidota bacterium, assembly GCA_947476145.1. Classification (GTDB taxonomy): domain Bacteria; phylum Bacteroidota; class Bacteroidia; order Chitinophagales; family Chitinophagaceae; genus Sediminibacterium. The sequence continues at coordinate 121,637 of CANJPH010000003.1, read as the reverse complement.
TAATAGCATTGCTGATAGCAGCCATTGCATTTTCCGCTGGTGGCATATTAGTAGGTAAAGTTTTTGTGAAAGGATCCAAAAATCCACAAAAAGGACAAGCCTATGAATGTGGTATCCCAACCAACACTTCTCCATGGCATCAATTTAATGTAGGGTATTATTTATTTGCCCTCTTATTTTTAATCTTCGATGTAGAATTGGTATTTATGTATCCATGGGCGGTGGTGGTTAAAAAAGTAGGCATGGTGGCACTCATTGAAATTATCGTATTCATATTTATTTTATTCATGGGCTTTTTATATGCCCATAAAAAAGGCGCACTCAAATGGAGTTAAATGAAAACATTGCTGGTAATCCCCCATTTCCGGGCATTATCCACGAAACACCAGGTGGTGGAATTGTAGTAAGCACTTTTGACAGTGTAATTAATTGGGCACGTAGCAATTCCTTGTGGCCACTGTCTTTCGCTACAAGTTGTTGCGGCATTGAAATGATGTCTACTGCTTCGGCCAAATATGATTTTTCTCGTTTTGGCTTTGAAGTAGCACGTGCCTCTCCTCGTCAAGCCGACGTGATTATTATTGCCGGAACCATTGTAAATAAAATGGCGCCCGTACTTAAACGTTTGTATGATCAAATGGCAGATCCTAAATATGTGATTGCCATGGGTGCCTGTGCCATTAGTGGTGGCCCTTTTTTTTATAATACCTACTCAGTGGTGAAAGGAGCAGATCATGTGATTCCTGTGGATGTTTACATTCCAGGTTGCCCTCCACGTCCGGAAGCTTTATTACACTCTTTAATTTCTTTACAAGAGAAAATAAAAATGGGCATGACCAGGGATCAAATAAGATCAGAATTTAAAACATTATAAAATATACCGCATTTTAGCACAACTATTAGCTATGACTAACGAAGCAATCAAAGAATACATTACCCAACATGCACCAGATGCCACTTATGATGAAACCGGAGAATGGTTAAATATTGTTGTGGAATCCAATCAATTAAAGCCATTAGCAGCAGTACTTCATGGACAACCCATGCAAATGGACTTTTTGTTTTGTTTAACCTGCGTGGATTATACTACCCATTTAACCATGGTGTATCATTTCACAGCTACTAAGGACAGGAGCATGAATATTGTGATAAAGACAAATTTAGACCGAGCCAACCCAATCATAGAAACCTTATGTGATATTTGGCGCACTGCGGAATTTCATGAGCGGGAAGTATTTGAAATGTTTGGTGTTACCTTTTTACATCATCCAGATTTAAGAAATTTAATATTAGAGGAAGAGACAGCGATAGCTGTTGATAAAACAAAGGGATACTGGCCACTAAGAAAAGATTTTGAAGACCCTATCAACATGATAAAATTATAATTGGACCATGTACAATCAAACTGAAATTATAAAAGATACTACCGACTTAGGACCTGATGGTGAGTTGGTTATTAATATGGGTCCTCAACACCCTGCAACGCATGGTGTATTGCATTTGGTGGTAACACTTAATGGAGAAACCATTAAAAAAATTGAACCGCATTTGGGTTATATACATCGCTCGATCGAAAAAATGTGCGAGCGTTTAAGTTATCGCCAATTTATTTATGTGACAAGTAGAATGGATTATTTATCCTCTCATATAAATAATACGGCATGTGCTTTACTGATAGAAAAAGGAATGCAAATTGAAGTGCCTGAGCGCGCGAAAGTGGTAAGAACCATTTTAAATGAATTAACCCGTATTGCTTCCCATGAATTGTGGATAGGTGCGATGGCTATGGACTTAGGCGCTTTCACGCCTTTCTTTTATGCCTTTAGAGAGCGAGAGATGATTACCGATATTATGGAAGACACTTGTGGTGCGCGTTTAACCATGAACTATATTGTACCCGGTGGATTGATGTATGATATTCATCCAAATTTTCAAACCAAAGTGAAAGCCTTTGTCAAACAGTTTAAAGAAAAAGTAACGGAGTATGAGGATTTGGTAACTGGCAATATAATTTTTCAAAGTCGTACAAAGGGTGTAGGTGTTTTAACTGCCGAAGATGCTATTTCTTATGGATGCTCGGGTCCGGTGGCGCGCGCGAGTGGTGTAAGTTGTGATATGAGAAAGATAGCGCCTTATGATGCATACGACCGTGTGGAATTTGATGAAGTGATTGAAACAGCCGGCGATTCTTTTGCAAGATATATAGTGCGTGTTAAAGAAATGAATCAGTCCATTCGAATTATTGAACAACTCATTGACAATATTCCAGAAGGCGAATTTGTTGGCAAGACAAAGAATGTATTAAAATTAAACAAAGGTGAATTTTATCAAAGAGTAGAAACAGCGCGTGGTGAATTTGGAGTATTTATAGTGAGCGAAGGGGGTACTACTCCATACCGTATTAAATTTCGTTCACCAGGTTTTTCTAACTTATCGGTATTGAATCATATTGCAAAAGGAAGTAAGATTGGAGATTTAATGGCAACGATGGGTACTTTGGATTTAGTAATACCAGATATAGATAGATAGTTGAACGAATTGATAAAGAGAAATTGAATTGTACGAATAAAAAGACATAAATGTTAAGTTTAGAAAGTATAACAAAAACAACACAGGACTGGCTATTTGCCAAGTTCTCGCCTGAAATTGCCTTGACTATTGAATGTGTGATAGTGATATTATTATGTATCACCTTATTTGCAGTATTAGGATTGGTGTTGGTATTACTTGAGCGTAAAGTAGCAGCAAGAATACAAATAAGATTGGGACCCAATCGTGTAGGACCGGGTGGTATTTTTCAAACAGCCGCCGATACTTTAAAATTAATTATGAAAGAGGGTTTAACGCCCGACTCAGCAGATAAATTTTTATTTAATCTTGCACCCTTTATCGTAATGATGGTCGCTATGTTGTTGTTAGCGCCTATTGCTTTTGCAAAGAACTTCCAAATATGGGATATTAATATTGGTGTTTTATATATCTCTGCTGTTTCCTCTTTGTCTGTAATCGGAATTTTAATGGCAGGCTGGGCAAGTAATAACAAATACTCTTTATTAGGTGCTATGCGCAGTGGCGCGCAAATAGTGAGCTATGAATTATCAGCAGGCTTTGCAGTTTTAACCATTGTAGTACTTACAGGTAGTTTACGTATTTCAGATATAGTTGCCTCACAAGAAAATGGATGGTGGTTATTTAAAGGACATATACCTGTAATCATTGCTTTTGTTTTATACATTATTGCGGTAACTGCCGAAACCAATCGTGCTCCCTTTGACTTAGCGGAAGCAGAATCGGAATTAACGGCAGGATTCCATACCGAATATTCAGGAATGAAATTTGCCTTATTCTTTTTGGCAGAGTACATTAACATATTTATTGTTTGTGCCATTGGTGCTACTTTATTTTTAGGGGGTTGGATGCCACTTCATATTGGACATTGGGATGGATTTAATCATATCATGGATTATATCCCGTCTAGTGTTTGGTTTATGGGCAAAACTTTCTTCTTAATTTTCGTCATCATGTGGTTTAGATGGACATTCCCTCGTTTACGTGTAGATCAATTATTAAACTTAGAATGGAAATATTTATTACCTATTAGCTTGTTTAACCTTTTATTAGTCACTGTCATTGCAATAATGGGTTGGCACTTTTAAATTTAAATGAATTAGAAAATGTTTTTGAAAGACTATATATCCGATGTGTACAATGGCGTTGCTTCCCTGTTAAAAGGGATGCGCAAAACGGGTTACTATTTTACGCATAGTAAAGAAATTATCACAGAGCAATACCCCGACAATCGTGCTACTTTAAAGTTAGCCGATCGTTTTAAGGGCGAGGTGGTCATGCCGCATGATGATAATAATGAACACACTTGCACGGGTTGTACTGCTTGTGAATTGGCTTGTCCCAATGGAACCATTAAAATTATTACCAAATTTGATGTTACGCCTGAGGGTAAAAAGAAGAAAGCCATTGACGCCTTTATTTATCGTTTAGAAATGTGTACGCTTTGTAATTTATGTATTACGGCCTGCCCTAGTGATGCAATTAAAATGGTGCCCAATTTTGAACACAGTGTTTTTGATAGAAGTAAATTGACAAAAGTTTTAAATAAACCAGGATCTAAAATAAAGGAGGGAATCGAATAATGAATATAGCAGCAATCCTATTTTACGCTATCTCTGCCTTAATACTAGGTGGAGGAATCCTAGCGGTTACGTCCGTGAAAATATTTCGCGCGGCCATTTGGTTATTGTTCTCATTAGTGGGTATCGCTGCCTTGTACTTTTGGATGCAGGTTGAATTTATTGCGGCTATTCAAATTGTAGTATATGTGGGTGGTATCGTAGTACTAATTATCTTCTCTATTTTCTTAACACAGAATTCTGGAAAAGAAATGGCAAAACCTGCCACTGGTAAAATAATTTTTTCTGCACTAGCCGCTTTATTTGGAACAGCATTTGTACATAACCTAATTGTACATTATGAGGGCTTTAAATATATAAGTGCAAAACCCTTTAACAGTAATGTAGAAGCCATTGGAACGCAAATGTTAAGTACTACCTCCTATGGCTTTATCCTCCCCTTTGAAGCAGTGAGTATGTTATTATTAGCTGCGATGGTAGGCTGTATTGTAATTGCCATGCGGCCAAAGAATGAGATGGAAACCAATACGATAAAAGAAACTGAAAATATTTAAGGCGCAAAAAGAATAAATAATATGCAAGAGATACCATTAACCCAGATACTATTTGTAAGCACTGCTCTATTTTTTATAGGCATGTATGGCTTATTTACACGTCGTAATTTAATTACCATGTTAATGTCTATTGAACTCATGTTAAATAGCGTGAATATTAACTTTGTGGCTTTTAATAAATATTTGTTCCCGGATAAATTAGACGGATTGTTCTTTACCCTTTTCATTATTACCATTGCAGCAGCAGAAGCCGCCGTTGCCATTGCCATTATTATTAATTTATACCGCAGTCATAATTCTATTGATGTTGATGATGCAACTGAAATGAAATACTAAGCCGCTAATTATTTTAACTATGTCAAACTACTTTTATATACTTTGGATTCCTTTATTGCCTTTAGTCACTTTTGTGATTTTGGGTTTATTTGGACGTAAATACTTATCGGGTATCGCGGGTCTATTGGGCACTGCTAGCTTATTGACTTCCACCATTCTTTCCATTGTTGCCGCCAAGCAATATTTTTTTGTAGACGGGAAAGTAAATGGGGTGTTCCAAAAAATAGTCGCCTTTAAATTTACCTGGTTGGAGTTTTCACCCAATGTATCTATTGATTTAGGCATGATTATAGATCCTATTTCTGTAATGATGCTAGTAGTAGTTACTTCGGTTTCCTTAATGGTGCATGTATTTAGTTTGGGCTATATGAAAGGCGAAGAACGTTTTGCTACTTATTATGCATTTCTTTCTCTATTCACTTTCTCTATGTTGGGTTTAATATTATCATCTAATATTTTCCAAGTATATATGTTCTGGGAATTAGTAGGGGTTTCTAGTTTCTTATTAATTAGTTATTATTTTAACAAACCTTCTGCAGTAGCCGCTTCTAAAAAAGCATTTATTGTAACACGTTTTGCAGACCTTGGTTTTTTAATTGGTATTTTAATATTAGGATTTTACGGAGGCACCTTAGATATAGGTTTGTTAATTGAAAGATTCACTTCTGTAAATTCTGCGCAATACATAAGCATCACAGGTGCCAGCTTCTTAGGAGCAAGCATGCTTACCTGGGGTTTAACATTATTATTTATGGGTGGCGCGGGTAAGTCCGCCATGTTCCCTTTACATATTTGGTTACCAGATGCGATGGAAGGTCCTACGCCTGTATCTGCTTTAATCCACGCTGCTACTATGGTGGTGGCTGGTGTGTATTTAGTAGCAAGAATGTTTCCTATATTCTCCATGGATGAAGCCGCTTTAAATATCGTGACTTATGTAGGTGCTGCATCAGCTTTATTTGCTGCAGTAATTGCATGTACACAAACCGATATTAAACGCGTATTGGCATATTCTACCATGTCACAAATTGGATACATGATGTTTGCTTTAGGTATTTCAAAAAATGGCGGCGAGAATGGATTGGGTTACATGGCTTCTATGTTCCATTTATTTACACACGCCTTCTTTAAAAGTTTATTATTCTTAGGCGCAGGCTCGGTAATTCATATGGTACACAGTAATGAAATGAAAGATATGGGCGGCTTAAGAAAATTAATGCCCATTACCCATATTGCATTTTTAATTGCCTGTTTGGCCATTGCAGGAATTCCCCCTTTTGCAGGATTCTTTAGTAAGGAAGAAATTTTAACCGCTGCCTTCCATGAAAATAAAATTATTTATGGTATTGCTTTATTTACCGCAGCATTGACGAGTTTTTATATGTTCCGATTATACTTTAATATTTTCTGGAGCAAAGAAGCACCTGTAGGATCGAATGATCACCATGACACGCATAATCATGGCGAAGGCCCTTGGGCCATGAAATTGCCTTTGCTTATTTTAGCTGCTTGCGCAGTGGGCGTTGGCTTTGTACCCTTCTCTCAATTGGTTACTTCGGACGGCAAGGCTTTAGAAACACATATTGATATAGTCTTTTCTATTGCGCCAGTAGCATTGTCGGTATTGGCAATTTTACTTGCTACAAGTTTCTATAAAAAACAAAATGAAAAATCAGATAAAATAGCTACTGCCTTTGGTGGATTCTATACCGCAGCATATAAAAAGTTTTATGTAGATGAGGTTTATATTTTCATCACTAAAAAAATCATCTTCCCATTCATTGGTCAACCCATTGCATGGGCGGATAGAAATATTGTAGATGGCTTTATGTTGTTATTAGCGAAAGCCACTGCTAAAATCTCTGAATTAATTAAAGGACTTCAATCTGGAAAAGTTCAAAACTATGCCATGTACTTTTTTGGAGGTATCCTGGCCCTTTCTATATTGTTTATCTATATCTGGAAATAAAATTCAAATTAATAGTATACCCTAACGCACTATAACATGATGAACTTAACATTACTAATATTAATTCCCTTACTTACCGCAGTACTCATATTGTTGGCCAAGGGTTTGCAGCAAATAAGAGTTATTGGTTTAGCAGGTGCAGTAGCGCAATTAGGCCTTGCAGTCTGGTTATTAAAATCATTCCTCGCAGCAAGAGGAGCAGGCAATAATGCAACCTATTTATTTGAGTCGAACCAAACTTGGTTTAAGGCCTTAAATATTAACTACCATATTGGTATTGACGGTATTGCATTAGCCATGATCCTTTTAACATCGGTAATTGTAGTAGCTGGTATTTTGGTTTCTTGGACCATGGATAAATTAAGTAAGGAATACTTTTTTTTATTGGTACTATTAAGCATGGGCGCCTATGGATTCTTTATTTCCTTAGACCTATTTACGTTATTCTTTTTCTTAGAAGTTGCGGTGATCCCTAAATTCTTATTAATTGGCATTTGGGGAAGTGGTGATAAGACAAAGAGTGCCATGAAATTGGCCTTAATGTTAATGGCAGGTTCAGCGCTGGTGATGGTAGGCTTATTTGGTGTTTACTACAATACACATACTTTTGATATCGTACAAATTACGCAACAAGGCATTCCAGCGGGCGTTCAAAAATTCTTTTTCCCATTTGCGTTTTTAGGTTTTGGTGTATTTGCTGCTTTATTTCCTTTTCATACCTGGGTACCCGATGGTCACGCTTCTGCACCTACTGCAGCGAGTATGTTCTTAGCAGGTATCTCTATGAAATTAGGTGGCTATGGTTGTTTACGTATCGCGGCTTTAATGCCGGACGCTGCCCATACTTATTCTTGGATTATTATTTTACTAGCTACGATTGCGATTATATATGGTGCATTCGCCACCATGATGCAAACTGATTTAAAATATATTAACGCCTACTCAAGTATTAGCCACTGTGGTTTTGTGATTTTGGGTATTGGCATGTTGAATAAAACTTCCATGAATGGGGCGGTCATACAAATGGTATCACATGGTTTAATGACAGCTCTTTTCTTTGCCGCCATTGGTATGATTTATAGCAGAACGCATACAAGAATGGTTGCACAATTAGGGGGCTTATTAAAGGCCATGCCCTTTATTAGCACCGTGTTTGTGATTGCAGGTTTATGTTCATTAGGACTTCCAGGATTTAGTGGATTTGTTGCGGAGATGACGGTATTTATGGGCTCTTGGCAAAATCCAGACGGTGCCTATCGTTTAGCTACGATATTATCAGGCGCATCCATTGTGGTAACTGCTGTATATATATTACGTGCAACAGGACGAGCCATTATGGGACCCATTAGTGCAGAGCATGCTTTGTTATCTGATGCTACTTGGAACGAGAAATTAGCAGCCATTCTTTTAATTGCTGGTATTTTAGTAATTGGATTGGCTCCCTTTTTAATTAATCATTTAATCATGCCAAGCACGGATGCCATTATATTACAAATGGGCAAAGTAAATATTCTTAAATAATTAGAACCTCAGCATAATGAACTATAACATATTAATACAATTGAGACAGGAATTGGTACTTACGGTACTAATATTCTTATTGCTCTTTATTAAATTGGGCAAAGAAAGAAGCAATGAAAGTATTTTAAACTTCGTCAATGCCGCCCTTCTTGTTAATTTGGTTGCAGGCTTTTGCTGTCAGGAAACAGGCGCACTATTTAATGGCATGTTTAATACCAATACTTTAATCGTATTTGAAAAAGGATTATTAAATCTTGCTGCGCTCATTATTTCCATGCAATCCTATGCTTGGTTAAAGCACAATAAAAATGTAATTGAATTTTACTTGCTTACCCTCACTTCCTTATTGGGTATGTTCTTTATGATTTCTAGTGGCAATTTATTAATGTTCTACCTAGGACTAGAAATGTCTACGATTCCTTTGGCCGCTGCAGCCAACTTTGATTTAACCAAGCGTAAATCTTCGGAAGCTGCAATGAAATTAATTTTATCATCTGCTTTCTCCTCTGCTATTTTATTATTGGGTATTTCTTTCTTATACGGCACAACGGGCACTTTAACTTTCTCCATTTTAACCGCACATATTAATGGTAATCCATTACAATTGTTTGCATTCATTTTATTAATGGCAGGATTTGCCTTTAAAATTTCGGCCGTGCCTTTTCACTTGTGGACTGCCGACGTGTACGAGGGTTCTCCAGTAGCCGTAACCTCTTTCTTATCTGTAATTTCTAAAGCCGCTGTATTATTTACTTTGGTGAATATTTTATACAAAGTATTTACACCAATAGCCAACACCTGGTATTGGATTTTGGTAGTATTAGCCGCTGCTACTATTTTAATTGGTAATCTATTTGCCATTCGTCAGGACAACTTTAAACGTTTCTTGGCTTTCTCTTCTATTGCACAAGTGGGCTTTATCTTAATTGGCATATCTGGTAGCTCACAAGCTGGTGCTGCCTCTTTACTTTACTTTGTATTAATTTATATTTTCTCCAACCTAGCCGCATTTGGTGTAGTATCGGTGGTAAGTGCTTTAACAGGTAAAGAAAATATCTCCGACTTTAAAGGCTTTTACAAAACTAACCCCATGTTGTCATGGGTATTAACCATTGCCTTATTCTCTTTAGCGGGGGTACCCCCAACGGCTGGATTCTTTGGTAAATTATTTTTAATGCTAGCGGGAGCAGCAAAGGGTAATTATGGTATCATTATTTTTGCCGCCTTAAATATGGTCATTTCTTTTTACTATTATTTAAGAGTAGTGAAATCTATTTTCATGGACGAACATGCAACTCCTATTGAAAAAATAGCTGTGCCTGCCGTTTCAAAATTAGCCATGTACATTTGTGTGCTAGGGGTGATTGTAACAGGACTTGCAAGTGTGGTGTACGATTATATTCAATCAATTAGTTTTGGACTTTAAAAAAATATTTTATGGCAATTAATAAGAATCACGAGTTTGAAGATTTAGATAATATCAAATGTTCCATTGTTGAAAAGAATATTAGTGCCGATCGTGTGCAATTTTTGAAAGATTTATTAATGTACAATAAATATGAAGTAGTAGTAGCGGCAAGTCCTGCTCCAAAAGCGGCTCCTGCTCCAGCGCCCATCCCTGCGATAGCAGTTGAGGGCGAAACAGATGCAACGACTCCTTCAACAACAACTCCTAATCCTACTCCCGAGCCCATTGCCCCTAGTACCTTTACTGTGGGTGTGACTGATTTAAGATTCAACCCTACCAATGCAGTTTTTGGTCGCTCCTTGCATACACCTGATGGCCACGTAGTCACTTTGGCTTACTGGAATCAGGAAGATTCGGAATCAGATGACACCGTGCCTTACTTTGATCATAAATAGTAATGATTTATTTTATCTATAATCCCAATGCAGGTAGCAAATCCCCAAAGGAAAGAGGAAAGATCATAACCCTCCTTGGTGGGGTTCCAAATTCAATGCTATTGGTTACCACAAAACCATTGGAAGCAATTAGTCTTACCAAGACGGCGATTCGGGATAAAGCAACCAAAATAATCGCAGTGGGTGGCGATGGCACCATTAATGAAGTGGCCTCTACGCTTGTGGGAAGCAATATACCATTAGGCATTATTCCCATTGGTTCCGGCAATGGATTAGCAAGGCATTTACAAATCCCATTAACACCAAGTAAAGCTTTAGCGCGTGCTTTACTCAATAAAAATAAACTCATTGACGTAGGCTTTATAAATGAACGCCCATTTTTCTGTACCGCAGGTATTGGATTTGATGCCGAAGTGGCGCACCAATTTGCAAAAAACAATAAAAGAGGATTGATCAATTATATTAAAGCCACATTCATTACTTTATTTAAATTCAAACCCATCCTGATTCATTTTGAAGGGAAACTAGAAAATCTTTTTTCATTCACCATTGCCAATGCTAATCAGTTTGGGAATAATGCATACATTTCTCCATACTCTAATATACAGGATGGGAATATCGAAATCGTACGCATTTTACCTTTGTCTTATTGGAATGCAGCCATTGTTGGCATCAAACTATTCTTAAAGAAGATTAAACATTCTAAAAACATTAAGGTAACTACTACCACTAATTATACTATTGAATATAGTGTTCAACAACCCATGCATATGGATGGTGAAGCTATTTTTACATCCGAATCAAGATTGGATATTACCATAAAACCCGCTGCATTATTGGTGGTTGCTTAATGAGTAGCATTTACTTTATTAAAAAGAAGAAACTATAAGCTATTTTTAAATATTTTGTGCACATTGACATATCTATCAAATGTCATTGTATTTTTAATCATGGACTGATTAAATGATTGGATTTGCTTTTTCATGTATGCTTCATGCTCCATCAGTGCTTTTTGATAAGTACTCTCTTTTTGCAAATTGTTTTTTAGTAATGGATCCGAGCTGATATTATAAAAACCAACACAGGTTTCCCCATTAAATTGGTAACAATACTGTTTACTATAACAATTATACAATCCTCCTTTATAATTGATACTATACCTATTGCAATCATTATTAAAAAGTGATTTCCCTAAGGAGTAAAAAGGCTTATCATATTGTAGGATATCTAAAATAGAAGGCATGACATCAATTTGATTGGCTACAACATCACTTACCCCTACCAAATTACTATTGGGTTGGTAAAAAACAATGGGGATAGACATGTCTTTTTTATTGGTTAAATTATCTCCTGTATTGGGGCCAGTATGATCGGCTGTGATTACAAATAAGGTATTATTAAACCAAGCTTGTTTTTTCGCACTATCAAAGAATTGTTGCAATGCATAATCGGTATACTTAACCGTACTATTAATTAGATGTCCTGCCGATTTAAAACGATCCCCATATTTTGCAGGGATACTATATGGATGATGACTGCTCACCGTAAATACCACTGAAACAAATGGCTTTCTCTCTTTACTAATTTGAGTATTCATATGCTGTAAAAAAGGCTCATCCCATATACCCCATGCGCCATCAAATTCATCCTTATTTGGATAATCTTCTTTTGCAACATAGGTATCAAAACCAACCGTAGCGGCAAAAGCATCAAATCCCATTGATCCTTTTCCAGCTCCATGAAAAAAGTAGGACTGATAGCCATAAGGTTTTAATAAACTTGCAATAGACTGAACTTGGTTGTTGGCATATTGGGAAAATATATACGGGTCATCCTGCCAGGAAGGAATGCTTGCCACCACAGCAGGTATTCCTTGGATGGATTCCTTTGCATTGGCATAGGCATTATTAAACACCATACTTTTATTAAAAAGAGAATCTAAAAATGGAGTCTTACTTGTGCCATTAAAATAACTAATATAATTCCTAGACAAACTCTCCACTATAATGATGACCACATTTTTAGGTTGAAATTGATTTTTTGTGGTTGGCACTAAAATGGGTAATTCACAAGAAGAATAAGCCTCCATGGGATAATAATTTACTGGAGGCAAAGACCATTTATCCATTGTCTTGGTAATGGTAAATGGGGTATTTAAAATATATTGTACTTGATTTGCCGGAACCATTTCAGAAGCATATATAATATCTAATGGTTTCATTTGAAAACCCCCTCTGATACCTAAAATACAAAAACCAATTAACAATAAATAAGAGACCGAAGCCACTATATAGTCCTTTACATTTAATTGAAGTTGTATTGCCTTTCCTAAAACACGCTTAGTATATTTTACAATAATAATAAGCATCAATAAAAATAAAAGAATCAAAGACCAATTTTCTTTTAAAAAAATGGGTAAAATCGTATAAACATCATCCCCTTTTTCACCCGTTAAATACATAAATGTCTCTGCCTGAAATCGTTTTTGAACATAGGGATAATAAACAATGTCCCCAATACTTACTAATAATCCCACTGCATTGGTAATGATAAATAAATAAAGGGTGCCTCTTTTCATCCATTTGGACTCTGTGAAAACATGCGGAAAAAAATACAATAAAATAAATAAGCTATTTAAGATACTTAAACCAGCAATATCAAAACGAAGACCTTTCCATATGTAAATTAGATACTTTGAAAAAGGAATATATTCTCCAGCGGTTGTAGAAACAATATAAATAAAAGTTACTCTTACAATAACGTACATGAATAGCAAAACAGCTGTCAAGGCAGCTAGTTTTTTAAGTTTCAAAAACACATACTTCATAAGCAATCGTTGGAGCCATGACGGGTAACTAAACTGTAGTCGGAGCTTCAATCTCCCTACTATGCATTGTACATCAAGGCCATTGGTCAAAAGTAAATTAATAATTTGATAATATATGATAAATATCTACTATGACTACGCTCAAATCAAAATACTTTATGTACATAAATAAAGCCGATCTATCGATCGGCTTTATGGTTTCCAGCTAATAAGCTAGTAAAATATTTAAACGAGGCCCAATATTAGAATTGAATGCCTTCTTCAGCGAATTGCTTTGAGAAATCACCATACGTTCCCTCTTGTGTAATCTTTCCGTCTTTATTAAACCAAGAGAAAACCACAAATTCAATCTGTAATTTCTTACCTGTTTTTATGGAAGTTCCAGTCCAAGTCCACCAAGCTTGCGCAACCTTATCCGCTCCTTGGTCATATACTAGATAATCAGGGTAACCAAATTGCTTTACAGTAATATCTTTAAAGAATTTGAAATCCGTTCCCAACAAAGCAATATTTTCTTTCTTGGTCATCCACTTTTTCATATCCATTCCAGAAATCCAAAATTTAGCAGTATCTGCATAGCATGAACTCCATAATTCAATGTTTTGAGTTACATATCCTTTCACTGCATTTTTTACCACTTCAATATTTGGATGATTAACATAAATGGTACCGTTTGTTTTCTCTGCTTGTGCAAATGAGATCATCACAATAAGTGACAATGCTAAAGTTGAAACTAATTTTTTCATAATAGAATTTTGTTTGATTACTGCAATAGTACCCATCTTAAATTAAATTATGCTTTATAAATGCACACATTTGTTCCTTAATAGGATAATGGAACAATATTTACCTATTTAGGTAGGTTATTGTAGCCTAGTCAGGAGTCGAACCTGAATTTAGCGCTTCGGAAACGCTTGTACTAACCATTGTACGACAAGGCCATATGGTAAATTTAGTTAAACTAAAGGAGCCGTAAAATTAGCCCCGCCGAAAGAGTACTTTAATGGCCGCTGGTAAAAATATTTTGGTAGGCAAACTGCGCATTATGCGAATGTCCTCCCAAATACTAGAAGTGTTAGATAAAAACTTGAAAATGGTAGCCGCTTTATTCTTTTCAAAAATGCGTTTAAAAATTTCACTACCCTCCATTAAATCATGATAAAGGATATATAATAATACCGCATCATAAAATTGATGTCTTGAATCGTGCACTTCGGTTTGCACCTGAGCCCCAGTTTCTAATTGTTTTACAATTTGCTGGACCTGCGCTTGTATAAAATGAAAAGCATACCCTGTACTGGCTTTCACAGCATTCCCTAAAGTACCAATCACATATATAGGGGTACTACTTTTTGCCAATGACTGGGTAGTCATGGGAATAGCACCTATTTCTTCGTGAACTATAGTATATGCTTGATCTGAATAATGCTTTTGAAGATAATTAGTAATTTCAAGTGCATAGGTATCGGGCTTCAACAAGTTTTTTGAAAACAAAGTGTATTCTACCAATGCCTTTTTATTATTTAAAGGAAGTACATACATAAAACCTGTTGCTCCATGTTGATTCACATTAAAATCCATCAATCTTGCAACATGCGCATCAAAAACAGGATTTTCAAATTCAATTAAATGCCCTTTAAAGTGTTGCCATAAAAATGGTTCGGTTTGAATGGTTTGACTCATCGTATACAAATCATCAATTGGCAAAATACTGGAGAATACTTTATGACCCTTCGCCATCCCCTCTTCCCAATGAACGATTGCATTAGATTGCAAAGAATTCTTTTGATGAAGCCTTTCTGTTTCCATAGATGTGATGGTTGATTCCTGCCAATAAACATTGTTAAATTGTTTCGCGTAATCCATCACATGCTTGTAAAAATCCAACCCTTGTATCATCTTATAAGAAAATGGTTCTGTTGGCAATGTAGTAGAGAAATCATTTTTATGTACTGAAATATAATCCCAGCTTTTACAAACCAAGGATTCAAACACGCCCGCCTCTTTTTCCCAAAAACACCAGGTGCGATCATTGGCTTTTTCAAAAGACTTATCCACCACCAAAATTTTTTGATCTTTCAGCGAAGACGTATTTAAAATGGAATACAACAAAGAAAGTCCAGAACAACCGGCACCGGCTATAATAATATCATAAATACCTTCATGTATAGATTGGGTATTAGTTTCCATTGGCTTGAATGCGTTCATCTTGACGAACCTTATCCCAATATTTTTTAGCAACGATTAACATACCAAAGCTTTCACTATCTTCTTTGCCTATATGCTTATGATGCATTTTATGTGCCCAACGAATGGCTTTTATATATCTACTATTGGACTTCGTAAACCACTTAATACGCTGATGTATAATAACTTCATGTACTATAAAATAAGCAAAGCCATACATCGCAACGCCTGTTCCGATAGCGGCTATCCATAATGGGCCAACAAAATTGCCATAAAAAATACAAGCCATGCTAGGCACAGCAAATATTAAAAAGAAGGCATCGTTTTTTTCAAAAAAATGACCCGTTGGCTGATGGTGATCTTCATGTAAATACCATAAAAATCCATGCATCACAAAACGATGCGTTAACCAGGTAACTCCTTCCATAATTGCAAAAGTCAACAATGTTACTGCAATAAAAATCATAATAAATCAATTTTATAAGGTAAAGGTACTACAACAAATTTAACTGGCTACGAATTTTGGCTTTTGCTAATATAAAAAGCTTGCCATAATCCGGAATTCTTATGCGGGTATGCAAAATAGAATCGTGCTGCGTATTTCTAATTTTTTTATAGAGGGTATAATAGTATTTATAGGCTACATAAACTCCAAAACGAGCCTTGATAGGCAGTACTTTAATGCCTTTTAAGGCAGCAGAGAAATCAGCTTGAATATCCGCTTCAATTGCTTGCTTATCTTCTGGCTTGAAATTGGTAAAATCACAATTGGGAAAATACATACGCTCTAAACCTTCAAAGTCGGCTTTGATATCTCTTAAGAAATTAACTTTCTGAAAGGCAGCCCCTAAACTTTGCGCCGATGATCTTAATTGCTCATATTTTTCTTTGTTTCCATCACAAAATATATGCAAGCACATTAAACCAACCACTTCCGCACTACCATAGATATAGTTTTGATAAGCCGCTGCATCATAATCCTGTTTGCTTAAATCCATTTCCATGCTGTTAAAAAATGCCTCTACCAGATCTTGACCAATATTATATTTTCTGAAAGTAAGTTGAAAACGATGCAAAATTGGATTTAAACTTACCCCCTGCTCAATAGCAGTATAGGTATCAATTTTAAATTGCGCTAATAGTTTAGCCTTATCAAAATCATGAAATGTATCTACTATCTCGTCTGCATAGCGCACTAATCCATATACATCATAAATGGGTTGGCGCAGATCTTTATGTAATAATTTAATGGCCGATGAAAAGCTTGAACTATACATTAAAGTAGTTTGTTTACTCGTTTCGGCAGTTACTTGATTGTATAGTTGATAGGATGACATATCTATTCCTTATTAAAATTTTGATTCACCAGTGCCGCAACCACTTCTCCACTTATTAAACTAGGCGGCACCCCTGGTCCTGGGACGGTTAATTGTCCGGTGTAATATAAATTATTTATTTTTTTACTTTTACAAGAAGGCTTTAAAATAGCTGTTTGCATTAAGGTATTTGCCAATCCATAGGCATTCCCCTTAAAGGAATGATATTCTGAAATAAAATCCGATACAGCGAAAGACTTTTTATAAATAATTGATTCTGAAATAGTTTGACCAAATCTTCGCTCCATACGTGCCACAATTTTATCAAAATACATATTTCTAATTTCTTCAGTATCTCCAGTCAAACCCGCTGCTATAGGGATTAATAGAAACATATTTTCCTGTCCCGCAGGTGCCACAGTCGGGTCCGTTACCGATGGAAAACTTGCATAAAATAAAGGATCCTTGGGCCAGGCTGGATTAGTATAAATCTCTTTTCCATGAATGCTAAAATCAGTGTCAAAAAATAAATTATGATGCTGTACACCGGTTAGTTTTTTATTTAAGCCCACATAGTATAAAATAGAACTTGGCGCCATTAATCTTTCATCCCAGTATTTGCTGGTATAAGACTGATATCTAGTATCCAATAAATTAGTTTCAATATGATGATAATCTCCGGCACCAACAATTACATCAAACTGATATTCTTTTTGTTCATTGGTAAGTTTTTTTAGGGTGCTGGCCGATTTTGCCACACCATTCACCACATTTATATTTCTTACCTGTTCTCCAAATTTAAATTGCACCCCTTGTTCTAGCGCCACCTTGTACATGCCATCCACAATACTGTACATTCCTTTTTCTGGATACCAAGTACCTCCTTTAATATCGGCATAATTCATTAAGGAATATAAAGCAGGGGTTTTTTCAGGCAATGCCCCTAGGAACAAAACCGGAAACTCCATGATAGACTGAATATAAGGATGTTTAAAAAAATGAGCCACATGCTTTTTCATGTTTTTAAAGATGTCCAACTTAAAAACACCTTTAATCACATCCCATTCTATAAATTCAAATAATGACTGGCCTGGCTTATGTACTAATTTGCCTACGCCCACTTCATACTTATACTTTGCCTCCTCCATGAATGCATCCAAAGCCTTTGCAGCTCCGGGTTCCACCGATTCTAATAAATTTTGTAATTCCGTATAGTTGGCAGGCATATCCCAATGTGTATCCTCAAAATATACACGATAGGAGGGATTTAGTCTTTTGAGTTGATAGTAATCACTCACTTTTTTTCCAAACTTTGCAAAGTATTTTTCAAAGACATCGGGCATCCAATACCAACTAGGTCCCATGTCAAAAACAAAACCATTGGTTTCAAATTTTCTTGCTCTTCCACCCGGCATATCATGTTGCTCAACAACGGTGACCTGCCAACCTTTTTGTGCTAAGAAACTTGCAGCAGAAAGACCTGCAAATCCGGCACCTATCACTAAGACCTGTTTATTTGGGGAAGGCATGTTAGGTTTAATATCTTTCTATTTTTTGTTTCAAAATTTTTCGTGCAAAATGAATTCTACTTTTTATGGTACCCAAAGGCTCTCCTAATTCTTCTGCAATTTCATTGTACTTATACCCCTCAAAATACAAATTAAATGGGATTCTAAATAATTCCGGTAAATCAAAAATCATTTGATTCACTTCACGCATATTTAGGTTGGTCATACCTTGATTCAACACTTTAGTATGCGTTTGATCAATGATATAATCATTAGGCGTACTATCAAATACAATGGATTGCTTTGAACGTTTACGGTAGTCATTTATGAAAATATTACGCATAATCGTGTACAACCAAGCCTTGATATTGGTACCTACATTGTACTTGTCTTTATTGGAAAAAGCACGAAATAAGGTTTCCTGAAAAAGGTCCTTAGCGGTCTCATGATCCTTTGTTAGATTAATAGCAAAGGGTCTTAAAAATTCGGCGTTTTCGGTTAGGAGTAAACTAAATTCGGCGTTTGACATTTCTTTTTGTTTAACATTTAATTAATAATGCTAAACAAAAATAAGGGTTAGGGTTCATATTTTGTTTAATTATTTTAAAAAATACTTAAACAATAAAAATATAATGGGTAAATTATTGAGGATCTATGCTTTAAAGAAAATTACAAGCTAGAAAGAAATCCCATAGTCTCAGAAAGAGACTGCAAAACACGAATATTTCCAGGTACCGACCCTTTATATTCCTGCATCATTTGCCCTGTGAGGATCATTGGAATGTCTTTATTTATTTGGCCCAATTGCTCCATAAATTTATTCATTTTGAAGCCTCTGGTGGGTGCCGTAATATGCGCGTATAAATAGTCTACTTTTTTATACTCCGTTAGATACTTAAGATCCACGATGGGTACATTGGTTCCCAAATAATCTACATTATACCCCTTAGATTTTAATAAGAAGTGTACAAACAATAATCCAATTTCATGATATTCTCCCTCTGGCATAAACAACACAATCAACTTTGCATTGGTATGCATTTTAGGTAATTTTTCAATGCCTAAAATTATTTTTTGTCTAACAATATTGGATGCAAGATGCTCCTGTGCTGGATTGATATGATTGGTAATCCACAATACACCAACACGTTCTAAAAAGAAAAATATAATATCGGTGATTGTTTTTTCAACGCCCTTTTGTGCAATATAGTTGTCTAATTGTCTTTCAAATGAAAGCATGTCTAGGGAAACCATGTCCTTGATCAACGCATTTACAACACGCTCTTTTTCGGCATCTAAATGATTTAATCCAAAGATTTTATCCTCTATCTCAGCGCTGCTCATCTTATCGATATGAGAAATCTTGTACCCGTATTTATTGAGTAATGAAACGTTCAAAATTACTTTTAACTCATCGGCAGAATAAGACCTAATATTGGTTTCGGTACGCTGTGGTTGTAAAAAACCATAGCGCTGCTCCCAAATACGAATCGTATGGGCCTTAATTCCTGAAATCTGCTCTAAATCCTTGATGGTATAAGATGGCATATCGTTAAAAACAATATAAGCTTGGAAAGGTTCACTAAAACCTTATTTTTTTATATTTCTCAAATACTCGCCATACCCACTCTTGGCATATTTGTCCGCCAATACGAGTAATTGAGTCTTGTCTATAAAGCCCATTCTAAAGGCTACCTCCTCAATACATCCTATTTTTTGGCTTTGTCTTTTCTCAATGACCCTTACAAACTCACAAGCATCCGCCAAAGACTCAAAAGTACCCGTATCCAACCAAGCCGTACCTCGGTTCATGATACCTACTTGCAATTGCTTGCGTTCTAGGTATACTTTGTTGACGTCCGTTATTTCAAATTCTCCTCTTGGTGATGCAGGTATGTTTTTAGCAATTTCCACTACTTGATTATCATAAAAATATAAACCGGGAACCGCATAATTGGATTTAGGCGCTTTTGGTTTTTCCTCTAAAGACAATGCATTGTTGTTGGCGTCAAATTCTACTACACCATAACGCTCAGGATCATTAACTTCATAAGCAAACACCGCTGCCCCTTCTACATTATTAAAGGATTGCACCAACTTACTAAATCCTGCACCGTAAAAAATATTATCCCCCAGCACTAAAGCCACTTTATCCTTACCAATAAATTCGGCACCAATAACAAAGGCTTGCGCCAATCCATTAGGCACCGCTTGTACTGCATAACTAAACTGGCAACCTATTTCATTACCATCTCCTAATAATCTTTTAAATTGATCGCTATCCTCGGGTGTGGTGATAATTAATACTTCCTTTATGCCAGCGAGCATTAACACAGACAATGGATAATAAATCATAGGCTTATCATAGATAGGCATTAATTGCTTACTGATCCCTTTTGTTATTGGATACAATCTAGTACCTGAACCGCCTGCTAATATGATTCCCTTCATGATAACTAAAATTTAATAATGTTTATATTTCGAACTATAAGCTAGCAGCGTATTCCGCAAAGCTGCCTAATGTTTTGTCTTTTTCTGAAAATATCAATTCCGCTGTTGGCAACCTCCAATCAATATTCAAGTTCTTATCATTATACATAATACCAACCTCATCCCCTGGCTCATAAAACTTGTCTACTTTATAAAAGAAGGTAGCGGTTTCACTTAAAACCAGAAAGCCATGTGCAAATCCCGCAGGTACAAAAAATTGTTTATGATTATCTCCTGTTAATTCTATTGCGTAATGCTTGCCAAAACTAGGCGAACCTTTTCTTAAGTCTACCGCAATGTCTAATACCGAACCTTCTAATACCCTAACTAGTTTCGCTTGTGCAGCTGCCCCTCTTTGCATATGCAATCCTCTTAGGACTCCTTTGCTTGATTTAGATTGATTGTCTTGTACAAAAACAATGTCAAGTCCTGTGGCTGCATTAAAATCTCTTTGATTAAAGGTCTCTATAAAATACCCTCTTTCATCACCATGCACTTTATCGTGAATGATAAAACAATCTTGTAAAGGGGTCTGCTCAATTTTCATACTGCTCAATATTTTTATTGCTTATTTTTTATCTATTCGTGTACATATCAATATAATAGGCTTGATACGCGCCAGTTGTGACATTTTCCAACCAAGCCGTATTGTCTAAATACCAATCAATGGTAGCTGCCAAACCTTGTTCAAAAGTAACCGATGGGCTCCATCCTAATTCCTTATTCAATTTAGTCGCATCAATCGCATAACGGCGATCATGTCCTGGACGATCTTTCACATAGGTAATCAAGCCCTCGCTCTCTCCTTTTGCCCTACCTAATTTTTCATCCATCTGCGTACACAATAATTTCACTAAATCAATATTGGTCCATTCATTAAAACCACCAATATTATAGGTGTCTCCTTTTTTACCCTCATGAAATATTAAATCAATGGCGCGCGCATGGTCAATAACATACAACCAATCACGGGTGTACAAACCATCACCATAAACAGGCAAAGGTTTTTTATTCATAATATTATGAATGAATAAAGGAATTAATTTTTCAGGAAAATGATGAGGGCCATAGTTATTAGAACAGTTAGAAACCACAATAGGCAAATGATAGGTTTCTCCATACGCTCTTACAAAATGATCACTCGCTGCTTTACTTGCAGAGTAGGGTGAATTGGGATCATAAGGGGTGGTCTCTTTAAACAAACCTTCCTTGCCTAAGCTACCGTACACTTCGTCCGTAGAAATATGATAAAACAAATGATCTCTTTTTTGATCCCAGGTGCCGTCATGTGCATTTTCGTAACTTAAATCACCTTTCCAAAAATCCTTAGCAGTATTTAATAAGTTTACAGTACCAATCACATTCGTATACACAAAGTCCAATGGGGAAACAATGGAACGGTCCACATGCGACTCGGCAGCTAAATGAATCACGTCCGTAATGTTATGCTTTTGGAAAACATCCTTTAAAGCGTCCGCTTCTAAAATATTGGCTTTTACAAAATGATAGTTAGGTAGTGTTTCAATGTCCTTTAAGTTCTCCAAGTTCCCTGCATAAGTGAGGGCGTCTAAATTAAAGATTTGATACTCAGGGTATTTGGTCACCATTAATCGCACTACATGCGATCCTATAAAGCCTGCTCCTCCGGTAATTAAAATATTTTTTTGCATCTGAATTTGTATCTTACAAAGATATTATTTTGAGTATATATATAAGAATGTAATTTATAATATTAACGCTAATTTTCACAGCATGAAGCAGCAAAGATACTATTCCTTAGACGTTTTCAGAGGCGCCACGGTGGCCCTTATGATTTTAGTGAATAATCCGGGTAGTTGGGGGCATATTTTTAGTCCTTTGGGACATGCTAGTTGGCATGGTTGCACCCCCACAGATTTAGTATTTCCTTTCTTTTTATTTGCAGTAGGTAACGCCATGAGTTTTGTAATGCCAAAATTGGCTTTAGGAACTGAAAGTGACTTTTGGAAGAAAGTAATTAAACGAACTTTATTAATATTTGCGATTGGTCTTTTTTTAAATTGGAGCCCTTTTATAAAATGGTCGGAAGGTGTATTGGTTTTTAAAACCTGGGAGAATATTCGAATATTAGGTGTCTTGCAAAGAATTGCTTTATGTTATTTTTTCGCATCCGTAATTGTTTATTATGGTAAGTCCCGCATGGCATTATTTATTGGCATGATGATTTTAATTGGGTATTGGATACTTAATATTTTACTAGGCGCACCAGGCCATCCATATAGCTTATCGGGCTTTTTTGGCAACTCCATTGATCAAGCCATTTTAGGAGTGAGTCATATTTATAAGGGGGAAGGTGTTCCTTTTGATCCAGAAGGTTTAGTAAGCATGTTCCCCGCTATTGTGCAAGTGATTTTAGGGTTTTTAGTAGGTGAATATATTCAAGCAAAAGGAAAGAATTTTGAAATGTTAAGCCATTTATTATTAACCGGCGTAATATTGGTTTTAGCCGGTTGGATTTGGGATTTTAGTTTCCCTATTAATAAAAAAATATGGACCAGCAGTTATGTATTATATACGACAGGACTTGCTATGATTGCCTTAGGTATGTTTATTTATTTATTAGAATTTAAAGAAGGAAAAGGAAAGTGGAGTCATTTCTTTGATGTATTTGGAAAGAATCCTTTATTCATATTTGTATTAAGCGGCTTTCTTCCTAGGGTTTTAGCACTATTAAGATGGGTGGACCATACCGATGAAAAGGGACAGCCTATTTATACTAGCGCGCTACCTTGGTTCTATGAGCATATTTGTAAAAATATAAATAGTGATTTAAGAGTAGGCTCATTTATATATGCCCTATGCTTTATTACATTTATGTTTTCACTTGCTTATCTCTTAGACAAGAAAAAGATATATATAAAAGTATAAGTTTACTTAAAAATAGTAGCTGCTTTTTCTAAGCTTTCTGGCTTACCCACATCCAATAGGATGCCATCACTGTGATCATAATAATGAATGGCAAAATGCTGTGCGAGTTGCAAGTAGGCATCAATCAATGAAAACTTTCCACGTAGTTGTAAGTCTTCTAAAAAAGAAGCATGTATTATTTGAATACCGCTAAACGCCTTGGGGACTGCGGTATTGGGATCTCTTAAAGGATTAGCCCATTTTTCTTCCCCTGTTGAATTGTTTTTCCAACCACAGAGCGTACCCGCTGCATTGAATATTAAATTTCTACTGGAGGTTCTATCTGTTACTGCTAAAGTAGCTACCAACTCGCCTTCTGCTTTTTGCGCAAATAAACCATCCGCCGCAATCATTTTATGTAAATCCAAATTAGTTAAAATATCGGCATTCATGACTAACCAACTTTCTTCGTTTTCAAAATAATGGGCAGCCCGTAATAATCCACCCCCCGTTTCTAATACCTCGTCTGTTTCATCGGAGATGGTAATGTTAGCCCCCCAGCCATTATTTTCTTGAATGGTTTCAATAATTTGATCTGCAAAATGATGCACATTTACGATGATTTCATGAATGTCATAAGATAGCAAGTACTCCACGTTTCTTTGCAATAAAGACTTTCCATTGACCATGGCCAAAGCCTTGGGATGCTTATCGGTAAAGGGCTTTAACCTTGTACCCAAACCGGCTGCCAAAATCATTGCACGCATAAAAAACTATTTTACCCAATTATCTTTATTGGTATGTTCTAATTCCAGTTTCACTTTATACTTATTTTTTAGATGCCTTGCTGTTTGCTCTGCCGCAAATACACTTCGGTGTTGCCCACCTGTACAACCAAAATTAATTTGTAAGGACTCAAACCCTCTTTCTAAATAATTTTCCACTGTGATGTCAATTAAATCCCAAACACTATTTAAAAAAGTATTCATCTTGGTTCTTTGTTCTAAAAAATCTTGCACGGGTTTATCCTGCCCTGATAATTTTTTATAATCATCAAACCTGCCTGGATTTAAAATACCACGCATATCAAAAATAAATCCTCCTCCATTATCTGTTGCATCAGTTGGCAACCCTTTTTTATAACTAAAACTATTAATGGTAATCACCAATGGTGTTTTTTCGGTGGCTACAGGTGGCGTAAATCTCGCTACTACTGCATCCGACACCATCCATTGTAATATGCTTGCAAATACAGGAGATTCCGCATCAATAGGAGAAACCGCTAAAAAGCTTTTTAAATTTCTTAAGCCCAAAGGAATACTCGTTAAAAAGTGCGCCTTGCGTTCAAACAAACCCCTAAATCCGTAGGCGCCCAACACTTGTAATAAACGAAGCAATACAAAACCATTATATTGATTTTTGAACTTTACTTCATCCATAGGAGTTGGTAACAATTGTTGCACTTCACTAATATAATAGTCTACTAACTTTTCCTTCCATTCATTAGAGAGTTCCGCTTTCGCTTGCCATAACAAAGAAGCTACATCATAGGATAAGCCGCCTTGCATTCCACCCTGAAAATCTATAAAATAAACCTCGTCGTTATTGACGATAATATTTCTACTTTGAAAATCGCGGAATAAAAAATGATTTAACTCTTTACTTGCTAAACGATCACTTAGTAATTCAAATTCATCAATCAGGGCTTGCTTATCGTAAGGATATTGTAAGGTATCTAAAAAATAATATTTATAATAAAGCAAGTCCGTTAATATAGAATGCTTCCCAAATTCTTTGGAAGTTAAACAATGTGTATAGTCCAACCCCTGACCACCCTGCACCTGCAATTTTGCCAATGCCTTTAAACTTTTTTGAAACAAAGAATATACCTTTTCTGTTTTACCTTCTTTTTCCAACACCTCCAATAATGAAACATTTCCTAAATCGGACTGTATATAAATTGACTTGTCCTCGCTAATGGCTAATACTTTAGGGACCGGCATATTTTTAGCAGAGAAATGTGCTGCAAAATAAATAAAGGTTTCGTTCTCCTTAATATTCAAATTATAGGTTGCAATCCAAGACTGCTCCCCCTGCATGATTCTAAAATAAATACGATCACCGCCACTCTGAGGAATCTTATGAATTTGATTCCAGGGGGTGGAATGAATTGTTTGGTATAAATTTTTAATATGATTTAATATCTCGTCCATAGGGTATAAAATGCTCCTTTTATTAGACTTAAAAGTAATTAATTAAACGTTATAATTTCAAAAATGAGAAAAAGTGGTAAATTCATTAAAAATAACCCCTATGTATAAATTAGTAAAACCAGTTTTGGCTTCCTTTTTTCTTACACTTTTAACAGTAAGCGCAATGGCTCAGGCGCAGAAAATAACAGGAACGGTTGCTGACAACAAAGGCACTCGTTTAGAGGGTGTCACTGTAAAATTAACCTCCAGTAAAGCAGCGGTAGCCACTAATAAAAATGGCGAATTCTCTATCAATGCTAAAATGGGCGAAACCCTTGAATTAAGCTCGGTAGGATTTGAAACTAAAAAAATTATAATCAGTAGTAGTAACATAACTGTTGAACTTACTGCCACTATAGCGGACTTACAAGATGTGATCTTGGTAGGTAGTCGTGGTGCAGGAAGAGTGAAAACAGAATCCCCTGTACCAGTAGACGTAATCAAGCTTTCGGATGTTGGCATTAATACAGCGCGTATGGATTTAACTTCGACGCTCAATTATGTTGCCCCTTCTTTTAACTATAATAAGCAATCAGGTTCAGATGGTGCCGATCATATTGATATTGGGACACTAAGAGGACTGGGGCCTGATCAAACCTTAGTTTTGATTAATGGCAAAAGACGCCATAGCACTGCATTTGTTGGCTTATTCGGAACCAGAGGCCGTGCAGGATCGGGTGTGGATTTGAACGGATTTTCTCAATCATCTGTAGACCGAATTGAAATTTTACGTGATGGTGCATCGGCACAATATGGATCGGATGCAATTGCTGGGGTTATGAATATTGTATTAAGAAAAAATACGGGCGAATGGAATATTACCACAGGCATCGCAGGCTACTATGATAAAAAATTCAATACCCTTCAATTTAAAGATCAAAAAGAATATTTAACAGGCAATGCCATTGACGGTGTTACTAAATCATTTTCTGCAAATCGCGGATTTGATATTGGCAAACAAGGAGGATTTATTAATTTATCCTTTGATGTTTTAGATCAAGGAAAAACTTTCCGTCAAGCAGCTTCAAGCGATATTACTATGAAAGATGGCTTGCCCACCAATACTTGGAGACGTGGATTTGGAGATGGTTCTTTACAATCGGTGGGTGCCATGTTTAATATGGAAGTTCCATTGGGTGATGGCATTAAATTTTATGCATTTGGCGGAATGAATTCAAAAAATTCCGACGCTTACGCTTATTCCAGAAACTGGTCAGCGAAGCCTACTCGTTTCCCCGTGAAACCGAATGGTAGTTTAATTTATGTGCCTAGCATTATGTTTGTTACCGGTTCAGGCGACACTACTTATAATCCTCGTATCCAAACTAAAATTCAGGACATCTCTATGGTTACAGGATTTTCAAAAACATCTACAACAGGATGGGATTGGGATTTTAGTAATGCATTTGGCTATAATAATTTTCATTATTTTGGACACGGCACTTTCAACGCTTCCAATATTGGCAGTGTTGAACAAACCCATTTTGATGATGGTGGATTTAAGTTTTTACAGAACACGACCAATTTAGATTTATCAAAACAATTTGGTAAAGTAAATGATGGTGGCGTGAAAGTTTCTTTTGGATCAGAGTTTAGAATTGAAAACTACTCTATTTTTAGAGGCGAGCCCGCATCTTATAAATTATTCACTAATACTTATGGATTAGAGCAAGCGCCAGGTTCACAAGGCTTCCCAGGCTTCAGTCCTGCAGATAAAGTAAATGCAAACAGATTGGTTTCAGGTGCTTATGGTGACTTAGAGTACACGCCTTCTGAAAGATTATTATTAACAGGCGCTATAAGATTAGAATACTACTCTGATTTTGGTGCCGTGAGTACTTTTAAAACTTCCTTCCGTTACAAAGCAGCTGATAATTTTAATTTTAGAGGATCTTTTAGCACTGGTTACCGTGCACCTTCCTTACAACAAAAATATTTCAGCAATACCTTAACTTCTTTTTCTGGAGGAGAATTGGTTCAATCTAGAATTGCCAATAACGATGATGCATTAACAAAATTAGCCGGTATCCCTGCTTTAAAACAAGAAACATCCATTAATACAAGCTTAGGTTTTTCTTGGAAACCTGCTAAGGGCTTAACTTTCACAGTAGACGGTTACAGTATTAAAATGAAAGACCGCGTAGTATTGTCTGGTTTATTTAGCGCTTCGGACGCGAGTTTACCTGCCGAGTTAACTAGTAAATTAAATACGCTGGGTGTTTCTACTGCACAGTTTTTTGCCAATGCAGTAAATACAACCAACACAGGTATTGACGTGGTTGCCGACTACCAAAAGAAAATTTCCAATACGGAACGTTTTAAAATTTTATTTGTAGCCAACTTCCAAAACATTGCCATTGACGAAGTACATATTCCGGATGCATTAAATACCAATGAATACAATGCAAATACTTTCTTTAACGATCGTGAAAAGTATTTCTTAAAAGCTTCTGCTCCAAAATCTAAGTTCTCGACAAGTTTTGATTACACTAAAAACAAAATAAGCTTGGGTGCAAGAGTTACTTACTTTGGTGACGTTGCTTTAACAGGATTTGGTGTGAACGGAGACGGTATCAATCCTCAGGTGCCTGCCGATGCAGACGAAACAGGCAATACCTTGGTTCCTGAAATTTTCAACTATAAAGGAAAATTCACTACCGATATTTATATGAATATACAAGTGCGCAAAACCACTACTTTAATTATTGGTGCGGATAATATCTTTAATGTACATCCTGACTTTGCAGTGAATCCACAAGCAAAATGGTGGGCAGGTGATAATGAAACGGGTGGCCCTTGGGATGGTGTTCAAATGGGATACAATGGTTTAAGATTGTTTACCAAACTAACTTTCAAGTTCTAATCCTTTAATAGATTATTACACATAAAAAAAACCTTACTGATTTAAAAAATTTGCCAACAAACTATGAAAATGATGCGTGCCTTGTTCACGCTGCGTTGCATAACGTCCAAAATGATAAAAGCGAGAACGAATTCCCTGCTGTACATTTTGTACTATTGCTTCATCCTCCTGCTCTACCGTATCTAGTCCACTCCCTGCTCCCTTTCCTAATTTGCTTGCATCAAATACAAAACTTAAGAAACTTACCTTAGTATTACTTGCATCTATGGGTGTGACTACATTCAAAGACAAACCCCAAGGATAAAAATTGAACATCATGTTAGGGAATACCCAAAAATAATAGGCTGCAATACGCTTGCCTGCATCGGAATGCCCTGCTGGCATTTCAAAACAATGCTCATCGTCCTTTGCAATACCCAGTTGTAAACTCGCGTAAGTAAATGTCTCCGTAGCATAATCTTTAAAATCTAAAAACGCATTTAACCCCGGATGTACAAATGGAATATGAAAACCTTCCAAATAATTTTCACAATACAAGGCCCAGTTGGCTTTGATATAATAATCGTTGGACCTAGATGCATCAAACACTAAATCATTTATCGGCAACCATCCAATACGTTGCTCCATCTGGCTAAAAAATAATTCAGGACCTAACCCTTTTTTTAGTTGCGTAAATAATAATGGCCCCCATTGATACAATGGCAAATGATGCAAGTGATTGTTTTCTGGAATAAAATTTTCAACAGCTGTAAACTCCGGCATGGAAATAAATTTTCCATCCAAATGAAAAGCGCGACCATGATATTTACAACGTAAATGTTTTTGTGCACTACAAGGTTCATACACCATTAAATTGCCTCGGTGTGTACACACATTGGACAAGCAATGCACATGCTGTTCGGCATCACGAGTCAACACCAAGGGCTCGTGTATATAGTTTTCCAATAATTTAACGGGATGCGCATCCCCTGCCTTAGCCACCATGCCGGTATGACCAATATATTGCCAACTTGGGGCAAATATTTTCTCTTTAGAGGCTTCTAACCATTTGGTTTCTAGGTAAAAACGGGTATCTATCGTCTTAGCCCGGCCAATATTCGGGTCAATAAAAAAGGGCTTCTCCATAACACACAATTAGCCCCCAAGGTACAAAATGACCACTAGAAAATATTCATAAAAATACTAAATAATTTAGCTAATATTGCTAATAAATTTAGTTTTATGGAATATATAGATATAGACCCTAGCGAGGGCATGGCCACCCAACAGATTAATAAAAACTACCAGTCCAGTCAAATTATACAGGCCAATGCCACCGGTTTTGGAGCAGCGTCGGACGATTTTATGGAAAGAGGGATTGACCTCAATGAGCAACTCATTCACAACAAACCTGCCACTTTTTTCTTTCGGGTCAACAGCGATGCCATGTTAGGTGCGGGCATTCATATTGGAGACACTTTAATTGTGGACCGAAGCGTTCCACCTGCATCCGGCAAAGTAGTGGTAGCCATTTTGAATGGTGAATTTTTAGTGCGTCGCATACAAATGCAAACACATAGTATTACCCTGCTACCCGAAAATAAAAAATACGGTGCCATTCATATTGAACAGTTACAAGATTATAAAACATGGGGCGTGGTGACCTATGTGATTCATAGTTTGTAATATTTCAAAATACTGCTCCACCTACTGCGTAAAATAAACGCGCATAAAATTTATACCCTTGCAAGCGATTATTGATTGTAATAGTTTTTATTGTTCCTGTGAGCGACTTTTTGCACCCACTTTACAAAATGCACCCATTGTTGTTTTAAGCAATAACGATGGTTGTATTGTTTCTCGTTCCGATGAAGCAAAAAAATTAGGGATTGCCATGGCAGCCCCCTATTTTCAAGAAGCAGAAAGGATTAAACAATTTGGCGTACACACTTTCTCATCTAATTATCATTTATACGGGGACCTCAGTTGGCGGGTAATGGAAACCATGCGATCCTTACTCCCACCGGGTCATGTGGAAGTATATTCGGTGGACGAAGCCTTTGTGGACTTACAACATATTGCCGAAAAAGATCTGTATGATTTTTGTATACACTTAAAAAATACCATTGAAAACTGGACGGGCATTTCCGTTTCTATTGGTGCCGCCCCCAATAAAGTATTAAGCAAAGTAGCCAACCGACTGGCTAAAAAAAATAAACTGCAAACCAATTGCGTGGTGATATTAGACAGCACCCAAAAAATTCAAACTGCTTTACAAAAAACACCTATCGAAGATGTTTGGGGCATTGGTTATAAGTATAGCGAAAAATTAAAAGTGTATGGGATTCACACCGCTTTGGCATTAAGCATGAAAGACCTAAGTTGGGGCAAAAAGTTTTTAGGGGGCATTACCGGTATTAAATTAATTAGAGAATTAAAAGGATTACCTACCCATGAAATGCAAGCACCACGTACCGAGAAAAAAATGATTGCTACTACGCGTATGTTTGGAAGAGACGTAAGTAGTTGGCAGGACGTTGAAGAAGCATTAGCTACCTATGCCACACGCTGTTGCGAAAAATTAAGAAGACAACATAGTGCGGCCAAATTTGTGCAGGTTTTTTTACTGCTCAAACCCGTTCCCCAAAATAACCCTTCCGAACACAGCCACTACCATCGAGGCAGTCAGGTAAGTGGCTATGCCGTTTTAGACAACCCCAGCAACCTTACCCCCGATATTATAAAAGCCGCCCTCGCCATTGGGAAAACCTTATTTGAACAGGGCCAAATTTATAAAAAAGCAGGCGTCATTGTAAGCGAGCTAGTCCCCGATAATGTATTGCAAACCAACTTATTTGTGGAACCCGCCGACGCAAGACGCAAAAAATTAATGAATGTTATTGACAATATGAACGCCGCTTATAGGAATGATGTGCTCAAATTTGGTACCACCGGCACCCATAAAAACTGGAAAATGCGCAGTGAAAAGCGCAGTAAACGTTATACCACCCGCTGGGATGAACTTTGTACGGTCCGCTAAACACAGATAGTGGAAAACCCCTTTTACAAAAATTCGTAAAAATGGGTTCGCTATCGTATTTTTACCCAATTTTATACTTATGAGCAACAATTTGAACTCCAACGAATCCATCCCATCCAAAAAGAAGAAAATTATTGTATTAGGAAGTGGTCCTAACAGAATTGGACAAGGTATTGAATTTGATTATTGTTGTGTACATGGATTACTCGCCGTAAAAGAATCGGGATACGAAGCCATCATGGTCAACTGTAATCCCGAAACCGTATCCACCGATTTTGACATGGCCGATAAATTATATTTCGAGCCTGTGTTTTGGGAACATCTTTGGGAAATTATAGAGTTGGAAAAACCAGAAGGAGTGATTGTACAATTGGGTGGACAAACTGCCTTAAAATTAGCAAAGCGTTTAACAGAAAGAGGGATTAAAATTATAGGTACTTCATTTGACAGTTTAGATATCGCAGAGGACAGAGGCCGTTTTAGTGACTTGTTAAAAGAGTTAAGTATTCCTTATCCAAATTATGGTACAGCGTATACAGCAGAGGAAGCGATAGAAGTAGCCAACAAAGTAGGTTACCCTGTACTGGTAAGACCTAGCTATGTAATTGGAGGACAAAGAATGCGTATTGTAATTAATGATGCAGAAGTAGAAACTGCAGTGGTAAGTATATTAAAACATATTCCAGATAATAAAATCTTGATTGACCATTTCTTAGACCGATGTCAGGAAGCAGAAGTGGATGCTATTTTTGATGGTGAAACTTTTCACGTAATGGGTGTGATGGAACATATTGAACCCGCAGGTATTCACAGTGGTGATAGTAATGCAGTACTACCCGCATTTAACTTAACACCATTGATTGTGGCGACCATGGAATTTTACAGTGAGAAAATTGCAAGGGCTTTAAATATAAAGGGATTAATAAATATTCAGTTCGCTATTAAAGATGATCAAGTATATGTGATTGAAGCCAATCCAAGAGCTTCTAGAACTACACCGTTCATTGCAAAAGCATATCAAATACCTTATTTAAATATTGCCACTAAAATAATGTTGGGTGTTGCGAAGCTTACCGACTTTACCATGGAGAAAAAATTAGACGGATTCGCCATTAAAGAACCCGTATTTAGTTTTGATAAATTCCCAGGGGTCAATAAAGAATTAGGACCAGAGATGAAGAGTACAGGAGAAGCCATTCGTTTTATCAAAGATTTACGCGATCCTTACTTCAGAACATTGTACAAAGAACGTTCCATGAACCTTTCTCGTTAAAATTTTAACTTCGATTATACCAATCATAAAGAAGCCCCGATTTTGTCGGGGCTTCTTTTACTTTATTTATATATTGGATAAACTATTCAATTATTTTGAAATACTATTCTGCGTCGAGCCTTCGAGCATTGCGCAGGGCGAGACAAGGAATAGGTATTTCAAAATAAACTACGGATTCACTCCGTGTTGATCCACTAGATATATAAACGCTGCAATATTCACTGCGCCTAATAATAATTCACGCTTGTTTACATTTTCAAACACATCTGTCTTCGCATGGTGTAAATCAAAATAACGTTGACTGTCTGGTGTTAAACTAGACATGACAATATTTTTATCATACCCTGTTAATGGACCAATATCAGCACCACCCCCTCCAGCAACCACTTCAGTGCCATAAGGTTTTAACAATGGCGTCCATTTTTGAAAGTACGCTAACTGTGCAGGAGTGGTACCCACACCAATACTTCTTGGTGTAAAACCACCTGCATCACTTTCTATAGCAAGAATATGTTTTTCCTTATTCAACTTGGCTAACTCTGCATATTTCGCACCCCCCTTTCCTCCATTTTCTTCATTGGCAAACAATACAAAACGAATGGTATGTTTAGGTTGATAATTTAATGCTTTCATCGCGCGCAATACTTCCATAGTTTGTACAATACCTGCGCCGTCATCATGTGCACCTTCATTTACATCCCAACTATCTAAGTGGCCGCCAATAGTGATAATTTCTTCTGGGTGCTCTGTGCCTTTTAATTCTGCCACTACATTATTTTCATCTGCATCCGGTAAGAAAAAACCATAGGTTTGAATTTGTGCACGAACGGTACCTTTTTTTGCTTTTGCATACAATGCTTTTGCGTCATTAGGTCCTAAAGCCACCGCTGGAATTTTTGGATAGGCTGAATCATATTTCATACCACCAGTATGCGGTGCATTGTCAGGCGCTGTACTTAAAGAGTGAATCATTACACCCACAGCTCCATATTTTGCAGCCCTGCTTGCACCCGTACCTCTATAAGTACCAGCAGCACTATACGCTTTGAAGGTTTGTATAAATGTGGGATCAAATTCGCTATTGTAATAAACAATCTTTCCTTTTACTTCATCCTTTCGCTTTTCTAATTCATCAAAATTAGCAACCGCCAAAACATCTGCTTCTACCAAACCATTACTGCTAAGAGAATTACCTAAAGCCAAAGCTTCTAGTTTTTGATTGGTAGGCTTGCCATTTATTCCTACAATAGCTGCGAAGTCCTTACCGCCTCTTTGCCAGTTTGGAGTTTTACAAGGTTGCATGTATACTTTATCTGGCTTCATCGCTTCTAAATTACGCTTACCCCAAATAGCTGCATTTTGTTGTTGAGGTGAACCCGCTAAACGACCCCCAATTTTTTTAGTCAACTCTCTTAACAAATCATAAGCTTTGCCGTTGGTCATAATTTCATCAGCCATCTTTTTAATGGCAACACTGTCTTGATTCACTTGGGCTTGAGCCATAAAAGGCAAGCAAAAAACCAGGAAAAATAATGGACGCATAATTGGGTATTTTAACATTCAAATAATTCTTAAATATAATTAAACTTTATCGGATAATTAGTTGTTAATTGCATATTCAACTAGTAAAAATGAAGATCGGTATTGTTTGTTATCCTACGTTTGGAGGAAGTGGAGTTTTAGCCACTGAGTTGGGGAAAGCTTTGGCCGAAAAAGGGCATGAAATTCATTTTATTACCTATCAACAACCCGTGCGTTTAAATGGCTTCCATGCCAATATATTTTATCATGAAGTAAGGGTTCCCACCTATCCATTATTTGACTACCCGCCCTATGAGTTGGCCTTGGCTAGTACCATGGTAGACGTTATTTTAAATCACGATTTGGATTTGATACATGCACACTATGCCATTCCGCATGCATCTGCAGCCTATACCGCAAAACAAATTGTAAAACAGAAAACAGGAAGATCCGTTCCTGTGATCACCACTTTACACGGAACAGATATCACATTAGTAGGAAGAGATAAAACCTATGAGCCAGTGGTCACTTTTTCAATTAATGAAAGTGATGCCATCACCGCGGTTTCTGAAAATTTAAAAGAAGAAACTTTAAAGCATTTTGAAATTCGTAAAAATATTCAGGTGATTAATAATTTTGTGGACCTGCACCGTTACGATAAAAAACCAGTGGCTGCTTTTAGACAAGTGATTGCTCCAAATAACGAAAAAATAATTGTACACGCTTCTAACTTTAGAAAAATAAAAAGGATAGATGATGTGATGGAAATTTTTAAAAATATCCATGCCGCCATTCCTTCGAAATTATTAATGGTAGGTGATGGTCCAGAACGTCCTGTTGCCGAAGACTTAGCAAGACAATATGGGATGGAATCCGATGTGCGATTCCTAGGAAAGCAAGAACAGATGGAAGAAATTTTAGCAGTGAGTGACATTTTCTTGCTGCCTTCGGAATATGAAAGTTTTGGTTTAGCTGCATTAGAAGCCATGGCGGCGAGTGCGGTTGTGATTAGTTCCGATGCGGGTGGTCTGGCCGAAGTAAACCTAGACGGTGTTACCGGCTACACTGCACCAGTAGGCGATGTAAAGACCATGAGCGAAAAAGCCATTGCACTATTACAAGATGAAGAAAAATTAAAGTCATTTAAAAAGAATGCTTTAAAACAAGCCAAGCATTTTGATATCGCCAATATTATTCCACAATACGAGGCACTCTATAGACAATACTGCAGAACAGGGGATTGCTAATTTTTAGTTGCCTGGTTAATACTCAAAATAATTTTTTCGATTGCAATAATTAATTCGTCAATCGAAATGCAAAGTGGTGGCGCAATACGAATGCGGTCTTCTGCAAATAAAAACCAATCCGTAATAATACCGTTTTCAATACATGCAGCTGCTACTTTTTTAGCCACTGTTTCGGATTCAAATTGCAAAGACATCCATAAGCCTTTATAATTTCTGTGTAAAATAGCTGGATGATTTAGATTTTCAACCAAATACTTTTCCTTGACTTTTACTTCGGCTATCCAACCCGAATTGGTCAACACTTCCAGCGCTGCATGACCAGCTGCACAACATACCGGATTGCCTCCAAAGGTAGTGATATGGCCTAATACCGGATTTTCTGTGAGTACCGACATCATTTTAGTACTTGCAATAAATGCTCCTAAGGGGAGTCCTCCTCCCAACGCTTTTCCAACCAATAATACATCTGGGACAATTTCATATTGTTCAAATGCAAACAAAGTGCCAGTTCTTCCAAACCCCGATTGGATTTCATCCACAATTAATAAAATACAAAGCGCGTCACATTTTTTTCTCAAAGCAATTACCCATTCTTTATTTGCTGGTGTGATACCTGTTTCTGCTTGCACGAGTTCTATCAACACACAAGCCACGGTGTCATCAATTAATTCAATATCTTCAAAATTGTTGTAACGTAAATGTAAAATATCAGGAAGTAAGGGTCTAAATGCATTTTTAAAATACTCGTCTCCCATTGCACTTAAAGCCCCCTGCGTACTTCCGTGATAGGCACCGTTAAAAGCTACCATTTTTGTTCGACCCGAAACACGCTTCGCTAATTTCATAGCACCTTCGGTAGCCTCCGCACCGCTATTGGTAAAATACACGCACTGTAATGCTTCGGGTAAAAAGCTAGTTAAGTAATTAGCATATTGAACTTGTGGAGCTTGCACAAATTCTCCATACACAATAACATGCATATACTTTTCTACTTGCTCCTGAATAGCTTTGATCACCGCTGGATGGCTATGTCCAATATTACAAACACTAAATCCGGCAATCATATCCATAAATGCCTTACCATCCACATCATATATGTACACCCCTTTAGCAGTTGCCACTTCAATACCAATGGGTTTATCAGAGGTTTGTGCTAAATGCTGAAAAAAATATTGTCTATTGGTTATTGTTGCCATTAGGAGTAAATTGCAGTACAAAAGTCGCATTTTTATGGCAACCATACTAGCAGTTGAAGGAAAAGAACCCCAATTTGGTGAAAATTGTTTTGTAGCCCCCAACGCAACCATTGTGGGAGATGTGATTATGGGCAATGAATGCTCGGTTTGGTTTAATGCAGTGATACGAGGAGACGTGCATTATATAAAAATGGGAAATAAAGTTAACGTGCAAGACGGCGCCATCATACACTGTACTTTTTTAAAACACCCTACCAACATTGGAAATAACGTTTCTATTGGTCATAATGCCATGGTGCATGGTTGTACGATTAACGACAATGTACTTATTGGCATGGGCAGTATTGTAATGGATGGTTGTGTGGTGCATTCCAATTCTATTATTGCAGCAGGAGCTGTGGTGTTAGAAGGAACCATTGTGGAAGCGGGAAGTATTTATGCTGGGGTTCCTGCTAAAAAAGTGAAAACAGTAAGCGAGGAACTAATCAATGGAGAAATAAATAGGATCTCTACTAATTACGTAAAATATGCAAGTTGGTTTGATCAAGCGAATGAAGCACCCAAGAAATAAAATTTAAAAAAGAGAACTCGAAATTAAAGAGGGCTTAGTACTTAAAAGTTTCTATGCCGTGCCATAAATCTACATAGCTATAAAAACGCGCTTCCGTAATCAAACCCTTTTCCACTGACGCTTTCACCGCACAACCCGGCTCATTTATATGTTGACAATTATTAAATTGACAGCCGCTCATTTTTTCACGCATCTCTGGAAAATATTGTGCTAATACTTCTTTCTCCATATTCGCTAAAGCCAACTCACGCATACCCGGTGTGTCAATCACTGAGCCACCAGTAGGCATATCATACATTTGAGCAAAAGTGGTGGTATGCATTCCCTTTCCACTCCAGTCGCTCACTTCCTGTGTATCAATGTCTAAATCTGGAAACAAATAATTAATAAACGTAGATTTTCCTACTCCACTATGCCCACTCACTAAAGTTGTTTTATTTAATAATATTTCTTTGATAGGATCTAACCCTATTTGCTTTTCTATACTCATTAAAAAAACTTTATACCCAATGGCTTCATACATTGCTTTCATCATTTCATAAATAGCCATTTCTTTTTCACCGTATATATCCGACTTATTAAAAACAATAATGGCAGGGATATGAAAAGCTTCACAGGAAATTAAAAAACGATCTATAAAACCCTGAGATGTTTTGGGCGACTTAAGCGTGGCTAGTAAAATAGATTGATCCAAATTGGAAGCAATAATATGTTGCTGTCTTTTATTATGTGGGGACTGCCTAGCCACATAATTGTCTCGGTCTAAAATGTCTGAAATCATTAAAGTAGGCTGATCCAATTCGGCTTCACATTCCACCCAATCTCCCACCGCAATGGGATTGGTAGAGGTACGATTGTCTAATTTAATCACTCCTTTAATACGTGCTTGATAAAACAAACCCTCCTCCGTTTTTACGGAGTACCAACTACCTGTAGATTTGTAAACCCTTGCTTTCATGAGCAACGAAGATAATCCACAAATTCAATATCTTTGCAGTATGAGTGAATACGCCCACGATAAAATTGTCCCTTTTCAAGATAGATCAGAAAATAAGAAAGAACAGGTGGCTGATATGTTCAATTCCATCGCTAAAAGATATGATTTCCTAAACCGATTTTTAAGCTTGGGGATTGACCAAGGATGGAGGAAAAAAGCCATCAATCAATTTGGGGATCAACCTTTACAACACTTATTGGATATTGCCACAGGCACAGCAGATATGGCCCTAATGGCCAATAAAAGAATTCATCCTCGTCAAATAACAGGAATGGATATCTCGGAAGGGATGATGCATTATGGACGTATAAAAATTGCACAAAAAGGGCTGGCTGATAAAATTGAACTGGTTTTAGGAGATAGTACCAACATTCCCTTTGGCGACCATTTATTTGACGGCGCCATGGTGGCATTTGGAGTCAGGAATTTTGCCGACTTGGAAAAAGGTTTAACAGAAATTTATAGAGTATTGCAACCTGGTAGTAAATTAGTGATTTTAGAATTTTCTCAACCCACAAGTAAGTGGTTCAAGCCTATTTATACATTCTATATGGAGTGGATTACACCCACTATTGGAAAGATTTTCTCTGGAAACAAAGCGGCTTATGCCTATTTGAATAAAAGTGTGATTGCTTTTCCGGAAGGGAACGCCTTTTTGACTATTTTTGAGAAAGCAGGATTTAAACAGGTATCTCAACAAAAACTAAGCCTCGGAATATGCAGCATTTATTGCGGAAGCAAATAATTTTATGGGTCTCCTTTACCTTTTTTTCTGTAAGTGCGTTTGCACAAACAGACGAAGTGTTTCAGCAGGATCATGACCAATTGCCTTATTACTTGGGAATGAGCCTAGGCTTGAGTAACAGTTACCTTTCCTTAAAAAGAGGTAGTGAATTTTTAGCACCCGCACCTGGTGCTGTTAATTTAATTGCCCCCATTCAAACCATGTATTTGAATTTAGGATTAACCGGAACCCTAAGGCTTAATAACCACTTTGCATTAAGAACCAATCCAACATTGCTTATTTCAGGCAACAGAAGTGCTTTCACTTATACGACCAACGACCCCACAAATAAAGATGTGCAAACCTATTCCATCCCCTCCGTCATCATTGACGTACCAGTAGGCTTTAAAATACAATCGGATAGATACAACGCATTTAAATACCC
The DNA here is from genome assembly GCA_947476145.1 of Bacteroidota bacterium. GTDB lineage: Bacteria > Bacteroidota > Bacteroidia > Chitinophagales > Chitinophagaceae > Sediminibacterium. The sequence continues at coordinate 81,924 of CANJPH010000003.1, read as the reverse complement.
AAGCATTATGCGCCACTATCTTATCACCGGCGTGAAATTTGGGTTTGACTTAGGATCTGAAAAATCGGCTACAGTTAATACCAATCAGTCTTATCCCAATGTGATCAAAGGTTCGGATATGGCTTTAGAATTGGGCTTGGGTCTTAGTTTCTTTTTAAGGTACGCCACCATTTCTCCCGAAGTTAAATTTAGCTACGGTAATAGAGACTTGAAAAAAGTAAGTGATCCAAAATTTCCTTTAGTAACGAGCTTAGATAAAATCAATTCAAATTTTGTCTATTTCACCATACATATAGAAAATTAAATTTTATGTCTTCCTATTTAATTAAGAATACCTCCATTGTTAATGAAGGAAAAACAATCCATGGAGATGTATTGATTAAGAACGGCAGGATAGAAAAAATTGCAAGTAATATTAGTAGCTCCGAAAATGTACAAGAGCTGGATGGCGAAAATCAATATTTAATGCCTGGTGCTATTGACGATCAGGTTCATTTTAGAGAACCCGGATTAACTCATAAAGCAACTATTTATACCGAAGCAAAAGCAGCAGTAGCGGGCGGTGTAACTAGTTTTATGGAAATGCCCAACACCAACCCACCCGTTTTTACGCAAGCATTATTAGAAGACAAATATGCGATAGGCGCTGAAAACGCTTTGGCCAACTATTCCTTTTTTATGGGCACTTCTCAAGACAATGTGGAAGAAGTTTTAAAGACCAACAAGAAAAAGAACGATGTATGTGGCGTTAAAATATTTATGGGCTCTTCTACTGGTAATTTATTAGTAGACAACCCCGTAATTTTAGAAAGTATATTTAGCAAATCGGAATTATTAATTGCTACACATTGTGAAGAAGAAAGTGTTATTAAAAAAAATAAAGCAGCATTGGAAGCTGTGAAAGCACATTTAGAACCTTCGGACCATCCTATTGTTAGAGACGTGGATGCTTGTTTTGAATCTTCTTGGAAGGCCATACAATTGGCACAAAAATTTGATACTCGACTACATATTTTACATATAAGTACGGCGAAGGAATTGCAATTGTTCTCAAATCTGCGTCCATTAAAAGACAAGCGCATCACTTCGGAGGTTTGTGTGCATCATTTACATTTTACTTCTGACGACTATGCTCAATTAGGAAATTTAATTAAATGTAACCCTGCCATTAAAGCCCCTGAAAATAGAAAAGCATTATGGGAAGGTTTATTGGATGACCGATTAGACGTTATCGCTACCGATCACGCACCACATACCTGGGAAGAAAAGCAAGAAGACTATTCAAAAGCCTATGCAGGGCTTCCATTGGTTCAACATCCTGTGATGCTCATGTTAAAATATGTGAAGGAAGGGAAATTAAGTATGGAAAAAATGGTCGAAAAAATGAGTCATGCAGTCGCTACCTGTTTCCAAATTAAGGAACGTGGATTTATTAGAGAAGGTTATCATGCAGATCTAGTGTTGGTTGGTGAAAAACCATACACCGTTACAAAGGATAATTTATTATATAAGTGTGGCTGGAGTCCGCTAGAAGGCACTCAGTTCCCCTACCAAATAAATAGCACATTTGTAAGTGGTCATTTAGCTTACCACTTAGGCGCATTTAACGAGTCCCAAAAGGGATCAAGACTTCAGTTTACAAGAGAATAACCTCCTCTTTATAATTCAAAGAGGCAATAACGAATATAATTAGGGATGCAAGTTGATAAAATTACACTGCAGGACATTGGCTTATTTGATAACGAGGACCATATTGGCCTTGCTAGTCACTTGAATTTTTGTAAATCTAACGGTGGCGAAATTTATTTAAACCAGTTTTTGCATACTCCATTAGGAGCATTGCCTGCAATAGAGCAAAGGCAGCAGGCCCTAAAAGCATTGATCAGCTCCATGAAGCAGATGGACGATATGAAAATTACCAACGGGACTTGTTTAATTATCGAGAAATTTTTTGAAACTAGTTTTAAAAACATCCCTGTTCAAATAAGTATGCCAGGTGCCTATTGGTATCAGTTTTGGAACAAAGCCGATTACTCGTTAATTAAATACTCGGTAGCACATTTGGTTTTATTTGTACAAAATCTAATAGCATTCACTGCCCTTTTTGAAAAGGAAGAAAACAACCCAGTCATTGAAAAGTTGGTTCACAAAATAAACAAGCTCCTTCAGCATCCCGACTTAGTTTATCTTAAAGAAAAACAAAAAATATCCAGTCCTCAACAAATTTTAAGTTTGGGACATTTTTTCTTGTACCGTTATAAAAACAATACGGGCAGCTTACTTGAATATTTTTACGAATTAGATGCGCTCTACAGCTTAGCAAAAGCACACCAAACTTACCATTTTCAATTTCCAAATTGGATAGACGATACACAACCTTATTTAGCAGTAGAACAAGCGGTGCATCCATTGGTAAATAATGCCATTGGGAATGATCTTGCCCTGTCACCCGATAAGAACTTTTTATTTCTTACTGGAGCCAATATGGCGGGCAAAAGCACTTTTATCAAAACCATTGGAATTGTGGTTTATCTTGCTCATATTGGCATAGGGGCTCCTGCTAAAAAAATAACACTCACCGTGATGGATGGACTCATTACCAATTTAAATATCGCAGATAATGTTGTAAAAGGAGAAAGTTATTTTTATAACGAGGTACAAAGAATAAAAAATACAGTGCTCAAAATTAATGACGGTAAAAAAAATTGCGTGCTCATTGACGAACTCTTTAAGGGAACCAATATTTTAGACGCCATGAAGTGTAGCACTCAAGTAATTGAAGGCTTGCAAAAGCTAAGAAGTAGTATTTATATACTTTCTACCCATTTATATGAGATAAGTGAAAACCTAAAGCAACACGATAATATTCAGTTTAGTTATTTTGAAACACAGGTGAAGGATAAGGAACTGCATTTTCAATATCATCTTACGCCTGGCATTAGCCAGGACCGCATTGGATATTTAATTTTAGAAAGAGAAGGGGTGGTGAAACTATTAGAGGACCTCTAAGTCCTAAACAATTTGCTGTTCCTAAAATTGCGTATTAATACGCTTATTTACCCCCTTATTTAGTCCTATATTTTGAGCAAAATTATGCTCGTAAAAATTAAAGGAAGTGCTTTATTGGGAATACAGGCCATTCTCATTACTATAGAAATTAATGTGAGTATGGGGCAGGGTTACAGTATAGTAGGCCTTCCAGACAGTTCCATTAAAGAAAGTTTAGACCGAACCGAAAGTGCATTGAAGGCAAATGGGTTTCGCATGCCAAGAACTAAAATATTAATAAATCTCTCTCCTGCCGATCTTAAAAAAACAGGTGCTGCTTTTGACCTTCCAATTGCCATTGGTCTGATTGCCGCATCCGAACAATTGACATCACATATCCCTTTGCATCAACTACTCATAATGGGTGAATTGGGTTTAGATGGATTACTCTACCCTATTCAAGGAGCACTCGCCATGGCCCTGCAAGCAAAACTGGAAGGATTAACTGCCCTAATTTTACCTATTGAAAATGTAAAAGAAGCTTCCATTATTGAAGGCATCTCAATATATGGATTTAGTCAGCTAAAAGAAGTAGTGCAGTTTTTAAAAACAGGCGAGATCATAAAAAATGATTTCACTTCAGCAAAAGAAATGACTTCGCCAAAAAACATAGAGCAGCCATTACCTAAACTAGAAGACATTAAAGGACAAGCACATTGCAAAAGAGCACTTGAAATTGCAAGCGCAGGAGCACATAACTTAATTATGATTGGACCGCCAGGTGCCGGAAAAACCATGCTTGCTAAAAGTATTGTTTCCATTTTACCACCACTTAATATTAAAGAAGCGATTGAAACCACACAAATATATAGTGTGTCCAATAAGGTGAATATTACACAGCAATTATGTTATGAACGTCCCTTTAGGCAACCCCATCATACCATTTCAGATATTGCCATGATTGGGGGTGGCAGTTATCCTCAGCCAGGTGAAATATCATTGGCACATAACGGCGTGTTATTTTTAGATGAACTTCCAGAATTCAATAGAAATGTAATTGAAGTGCTAAGACAACCCATGGAAGAAGGCAGGGTGCACATTGCAAGAGCAAAAATGAATCTCGTTTTTCCAGCTTCCTTTATCCTTATCGCTTCTATGAACCCCTGCCCCTGCGGATATTATACCCATCCTTTAAAAGATTGCACTTGTAGTGTGCCAGTCATTCAAAAGTATATTCATAAAATATCGGGACCCCTGCTTGACCGAATCGATTTACATATTGAAGTGGCACCCCTTTCCTATCAAACCTTAACAGCCAATCAATCAGAACCCAATTCACTTGATATATTGGAAAAAGTAAGGAAGGCAAGAAATTGTCAAGCGCAAAGGCTTATGGAAGATGGACTAGGTTTAACCAATGCCCAAATGAACCCGTCTCAACTAAAAAAATATTGCGGTATTGATAAAGCCGGAGCCAATCTACTGCAACAAGCCATGGAAAAGTTTCAATTAAGCGTTCGTTCACATGACCGGATTCTTAAAGTGTCAAGAACCATTGCGGATTTAGCCAATTGTGACCAAATAAATGCAGCTCACATTAGTGAAGCCATTCAGTATAGGTGTTTAGATAGATCCAGCTGGGGCTCGCTTAAAGAATAAAATTAATACTGCCCTGTTTTTAGCATGACCAAAGTGCATGCTTCAATGGTTTCCATCCCTTTTTCTTGCGCCATCGCAAGCAAAGTAGGATTTTCAGTGCCCGGATTAAAAATAATACGCCTTGGAGACAAGCCCATAATAGCATCATAATAGTCCACTTGACCACTAGGCCCAACATATAAAGTAACCGTATCAATGGTTCCCGCTTTTGGCCATTCATTGAGTATGATGATATCGCCAATTTGCCCTTTTTTAATACCAAAAGGATAAACTGCATACCCTTTTTCATGCAATAAATGAGTGGCTAAAAAACTATAGCGTTCGGGGTTGGACGAAGCGCCCAAAACTAGTGTGGTAGGTGTTTGCATCTTACAAAGCTATTGCTAAAAAAATGAATAGTATTTATTTTGTCTCAATAAAACAATGTAATTTTACAAAAATTTTTACTAATTAAATTAAAAATAACCTCCATGGCAAAGTCAAGCAAGAAAAAAGCAGCTCCAGCTAAGAAAGCGGTAGCTAAGAAAGCAACAAAAAAAGTTGTAAAAAAAGCAGCTCCTAAAAAAGCAGCTAAGAAGACTACTAAAAAAGTAGTTGCTAAAAAACCAGTAGCAAAAAAGAAAGTAGCTAAGAAAGTAGTGGCTAAGAAACCAACAGCTAAAAAAGTAGTAAAAAAAGCAGCTCCTAAAAAAGCAGCTAAGAAGACTACTAAGAAAGTGGTTGCTAAAAAACCAGTAGCAAAAAAGAAAGTAGCTAAGAAAGTGGTTGCTAAGAAACCAGCAGCTAAAAAAGTAGTAAAGAAAGCAGCCCCTAAAAAAGCAGCTAAGAAAACTACTAAGAAAGTGGTGAAGAAAGTGGCTGCACCAGCGCCTGCTCCAGTGATTGCAACACCTCAATCCCTTTTTAATGAGCCAACTACGAATAACAATCCAACAGCATAGTTAAAACAGCTTAAAATAAAATCCCGCCAATTAGAGCGGGATTTTTTATTTTTACACAAACCTATAAATATGCGTAAATTATTATTAGCTATTTTATTACTTCCATTTGCATTACATGCACAAACCAATAGCATTGCCGAAAAAACTAAAAATTTAGAATTCCATAAAGGATATTTTAACTATTGGTGGGATGCGACAAATGGTAAAATATATTTAGCGATAGACAAGCTAGAAACCCCTTTCTTGTATGTAAACTCATTACCTGCAGGGCTAGGATCCAATGAAATTGGGTTGGATAGAGGACAAATTGGAGGGTCTCGAATTGTTTATTTTCAACGTGTTGGAAAAAAAGTATTAATGACCCAGCCCAATTATAATTTTCGCGCGGTAACCAATGATCCTAGAGAACAAAAAGCAGTAAACGAGTCTTTTGCACAGTCCATCCTTTTTAGTTTTAATGTGGAGGCAGAGGCTGACAATACCATTTTAGTAGATGCGACTTCTTTTTTATTAAGAGATGCGCATGGGGTATCGGATAAAATTAGAAGAATGAAACAAGGCAGCTATACCCTAAACGAAGGTCGTTCTGCCATCTATATTGCCAATACCAAGAATTTTCCAAAGAATACGGAAATGGAAGCAACCCTTACTTTTGTAGGTGGCGCAGATGCTGGCCGATTGGTAAGTGCAGTAGCCCCTACTACAGAAGCAATTACGGTTAGAATGCACCACAGTTTCGTAGAACTACCAGACAGTAACTATCAAACAAGAAACTACGATATCAGAAGTGGATTCTTTGGAACAACTTATTATGATTACGGAAGTGATATAAGTGAGCCTATTGAAAAAATGATCATTAATAGACATCGATTACAAAAAAAGGATACCTCAGCTGCTGTCAGCGAAGCAGTAAAACCCATTGTATATTATTTAGACAATGGAACACCAGAACCCATTCGCTCTGCACTATTAGAAGGAGCTAGCTGGTGGAATCAAGCATTTGAAGCAGCAGGATATAAGAATGCATTTCAAGTAAAAATATTACCAGACAGTGCGGACCCAATGGATATTAGATACAATATGATTAATTGGGTACACCGTTCCACCCGAGGTTGGAGTTATGGAATGACCATCTCCGATCCAAGAACAGGAGAAATTATAAAAGGACAGGTAACACTTGGTTCGTTAAGGGTAAGACAAGATTATTTAATATTCACTTCTTTGCTATCCCCTTATGTCAACGGCAAGCCTGTAACCGATAAAATGAGGACTGCTGCTATACATAGATTAAGACAATTGGCAGCTCATGAAGTTGGTCACACTTTAGGATTGCAACATAATTATGCTTCAAGCTTTAATGATAGAGCCTCTGTAATGGACTATCCTCATCCTAATATTTTTGTAAATGAAAAAGGAGAAATAGATTTTACAAAAGTTTATACCAATGAAATTGGAGCCTGGGATAAGCGCGCTATTATGTATGGATACCAAGAATTCTCAAAAGGGATAGATCAAAATGCAGCATTAAATAAAATGCTTGAAGAGAATTCAAAGAATGGTTTATTATTTATTGCAGATGCAGACGCGCGCGCCGCCAGTAGTTTCCATCCCTATGCACATTTATGGGACAATCAAGGGGATGCGGTGGCAGGTTTAGAGCAAACGCTACAAGTTCGCTCTAAAGCATTGTCTCAATTTGGAGAAGATGCCCTAAAGAATGGAACCCCGCTCACAAAATTAGAAGACGTATTGGTGCCACTTTACAATTATCATCGTTATCAATTAGAAGCAGTGACTAAATTAATTGGAGGCATCAATTATAACTATAGTGTAAAAGGCGATCAAAATCAAATCAAGCCAACGATTCTTCCAAATGCGATTCAGCTAAAAGCATTAGAGGCTGCCATGAACTGTTTGTCTGCAAAAACACTTACCATTCCTGAAAATATATTGGTTTTAATTCCTCCGCGTCCTCCTATGTATTATGGTGTGGGAGAATTATTTGACAAAAGAACCGGCATGAGCTTTGATGCCCTTAGTGCAGCAGAAGCATTGGCCGATTATGAATTAGGATTTTTATTTAACGTAGAAAGAGCCAACCGTTTAGTACAAAACAAAGCAAGAGCCAACACCATTGGATTTGACGATGTAGTAGATGCTGTGTTAAAAAATACTTGGTATGCTAAAAGGCCTTTAGGATTAGAAGCGGTGGTTCATCGTCAAACGCAACAACAAGTACTTAGTTGGTTACTAGGTGTTCACCAAGACACGGAAGCAAATTTTGAAGTAAAAGCAACTTGCATTAGCCGAATAAACGAGTTAAGCAATAAACTGGAAACATTGATGAAAACCGAAACAGATGCTAATTTAAAAGCACATTATAAATTGGCCTATTTAAGAATTCAAAAACCAGAATTAATCACATTGCCAAAGCCAGTAGTCATGGCACCAGGCTCCCCTATTGGTTGCGATGTAGATTAGGTCCTATAAAATACATTCATAAAAAAAGCCCCAGATTTTCTTGGGGCTTTTTTTATACTTATAGGAAGACTTATAAAAACATGCGCAATGGCTCTTCTAACAAACGCTTTAAGGTTTGTAAGAAAGCGGATCCAGTTGCACCATCCACTACACGGTGGTCACAACTTAAAGTAACATTCATCACATTACCTGGAACTACCTGTCCACCTTTCACAACAGGCTCTTGACTAATGCCACCTACTGCTAAAATACAAGCATCAGGAGGATTAATAATCGCAGTGAAGGAATCAATACCAAACATACCTAAATTTGAAATTGTGAAAGTGCTTCCTTCCCAATCTGCTGGTTGTAATTTCTTCTCCTTTGCTTTTTTTGCAAACTCTTTCACATTGCCGCTAATTTGTGATAAACTTAAACTGTCCGCAAAGCGTAATACAGGAACCAATAAACCTTCGTCTACTGCTACAGCAATACCAATATTTACATGATGGTTTTCTCTGATAAAATCACCCATCCAGCTGCTATTTACTTTTGGATGTTGCTTTAAGGAAAGCGCAGTTGCTTTCACAATCATATCATTGAAACTAATCTTAGTGTTTGCATCTTCATTTAATAAAGTACGAGCTTGTATGGCAGCGTCCATATTAATTTTCATGGTCAAGTAAAAATGTGGAGCAGTAAACAAGCTTTCACTTAAACGCTTCGCTATTACTTTACGCATTTGTGATACCGGTGTATCTACAAAGCTTACGGTTCCCACAGGAACGAATACAGGAGCAGAGGAACCATTAACTTTTCCCCCTGCATTTGCTTGTGCAAATTCTTCTAAATCTGTTCTTGTGATTCTTCCGTTTTCACCCGTTCCTTTTACGTATTTTAAATCAATGCCTTTTTCTTGTGCAATTTTCTTAGCCAATGGAGAAGCAAAAATGCGACCCTCATTTACGACTTGTGCAGCAGGGGCTGAAGGCGTGGATGATAGTATAATTGGAGCAGTACTAGCAGTAGCAGCTGCAATACTAGCTGGTGCCGGACTAGCAGCAACTGCAGGAGCAGCAGCATGATTCTTTAATCCTTTTACAATTGCATCAATATCCATTCCGGGTTGACCAATGATACATAATAAATCATTCACTAAAATCTTATCTCCTTTCTGTGCACCTTGATATAATAAAACGCCATCTTTATAAGACTCCAACTCCATGGTTGCTTTATCTGTTTCAATATCCGCTAACACTTCGCCCTTTTTCACGGCATCTCCCACTTTCTTTTGCCATCCAGCAATCACACCTTCTGTCATCGTATCACTTAATCGTGGCATTAAAACTACCTCTTCCATTTTAGTATAATCTACTCCACTTGCAGCAGGTGCCGCAATCGTTGATTCAGTAGTGGTTGGTTTTGGAATTTCCTCAGCTGCTTTCTCTGCAACTGGAACTGCATTTGAACTCGTAATCAATGCACTAATATCTTCGTCTGCTTTACCAAAAATGGCAAGCAAATCATTTACTTGTAATTTACCGCCACGAGGAGTTCCAATATGCAATAAAACACCGTCTTGATAACTCTCTAATTCCATTGTAGCTTTATCCGTTTCTATCTCGGCCAATAAGTCGCCTTTCTTTACGGTATCTCCCACTTTTTTATGCCAAGCCGCTATGACACCTTCGGTCATTGTATCGCTCAAACGGGGCATTAATATAACTTCTGCCATAACTAAAAAGGCTGTTTTGTAATTGAAGCGTGAAAATACATCAAAATTGGTTTTTTTCCCACCCATGCCGCCAGTTTTTGAGCAAATTGGGGGTAAAACCAAGGCTATTTCCGTAAATCACATTAAGTCCTGCCTATTATTGGCCTTGTGCCAAGCTGTAGGCTTTTTTGTCGGCCCACATGTTCAAGATTTCAAGGGAACAAATTTTGAACTCCTTTGACAAAGCACCATACAATGCCACCACATCCGCTTGTGACAATGGCAAATCATTTACGGTTTCAAAACGGCAATAATATTGATTCACCAAATTGGTAAATATGGATCCGGATGGCCAAACCTGAGTACCTCTATTGGTAATGGTTACCAATTTCAACGCATCGGTGGTGATAGATGTGCATTTATCTGCAATCACTAGTGGTTGCTCATTGCTTTCTATAAAAAAATCGACACCCACAATTTTATGTTTATCATTTAAATCACTTTGCAACATGGGGTTATGCTCTAATTTAAAATTAGTAGGTGTTACATAAAAATTAGGTAACAAAGGTTTAGGATTGTGTACAGGTTGCTTTCCAAAATTATCAATAATGGCTTGAGCAAACACAGTCGTATTTACAGAAGGAATATTTTTATCGCCAAAGTCCCCTGTATGCACACCCGATTCCAATGTATACAACAATGCATTCTCAATCATAATCGCTTGTTCCATTAATCCTAAGTGACGAAGCATACTTAACCCACTTAACAATAATGAAGTTGGATTGGCAATATTTTTTCCGGCAATATCGGGTGCCGTTCCATGCACCGCTTCAAAAATAGAAATATGATCTCCAATATTTGCAGAAGGTGCAAAGCCAAGCCCACCAACCAATCCAGCACATAAATCACTTACAATATCACCTTGTAAATTAGTTAAAACAATGACATCAAATAAATCGGGACGACTTACCAATTTCATACACAAATCGTCTACAATCACATCGTCAGCTTTTAATGTTGGGTATTCTTTTGCTACTTCTTTAAATACTTCTAAAAACAAACCATCTGTTAATTTCATGATGTTTGCTTTGTGCCCACAAGTAATTCTTTTCGCTCCTTTTTTCTTGGCCATTTCAAAAGCATAACGAATCACTTGCTCACTTCCTGGGCGTGTAATAAAACGTCTTCCCAAAGCAACATCCTGAGTAAGCATATGCTCAATGCCACCATAAGTATCTTCTATATTTTCTCTGACAATGGTTAAATCTATGGGGATGCCTGCTTTACTAAATACCGTATCTACTCCACTTAATGTTTGAAAATGTCTATCATTTGCATACGTATTCCAGGTTTTTCTCGCTGTCACATTCACACTTTTCACACCCTTCCCTTTTGGAGTTTCCATGGGCCCTTTAAAAAGCAACCCCAATTCCTCGATGGTCGCCTTTGCCTCCGGCGTCATCCCATTGCTAAATCCTTTATCAAAAACCCATTTTCCCATGTCGACAAACTGATATTCTAATGGCACTTTTGCAGCATTAAACACATTTATAACGGCTTCCATGATTTCTGGACCTATTCCATCTCCTTTTGCAACTGCGACCTTCATTTTTATAATTTTGGAGTACTTAATCAAGTGATTATCAACGTAACGCTTACGTTGCCGCAAAGGTATAGTACTTAAAGGGTCTTATAAAAAAATTTGATGCCCATTTTTAAGCCATTCGTGTATTTTTTTGGTACTTTTAGCCTGCAGTATCCTCTGCAGTTTATCTATTGAAGTGCCAATTATGGTTTCTAAAATTTCCGAAGGCGTTGAAATAAGTATTGACACCTTTTACCAAAAAGACTATAGCAATCCTTTGCAAAATGAATACATGTTTGCATATCGCATTACCATTGAAAATCACAATTCATTCCCTATTAAATTACTAAGACGTTATTGGGAAGTTTTTGATAGCAACACAGAGCAACGTGTGGTAGAAGGAGAGGGTGTTGTTGGCGTTCAACCGCTAATTATGCCAGGAAAAAATTATCAATATGTAAGTGGCTGTCACCTAAAAAGTGAACTAGGTAAAATGGAAGGATATTATACCATGGAAAATATTGAAAATAGGGAGTTAATTAAAGTAAATATTCCGCCATTCAAATTAGTGGCTCCGGTTAAATTAAATTAATCTTTTCTACGCAAGATTAAGGCGCATAATTGGCCCCTGAAAATATTTGTTGTGCTGGCGTTGACAGCATCTTCTCCATTGTAATATTGGCCTGCGATTTTTGATGCATCCAAGCATCTACCATCTTATACCCTATGTATTTACCTATATTTCCTGGAAACAAATCACCAAATATTTGATTGTTGTCACCCTCCTGTAAAAAGTCACTCATGTCGGACTCATTGGTTGAATAGCTCAGTTTCTCGGCCACCATATATTCCCAAATTTTAGATTCCTCTTTATTCAAAATACTTAATTGTTTTTCGCTATACCCGAACAATAGTGTGTCTGATAAGCTTGGCAAACATGCTTTTAAAATATATTGTCTTTTCCCCGACTCAATGATTTGCGTAATTAAATTACCCTGCTCTTTTAAGGGCTCCATATCATTTAACAGGTTTTCCATTGTATTCACCGCTATATAGTTGGGCGCAAACCTAGAACTTATATAATTTGGATACATGGTTTGCATACGTTCCGTCATATACCAACTAGAACCAATACCTAAATGCATTTGTAACCCAATGGCTACGGCATCCTTTGTAACAATATTTCCAAATTGCTCAAAGGGGCCCACAAATAAAGTAAGCTTATGTGTTAAAGGATATTTGGGAAAATAAAAATGGAGTCGTTTAAAACCCTCTTCTAAAATAGGTTTCGCTGCCTGAATGGCATTCAATTTTTGCGCTTCTATATATACAGGCTTATACATACGATAAAACATATTTATAGAAGTGGTGTCCTTAACCGATTGCAACATTAAAATTTGGGTAAGAAACGGTGCAGTAAAGTTGGGATAATGAACTAGTAAACTGTCAATAGACTGTGAAGTATGTAGGGTATCTATATTAAAAAAGGCACTATCAAACTTTTCTAGTTGAATGGAAAAACGGGGTGCCCCAGCAGCCGGATCAACCCGCTTTGATTGACAGGCGGTCATGCCCAATATGACCAGGATAAGTAAAAATGAAATTCTCATGAATGGTGAAATTACAAAAAAAGAGGATTTATTTATGTTAAAAAAACGAACTTTGTGCCATGAAGATTTCTATTGCGCAACAAAATTATCATATTGGCAACTTTGAACAGAACACCGACAAAATATTAGGTGCAATTGAAGAAGCTAAAAAACAAGGTGCAGACCTTATCTTATTCAGCGAAATGAGTGTTTGCGGTTATCCAGCAAGAGATTTTGTAGAATTCAATGACTTCATTAACAAATGTTACGATAGCATTGAACGCATTAAAAAAGCAGCAGATACCATTGGGGTGCTTATTGGAAGTCCTGCGCGCAATCCCAACAAAAAAGGAAAAGATTTATTCAACGCCGCCTTTTTCTTATACGAGCAAAAAATTGTAGCAGAAATTCATAAAACACTTTTGCCTACTTATGACGTGTTTGATGAAAACCGTTATTTTGAACCAGCAGATGATTGGAAAGTAATTTCATTTAAAGGGAAAAAATTAGCCATTACGATTTGTGAAGATATTTGGAATCTTGGGGACAACCCTTTGTATCGTATATGTCCAATGGATAAAATGATGGATCAACAACCTGATATTTTATTAAATCTAAGTGCTTCCCCTTTTGATTACACCCATGATGAAGACCGAAAAGCGACGATTAAGGCCAATGTAATTAAATATAAAAAACCTTTATTTTATTGTAACGCAGTAGGAAGCCAAACAGAGATTGTTTTTGATGGAGGCTCTTTTGTTTTTGACAAAGATGCAAACCTATGTGGAGCCTTGCCCATGTTTGAGTCTGCCATGCAAACCTTTGAATGCAATGAGGATGGAAGTATTAATGCACCCATTTTAGAACCTGCAGCGCGTGTTCCTAACAAAGAATTAAATCCAGCGCAACTTTTACCAGAATTGAATATTGACCAAGTATATAAAGCATTGGTATTGGGCGTGAAAGACTATTTTAATAAAATGGGATTCAAACGCGCGATAATAGGTTCATCGGGCGGTATAGATTCAGCAGTAACCCTAGCCATTGCCTGTGAAGCATTAGGAAAAGAAAATGTACATGCCATTTTAATGCCATCACCTTATTCCACGGAGCATTCAGTGAACGATGCAGTACAGTTAAGTAAAAATTTGGATAATCCTTACGATATCATCCCTATTAAAGAGGTGTATGAAAGTTTCTTAGGGACTTTAAAGCCTATTTTTAAGGACCTTCCCTTTTCATTAGCTGAAGAAAATATACAAAGCAGATCCCGTGGAAATATTTTAATGGCTATTGCCAATAAGTTAGGCTATGTATTATTAAATACTTCTAATAAAAGTGAATTGGCCACTGGCTATGGTACATTATATGGAGACATGGCAGGCGGACTAGGCGTTTTAGGCGACTGTTATAAATTACAAGTATACGCTTTGGCTAGCTACATTAATCGTACTAGTGAAATAATTCCTCAAAATATTATTGACAAAGCACCTAGTGCAGAACTTAGACCGGATCAAAAAGACAGTGATAGTTTACCAGCATACGAACTTTTAGATCAGATCCTTTACCAGTATATTGAAAAAAGAGCCGATCCTGCAACCATTAAAGCATTGGGCTTTGACGCTGCTTTGGTAGATCGTACTTTAAAAATGGTGAACACCAACGAATACAAACGCAATCAGTTTTGTCCAATTATTCGCATTTCACCTAAAGCCTTTGGCGTAGGCCGAAGAGTGCCTATTGTGGCAAAGTATTTAAATTAATGTTGGTGCCTTGGTATGAATAAGATCTTAGGGAAAGCGGCTACTTAGCCGCTTTTTTATTAAATTGTGGTACAACTTTTAATTATGAAAAAAGCGATTGTTTTATTCTTGTTCATAACACTTGCAAGCACCCAAATACATGCACAAAAAAATATTTTGCCAGGGGCTTACCAAACTGCACAATACTTTTCTTTATTAAAAAATAAAAGAGTGGGTTTGTTTACCAACCAAACGGCAATGATTGGAAACATTCATTTAATTGATACCTTAATTAAAGAGGGTATTCAAATTCAAAAAGTATTCACACCGGAACATGGATTAAGAGGTACTGCCGATGCAGGTGAAAAAGTAAGCGATGAAATAGATGCAAAAACAGGCATTAAAATTGTTTCCTTGTATGGTAAAAAAAATGCACCCGATAGCACCGATTTATTAGACATTGATATATTATTATTTGATGTGCAGGATGTGGGAACACGCTTTTATACCTATATTAATTCACTTCAATATTTTATGGAAGCAGGGATGGAAAACAATAAACCATTAATTGTTTTAGATCGCCCTAATCCCAATGGACATTATGTGGACGGCCCCGTCTTAGAAACTCCTTTTGCAAGTGGTGTTGGCAAAAACCCCATTCCTATTGTATATGGAATGACTATGGGAGAATATGCACAAATGCTAAGAGGTGAAAGATGGATGAAAATGAATAAATCAAATGGTATTGATAATACAAAATGGTCTTTGACTATTATTCCAAATAAAAACTACGATCATCGTTCAAAGTATATCTTACCCGTAGCGCCCTCCCCTAATTTAGCAGATATGACTGCGATATTATGGTATCCAACTACTTGCTTAATTGAAGGGACTGTGATGAGTGAAGGAAGAGGAACGCCTCATGCATTTGCCTATATTGGGCACCCAAGTATTACCAACCAAAAATTCAGTTTTTTGCCCAACCCACGCGTTGGCGCCATGTCCTCTAAATTATATGGCCAAACCTGTTACGGATGGGATCTTACGCAAACGACACCACCCAAGAATAAGATTGACCTAGCATTGATTATTGAAATGTATAAAAGCTACCCACAAAAAGATAGCTTTTTCTTAGCACCAAAATCCTTAGAACCAACCGCTTACTTTTTTAATAAGTTAGCGGGTAATGCCAGTTTAATGCAGCAATTAAAAGAGGGTTCCAGTGAGGCAGCCATTAGAAACAGTTGGGAAACTCAACTTGTCGCCTTCAAAAAAATACGAAAAAAATACTTGCTGTATAAAGATTTTGAATAGTTCAATAAAAAAAGAGCCCCCAATTGGAGGCTCTTTCCGTAAATTTAATTTCCAATGATTGGAATGGATAGTTGATGTACTTTATCGTTCAACGCTTTCACATTTTCTTTCTTAATGGTTTCAAATTTCTTCAACTGCTCGTCAACTTGTTGCTTTAATTCCAAATAAGTTTCTTTTACTTGTTTTGTTGGAGCAACATATCCAGCAGCGGCTGATTCAAAGACGCCAGCAATTTTATCATCTAAGCGTATCGGGAAATTCAATACATCTTGGCCACTCTTCGCTTTTGTTTGGTGTAAAGCTTCTTCAATTTTTGTCAACATATCATTAACGGCTTTTGCACTCGCAATAAAAGTGGAATCTTTTGTCTTTTTTTGAATGACAGCAATTTGTGCTTTTATTTCTTTCGCTCCTTTTAATGTATTCATGATGTCTTTGAAACTTCCAGCAACTTGTAATAAAAATTGCTCCTGTTCTTTTAAGTCCGCATTGGATACCTTAAAGTTAGGGTCAGCCACAATTTCAAATGGATAGGATACCAATTGCTTATCTATCGTAATATTTGCTGTATATTTTCCAGGTGCCGCTAATATGGGGCTTGTAGAACCATTCCATAAAATAAATCCAGCATCTGGTTGTTCCAATTCCTTATGATATAAATTCCATGCAAATTGATTAAACCCTTTTTCAATAGCAGGACCCTCTTTGTCTTTAGAGCTATACGTTCTTATTTCTTTTTGCTGATCATCTAAAATTTTAATGTCTACTTTAGTACTATCATCAACATTCGCTAAATAATACTTAATCACGGCTCCTTTCACTGGATTTATTCCAACATTTGCAGGAATTGCGCCTGAAGCGCGTCTTCTTCTTCCTCCTGTTTGCGGTGGCACTCTATAGGTATTTGCTACTGGGAATACTTTATTGCCATTAACAGTTTGGAATTGTTCAATTAAACTTAAATCATCTAAAATATATAAACTTCTTCCTTGGGTACCTACAATTAAATTATTGTCTCTAATTAATAAATCAACAATTGGTGTTAATGGTAAATTTAATTGGAAAGGCTCCCATGATTTACCATCATTAACAGATATATATAAACCATATTCTGTTCCAGCAAATAATACCCCCGCTTTTTTATGACTAGCTACTATACTTCTTGTAAAATGCATTGGATCTATGCCGTTCGTAATTTTCTCCCATGTTTCCCCATAATCATTTGTTTTATAAATGTAGGGCGCAAAATCATCCAATTTATATCTAGTCCCAGCGAAATAAGCGGTTCCTTTTCTTAAAGGATCCACCTCCACCCTATTCCACATCATCCATTTTGGCGCATCCTTGGGCGTTACATTTTTCCAATTGGTCCCTCCGTCTTTACTAACACTTATCACTCCGTCATCACTACCTGTCCACAACAAATCTTTTTCAAGTGGCGACTCCGCTGCAGTGAAAATAGTACAATAATATTCAACACTTGTGTTGTCTTGTGTAATGGGTCCTCCCGAACTTTTTTGTTTTGATTTATCATCCGTTGTCAAGTCTGGTGATAACTTCGTCCAACTTGCTCCTTCATTTTCGGTTGCAAACAAATGATTACCTGCAGTATATAATTTTTTAGGATTATGTGGCGAAAAGAAAATAGGGTGATTCCATTGAAAACGATATTTCATGGCCTCAGCTCCAGCGCCCATTGGATTATCAGGCCAAACATTAATGACTCTATTCTCTCCTGTTTTGTGATCTAATCTAGTAATGAGCCCTCCATAAGAACCACCATATACAATATCCGGATTGTTAGGATCTGCAACAATATAGCCACTTTCACCACCAGCAGTGACATCAAAATCGGATTCCCCAATAAATGAACCATAGGTGCTTGATTTAATTCTGAATGCAGAATTATCTTGCTGTGCAGCTAAAATTTTATAAGGAAAACTATTGTCGGTACTTAATCTATACACCTGAACAGTTGGTTGATTCATCATCGTACTCCAAGTTTTTGCACCATCCAAACTTACTTGCGCACCACCGTCATCACTTACAATCATACGTCTTGGATTTTTTGGATCAATCCATAAATCATGATGATCTCCATGAGGAGTTGGCGAGGATTTGAAAGTTTTTCCACCATCCGTTGAAACCATAAAGTTTACATTGGGGCAATATACTTTGTTTTCATCCGCAGGGTCTACAAAAACTTTTGTATAGTACCATGCTCTTTGACGAATATTGTTGTCATTGCAAACCAATTCCCATGATTTTCCTGCATCATCGGACATATACAATCCACCATCCTTGTTTTCAATTAAGGCATATAATTTATCGGTATTTGATTTTGCAATGGCAACACCTACAATACCCCAAACACCTTTTGGCAAACCTTTCGCTTTTTTTATATCTGTCCAGGTTTCACCGCCATCTGTACTTTTATACATACCTGAACCGTCCCCACCACTTTCTAAACTATAGGGAGTTCTAATTAATTGCCAGGTGCCGGCATATAAAATTTCGGGATTGCTTGGATCCATAATTAAATCACTTGCGCCTGTTTGCGCATTCACATACAATACTTTTTTCCAAGTGGCTCCCCCATCGGTACTTTTATATACCCCTCTATTTTCATTCGGTCCAAACAAATGTCCCATCACAGCGGCCCAAATAATATCTGGATTTTTAGGATGTACAATAAGTCTTACTATATGACGACTTTCTTTCAATCCAATATTTTTCCATGTTTTACCATCATCTGTCGACTTCCATGCACCTCCTAATCCTTCACTCACATTACCTCGCATAGAGTTTTCACCTTCTCCAACATACAGGATAGATTCATTGGAAGGTGCAACAGCAATAGCACCAATGGTGCCTCCAAAATACCCATCAGAAATATTTTTCCAATTGGTACCCGCATCCGTTGATTTCCAGACACCTCCACCCGTTGAACCCATAAAAAATGTATTGGGATCAGTGTAAGCACCTACTCCCGCAGCTGCTCTACCTCCTCTAAATGGACCAACAAGTCTAAAATTTTGTGCTTTTATAACTGCATCTTCTGCAATCATCGCAGGATTAGAAGTGATATTGGTTGCTGCCTTTTTTTTCTGGGCCATTACTTCTAAACTGCCTATGGCAGTTAAAAGCAAGACCATTACAATCATTTTTTTCATAAACGAATATTATTTAATTAACGAAACCTCTTTAAATTTTTTAATTGGATTGGCTTCCACTAATTTTCTAAAGTCAGCCCAATCCTTTTCAATAAATACATTTACTTTAGTTGCTATTTCATTTGCAGCGGCAATAGCTGCTTCGATAGCTGCTTGTTCTTGTTCAGCAGGAATGGAATTCTTTCCTCCAATTAACATACTTGCATTTCTAATGGTTCCGATTGGGGTAATCACTGGTACCGTTCCATATCCTTGCTTTTCTTGCTTCTTACCCATCATATAAGCCCTCATGTCTTTAAGCTTATCGGATATTATTTTATGCGCCTTGTTTAAAGTGTCTACTCCTTTGTCTTTTTTATCTTTCCATTCGGTCTTTAAACCAGCGAGTATTAGTTCTGCATCATCCATTAAATCCAGAGCAGCATTGTATTTATCATTTGCTGGTTGCAATTTTGCTAATGCAGCATCTTGTGCAAGTACCACTTCATTTTTACTCGGTAATCTTGGATCGTCTTTTACTTCTACCCAAACAGAATCTTTTTGATTGCCAACACTAACAATAAACTTGTATTTGCCAGCCAACACATCTCTGCCCGTAATTTCTTTGTCATCTTCGTTGGCAGCAGCTGCACCAGATTCTTCATCCATCATTCTTCGTCCACCTCCACCACCTGATTTTGGTGCGCCAGCAGCACGATTTCCTTTTTGTTCAAAACCCCAATAATTTCTATTAAATCCTGTGTCAATTTTAAAAGTTAAATTACGAATAACAGAATCTCTACTATCCTTAATTTGAACCTTAGCTTTTTTAGTACTATCGGTCGTATAAACAGTAATAGGTAATCCTAGTGGCTTGTTTGGAGCATCCCACATTCCCCATGTACTCCACTCGTATGGTGAATTTTTAACGGAGAAATTATAACTAGCTGCAGGAGCCGTTACAAAAAATTTGTTTACTGCGCCCTTTGTCGCTGCTAACTTTCTCAATGGTTTGATATCATCTAATACCCATAAACTTCTACCAAAAGTAGCAATGGCTAAATCCGATTCTCTATCTTGAATGGCAAAGTCATAAGTGGACACAGAAGGATACCCATTCTTCCACTGTTGATAGCTAACACCATTGTCTAAGCTTACATAAAAACCTTGTTCCGTTCCAACGAAAACTAAATTAGGCTCCACTGGATCTTGCAATACCGTTAAAGCATAACCCGTTACTTTTTTCTCATCTACCATGCGGCTCCATGTTTTACCTAAATCTGTGGATCTAAAAATATAAGGTGCAAAATCTCCTTGTCTGTAATTATTAGCGACTACAAAAACTTCATTAGGATTATAAGATGATGTTCTTATTTGCGGAATCCAAGCATCTTTCGGAAAACCGACAATATTATTAGTAAGGTCTGTCCAGGTTTGTCCACCATTTTCAGTTACTTGTACTTTACCATCATCCGTACCAATAAAAATTAAATCCTTTTTCAATGCACTAGGTGCAATTGAAATAATGGTACAATAATTTTCCGCACCTGTGATATCAACACTTAATCCGCCATTATTTGTTTGATCTATTTTTGTACTATCATTGGTCGTCAAGTCTGGAGAAATAATTTTCCATCCTGCCCCTTTGTTAGTACTCTTATGCAAAAATTGAGATCCAAAATAAATTGTTTTTGTATCAAAAGGATCTTGAGCGATGGCCGCATTCCAGTTAAAACGAAGTAATGTTTTTGCATCTGGAGCAGGAGGTTTTATATAAGACGACTGTCCTGTTTGTGTATTATATCTACCCACTGAACCTCCCTGACTCATCGCATATACCCAATTTGCATCTTCTGGATCTGGCATGACATCAAAGCCATCACCACCCCATAAATTATCCCAATCAAAATTTCTGATGCCCCCTTTAGTTAATGTGTAAGCGGGCCCTCTCCAAGATCCATTGTCCTGCATGCCTCCCATAATATGATAAGGTATTTCATTATCTACTGCAATATGATAAAATTGTCCTACAGGTATTTTTTCATCAAACATCCATGTTTTACCACCATCACGGGTAAGACCAATACCACCATCATTTCCATCTAACATTAACTTATTATCCTTTGGATGAATCCAAAATGCGTGGTGATCTGGATGGATACCACTGTATGGAATAATCGTTTCAAATGTTTTACCAGCATCAATGCTTTTTTGAACGGTTTGACTTATGTACCATAAAGTATTTTCATCTAACGGATCGCAAATAATATCCTGGAAATAAAAAGGTCTATTATCAACAATTGATTTTTGACCATTCACTAATTTCCATGAATATCCGCCATCATCACTTTTATACAAGCCGCTTTTAGTTGACTCCACTAATGCATAAACACGGTTTGGATTAGACCTGCTAATGGCCAAACCCACTCTTCCTAAATTACCATCAGGCAAGCCATGCTCTTTGCCCAATTTGATGAAGTTTTTTCCACCATCAATAGTCATATAAATTCCACTTCCTTTTCCACCACTTTCTAAATGATAAGGATTGCGATAATGATGCCACATGGCAACAAGTAATTTATTTGGATTGGTTGGATCCATGATCATATCACCAGGGCCCGTCGTATCATTGGTATATAAAATTTGATTCCAGGTTTCACCACCGTCGGTGGTTTTATACACCCCTCTTTCTTTGCTTTGTCCATAAGGATTTCCAATCGCTCCAGCATAAACTGTATTTGGATTATTGGGGTCAATGATGACTCTATGAATATTTTTTGTTTGCTCAAGACCCATGCGCTTCCAGGTTCTACCCGCATCCATTGTTTTGTAAACTCCTTCCCCAATACTAATTGAGTTTCTAGGATTCCCCTCACCCGTTCCTACCCATACCACACTTGGATTAGATTGCTGTATTGCTAAAGCACCAATATTCATAATAGGTTGCTCTTCAAAAACAGGTGTCCAACTCACCCCACTGTTATTTGTTTTCCAAACACCACCGGATGCAGCGCCAATCCAAATATTATTAGGATTATTTACTTCCACATCAATGGTGGTAACGCGACCACTCATACTTGAAGGTCCTACGTTTCTTGGCTTCCAATTTTTAAAAACTTTATTAATGTCAACTTTTTCAACGCTTTCTACAGTCGTTGCCACTTTTTTTGACTTTTGTGCTGTTGCTTCCAATGAAAAAATAGAGGATACTGCTAAGATGGTAGCTAAAAGAATAATGCGCATGTTAATCTTATTTATTTTTTAAATAATGAGTAACTAAGCTACTTAAAAAACCTTATAATTTTTCAATAATTCCGGCAATTCCTTGACCACCCCCAACACAGGCGGTCACAATGCCATATTTCTTATTAAGTCTTTCTAAATCATTGATTATCTGCACTGTAAGTTTTGATCCCGTGCATCCCAAAGGATGGCCCAAGGCAATGGCGCCCCCATTTATATTTACTTTATGGGTATCTAAATTTAGTTCCCGAATCACCGCTAAAGACTGTGATGCAAATGCTTCATTTAATTCAAATAAATCTATTTGATCTAAATTCATTCCTGCTTGTTTTAAAACTTTTGGAACGGCCGCCACAGGACCGATTCCCATAATTCTTGGATGTACGCCTGCCGATGCACAATTTACCAAACGCCCAATAGGCTTTAAGCCTAAGGAGTTAATCATTTTTTCACTCATTACAAATACAAAACTTGCCCCATCACTTGTCTGAGAAGAATTACCCGCAGTAACAGATCCTTTCATGGCAAAAGCAGGTTTTAATTTTGCCAATGCTTCTATGGTGGTATCAGCGCGGACTCCGTCATCGGTATCAACGATATAAGCTCTTGTTGCTCTTTTATTTTTTTCATTTACATAAGTCTCGGTGACTTCAATGGGTAAAATACCTTTCTTAAAATGTCCATTGTCAATCGCTGCTTTTGCTTTTTGATGCGAAGCCAATGCAAATGCATCCTGGTCTTCTCTACTTATTTTATATTCATTGGCAACCGCTTCGGCCGTTAAGCCCATCGATAAATAAAAATCGGGTTCTTCCACCGCTATAGAATAAGCAGGCACTGTTTTCCAGCCCGCTGTAGGTACCAAACTCATGGACTCCGTTCCACCAGCAATAATACAATCTGCCATACCCGTTCTAATTTTTGCAGTGGCCATGGCAATGCTTTCTAAACCACTTGCACAATATCTATTTATGGTAATGCCTGGCACTTCAATGCCCAATGCTTTTGCTGAAATCATTCTACCAAATTGTAAACCTTGTTCCGCTTCGGGCACCGCATTGCCTACAATTACATCGTCCACTAATTTGGGATCCAAGGCCGGCAAACTTTTCATTAACCCTTGAATTACCTGAATCGCTAACTCGTCAGAGCGCATAAAACGAAAGCCCCCTTTTTTACTCTTTGTCACGGCAGTTCTAAAACCTGCTACTATATAAGCTTCTTGCATACAATTGGATTTATTGGATCTACACTTAATTTCACCCTAAATGTAGTCATTTTTATAAACAGTTGTTTATGCAACTAAATATTTCATCGTAATTTCGTGGCATGTTGTATCCAGTTATCAGAAACACCCTTTTTGCACTCCCTCCCGAAACCGCGCATACGATTTCCATGAAAGGCTTGCACCTAGCTGCAGCCTTGCCGTTTGGGAAACAATTGCTTGCAGGGAGTTTTCAATATAAAGAGTCTGATTTGTCTACCTCCGTTTTTGGATTACAGTTCTCAAACCCAGTTGGATTAGGCGCTGGTTTTGATAAAAATGCCGAACATTTAGCAGTGTTGGAATTATTAGGTTTTGGATTTGTTGAAATTGGCACCGTCACCCCAAAAGCACAAGCAGGAAATCCAGCACCAAGATTGTTTAGACTACCCAGTCAAAAAGCGTTGATTAATAGAATGGGATTTAACAATGACGGAGTAGATGCGATTGCAAAGAGATTATCCATTAGAAAAGAAAAGACAAATTCGAGCTTAATGATTGGCGGCAATATTGGAAAAAACAAAGTCACTGAAAATAGCGATGCCTGGAAAGATTATTGCATCAATTTTAAAGGACTGGAACAAGTAGTAGATTATTTTGTAGTGAATGTAAGTTCTCCCAATACGCCCGGTCTTCGTGAATTACAAGAAAAAGAATCACTTAGGAAAATATTTAGCGAATTACAAAACTTAAATAAAAACAATACGCCCATCTTATTAAAAATTGCACCCGATTTAGAAACAGCTGCTTTGGATGACATTATTGCCTTAACGCAGGAAGTAAAAATAGACGGACTCGTTTCAAGCAACACCACAATAGATCGTAGCCAACTAAATACTATCAACACCGAGAAGGCAAATGCAATTGGAGCAGGTGGATTAAGTGGTGCACCTTTATTAGAAAAATCAAACCAAGTACTTTCTTATTTACATGAAGGAATAGGTAACCGACTACCCATTATTGCGAGTGGAGGAATTTTCACAGGCACAGACGCGCAATCCAAAATAGATAAGGGCGCAAGCCTTGTTCAAATTTGGACCGGCTTTATTTATGAAGGACCTAGTATGGTGAAAAATATTTGCCAGTATTTGTCTATGCACAAATAATTATTTAGAATCATCAAATCGTTCAATTTCATGTTCGCAATACAATCTTTTTGCTTTAATGCCTTTCAAGAAAATACTTATGTTTTATACAATGAGCAAAAGAATGCCATTATTGTTGATCCAGGATGTTATTTAAGAAATGAACAAGAAGCCTTAGCAAATTTTATTTCAGAAAATAATTTAACTCCCACTTTATTACTCAATACGCATTGCCATTTGGATCATGTTTTTGGTAATAATTTTGTAAGTGAAAAATATGGACTTACTGCGCATTTTCATAAAAATGAACAACCCGTCATTGACCGTTTACCAGAAGGAGGGACAAGATGGGGTGTTCCTTGTGAACCTTATACAGGTCCGGTCCAATATATTGCACAGGATGATATCATTGACTTTGATACAGATCAATTCAAAGTGTTACTTACACCAGGCCACTCCCCAGGCAGTGTTTGTTTTTATAATGCAGCACAGGATTTTATGATTGGAGGAGATTTAATATTTAAAGACGGCGTAGGCCGAACCGATTTGCCTGGATGTAATCCATTGGATTTAATCAAAAGTATAAAAACACAAATTTTACCCCTCCCCGATAGCATGACTATTTATGCTGGCCATGGTCCGGAAACAACTTGGGGGCGGGAGAAAAAAGCAAATCCTTATATATTACATATACTCAAGGAACAATAATTTTAGTTAACAATTTGATAACCTTAGGGCGCTATTTAGATATCCTTATTAAGGCTTACTTTTGGTGATATAATACCTATGGAAACCAACCCAATCAAAATACTAATTGCTGACGACGAACCTGATATCATTGAAATTATCAGTTTCCATTTAGTAAAAGCGGGCTTTGAAGTAATTACTGCAAAAGACGGTAGTGAAGCCATTGAAAAAGCACAACAACACACCCCCGACTGTATCATACTTGATATTATGATGCCAAAAAGAAATGGTTTTGAGGTATGTGAATTTTTAAGAAGCAATAAACAATTTGACAAAACGCTTATAGTATTATTAACAGCACTCAACGACGAAGCCTCTCATATTAAAGGCTTAGAATTAGGTGGCGATGATTTTATCAATAAACCCATTAGTCCAAAAGTTTTATTAAGTAGGATTACTGCCTTGTTTAGACGTATTCTTCCTACTTCGAATGACAATAAAGTTATTCAAGTCAGAGATCTCAGCATTGATCCGGTTCAATATAAAACAACTTTAAAAGGCGAGGTATACAACCTAGCTAAAAAAGAATTTGAACTTTTATTTTTATTAGCCGAGCAGCCTGGTCGTGTATTTTTAAGAAATGAAATTCTTTCTCAGGTATGGGGCAACGATGTAATTGTAGGAGACAGAACCATTGATGTTCACATCCGAAAAATAAGGGCAAAATTAGGTATCGACTGTATTACCACAGTGAAGGGTGTTGGATACAAATTCAGTTACTAGACAATATTTTATTAGTAAGAAAAAGCTAACTTCGTAAGGTCCATAGGACTTAACAAGTATATGTTTAAAGAAAAAAATTTATCCCCCAAGCAACTAGCCGCACTCACTGCTTTGCTATTGTCAAGTATTATAGGAATAAGTGTTTTTGTTTTATTTGCTGACCTAAAATTATTAATTGCATACTTTTTAGCCTGTTTTGTAGTCATTTACTTCATCGTATTTCAAATACTTGAATATTTTATTTACAGAAAGATTAAACTTATTTACAAACTTATTTCTTCCACTAAGGCAACAAAAAGGGAGGAAGCGTATCAAAAATATATCCTTCCTCAAAAAGGAATGGATGATGTAAGAGAAGACGTGGAGGAATGGGCAACACAACAGAATCTACAAATACAGCAACTTCAATCTAATGAAGCCTTTAGAAAAGAATTTTTGCAGAATTTATCCCATGAAATAAAGACACCCATTTTTGCTATTCAAGGGTACTTGGAACTCATTGCCGATGGTGCTATGGAGCAGCCAGAAATTGGTAACAAATTTATTAATCAAGCACAAGCCAATGTGCAAAGGCTAGTAGGATTATTAAATGACGTGGATATTATTACCAATTTGGAGATTAATAAAGAACCCATTCTTAAAACATCTTTTATTATTCAAGACCTCATTACTGAAGTAGTGCATAATTTAAGCGTGAAATGGTTAAAGAGAAATATTCAATTTCAATTTAAAAAAGGAAGCGAATCGCCTGTATCTGTTTTTGCGGATAGAAATAAAATTTACCAGGTATTGGTAAATATTATTTCCAACGCTTCTAAATATGGAAAAATTGATGGCCAAATTATTGCGAGTGTTTACAAAATAGAGGATGATAAAATATTAATTGAAGTGAGTGACGACGGCATTGGTATTGCAGAAGAACATATCCCTCGCTTATTTGAAAGGTTTTACCGCACCGACGATGCTAGAAGTAGAGAAATTGGTGGTACCGGACTTGGATTAGCCATTTGCAAGCATATTATTGAAGCACATAACGAGACCTTACATGTTCGAAGTACTTTAAATGTTGGTACTACCATAGGATTTACTTTAGCATCTAAAGCTTAATTCCATTTATTGTTGTTTTTTCGTTTCTTTGTATTCTAAATTTATCGAATGCAGACAATATTAGTTACCGGTGGTTGTGGATATATTGGGGCGCATACCATTGTGGATTTGATTGAACATGGTTTTGATGTGATTTCTGCCGATAACTTATCAAGAGCCTCTGACAATTCCTTATTGGGTATTGAAAAAATCACGGGCAAAAAAATTAAAAACTACCAGGTAGACTTAACAGATAAAAAAGCAACCGAAGCCATTTTTATTGAAAACCCAAGTATTGTTGGGATTATTCATTTTGCCGCATACAAGGCAGTGGGAGAATCGGTTGAGCAACCATTGGACTATTATGAAAATAATTTATTTTCTCTAGTTCATTTATTAAACATGGCGGTAAAATACAATGCAAAGCATTTTATTTTTTCCTCCTCTTGTACAGTCTATGGCAATCCAGAAAGTATACCTGTTACGGAACATACTCCTTTACAAACTGCCGCCTCTCCTTATGGCGCTACCAAGCAAATGGGAGAAACCATTGTTAAAGACACGGCCATTACTTTTCCATTATCAGCGATCCTTTTAAGATATTTTAATCCAGTAGGCGCACATCCTTCTACTGCCATTGGTGAATTGCCTATTGGACGTCCTCAAAATTTAGTACCCGCGATTACCCAAACCGCTATTGGCAAATTACCTACCATGCAAGTGCACGGCGCAGATTACGATACCCGAGACGGAAGCTGTATTAGAGACTATATACATGTTTGCGATATTGCACATGCACATACTTTGGCGTTGCAATTCTCTATCAAAAAAAATGAAGAAAAATCATGTGAAGTATTTAATCTAGGAACCGGGAATGGCATTACAGTACTAGAAGCGATTCATGCATTTGAAAAAGTAAGTGGCGTGAAATTAAATTATGAAGTAGGACCAAGAAGAGCAGGCGACATTGTTGCTATTTATGCTAACAATGATAAAGCAGTAAAACAATTAGGCTGGCAATGTAAATATGGGTTAGAAGAAATGATGTTGACTGCCTGGCAATGGGAACAAAGCTTAGCGAAATAATTGAAATTAATTTTGTACCAACATTTTTTCCGCGTTCTCTGCCATTTGTAATGCTTCAATAAATTCTTCAATTTCTCCATTCACAACGGCATCCAAATTATACGAAGTAACATTTACACGGTGGTCTGTAACTCTACCCTGTGGCCAGTTATAGGTTCTTATTTTGGCACTTCTATCGCCGGTACTCACCAATGTTTTACGGTGTCTTGAAATTTCGTCTTCTTGTTTACGTACTTGCTCTTCAAATAACTTTGTACGCATCATACCCATTGCTTTTTCACGGTTACCCAATTGTGATCTTTCAGTTTGACAAACAATTACCGTGCCCGTTGGAATATGCGTTAACATTACTTTGGTCTCTACCTTATTTACGTTCTGTCCACCCGCACCACCACTTCGAGATGTTTCCATTTTTACATCGGCTGGATTTAATACAAAATCAACCTCCTCCGCTTCTGGCATGACCGCAACGGTAGCGGCTGATGTATGCACACGTCCTTGTGTTTCTGTGCTGGGTACGCGTTGTACACGATGCACTCCACTTTCAAATTTCATGGTACCATATACGTCCTCTCCAGTAACTTCTAATATCACTTCCTTGTACCCACCCACCGATCCTTCACTTTCTCCAACCAAAGTTACTTTCCATCCTTTTTTCTGACAATATCTTGTATACATGCCTAATAAATCGCCCACAAATAAACTGGCTTCATCCCCACCCGTTCCAGCGCGTAATTCTATAATGGCATTTTTATCATCCTGCGGATCCTTAGGAATTAATAATTTAGTCAATTCTTTTTCCAAGGACTCTTTTTCTTCGTCTAATGCGGGCAATTCCATTTTCGCTAATTCACGCATATCTGAATCGTCTCCATTTAAAGACTCTTTTGCAAATTTATGCTCATCCAACACCTTCACATATCTTAAATAAGGCTGTACAATTTTTTCCAAGGAACGGTATTCCTTACTCATTTTACCAAACTCGGTTTGGTTATTAATGATTTCAGGATTGGTCAAAGCCACCCCTACTTGGTCAAATCTGGCTTTTATGGCTTCTAATTTGTCTAACATAGTCGTTTTTCTCTGCGCAAAAATAGCTATTTTAGTTGTCAATTAAAACATTCCCAACACATGAAATACTTAGTACCGCTTTTCCTTGCCTTTTCTATTGGCGCGCAAGGCCAAGCCATCCATTTTAAATCCGTTTTAGTGGATACGCATAACGATGCCGTGACAGCCTGTATTGAGAAAAAAGTAAGCTTGGATCAGGACTTAACTGGGATTAATCATTCCGACTTAAAAAGATTTAAAGAAGGGGGTGTAGATTACCAATTGTTTTCTATTTGGTGTGACGGAAATAAACAAAATCCTTATGCTTGGGCGATGAGAGAAATGGATACGCTAGATGCAGTGGCTGCAAGAAATCCCGACAAGATGGTCGTTGCAAAAAACTGGAAGCAAATTGAGCAAGCTTTAAAAGATGGAAAATTCATAGCACAATATGGTGTAGAAGGTGGACACATGATTGAGGATGATATTAATAAACTAGATATTTTTTATACTAGAGGGGTTAGATATATGACGCTTACTTGGAACAACTCTCCAAGTTGGGCAAGTTCTCATGCCGACGAGAAAGATCCAAAATATACTGGCAAAAAAGGGCTATCCGCTTTTGGAAAAGAAGTGATTGCGCGCATGAACAAATTGGGAATTATCGTAGACATTTCACATGTGGGTGAAGCTACTTTTTGGGATGCGATTAAAACAACTACAAAGCCTGTGATTGCTTCACATAGTAATGCCTATGCGATTTGTCCTGTTTCTAGAAATTTAAAGGATGATCAAATTAAAGCAGTTGGAAAAAATGGGGGCGTGATTAATTTGAATTTCTTTTCTGGATTTGTAGATAGCGATTTTAGTAGAAAAAATAATGAATTTAGAGAAAAGCATAAACCAGAAATAAAGGCATTAATCGCAAGTGGTATGCAGGCAGAATATGCAATGACTCAAATTGCTAATAAATACAAAGCCGAATCGGATGCGATTAAACCAGACCTAGAAGTATTAATGAAACACTTTGATCATATTGTAAAATTAATTGGCGTGGATCATGTGGGCCTTGGATCCGACTTTGACGGCATTGATTCAGCACCCTTACAATTAAAAACAGTGTTGGATTATCCTGAATTCACCAATGCATTAATAAAGCGTGGCTATAAGGATGAAGATATTGCAAAAGTATTGGGTGGAAATTTCCTTCGCGTTTACCGCGCAAACAACCCTAATTAATTAAAACGCAAGTAGTTTTTGCATGGTCTCTTCCAATCTGCTATTTGCTAAATATTGTTTTTCTAAAATAAGATTAAAAGGAATAGGTGTATCTAGCGAAGCACATCGCATAATTGGCGCATCCAATTGCGTAAAGCAACGCTCTGCAATACATGCACTTAATTCACCACCAATGCCCCCGGTTAAATTATCCTCATGTAATATTAATACCTTGCCGGTAGTTGCAACCGCTTCGGCAATAGCCTCATAATCCAAAGGTGCCAAACTTCTTAAATCCAGTATGGTTAAGGAAAGATGTTCATTTTCAGTCTGATATTTTTTTGCCCATTGGACGCCCATACCATAGGTAATAATAGTAGCTTCCGTTCCTTTGCTTACAAAATTTGCTTTCCCAATAGGCACTTGATAGTATATATCTGGCACATCGCCTTCTACACTTCGATACATGGCTTTATGCTCAAAATATAAAACCGGATTGGGATCAGCTAAGGCTGCAATCATTAAACCTTTCGCATCTGCTGGATTCGATGGGTACACTACTTTTAAACCCGGCACATGTGTAAACCATGCTTCATTTGACTGTGAATGAAAAGGACCTGCACCCACGCCCCCACCTGTAGGCATTCTTATCACCACATCCGCATTTTGACCCCATCTATAATGAACCTTCGCTAAATTATTTACAATCTGATTAAATCCAACCGTTACAAAATCCGCAAACTGCATTTCCATCACCGACTTTATCCCTTCCAAACTTAAACCCAATGCCGCTCCCACAATGGCGCTTTCACAAATAGGTGTATTGCGTATTCTTTCTTTGCCAAATTCATTTACAAAACCTTCTGTCATTTTAAATGCACCGCCATATTCAGCTATATCCTGACCCATGATGATCATTTCCGGATAGCGCTGCATAGCAGCTCGTAATGCGTCACTAATGGATTCAATAAACCTTTTATGTTGAATAGCAGGTGCCTGAAGTGAATCAAGTGTTGGAATATCATTCGCTGTAATCGGCGCAAACACGTCCATCATTTCATTTTCAACCAATGGCGTAAATGGAGTAACCTCCATCACCTGTTGCAAATCTGCATCAATGGTTTCTTTAATGGACTTGCGCATAATCACTACTTCCTCTTTAGTAATAATAGCTTTTTCAATTAAGTAATCCTCATAATTTTTTATTGGATCGCGCTCTCCCCATAAATCAAATAAATTCTTAGGTACATATTTTACACCACTCGCTTCTTCATGACCACGCATTCTGAATGTATCACATTCAATCAAATAAGGCTTCTGATTATCGATACAATATTTTCTTACTCCTTTAATGGTATTGTAAACCTCTAAGATATTATTACCGTCAATGCGCACTCCTTCCATCCCATATCCTTTTGCACGATCTACTAAATGTTCACATTTATATTGTTCATTGGTGGGTGTACTTAAGCCGTATCCATTATTTTCTATAATAAAAATAACTGGCAAACCCCATACCGCTGCGACGTTTAAGGCTTCATGAAAATCACCTTCGCTGGTTCCACCATCTCCTGTAAACGCCAAAGAAACTTTTTGTTGACCTCTTTGTTGATAGGCCAATGCAACTCCATCTGCTATTGCCAACTGAGGGCCTAAATGGGAAATCATTCCACATACATAATGGGCTTTGGATCCAAAATGAAAACTACGTTCCCTTGCCTTACTGTATCCAGTAATATCGCCCTGCCATTGTTTAAACAATTCCGTTAGCGGCATATTTCTGGAAGTGAATACGCCTAAGTTTCTATGCAATGGCATAATCCATTCATCTTGATCCATTGCCAATGTAGCGCCTACCGAAATAGCTTCCTGTCCAATGCCACTAAACCACTTGCTAATTTTACCTTGACGCAATAAAATCAACATCTTCTCTTCAATCATTCTTGGTAATAACAAAGAACGATATAAATGAATGAGTTGTTGATTGTCTAAATGACCAGGCTGAAATTGCATTAGATTGCTTTAAGTACTCAAATTTACCATAAATATCAACAAAAAAAGTCCCGAAATTTTCCGGGACTTTGTAAACTATAATTTTGATTCAACTTAATCTCTAGAACTAAGCTTACTCAATAATTTCAGGATCTCTAAATATAACCAAACCAGGGTCACTAATAGGCCAAAAGCACCATACCACTCCATGTATTTAGGGGCACCCGTTTCTGCAGCTTTTTCGATTGAATCAAAGTCTAACAATAAATTGAAAGCAGCAATGCCTACAATAAATAAGCTAATGCCAATACTTAATAAACTACCGTCATTGGGACCAAAACCCATTTCAACACCAAATAAACTTAATACCCATACAATTAAGTAAAATAATGCAATGCCCATGGTAGCAGACATAATAATGGACCTTAAACGATTGGTCACATTGATAATTCTAAAATTATACAACAAGAACATGGAAAGTGCCACACCCATTGTTAAACCAACTGCATGTAAAATAATATTTGGATAGGAAGCCTTAAACATGTCATTAAAAAATGCACTAATGCCCCCAATAAATAATCCTTCTAAAATAGCATAAGCAGGTGCAATGTATGGAGACCAAGTAGGTTTAAAAATCATTACTAATGCTAATACAAAACCACCAATCGCTCCCGTAATCATAATCGTATTTGCAGTACTCATTGTTTCGGGGGTAACCAAGTTCCAGGTATACATGGCAGATGCCATAACCATTAATAATAAAAAGCCAAACTTGTTCATGGTTCCACGAACACTCATCACGCCAGAAGCAGTTGAATTTGCATGCAAACTTTTGTCAAAGATTTTCTCTGTCAGTGTTGGATTACTTGTTCTCAATGAGCTCATAGTATTTGTTTTTGGTGGTATAAAAGTACAATATAAAATTTAATCTACTTTATTATAACCTGTAAAGGATATGTTAATGTCCGCCGTTTTTCAAACCTGGATACTGGCTTATTTTTCGGAATTCGTAATTGGGATTTTTCTTTAATAAACCTATCATGGTAGCTAGTTTCGTTGAATCCGTAGCGGTTCTATACATATGATCATGCATTAAAATAACCAGGTGATTTTTAGTCAATGTACGATTGCGCGCAATGCTTGAATCAATTATTCTAGCCATCTTCTCTCCCGACTCCAATGGTTTCCCCTGTTTATTAAAGTCCCACTCTACATCCCAACCGATAACGTTATATCCAGCACTATCTAATTTTAAAACCACTGGTTTAACCAGCGCACTTGTTCTTTTATGGTTCAAAATATTCCAAGCATTGTTGCCAGGTAAGCGAACTAAATTATTGGTAAGCTGGAGTGAATTTTGCGCCTTTATAAAATCAAGTAATGCAGCATCTGGATGATGATAAAAATTCAAATATTTCCCATTTGCATGCGTATAACTATGATTCAAAATTTCAAAAACGTCTGGGTGTTGTAAAATTCTATTATGCAAATCTTTTCCAAATTTGGATCTTGCCATATGCATTCCCACTTGAAAAAAAGATGCTTGTACCTTTTCCTGCAAGCAAATATCAATACAGTTTGAAGTGCCAAATAGTGGGCCATCATCAAAGGTGAGATAGATATATTTAGTGCTTGGATTCACTGGTTTCACAGGGATAATCACCTGCGGCACAATCGCCTGTGCTACAACCTTAGGAGCTTTAGTTTTAGGTTGGGTCAGCGGCAGTAAAATGAGGGAAAAAATGTAGAAAAACGGAGCGATAATCATATTATCAGAAATATTCATACAAAGTTAGGCAAGAAAATAGAAAAAATACAAAAAAAATAAACATTTAGCCCCTTGGGTATGTACCTTTGTGCTCAAATTACAGCTATATGCAGAATGAAGTTATTTTAAAGGATGTAGTGATCAAGTTTGCAGGGGATAGTGGAGATGGAATGCAATTGACAGGGCAACAGTTCACAAACAATACCGCTATTTTAGGAATTGATCTTGCCACTTTTCCAGATTTCCCAGCTGAGATTAGAGCTCCTATCGGAACCTTGCCGGGAGTAAGTGGATTCCAAGTTCACTTTAGTTCAGATAAAGTGTACACGCCTGGTGATGCATGTGATGTATTGGTTGCTATGAATGCCGCTGCCTTAAAAGTGAATTTAAAAGGATTAAAGAAAGGTGGAAAAATTATCGCTAACACCGATGGTTTTGATGTCAAAAATTTACGTCTTGCAAATTACGAAGAAGGGGTTAACCCATTAGAGGATGAAAGTTTAGATGGATATGAATTAACAAAAATTGATGTTACTAAATTAACGCGTGAAGCTTTAAAAGAGTTCACTGAATTAGGAAATAAAGAAAGAGACCGTGCAAAAAATATGTTTGTATTAGGTGTTATCTATTGGCTTTACAATAGAGACTTAGATACGACTATTAATTTCTTAAAAGAAAAATTTGGAAAGAAAGAATCTATCTTAAACAGTAATATTGCCGTTTTAAAAGCAGGATACTATTATGGAGAGACTGCCGAGCTATTTAATGCAGCAAGATTCAAAGTTGAGAAGTCTAAAATGGATCCAGGTACTTACCGTAGTATTATGGGAAACCAAGCATTATCCATGGGATTAATTGCTGCTTCTCAAAAATCAAAGCTTCCCTTATTCTTAGGCTCATACCCTATTACACCTGCTACAGATATTTTACATGAATTAAGTAAGTATAAAAACTTTGGCGTAAGAACATTCCAAGCAGAAGACGAAATTGCTGGTATTGCTGCTGCCATTGGCGCTAGTTATGGTGGCCAAATTGGTTTAACAACTACTTCTGGTCCTGGTATGGCTTTAAAAACAGAAGCGATGGGATTGGCTATGATGCTAGAATTGCCGTTATTGATTATCAATATTCAAAGAGGTGGACCTTCAACGGGTTTACCTACTAAAACAGAGCAAAGCGATTTGTTACAAGCCTATTATGGCCGTAATGGAGAGGCGCCAATTCCTATTTTAGCGACCTCAACGCCTAGTGATTGTTTTGAGATGGCTTTCGAAGCAGTGCGTATTGCTTTACAACATATGACACCCGTGATTTTATTAAGTGATGGATATATTGCGAATGGTGCTGAGCCTTGGAAATTTCCAAAAGCAGCAGACCTTCCAGAAATCGAAGTCACTTTTAAAACGAAATTGGACGAAGGCGAATTAAAGTACAAGCCTTACACGCGTAACGAAAAATTAGCGCGCCCTTGGGCAGTTCCAGGTACCCCTGGTTTAGAACACCGCATTGGTGGTTTAGAAAAACAACATGAAACTGGAAACGTAAACTACGAAGCAGAGAACCACCAGTTCATGATTAAAATGAGGGAAGCTAAAGTAGATAAAATCGCAGACTATATTCCTAAACAAACCCTTGACAGTGGTCCTGAAAAAGGAAAAGTATTGGTATTAGGATGGGGTTCTACTTATGGTACTATTAAAAGTACTTTAATGGATTTGCAAGCAGATGGTAAATTGGTAAGTCATGCACATATTAAGTATATGCGTCCTTTCCCAAGTAACTTAGGTGAAATTTTAAAGAATTTTGAAACGGTATTAATTCCTGAGATCAACAATGGTCAATTAATTAAAATTATCCGTGACAAATATTTTGTAGATGCGAAAGGATACAACAAAATGATGGGTATCCCTATTACAAAACAAGAATTGACAGATGCAATCAATCAATACTTATAGAAGCTAAGGCTTCAATGATAAAATAAAAAGGGCTCCCATTCGGAGCCCTTTTTATTTTGATGCTTTTTCATAGTATTTACAGAATGCTTGCAAACCACAAGCTTTGCATTTAGGGCTTCTTGCCATACAGGTATAACGGCCATGGAGTATCAACCAATGATGAGCAGTATGCACTAATGCTGTTGGAATGTTTTTAATTAAACTTTTTTCTACTGCCAATGGAGTAGTTGCGGTCATTGGAACCAGCCCTAATCTTTTACTTACTCTGTTTACATGTGTATCCACCGCCATATTGGGTTGATTGTCCCATACACTCGTAATTACATTGGCTGTCTTTCGCCCAACACCTGGTAGCCTTATCAATTCCGCAATAGTCATAGGCACTTCCCCATTAAAATCATTCATCAATAATTGACTCATCCCAATTAAATGCTTGGTTTTATTATTAGGATAAGAAATGCTTTTAATGAACGGGAATAAATCTTCAAAATTTGCTTTTGCCATTATTTCTGGCGTTGGATATTTTTCAAAAATACTGGGTGTCGTTAAGTTTACGCGCTTATCGGTGCACTGTGCCGATAAAATAACGGCTACTAATAATTCAAATGGATTTTGATAAGTTAATTCCGTCTCTGCCACTGGCATATGCGTTTGGAAATATTCCAACACTTTAGCATAGCGTTCTTTTATTATCATTTCTTTTCTTCCGTAGTGGCTTTTTTAGAACTTGTATCTTCAAAAATATAAACCTCTTCCCCTTCTCTTTTTAATAAATATCTTTCTCTGGCAAACTTCTCAATAGAAGTCCCACTATTTTGTAAATTATTTAATTGACTTTTTGTATTATTGATTTCATCGTTATAATACTTAGTAGAAGTTTCTAGTTTTTTTAATTCTTCGCCGCTCGCTTTTTGTTGAAAATAATCACGTTGATCAAAAAATAACATCCATACGATAAAACCAACCGACACTAAAAAGTAGCGATTAATTAAAATGGGGAGTATCTTCCTTAAAGCTTGCATATGTATTAGATTGAAGTAAAATTAATATAGTTCCGCTAATACTCAAAAAGAAAAAAGGCCCCGATTACTCGGCGCCTTTAACTATCGTTTCAACTCAATTATTTGTTACCGAACTTCAATTTCCCTTTTGTTGGGAACACACCCGTTTCACCCAATTGCTCTTCGATACGAATTAATTGATTGTATTTAGCCATGCGATCTGTTCTAGAAGCAGAGCCCGTCTTAATTTGACCACAGTTCAACGCCACCGCTAAGTCCGCAATGGTCGTGTCTTCTGTTTCACCAGATCTGTGCGACATAATGGTGTTATAACCATTGTGTTGTGCTAAACTTACCGCATTTATCGTTTCTGTTAAAGTACCAATTTGATTTACCTTAACTAATAAGCCATTGGCAATTTTCTTATCAATCCCTGTTTGTAAACGCGTCACATTGGTAACAAATAAGTCGTCACCAACTAATTGACACTTAGATCCAATGGTCTCTGTTAAATTTTTCCAACCAGCCCAATCATCCTCGGCCATACCGTCCTCAATAGATACAATTGGATACTTCTTCACCCAGCTTTCCCAATATTTCACCAATTGATCAGAACTCATTTCTTTACCAGAACTCTTATGGAAAACATATTTCTTTTTCTTAGCGTTCCATAATTCACTATTGGCAGCATCCATGGCAATCGCAATTTGAGTGCCAGCTTTGTAACCAGCTGCCGTGATGGCTTCCAATACCGTTTCAATCGCTTCTTCATTGCTTTGAATATTTGGAGCAAATCCACCTTCATCTCCTACATTCGTACTATATCCTTTCTTCTTTAAAGTGCTCTTTAATTGATGGAAAATTTCAACGCCCCAACGTAAGCCTTCGCTAAAACTAGGTGCGCCTATTGGCATAATCATAAACTCTTGAAAGTCAATTTTATTATCCGCATGTGCTCCACCATTTAAAATATTCATCATAGGCATTGGCAATGTTCTTGCATTGGTACCACCAATATAACGATACAATGGCAAGCTCGCTTCTTCGGCTGCTGCTTTTGCAACTGCCATAGAAACCGCTAAAATTGCATTCGCACCTAACTTCGCTTTATTCGGCGTGCCATCTAATTCAATCATTACTTGGTCAATCGCTGCTTGAGCAGTGACATCAAAACCAACAATGTTATCAGCAATCAATGTGTTTACATTTTTAACTGCCTTTAAAACACCTTTCCCTAAATATTTCTTTTTGTCATTATCTTTTAATTCAACTGCTTCGTGAATTCCTGTACTCGCACCACTTGGAACCGCTGCACGGCCCATAGCGCCTTCGTCTGTTAACACATCTACTTCCACAGTAGGGTTTCCACGGCTATCTAAAATTTGTCTAGCTTTTATTTCAACAATGTAACTCATAGTCTGATGATTTATTTTCTAATGAATGGATGTCTTTTCCGAACGCAATTTACACCCATTTTTTTTAATGCGTAAGCAATTTGAAAATTTCTTCCAAACTCGCTTCCTGTGTATGCAATGTTTGGATATTTAAGCCCTTATCTAAAGCAAAATTAAGAATGCTTTTCTTAACACCCTGCTCATCAGTGGACTTTATGACTAACGTACGTTTGTCTACCTGCTCATAGTTAAGTTTTTGGAAAAAAGGATCCGATAAATGGGGTGTGATATCCTCTTCAAAAACAACGCGAACCGAAGGTTCTGTTGGCTTGCGTAATTGATCAATAGATGTATTGGCAACTAATTTAGATTGATGCAATACCATCACACTTGAGCAAATTGCAGTTACTTCTTGTAAGATATGTGTAGAGAATAATACAATAGCCTCTTTACTTAACTGTTGTATCAAATTTCTAATCTCAGTTAATTGATTGGGATCCAAGCCCGAGGTAGGCTCATCCAATAATATCAATGCAGGTTGATGAATAATTGCAGCAGCAATACCTACTCTTTGTTTAAACCCTTTTGATAATGCACCTATTTTTTTGTGCTGCATGGGGGTTAATCCCGTTTGCAAAATTACTTCCTGTATGCGTTTTGTGGGCTGTTGGATTTTATGAATGTCTGCTAAAAAGGAAAAGTATTCCTTTACATACATTTCCTCGTACAAAGGATTAGATTCTGGCAAATACCCAATTAATTTTTTAAATGCAATGGGGTCTTTTTGATTGGAGATTCCATTTAAAATTACTTCTCCTGCATCCGGTGCTAAAAAACCAGCAATCATTTTAAGGGTGGTACTTTTACCTGCACCATTGGGCCCTAAAAAACCAACCACCGATCCTTTTTCAATGGTGAAAGATAAATTATCAACAGCTAGCTGTGCTTCATATTTTTTAGAAAGTCCATTTACAATCAGTGCCATATTCAAAAATACTTAACTAATGTTACATAACCACTTTCTAGTCGTTAAGTTCATCCGAGGTCTCGGGCAAATGGGCATATTCATTGGCGGCAGCATATTTCCCAAAAATGAAAAACCCAATACTAATAGGCATAAAAATGACTAATATGATAACCCATTGCAAAATGGTATTGGCTTTTTCGGCAGGCTTTGCATTACCAATTTTAACATAAGCTTCATACATTAAAAAACAAATAATGGCTGGTGCTAAAAGCATCCAAACATATCCTAATATTTTTTTTATACGATTCATACAAAATATTTTTATTAATTAATCCATTACATTTTTATCCAACTTATTGGTAAGATAAATGGCCCCAATCATTAAACATACACTCGCCACTCCAATTGGATACCACAATCCCGCCAACACATCTCCTCCTGGGTTGGTACTCGTTTTTGTAAACTCTACAATTAAGGTTCCCAAGAAAGGAACCAACCCACCAAAAACACCATTGCCAATATGATAAGGAAGTGACATAGAGGTATACCTGATTTTAGTTGGAAACATCTCTACTAAAAATGCTGCAATAGGTCCATATACCATGGTTACATAAACAATCTGAATAAAAATGAGCCATATCATATCCCAGGTGGCCGACTTACCCATTGTTTTTTCAATCACCACATTCGGCTTGGGTGATTTGTATTTTATCAGCGTTGGATTTATTAAATTAATAGGCCTGTTCACACCTAGTTCGTTATACCCAATAAGTGTATCTGTTGTGGTATATTTAAAATGGGACCCGTCTAAATAAACAGTATCGATGACTTGTCGAATATACATTTTATGTTTATCCTTGGCATCAACCAAAGGCATCAATGGACCAGCTTTCGTAAGACGGTAATCCACAATTTGCGTTCTGTTGTTTGCAGCAGTAATGGAAATAAATTCTTTATAGATAGGACGATACGTAAGAATCGCCAAAAGCATTCCTAATAACATAATCCATTTACGTCCTACCTTATCACTGAGCCATCCAAATAAAACAAAACAAGGCGTTGCCATTAATATGGCTACCAACATGATATTACGAGACTGTATAAAATCTATTTTACAAACGGTTTCAATAAAACTTTGCGCATAAAATTGACCGGTGTACCATACTACGCCCTGACCCATTACCGCTCCAAATAAGGCCAACAAAACCATTTTAAAATTTCCTTTATGTCCAAAGCTTTCCTTTAAAGGATTCACCGATGTTTTTCCTTCCGATTTTAATTTAGAAAACATGGGCGATTCACTCATGCGCATTCTAATTAAAACTGAAACCCCCACTAATAAAATAGAAATCCAAAATGGATATCTCCATCCACCCCACTCTGCACTAAACTTTTCTACACCTTGATTAGAACGTATTAATATAATCACCCCTAAGGCTAAAAATAAACCAAGGGTCGCAGTGGTCTGAATCCAGGAAGTCCAAAATCCGCGTTGACCCGCAGGTGCATGCTCGGCAACATAAGTGGCTGCACCGCCGTACTCGCCTCCCAACGCTAATCCTTGTAATAATCTTAAAATAAGTACAATAATGGGTGCGGCCCATCCAATGGTATTATAACTTGGAACCAACCCAATGGCAAAGGTAGAACCGCCCATGATGACCAATGTCAGTAAAAAAGTATGTTTACGTCCTATTAAGTCTCCTAAACGTCCAAAGACCAAAGCTCCAAAGGGTCGTACAATAAAACCTGCTGCAAAAATGGCCAAAGTGCTTAAAAGTGCAGCTGTGCCTGCTTCTGCAGGAAAAAATTGTTTAGATAAAATGGTAGCCAGCATTCCAAAAATGTAAAAATCATACCATTCAATTAAGGTCCCCACCGAGGATGCCCCTATCACAAAAGCAATACTACTTTGTTTTTTTTCCGCATTCATAGCAATCGTTTTTCCAGTTATCATTCAAGTTAAATATTTATGCGTAAAAAATGTAAATTTGATACATCTATTTATACGATTACCTATGAGCTACCCTTATCAAATTAAAAGCCTGGAACAGTATCACGAGGCCTACCAAAAAAGTATTGATACGCCCGAATTGTTTTGGAATGAAATTGCGGAAACATTTACTTGGCAAAAAAAATGGGATAAAACATTAGACTGGAATTTTAAGGATCCTAAAATGGAGTGGTTTAAAGGAGGAAAATTAAATATTACCGAAAATTGTTTGGATAGACATTTAGAAAAAAATGGAGACACCCCTGCTATGATTTGGGAACCGAATGATCCCGAAGAACATCATCGAATCATTACATACAAACAATTGCATTTAAAAGTTTGTCAATTTGCACAAGTACTTTTAAATAATGGAGTGAAAAAAGGAGATCGTGTTTGTATTTACATGGGTATGATACCCGAGCTTGCTATTGCAGTATTGGCTTGTGCGCGTATTGGCGCTATTCATAGTGTAATTTTTGGTGGATTTAGCGCACAAAGTATTGCAGATCGTTTAGAAGATGCAAAGGCTGAATATATTATTACCTGCGATGGCGCATATAGAGGTGCCAAAGACATTCCATTAAAATCCGTCATTGATGATGCGTTAATTGGAATTAAAACGGTTAAGCGTGTGATTGTTTGTACCAGAACCAGAACCCCTGTGTCTATGTTAAAAGGACGAGATATATGGTGGGAGGATGAAATTAAAAAAGTAGAAACCCAAGCTTTGCCATTGGTAGCGCCTGTTGCAATGGATGCCGAAGATCCTTTATTTATATTATACACTTCGGGCTCTACTGGTAAACCAAAAGGAGTAGTGCATAGTGTTGCAGGCTACATGGTATATACGAACTATACTTTTGTAAATGTTTTTCAATACCAACCACAGGATATTTTCTTTTGTACTGCCGACATTGGTTGGATTACAGGACATAGTTATATTGTATACGGACCATTAAGTGCAGGCGGCACTTCCTTAATGTTTGAAGGCATTCCTACTTTTCCTGATGCGGGTCGTTTTTGGGACATCATTGACAAGTTTAAAGTAAATATTTTATACACGGCACCTACTGCTATTCGTTCCTTAATGGGTTTTGGATTAGGCCCGGTTAAAGATCACGACTTAAGTAGTTTAAAAATTTTAGGAACGGTGGGTGAACCCATCAACGAAGAAGCATGGCATTGGTATGACGAACATATCGGAAAAAAGAAATGTCCTATTGTAGATACTTGGTGGCAGACAGAAA
The DNA here is from genome assembly GCA_947476145.1 of Bacteroidota bacterium. Lineage (GTDB taxonomy): Bacteria > Bacteroidota > Bacteroidia > Chitinophagales > Chitinophagaceae > Sediminibacterium. The sequence continues at coordinate 38,961 of CANJPH010000003.1, read as the reverse complement.
CCGGCGGAGTTATGATTTCAAATATGGCAGGTATTACGCCAGGTAAACCAGGATGGGCAACCTATCCCATGCCAGGCGTGAAGGCCATTTTAGTAGACGACAAAGGAGAAGAAGTCACAGAAAAAGAAGAGGGTTTGTATCGAGGTAATTTATGTATTACACAGCCATGGCCTGCTATTTTAAGAACTACTTATGGTGATCATGAAAGATGCCGTACCAATTATTTTGCCACTTATGAAAATTTATATTTCACTGGGGATGGTGCATTAAGAAATGAGGAAGGACAATTTAGAATTACTGGTCGTGTAGACGATGTATTAAATGTAAGTGGACACCGAATTGGAACGGCCGAAGTAGAGAATGCCATTAACATGCACGCAGGGGTTGTAGAAAGTGCAGTGGTAGGTTATCCGCATGATATTAAAGGTCAGGGTATTTATGCTTATGTTATTTATACCGGCTCACATGGACAAGACACGCATGGCACCAATGATATGGTCAAAAAAGATATTTTGCAAACGGTAACAAGAATTATTGGACCCATTGCAAAACCAGATAAAATTCAATTTGTTTCCGGTTTACCAAAAACCCGTTCTGGAAAAATCATGCGTCGTATATTAAGAAAAATAGCCGAAGGGGAAACCAGTAATTTGGGTGACACTTCAACACTTCTTGATCCAGGCGTTGTGGATGAAATTGTAAAAGGCATGTTGTAACAAAAATTAGTTCTGCATTAATCCTTTTAATTTTTTTGATAAGAAAAATAAAATCAGCGAGGCAATACCCGCCATAAAAACAAAGAACATAAAAAATTCATGGAGGTTGGTTATTTGATAGCCCGCAAATGAAGTTACTTTTCCTTTTTCTGGATACAATGTACTAAACACACCTGCTAATTTATTAGCAAATGCATTGGCTGTGAACCACACTGCCATTAATAAAGATGAAAATTTAAGTGGTGCTAATTTATTAAATAAGGAAAGCCCTATAGGTGATAAACAAAGCTCACCAAAAGTGTGCATCATATACATTCCAATTAACCAAATCATACTTACTTTAACCCCCGTTCCTACTCCATTCACACCGGTTGCAATCCATAAATAACCCAATGCCAACAACATTAAACCCATGGCCATTTTAAAAGGAGAAGAGGGTTCTCTATTACTTTTTCCTAGTTTAATCCAAATCCATGCAACTAATGGGGCCAAGGCCACAACAAATATAGAATTCAATGATTGGAAGAAGCTTGTAGGTACTACATAAAACCCTAAATCCCTTTGGGTATTTTCTGAAGCAAAGAAGGTAAGCGAAGCACCCGCTTGTTCAAATGCACTCCAAAAGAAAATGACAAAGAAAGAAACCGTAAATAACACGGCCACTTTTTTCTTTTCTATGATACTAAGTGTTTTATCTGAAAAAATAATAAATGCAATCAACAAAATACAAGCTAGCAATAACCAAAATAAATAACTTACTACTTTAATATCTATATACACTAAAGCAATCGTTAATAATGAGAGTAAAAATAAAAAGCCAACCATGACTGGGATTTTCTGAAAAAATGCAGGCGCGCCCTTGGGCACTTCTCCAATGGCTTCTCCATTTGGATCTACTAAATATTTTTTCTGAAAAATGAGTTGGGTGATAACACTAAATAACATGGCTACTCCACCTGCAAAAAATGCCCATTTGAAATCTCCATTCTTGCCCGTATCTCCAAAAAATCCACATACAATTGGCCCCAAAGCACCTCCGGTATTAATACCCATATAAAATATCGTGTAAGCAGCATCTATTTTTGAATCTCCTTTTTTATACAACTGACCCACCATACTGGAAATATTGGGCTTAAAAAATCCGTTTCCTGCAATCATACATCCAAGACCTGTATAAAATAAGGGCATGGCAATATCAACGTTTTCATAAAAATGACCACAAAAAAACAAGATAAATTCCCCGATGGCCATTACCAAGCCACCCGCTATAATGGAACGCTTATTTCCCCAGTATCTGTCGGCAATATACCCACCTAATAAAGGTGTTAGATAAATTAAGCCGGTATAACTTCCATAAACCTGTGAGGCATCGGTTTGTAAATACCCCATTGCTTTTATTAAAAACATGGTCAAAATAGCGCGCATACCATAATAATTAAATCGCTCCCACATTTCCGTTGCAAACAAGACGTATAGTCCTTTTGGATGTTTTTCTGCTACTGCTGACATATTCAATTGTATTTAATTGACCCAAATTAATAAAATCCCTTCAATAAATTTTACTTTCGTGGGGCAAACCTATAGATATGAATATTTTAATTGTTGGTGGTGGTGGTAGAGAACATGCGTTGGCTTGGAAAATGGCACAAAGTCATCACTGTGACAATTTGTTTATTGCTCCTGGAAACCCAGGCACAGCGAGCATTGGCACCAATGTAGCTATTGAAGTAAATGATTTTGTAGGCTTAAAAAATTGTGCATTGGAAAACGCAATTGATTTAATTGTGGTGGGTCCCGAAGATCCTTTGGTAAATGGCATTTTTGATTATTTCTCTAAAGACGAAGCCACTGCCCATATTAATGTCATTGGACCTTCTGCTGAGGCTGCACAATTAGAGGGAAGCAAGGCCTTTAGCAAGCATTTCATGCAAAGACATGGTATTCCAACAGCAGCTTACGCCGAATTTACCCATGCCAATTATGAGGAAGGTGTTGAATATATCAAAGCACATGCGCTACCTATTGTATTAAAAGCAGACGGACTTGCTGCCGGGAAGGGCGTTATCATTGCATTTACTCACCAAGAGGCCCTTGCTAGTTTTGAAGAAATGATTCAAAATAAGCAATTTGGGGAAGCCAGCTCCAAAGTAGTGATAGAGCAGTTTTTAGAAGGAATTGAAGTGAGTGTTTTTGCATTAACCGACGGACAATCGTATCAAATTATAGGACATGCCAAGGATTACAAAAGGATTGGGGAAGGAGATACGGGTTTAAATACTGGGGGTATGGGTTGTGTGAGTCCTGTGCCCTTTATGGATAAAAACTTTATGCAAAAGGTAGAAGCGCGTATTATTAAGCCTACGATTCAAGGCATTCAGTCCGAAAACCTAGTTTACAAGGGATTTGTATTTTTTGGATTGATGAATTGTGAAGGCGAACCCTATGTAATTGAATATAATTGTCGTTTAGGCGATCCTGAAACCGAAGTAATTCTACCCCGTTTACAAACCGATTTAGTGAGCTTGTTAGCCGCGGCAGATAATGGCACTTTACAAGACGTAAATATCGAATATCAAACTGCTGCTTTTGCAACTGTCATGGCGGTAAGTGGAGGGTATCCAGGAAACTATCAAAAAGACTTTACAATACAAGGTTTAAGCGAAAGTGCAAATGTACCTGGAGTAATTGTATTCCAAGCTGGTACTGGGTTTAAGGACAATGCCATTGTTACAAAAGGAGGTCGTGTGTTAACTGCTACTGCACAGGGGAATACCCTTAAAGAGGCCGTGGAAATTGCCCAAAATGCACTCTCCAACATTCAGTTTGAGGGTATGTATTTTAGAAGGGACATCGGGTACGAATTTGAATCCTAGTTTTTCCAAAAAAATATTCTTACACATTTCTTAAAAAGCTTTGTAGTTCAAGTATTTTAAGTGAATTTTGCTACATTCAATTAGACCTTTAAAAAAGCATACAGATAATGGGATTATTCAATTTTTTTACCCAAGAAATTGCGATGGATTTGGGCACCGCTAATACTTTAATTATTCACAATGACGAAGTAGTTGTGAATGAACCTTCAATTATTGCATTGAATAGAAATAATATGAAGGAAGTTTTGGGTGTTGGTAAAAAAGCATTGTTAATGCATGAAAAAACACACGAAAGTATTAAAACAGTGCGTCCATTAAAAGACGGAGTAATTGCAGACTTTAACGCAGCTGAATTAATGATTCGTGAGTTGATGAAAATGATTTATCCAAAAAAACCATGGTTCCCTCCAAGTTGGAGAATGGTAATTTGTATTCCATCCTCTATTACTGAAGTTGAAAAAAGAGCGGTACGTGATAGTGCGGAACAAGCAGGCGCAAAAGAAGTATATATGATTCATGAACCGATGGCGGCTGCATTAGGAATTGGTATTGATGTAGAAGAACCTGTTGGAAATATGATTATTGATATTGGAGGTGGTACAACGGGTATTACCGTAATTGCATTAGCAGGAATTGTATGCGATCAAAGTATACGTATTGCAGGTGATGAATTCACTGCAGACATCATGGAAGCATTAAGACGTTATCATAGTTTATTAATTGGTGAGCGTACTGCAGAACAAATTAAAATCCATGTGGGCGCGGCTTTAAAGGACTTAGACAACCCTCCAGATGACATGCCAGTGAACGGTAGAGACTTGGTAACAGGTATCCCAAAACAAATTATGGTGTCTTATCAAGAAGTGGCAGAGGCTTTAGATAAAAGTATATTTAAAATTGAAGAGGCTATTTTAAAAGCGTTGGAAACGACGCCTCCTGAATTAGCTGCTGATATTTATCGTCGTGGTTTATACATAACAGGTGGTGGATCTTTGTTACGTGGTCTTGATAAAAGATTAAGTGCAAAAATAAAATTACCCGTACATGTTGCCGAAGATCCATTAAAGAGTGTTGTACGTGGTACAGGCATTGCGTTGAAAAACTATCAACGTTTCCCTTTCATCATGAGATAAAAAAGATATAACGCTTGAAGAATATCATTGGGTTCATAAGACATAATCTTACTTTTTTTACTTTTCTGATGCTTCAAATTGTGTCATTAGTCATGCTATCTTCTTATAGCAAATCTCATGAAGTTTTTTTTGGAACATGGACCAATCAAGTTGCAGGCAACGTAAATCAATATTATAATAATTGGGCGTACTTCTTTGACTTAAAAGAAACGAATGCAAAATTAGTTGCTGAAAATGTTACATTAAGAAATCAGTTGGCTCAAAATTTTATCAGCATTGACACCAGTAAAAAATTAGGCACCCTGGTATTAAGGAAAGATAGCATGGAGGTAATACGTAAGTTTTATTACTACCCTGCAAAAGTGGTTGGAAATACATTTACACTACAAAAAAATTATATCTGGGTGGAAAGAGGTGCCAAACAAGGCGTCAAAAAGGATATGGCAGCTATAAACCCCGACGGAAGTATTGTAGGTATCGTAGTAGAAGTGAATGACAATTATAGTAAAATAATGAGCTTGCTGCACAGAAACAGTAAGGTAAGTGCCATGCTTAAGCGAGATAAAATTGCGGGTAGTATTGAATGGGATGGTTCAGATCCCTACACTTTGGTATTAAAAAATATTTCTAAGAGCGCTGCTCCTAAAATTGGAGACACGGTATTAACAAGCCCCTACTCTAGTAATTTTCCTCCTCAATTAATGATAGGAAAAGTAATAAGTATTGTAAAGGATCCTTCCAGTAATTTTTTAACCTTAAACGTTAAAGCAGCTACTAACTTTTTTAATATAGAATATGTATACTTGGTAGAGAATAAAAGAATGGACGAACAAAAAGAATTAGAAAAACCGGAGGCAAACAATGAATAGTATTTTAAAAAATAGCATTCGTTTTGTCTTGTTCCTATTGATACAAATTATCATATTGAACGAGATACCTCCCTTGCATCAGTATATCACTCCCTATTTATACTTTATTTTTTTGTTATGGTTGCCTTTTGGCACCAGTAGATTAACCTTAACCATACTTGGTTTTTTATTAGGTTACTGTTTAGACCTATTCACCAATACACCAGGGTTACATACTGCAGCTGGAACACTAATAGGGTATATCAGACCCAGTATTCTTAATTTATTATTGGCCCAAGAAACTTCAGAAGAAATTACCAAAGAACCAAGTATCGGAAGCATGGGCTGGGTTCCCTACTTTGTTTATGTAATCATCATTACTTTTGTGCATCATTTTTATTTAGTCTTATTAGAATGGTTACAGTTTGGTAGTTTTAGTTATTTTATTGGCAAGGTAATTTTCACTACTTTAATAAGCACCTTACTTATTTTTGTTGTAGAGCTTGTTATGAACCGACGCAAGCTAAAAAGATAATTCATGGCACTGTATAATTCAAATAGAGGTGGTATCATACAAATAATTATTGGTATTGTCGTTACCATTATCATTGGGCAACTCATTAGTTTGCAAATTTTTTCAAATAAATACAAATTAGCTGCAGACAATAACGCCATATTTAGAAGAATCATTTATCCAGATCGTGGAATTATATACGACCGAAAAAAACGCGCGCTTTTAGAAAATACCATTAGTTACGATTTGGTAGTCATCCCCAATGAAGCAAGAGGCGTAGATACTGCAGCACTTTGCGGAATTTTAAAAATTGACAAAGAAGAGTACAATAAACGCATGGTGGAGGTGATTGTAAAAAACACAAGAGTAAAAGTGGGTGTGTTTGAACCTTTTCTTTCGCCAGAACTTTATGCACAGTTAACCGAAAATTTATATCGCTTTCCAGGCTTCTCTTTATCTGAAAGATCTATCCGAAATTATCCCTACAACACAGCTGCACACGTACTAGGGTATGTAGCAGAAGTAGATGTTAACTTTTTACAAAAGCACGATACCGATGGCTATGAGATGGGTGACTATGCAGGAATGACCGGATTGGAGAAGCAATACGAGAATGTGCTGATGGGACAAAGAGGGGTAAAAAGATTTTTACGCGATAATAAAGGAAAGATTCAGGGCGCCTTTGAAAAAGGACAATTTGATACCTTGGCTGTGGCCGGAAAAAATTTATACACTTCCATGGATGTCGAAGTACAGCAACTGGCTGAAAAACTTTTACAAAATAAAATAGGAAGCGCAGTGGTTTTAAATTCTAAAACAGGCGGTGTGATTGCAATGGCTTCTAGTCCTGGCTATAACCCCAATTTATTAGCAGGAAATCAAAGAAGAAAAACCATTGGTTCCTTATTAACCGATACAGCGCGTCCTATTTACAATCGCGCCATCAAAGGACAATACCCTCCAGGATCCACATTCAAACCATTGGGTGCATTAATTGCATTGGATGAAGGACTAATCACACCAAGCTATGGCTTTAACTGTTTTGGCTCATACAATAATTGTGGCGATCCACGAAAATGTACCCACGCAGGTGCGGGACACGCTGCGAATTTACAAGTTGCCTTAGCCAACTCTTGTAATTCTTATTTTTTACAAGTATTTAGAATGGCCATTGACAACCCTAAATATGGAAATGCGAAAAATGGATACTTAAAATGGAAAGAATACATGAATAGTTTTGGATTGGGAAGAAAGTTAGGTATTGATTTGCCAAGTGAAAACAAAGCAAATATCCCAGACACAGCTGCCTATAATAAAGATTTTGGCAATCCTACTACCTGGAATAGTTGCTATATGCTAACATTGGGCATTGGTCAAGATAGAATGACAGCCACCCCATTACAATTAGCGAATTCAATGGCATTGATTGCAAATGATGGATATTATTATACGCCGCATTTTGTGGATAGTATTGAAGAAGAAGATAGAGAAGATAAAATTGAATTGGCAAAATTTAGAACCAAACAAGGGGTGACAAAAATATCAAGCGATATTTTTAAGGTGATTAAAGAAGGCATGCATGATGTAACAGTATATGGCACAGCAGCTAGCGTTAAATTACCTGGGCATGAATATTGTGCAAAAACAGGGACTGCTCAAAACCCACATGGTGAGAATCACTCCATTTTTGTTTGCTTTGCACCCAAGGATAACCCAAGAGTGGCAGTAGCCGTAGTGGTAGAGAATGCAGGGTATGGAGCCACTTGGGCCGGTCCAATAAGCACCTTGTTAATGGAAAAATATTTGAATGACACCCTTACTACAGAGAGTGTAAAAAAAGCGGAGGATTTGTCAAAAGTGGACTTGATGCCAAAATCCATTAAAGACTGGTATGTAAAAAACAAAACTATCCGTTTAAGCCCAGTGGAGGAATATAAAAATGATGAACTAGGTGATGTGTGGGATATGGAAATGGTTTCGGATTATAAACCCAAGCCAAAAGTAATAGATACTATTAAAAAAGTGATAGATACCGCCGAAAATAAAAGCGGGCAAAAAAAACCAGTTACAAATACCTTTAAAAAAGATAGTGCAGCACTCCTTCAAAAAAAGAAAAAAAAGATAACCCGTCCTAAAAATGGCAACCACACCTAATCAAAATAGTTTTTCTAAAGGAACCGACTTGGCGGTGATCATTCTTTATTTTGTGATGATCGCCATAGGAATACTATGCATATTTATGGTGGAATATAATCCCAATGGTAATTGGAGTAGCTCATTAATAGCTGGGAAAAATAGTTATAGCAAGCAAATATACTTTGCCATTTTTTGTAGTTTCATTGGTATATTTATTTTATTATTAGACAGTAAGATATTTACCGCCTTAGCCAACCTTTTATATGGTGGTGGTATATTATTAATGTTGGCCACATTTGTCATTGGAAAAAATATTAATGGTAGTAATAGCTGGATACCTATTGCAGGGGGATTTAATTTACAACCTGCTGAGTTATGCAAAATTTTTACAGCACTGGTACTTGCCAAATTTATATCTAAGCCCGAAACCGATTTTACTAAACTTAAATCACAGTTAATAGCGGTTGGCATGATTGCCCTACCCGCCATACTCTCCATCATGCAACACGAGATGGGACTTGCATTGGTATACAGTGCATTTATATTTGCAATGTACCGTGAAGGATTGCCTCCACTTATATTAGTAGTTGCCTTATCCTTTGCCATTCTTGTAATAGCAACATTATTGGTAGAACCTTATGTATTATCAATTATTCTTTCTGTAATAAGTGGTCTATTTATTTTAAGTATGATTAAAAGGTTTAAGCGTAATAAAACCAAAATATTTGTCATTATTGGAATTTGGGCTGTTTGTTTTGGAACCGTTAGGTATGCGGTTCCTTATATTTTCAATAATGTATTTGAGTGCTACCAAAGTACCCGTATTTATAGCATGGTTGGTAAGGAATATGATTGTAGTCAAAATGTGAAATCAGCTGCAACTGCGGGAAAGAAAAAAGGAAAAAAACCAGATGATTATAATGTAAAGCAAAGTAAAATTGCCATAGGATCGGGTGGATTTTGGGGTAGAGGCTTTTTAAAAGGAACGCAAACAAGAGGTAAATATGTACCCGAACAAAATACCGATTTTATTTTTACATCCTTAGGAGAAGCCTTTGGCTTTGTGGGAACTTTTACTTTTGTATGCTTATACTTATTTTTCTTATTTAGACTTATTAGAATTGCCGAAAGACAAAGAAGTACGTTTTCCAGGGTATATGCTTACAGCGTGGTGGGCGTATTCTTTTTTCATATCGCAGTAAATATAAGTATGACGATTGGATTGTTTCCTGTTGTAGGCATCCCCTTGCCATTAATTAGTTACGGTGGCTCTTCCTTATTAACCTTTACCGTGTTGGTATTTATTTTATTAAGGTTAGATGCAGACCGTCAAATGGTCATTCGTTAATTTATTCATATGCGCATTTACCCTTTATCAGAAGGTAGTTTCACCATTGATCAAACTAAAGTATTTGTCCCTTTTGATACGGCCAGTGAAAATCTACAAAATCGTCCTAAGGGCAGCTTGTTGGTAGAAATTCAACCTTTCGTAGTGGTCACTGAACAAGACATTATATTATTCGATACCGGCCTGGGTTATTTTAATAATGCAGGGATACTTCAATTACACGACAATCTTATGCAAATAGGCATTGACCCTTCCAGTGTAACAAAGGTTTTTATGAGTCACTTACACAAAGATCATGCAGGTGGACTTAGCTATATGCATCCAATACACAATGAACGATTTATTAGTTTTCCATATGCAAAATACTATATACAAAAAAGAGAGTTTGAATTGGCTATCAGTGGAGCCAGTCCTTCCTATTTAGCGGAGCAGGTTCAAATACTTGAAAATTTTAGCGGTGTAGTTTGGTTAGAAAATGATGAAGGCATTATTGACAATCTTATTCGTTATCAATTAACCGCTGGACATAGCTTGTATCATCAAGTTGCATGGATAAAAGAAAATGATACTACTTTTTTCTTTGGAGGAGATGAAGCACCTCAGTTACAGCAAATGAAATCTAAGTTTGTTGCAAAATATGATAGGGATGGGAAAAAGGCTATGGAATGGAGGCAATTATGGTGGAATGAAGGTTTAACAAACAACTGGACCTATGCATTTTACCACGACATTCAGTATCCAACCTATCAACACAATGGTCCTACTAAATAAAGCTTTTAGCAAGCACTTTTAATTAACCACACCTGCTAGACCGGTGCCTTTGCGTCCTTCCATTTCCATAAATGCAAACATGCATAGGTTTTATAGGGTGTCCATTTTTTTGCTCGTTTAAGCATTTTTAACTGTAACTCTTTTTTAGTTTCAAACTTAATATGGTACAGTTTTATCATGGCCTGCTGAATCCCCAAATCATCCACTGCAAAAACATTTTCATGTCCTAAACTAAACATAAGTAACATTTCTACCGTCCACCTTCCTACCCCTTTTATCTGAGTAAGCAATTCAATCACTGCTACAGGTTCCATTTTATACAATTGCTTATCCGTGATTTTTTGATCCAAAAAAAACTGGGCTACATTTTTTACATACATCACTTTTGAGTTACTTAAACCAATACTTCTCAATAATAAGTATTCAGTAGCCAATACTTGCTCACAACTCGGTTCTTTACCATCATATAAGGCAATAAAACGGTCAAAAATAATTTTAGCCACTTTGGTGCTTAATTGTTGGCTAATGATACTCGCCATTAAACGAATGGCTGTGTTTTTTCGACGTTTTAATACATGTGCATCTTCCTTTAATAAAGGAGCTAATTTAAGGTCAAGTGCTAAATGCTTTTTATAGGACATGACACAAATTAGGGAGATTTATTTATTTATCTTAACTTTTGGTTCAATTCAATTAAGCAATATGAAAAAAATGATACCATTTATCGCCATTTTATTTGCACAAAATTTATGTGCTCAAAACAACGATACTACCCAGCAAAAACCAATTGATTGTTTTGAAATTGTATCAGATGTATCAGATTATAAAGAAAACATCAAAGCCATTCAAGCCATATTAGACAATCAAATCACTGCATGGAACAAAGGAGACCTAGAAGCATTTATGTCGGGCTACTTAAAAAGTGATAGCCTTGTATTTATTGGAAAATCAGGACCCACTTATGGCTATGACAACACATTGAATAATTATAAAAAAAACTACCCCGATGCTAGCCATATGGGCAAGTTGAATTTTGAAATTGTTAGTATGAAGCCCCTCGGAGGCAATTATTACTTTGTAATTGGGAAATGGTATTTAAAAAGAACAGTGGGCGATATTAATGGAGTATATACTTTGGTTTTAAGAAACACGAAGGATGGCTGGAAAATTATTGCCGACCATAGTAGTTAATAAATAATTACTAGTCTAAACTTTGCTTATTATTAGCCGCTGCTTTTAAGATGCGATCAAATTGCTCGGGGGTAAGATCGTTGTAGAAATAATAAATGGGATCTACTTTGGTTCCTCTTTTGATTACTTCATAATGACAATGCGGGCCGGTACTTTTTCCTGTACTTCCTACGTATCCAATTACTTGACCCCTGGTAACAGACTGACCACTTTGTGTATTCACTTTAATCATATGACCATATAAGGTTTGATAACCAAACCCATGATTAATCACTACTTTATTTCCATATCCATCTGGACTAAACCCTGCGGCTTCAACCACTCCATCGGCAGTAGCATAAATGGGCGTACCCGATGGCGCTGTAAAATCCATGCCTTGGTGCATTCTTATATTCTTATAAATAGGATCAGTTCTGTATCCGAAACTACTACCAATTCTATTTAAGTCCTTATTACTTACTGGCTGTATGGCTGGAATGGCTTTTAATAATTTCTCTTTATTCTTAACCATATTATTAATTTCTGCATAAGAACTGTCTTGAAAAGCAATTCTTAAACTAAGTCGATTCAACTGACTTGCCATATTATCGGTCAATTCCGTACTCGTCAAATTTTGAATACTAAGTATTTCCTTCTTCGCTTCCATTTGTTTTAACCTTGCACTATCTGGGATAGGGTCTGCTTCAAAAATAGAACGATATACGTCATTGTCTCTGTTTTCCAATTCAACCATCTGAAGCTCCAATTGCTTTACACGATCCTGTAAAACACTATAATTAGCTTTGTAAGATTCATTTTGTTGACGCAGTAGTTTTTCCTTGGGAGAATCTACGTACTGAAAAATAAGGAGTACAATAAAAATGGCGGTGATTAAGGAAGCAAGTACAAATCCAAAGGTTTTTAGTAGGCGCACACGTAAGGGAACCTCTACTTTTTCAAATCGGAGGGTGTGGGTATTAAAGAAATATTTGATTTTCTTCATTTCGCTTGCCTGATTATTGGATCTAAATCATTAAAAAAGAGCCTATTTCCTTACCTTTGAAGCTCCTTAAAAAACTTTACAAATATAGCTTTTTAAGGAAGAAATAGCTTAAAATTCCGATACATGATGACCAGTTCAGAAATAAGACAACAGTTTTTAGATTTTTTTGCATCCAAAGGACATGCCATTGTTCCTTCAGCACCTATTGTAATAAAAAACGACCCGACATTGCTTTTTACCAATGCCGGCATGAATCAATTTAAAGATTTTTTCTTGGGTAATCAGGAGCCTACACATCCAAGAATAGCCGATACCCAAAAATGCTTACGCGTTAGTGGAAAGCACAATGACTTAGAAGAAGTGGGCGTCGACACCTATCATCATACCATGTTTGAAATGTTGGGCAACTGGAGTTTTGGAAATTATTTTAAACCAGAAGCCATTGAATGGAGTTGGGAATTATTAACTAAGGTTTATAAATTGGATCCTGCACGTTTATATGTATCTGTATTTGAAGGAGATCCTGCCGAAAATTTACCTTCCTCTAGTATCGCATTAGAAGAATGGAGGAAATGGGTGACTGATGAAAAAATTATTTACGGTAATAAAAAAGATAATTTTTGGGAAATGGGCGACACGGGTCCTTGTGGCCCTTGTAGTGAAATTCATGTAGACATGAGATCGGAGGAAGAGATTTCAAAAATATCGGGAAGAGATTTAGTGAATAAGGATCATCCTCAGGTGATAGAAATATGGAACAATGTATTTATACAATATAACCGGAAGAAAGATGGTAGCCTAGAACCCTTGCCAGCCAAACATGTGGACACCGGTATGGGTTTTGAAAGATTGGTGCGCGTGATTCAAGGAAAGAAAAGCAATTATGATACCGATGTATTTACAGGTACCATAGAACTCGTTGCACAAATTACTGGAAAAAAATATGATTTTAGTGATACAAAAGAAGCAGTCGCTTTTAGAGTGATTGCGGATCATATTCGCGCCATTGCCTTCACTATTGCCGATGGTCAATTGCCATCCAACACAGGTGCTGGTTATGTTATTAGAAGAATTTTAAGAAGAGCAGTAAGATATTATTATTCCTATTTGGATTACAAACATCCTTTGTTACACCAATTAATGCCAACCCTTGCCAAACAATTTGAAAATGTATTCCCAGAATTAAATGCTCAATTAGAATTTGTAAGCAAAGTGGTAAAAGAGGAGGAGGAAGGATTTTTAAGGACCTTGGAAAAAGGACTAAAAAGAATGGATGATATTATTGGGACACATCAAAAGGGCTCAAGCATTGAAGGGAAGTTAGTATTTGAATTATTTGACACTTTTGGATTCCCTGTTGATTTAACCCGATTGATTGCAAGTGAAAATGGATTAGAAGTGGACGAAGCTGGTTTTGAAAATGAAATGCAACAACAAAAAAATCGAAGCAGGGCCGCTACTGCAGTAGATACCGGAGATTGGATTTTAGTGGGCGAAGATTTGCCTTCGCAATTTATGGGCTATACGCAAACACAGGCCGATACCACTATCGTTAAATATAGAAATGTAAAAGCAAAAGGGAAAGAAGGTTACCAATGGATTTTAGCGACCACTCCATTTTATGCAGAAAGTGGTGGCCAGGTGGGCGACAGGGGAACATTTACTTTTGAAGATGGTTCTGTGATTGCAGTGACAGATACTAAAAAGGAAAATAATTTATTTATACATTTCACGGATAGCTTACCTAAAACCATCGGGCATAAAGTAAAGGCGAATGTAGATGAAGCACTAAGAGCTAATACTACCAAGCATCACTCTGCGACACATTTGTTGCATGCTGCCTTAAGAAGCGTATTAGGACATCATGTAGCACAGAAAGGAAGTTTAGTAAATGCCGAGCAATTACGTTTTGATTTTTCTCATTTCGCAAAAATGACGGATACTGAAATTGCCTCTGTAGAAAAAATAGTGAATGATAAGATTAAAGAAAACGTACCCGTAGTAATTAATGAAATGAGTAAAGACGATGCGATTGCATTAGGTGCGATGGCTTTGTTTGGTGAAAAATATGGCAACAAAGTACGTGTGGTGATTATGGATCCAGCTTACTCTATTGAATTGTGTGGGGGTACCCATGTTGGTCATACCGGCGAAATTGGAAACTTTATTTTAAAAGCAGAGGCTTCTGTAGCAGCGGGTGTTAGAAGAGTTGAAGCGGTGGTGGGTGAGGCTGCTTCAAAATACTTAACACAAGTAAATGAAAAACTGCATAAGCAAATTATACAGTTAACAGAAGCTTGCGCAGGTATTGCGGCAAAAATGAATACTCATTTCACAGCACCATCATGGAATGAAAACTCAAGTGTGGATGTATTGAATGATACTATTTTTGCACTTCAGGTGAGCCAAAAAGAATTGAGCAAGAAATTAGAGAGCCAAGAGGCTTTGTTAGTAAATGAATTATTTGAAACCTATAGCAAGTCTTTTGAAAACATTAATGAAATTCAATTTTTAGGGGTTCAATTAAATATAAGTAGTGCCGAAAATTTAAAGAAACTGGCACTTTTGCTTAACGCAATACATCCCAATGCGGTTGTTATTTTAACCGCAGAAACGGGAGGGAAAGCAAATGTTGCACTTGCTATAAGTGAAAATCTTGCCAATACTAAAAACTGGCAAGCACCTGCTATCATTAAAGAAAAAATAGCACCTCTTATTAAAGGTGGGGGTGGTGGCCAAAAAACACTTGCTACAGCAGGTGGACAGGATGCTACTCAATTAGATAAAGTATTGGAAATCATTAAAAATATGATTACTTAACACTATTTTTAACATAATTATTTGATAACCAAGGCCTTAAATTTCAATATTAATATTTAAGGCCTTTTTGTTGGTAATATTTTTAAAGAAAATTAACATTTGCGAATTAATTCGTAGTTAAAATAATTTCATACATTTGCCCTACAAATTAATTCGTATAAAATTTTCCTATGAAAAAAATAATCTTTGGAATGAGCCTGCTTGTCATAATGCAATGCACGCTAAATGCACAAGAAGTGGTGATTAGAAAAGATAGTAAAGACACTACAAAACCAATGGTGGTGGTTGATGGTGTGGTAACAGATCAATCAAAATTGAATAGCATGTCCCCCAATAATATTCAATCCGTAAACGTATTGAAAGGCGTGTTGGCTAAAGATAAGTATGGTGAGCAAGGTAGTAATGGTGTTATTGAAATTACTTCTAAGAAAAAAGCAAAAGCAGGTAAATTAGATAGTGCTGAAAATATGACGGTAGTAATTAATGGCGATCAAGTCACAATTAATGGAGTACCTGCAGATAAAAATGACCCAAGAATTATTAGAAGAGGTAAAGTGACGATTATAGGTGGTAACCCTGGTGAAACCATTACTGTAAAAAGTGATACCGTTAATGTAAATGATTTTGAAATTGAAGATATTGAAGGAGATCGATCAGACATGTTTGCACCTCCTCCCCCACCTCCAATGAATGCGGCATTCCTAGGGGTCATGACCGAAGCTGCGGAAAATACAAAGGGTGCAATTGTAAATTCAGTTTCTGATGCGAGTCCCGCTCAAAAAGCAGGATTAAAAGAAAAAGATATCATTACAAAATTAAACGATAAAATAATTGATGGCCCTAACACGTTATACGAAGCCGTGGGCGAATTTAAACCAGAAGAGAAAGTAAACATTACATATTTAAGAGAGGGAAAGGAAAAGAAGACAACTGCTGTTTTAGAGAAAAATAAAAATGTTGCATCAAATAATAATAATAATAATAACTATTTCTTTGCACCTAATGGCATGATGCCTAATAATTTGCGAAGAGGTTTTAAAATTAGCCCAGATCAAGATTTTAATTTTGAAATGCCAGAATTACGAAGCTTGGACGGCTTAACTGGTCAATTTAACAGAAAACCAAAATTAGGCATCTCCATTGAAGATCTTGAAACCGGCGAGGGTGTAAAAGTGAAAAGTGTAAACGATGGATCTCCCGCAGAAAAAGCAGGATTTAAAGCAAATGATATTATTGTAATGTTTGATGATAAAAAAGTAACTGATGTGAGTGACCTTAAATGGGAATTCATAAAAGAAGGTCAAACTTTAAAATTCACAGTACAACGTGGAGGAGAGAGAAAAAATATTGAAGTTAAAATTCCAAAAAAGCTAAAAACTGCCGATTTATAAAAAGCAGAAATCTAAAACATATAATATTTTATTTAAAAAGCCTTCTAGCCCCAATAGAGGGCTTTTTTATGCCTCTGGGATAATAGGGTAAAATGCACCTTTTCTTGTACTTTTGCAATATGTTGAATATGGGAAAATACGAAGCAGTTATTGGTCTTGAAATACACGCACAATTGTCTACCGAAAGCAAATTGTTTTGCGGTGATGCCACTCGTTTTGGAGCAGCACCTAATACACATGTAAGTCCAATCACATTGGGTCATCCTGGCACTTTACCTAAGACAAATACCAAAGCCATTGAATATGCGATAAAAATGGGATTGGCATGCGGATGTAATATTGCACAAGAAAACTATTTTGCGCGTAAAAACTATTTTTACCCAGATTTACCCAAGGGTTATCAAGTTTCTCAACACACCACTCCAATATGCGTTGGTGGCAATATTGTCATCAATACAATTGAGGGCGAAAAAAATATACAATTAAATAGAATTCATTTAGAGGAAGATGCTGGGAAAAGCATTCATGATATTTCACCTTCAAATACTTTAATTGATCTTAATCGCGCAGGTACTCCATTAATTGAAATGGTCACGGAGCCATGTATTCATTCGGCGGAAGATGCATTTTTATTTGTAACAGAAATTCGTAAATTAGTTCGATGGTTAGGCGTTTGTGATGGTAATATGGAAGAAGGCAGTTTAAGATGTGATGCCAATATTTCAATTCGATTAAAAGGAGATCCTATTTTAGGCACCAGGGTAGAAGTGAAGAATTTAAACTCAATACGTAACATAAAAAAGGCCATTGAATATGAGATTGAAAGACTCATTGAATTAAAAGAAACGGGGGTTACCATTATTCAGCAAACCAGGAGTTTTGATGCAAACAATGACACAACGTTTTCCATACGAGATAAGGAAGACGCCAATGATTATAGATATTTCCCCGATCCCGATTTAGCCCCTTTTAATTTAACGAATGAATACATTGCCGCCGTTAAAGCAGCCTTACCAAGTTTACCAAACGAATTAAAAGCAGCATGGAAAGTAGCCTTTGGATTGTCGGCATATGATATCGAACAATTATGCGAGCATAAGGAAGAAGCTGATTTTTTCATCAAGCTCACAGAACAAACCAAACATTATAAAGTAGCTGCCAATTGGATCATTGGCCCTATTAGAGCCTATTTAAATGAAACAGCTTTAGGGTATTCGGATATAGAGGACTCCATACCTTATTTAGTAGAACTTTTTAATTTAGTGGAAGACGGGCAACTCAATTTTTCAGTGGCTACGAACAAAGTATTTAAGGCCATCATGGAACAACCTCAGTCACCCAGCGAATATGCGAAAGCGAATAATTTAATTCAAACTCAATCCAGTGAAGCAATTGCAAATTGGATTGACGAAGTACTAAGTGCAAATCCCGAAAAAGTAGCTGAATACAAGAAAGGGAAAAAGGGTTTAATTGGATTATTTATGGGAGAAGTGAAAAAGAAGAGCGAGGGTAAAGCCGACCCAAAAAAAACAACTCAATTATTAGAACAAAAATTATCATCTTAAATTTCAAATATGAATCGTAATAATATTTTATTCCTGGTTTTATTTAGTATTGTGACCTATGTGTCCTGTTCACAAAAAAACACCGAAGCACGTTATTCTATATCTGGCACTATTCAAAATGCTGGTAAACAAAAATTAGTATTGCAAGAACTTAAATTTGAAAATGGCGCCAATGTTACGCTAGACACTATTACTTTAAATGAGGATGGAAAGTTTAATTTTAGTTTTTTAGCAAAGGAAGAAGGCTTATATCGTTTAGCGATTGATAATGAATATGAAAATGGATTTGAAATATTACTCATTAATGATGAAAAAAATATTCAAGTGAATGCCGATCCCAACAACTTTGAATCCTATGCTATTAAAGGGTCCAAAGGAAGTGAAGCTTTGAATCAATTTCTTAAAACTTATCGAATTAAAGACGATTCATTTTTCGCAACTGTAGATAAATTACAACAACTTCAAAAAACAAATGGTGATCCTGCAACAATTAATCAAGTTCAAAAAGAACAATTTTCAAAAATAACAGATATCAACAGTTATATACAGAAAACATTAGCTGAAAACGACAACCCTATTGTCATTCAATATATTTTAGGGGTAAGTCTTCGTTCCATGGAAACTTCTCAGGTGTTGGCCTATGCAAAAGTGGCAGCGGAAAAAACAAAATCAGCTTTGTTGGCAAAATTTGTAGCTACATTAACCAATCAAATACAAGCGAATACAAAATCAACCCCATTGTCCATTGGACAACCTGCTCCAGAAATAGCGTTGTCGGATGCAGCGGGAAAAATAATTACATTAAGCAGTTTAAAGGGTAAATATGTATTAGTGGATTTTTGGGCGAGTTGGTGTGGCCCTTGTAGAGCAGAAAATCCAAATGTGGTAACTGCCTTTGAAAAATTTAAGAACAAAAAATTTACAGTCCTAGGTGTTTCTTTAGACGACGATAAGGCTGCATGGCAAACTGCAATTAAAGACGATAAATTAACCTGGCAACACATTAGCGATTTAAAGAAATGGGAAAGTACAGTGGTGAGTACTTATCAATTAAGCGGCATACCTTATAATGTACTTATTGATACCAACGGAATTATCATTGCTAAAGAATTAAGAGGTAAAGCTTTACAGGACACTTTAGCTAGTATTCTTAAATAGACATGTAGCCTTTATTTTTCTTGCTTAATAAATGTTTTTATCAGCGCAGGTAGTAATATCAAGTTTGTCAAAGTACTTACTACAAGCGTTAAGGATGTTAACCAACCTAAGGCTTTGGTTCCTCCAAAATCACTGAAGCAGAAAATTATAAAACCAGCTACCAATACCAAGGAAGTGTAAATGATACTAATTCCTGTATGCTTTATCGTTTGAACCAATGTAACATTCACTTGATTGTTTAAATGGGGTAACTCTTGCTTATAATTCACTAAGAATCGAATAGTTACATCAATGGCAATTCCCAAGGCAACACTAAAAACCAATACGGTAGAGGGTTTCAAGGAAATACCTAACCAGCCCATCATACCAGCGGTTATTAATAAGGGAACCAAATTGGGTATTAATGAACACATGAGTATAGGGAAGGATCGGAATAAAAAAATCATACAAAGTGCAATTAATAAGAATGCCCAAAATATAGACTCTCCTAACCCTTTGATGATAAAATTACTACCTTCTAAAAATGTCACGCTACTCCCTGTGATCACAATATTATATTTGCTAGAATCAAAAATAACCTTCGTAGCGCTATCCACTTTTTTCAAAAAACCAGGCAATGCTGCACTACCAATATCTTTCATATTTACACTGACCCTAGTAAATTGCTTGTCCTTATCCAAGAACTTATTCAACATCTGTGTAGGACTATTTTTAGCTTGCACATCCGCATTTGATGTTTTTGTTTGTAAGTAGGTCCCTAAAAATGCTAATTCAGTTCCAGTTGGCGTAGTGTAAGAAGTACTATCCCCGTCATAAAAAGCCTGCTTCGCAAATTTTAGCCCTTCTAACAAGCCGAGCGGCTTGCCAAGCTCTGGTTGAGATTGTAAATAAACATGTAATTGATCAATATCCTCTAAGGCCTTGCTACGTAACAATCCATTTTTCTTTTTGGTATCAATCACAACCTCTAAAGGCATTACCCCGCCCCCTTCTTGCTCAAACCATTTAAGATCGGTGTATAATTTATCTTTTTTGGGTAAGTCGTCTACTATAAAAGCCTCTTTTTTAATATTCACCAACCCAAAAATGGAAACTATCACTAATATAATGGTGATACCAAATACCCATTTAGTATGAACAAAAGTCCAGCGTTCTATTTTAACCAATACATTTTCTAAAAATTTGTTATCAAGATATTTAACATGCTTTGGTTGTGGCACTTTTAAATAAGTCAAAACAGGAGGAATGAAAAATAAACTTATAAAGAATAAGGCTATGATATTTAATCCGGACACCCATCCAAATTCTTTTAACAGAGGGCTTTTAGTAAAGGCAAAAACAAAAAAACCAATGGCTGCGGTTATATTACAAAACAAGGTCACAATACCCATCCGTCCAACCATATTAACAATGGCCTTTTCTTTATCCTGCGTTTCCTTATAAGACGTGTGGTATTTATTTAGAAAGTAAATACAATTTGGTATCCCAATCACCACAATTAATGGCGGGATAAGTGCAGTTAACAAAGTAATTTTTTGACCCATTAAAACCATGGTACCCAAGCTCCAAATTACACCCATCGCTACTACAGCCAAACTCATGAGCATTGCTGAAAAGGATCTAAAGAATAAGAATAAAGTAATAGCACATAACAATAAAGAGCCAAATAAGAACCAAATCATTTCTTTCTTTATCCTATCTGCTAAAATCGTCCTGATATAAGGGAGCCCGCTCAAATGCATTTCCAATTGAGTAGACTTGCCAAAATGATCAATTTGAGTGGTTAGTGTCTTAATGATATGTGAACGTGCACCACTATTTATGGAATCTGGAATAAAACTAATTGCCATGATATAGGCATGACTTTTAGGATTGTATAGTAAATTTTGATAAAACGGCAATTGCTCAAAGATGGCTTTATGTGCTTGCAAAAGGCTGTCATTGCTATAACTAATATCAAAAATTTTAGAAGCATTAAACTTTTCCTCTAAAGAATCCTTAGTAATATTATAGGAAGATGGAATACCTAATACTTCTGTGACACCAGGTATGGCTTTAATGTTTTTTTGTAATTGAACTAATTCATTGAATTGCTTAGGGGTGTATAAACTATCGGTTTGAAAACCCACCACCATGGTCGTACCATCTACCCCAAATTGCTGTACAAACTTCTTATAGATAACGAACTTTTCATTGTCTTCGGGGATCGCTTTCGTAAATTCATAGCTTAATTTTATTTGAGATGCGAAATAACCCATAACAAGTGTTGCAGCTGTTAAAATAAACAAGCTAGCCACTTTGTATTTTACTATTTTTTGGCCTAAACGATACCACATATGCTTACTAAATTAAAGGACCCAAAAATACGCAATAAGTTGCGTAATAAGTCCAATACTAAAACCTGCCAATAGTTCTTTTTGTGTATGATCACTAACAATCATTCGTGCCGCCACTACAAGTGCAGATAAAAAAACAGCACTTATAAACCAAATTAAATTTACAGCAGGGTAATGAATAGAAACTAATAGGGTTGCCATTAACAAGCCACTTATTCCTATTGCATGTAAACTCACTTTCATAAAGTTATTTACAATAAGTCCCAAGCTGGTAGCAATAAATATTCCAAAATAGAAAAATTTTAAATCAATGGGCTGATCTTTAAAATTGCGACTTAAATAATACATCCACCAATAAAAAAACATGGTTATTACATAAGGTATAATACGTTCCTTTTGGGTTCGTAAAAAAATACTTTCACTAAACTTTAAACGCCATAAAAGAAAAACAGCAAACGCAGGAAAAAAAGCAGTTAACCAAAAAACACTAAATAAGCGCATTTTTAATTGCCAATCCGTAATGCCCTCAAACTTATAAGGCAGCTCTACCATTAAAAAAAGAAAAAAGAAGGTTGGAATAAATAATGGATGAAAAACATAGGAAATGAATTGAGCAATAATGCGAAGCGGTTTGGGTTGTGTGTTTTCCATAATTTTTTACAATCTGTTTTTAATTAGAGTTCTTTTCTAAGTCTTGCAACAGATATATTTAATTGCTCTCTATATTTTGCAACTGTTCTACGCGCAATATTATAACCCTTTGCTTGTAACTGATCGGTTAATTCATCGTCACTCAAAGGCTTATGCTTATCTTCTTGATCAATCAATTCCTCTAAAATAGCTTTTACTTCCTTGGTACTTACTTCTTCCCCCGATTCCGTGGTTAAAGACTCACTGAAAAAGAATTTCAACAAATACGTTCCAAATTCGGTTTGTACATATTTACTATTGGCTACCCTACTCACGGTAGAGACATCTAATCCTGTTTTTTCTGCAATGTCT
Source organism: Bacteroidota bacterium (assembly GCA_947476145.1). Classification (GTDB taxonomy): domain Bacteria; phylum Bacteroidota; class Bacteroidia; order Chitinophagales; family Chitinophagaceae; genus Sediminibacterium. Next base: position 16,177 of record CANJPH010000003.1, on the reverse strand, counting down.
TTTAGAATCATAGGGCGTAACTGAGTAGTGTCCCCACTTAAAAAGAATCCCTCCTGATGCAAAAGTATAGCCCGCATGGTCATTAATAAGGTTTGATGCCTTTGTTGAATCATTTCAATAAACCACTTTGCTGCATCTATTTTTTGTTTGATAAAAAATACTGCTTCTTTTTGTGCCTTATCTTTTTTTTGTCCTAACTCATACTCCTTTAACATCATTTTGTAATCGTCACTCACCACCAAAGGAGGTGCATTTCTGCTGTTTAAACTAATTTCCAGTTTGCCATTATTGATAAGCACCGTAAAGTCGGGAATAATATAATTTTCTGCATCACTTTGTTGTCCAAACTCTGCTCCAGGCTTGGGATTTAGCATTACTATTTGATGTAATACGCTTTTAATTTCAGCATCTGTTAGGTGTAAGCTTCTTTGGATTTTATCATAATGCTTACGCGTGAACTCTTCAAAATGTTTTTCTAAAACATGTATGGCAATTAGAATATGTTCTTTTTGATCACTTCTATTTTCCCGATCATCCGATTCTAGCTTTCTTTTTAATTGCAACAATAAACATTCCTGTAAATTTCGAGCAGCAATGCCTACTGGATCAAAACTTTGAATTTTAAATAAAATACTTTCAATGGTTTTTTCGACTACTAACATGCCTTGTTTAAAAGCCAAATCATCGGCAATAGATTGAAGCGCCCTTCTTAAATATCCATCATCGTCCAAACTTCCTATAATTTGCTCTGCTATCTTAAAATCATCCTCTCCCAAATCCAACATACTCAACTGATCCATGAGTTGCTCGTGTAAACTTTGCTCCGCTCTAATTGGGGTTACTTTGTCATCATCTAATTCAGGATAATAATCGTCCTTGGTTTTGTAATCTGCTACGTCGCCATCATCATCATAGTTATACTCATTCAACTCTTCGTTGCTTATTTCGTATTCATCAACAGGAACCGCTTCTTCATCGTCATTGACCCCCTGCAATAATTCGTCTTTCATTTCTTCTGATGCAGTGGAAGCGTCTCCTTCTAGCAAATCTAAATTCACTTCTAGTGCTGGATTCTCTTCTAACTCTTCTTTAACCCTTTGTTCAATCTGAGCACTAGGCAGTTGCAACAATTTCATCAATTGTATTTGTTGCGGCGACAACCTTTGAAGTTGTCTTTGTTGTAATGACTGGCCTAATGACATATAAGCACTTTAAGAAAGCGTTGCTTTTAAAACTGCCAAAAATTTAGCACCTTTTTCATGCACTTGCTCCTCAGTCCACACTAAACTAATCGCAGTGGAAATACATCGGCTCATGATCGCATCGCTTTTTTCAAAATTGGCAGTTTGCAATCCTGTCAATGCATTTTGTTGTGCATCACTAAATGCGTACAAACTTTTAGAAGTTTTTAAGTGATCCCATTTGCGGATATAATGCCAGTTGTTAGCAAACCAATAAAAATTACCTGCTAAAATACCAGCTTCTTTAAAAGCATCCATTACTTTTTCAGTTTGTGCCTGCGTTGGTAAAAACCAAGTTAAGAAACTAAAACTATCTCCTGCTGGATCGGGCACCACTCTAAAACTTACCTCAGGCACCTGCTGGATATAAGATCTTAATATTTGATTGTTTCTTTTTTGCAGTTCCAAAAAGGTGTCCAACTTTTTGATTTGTGCTAAACCCACGGCAGCATGCAATTCACTAATTCTAAAATTATAGCCTAAGAAAGGATGCAGGTCCGCACCTCGGTCTATGCCTAAATGATCATGTCCATGGTCGGTAAAGGCATCGGATTTAATAAAGACCTCTTTATTGTTAGTCATGACCACACCCCCTTCGCCGCAAGTAATGGTTTTTACAAAGTCAAAAGAAAAAGTACCTGCATCGCCAATGGTACCCAATAATTTTCCTTTATAGGTTCCACCAATACTTTGACAGGCATCTTCTAATAATATTAATTTATGTTCCGCGCAAATTGCTTTTAATGCATCTAGATCGGCCATACTTCCACACATATGTACCGGCATTACACATTTTGTTTTTGAGGTAATGGCTGCTTTTACTGCATCAGGCGCTAAAGTCAATGATTCATCTATATCAACCAAAACAGGAATAGCACCCATACTTAACACTGCTTCAAAACTAGCTACAAAAGTAAATGCGGGCATAATTACTTCATCCCCGGCACCCACTCCTAAGGCCGCCATGGCAGTGGTTAATGCCGCCGTACCGCTAGAAGTTAATTGTGCATACTCCGTCCCAAAACGAGCACAAATAGCAGCCTCTAGCTCTTTTGATTTCCAAATGCCTTTGCGAGGACCATCGAAACCATAACGCATTAAAATGCCTGTCTCAAGGACATCATTTACTTCTTTTCTTTCTTCATCACCAAATAATTCAAAACCTGGCATAAACTTGATTTTTAAGTGAAACAAAGGTAGCTTAAAAAATGAAAATTGGGTGTTTTTCAGTAAATTGCGCCTGTAAATAAACCTATAGAATTTTATGGAATACAGCAAATTGATCTCGGTTTCTGGGATGTCTGGATTGTTTGAATTAGTGACTAGCAAAACGGATGGAGCCATTGCCACTTCTTTGGAAAATAACAATACTCAATTTATTAGTTCAAGAGCACACCAATTCTCTCATTTAGAGAGCATTGAAGTATATACGACGCACGAAAATGTGTTTTTAGCGGAAGTGTTTATTGCTATGAAAAGTGCAAAAGAAGCATTGCCAAATGAAAAAGACGTGAAAGCGGTAACTGCTTATTTCAAAAAAGTGTTCCCTAAAATGGATTTTGAACGCGTTTATGGCAGTGATATGAAAAAGATGGTAAAATGGTATGCCCAGTTGGAAAAACACAATGTTGAACCTGTTATTCCAGCCGACGAAGAGTCGGACGAGGCCTAAAAAATAGAACGTTTTATATAAAAAGCTTACCTAATAGAGGGTAGGCTTTTTTTTATCCTTAAATTGCAACCATAGAAACTTCTATAAAACAGCAGCTATGAAAAAAATATTTTTATTTATTATTTTAATTTGTTCTTTAAGTACGCAGTTAAACGCGCAAACAATACAAACGAAAGCGGAAAAGAAATGGATAAAAAAGCAATTTAGGTCTCTAAATTTAGACGAAAAAATTGCGCAGTTAATGATTATTCGCGCACATAGTAATTGGGATGCCAAAAAATTAGATACCATTCGTCAAACAATTGAAAAATTTAATATAGGGGGACTTTGTTTTTTTCAAGGCGGTCCTGTTCGGGAAGCTTTACAAACCAACTATTACCAGTCCATTGCAAAAACGCCCTTGCTGATCACAATGGACGCGGAATGGGGAGTGGGCATGCGTTTAGATAGTGTTGAAATGTTTCCAAGACAATTATCCTTAGGTGCTATTGCGAATGATAGTTTAGTATACCAAATGGGTGCAGCAATTGCAGCACAATGTAAACGTTTGGGTATTCAAGTAGACTATGCACCAGATATTGATATTAATAATAACCCAAGCAACCCAGTGATCAACGACCGAAGTTTTGGTCAAAATAAAGAACGCGTCATTCAACATGGCATTGCCTTTATGAAAGGTTTGCAAGACAATGGTGTAATGGCCACTGCAAAACATTTTCCAGGTCATGGGGATGTGAGTGTCGATTCTCATTTAGATATCCCCATCATTAAAAAAACAAGAGACCAGCTTGACTCATTAGAACTAGCTCCTTTTAGGGCCTTGATTGATGCAGGTATAGAATCTGTAATGGTGGGGCATTTATCGGTACCGGCCATTGATAACACACCTAAATTTGCAACTTCTTTGTCGCCAAAAGCGATTAATGGATTATTAAAAAATGAATTAGGTTTTAAAGGAATTACCATCACCGATGCATTGGAGATGAAAGCCATTAGCAACTATTTCCCTAACAGCGAAGCAAATGTTCAAGCAATTTTAGCTGGAAATGACATGTTGTGTTTACCAGGCAATATTCCAGAAACCATCCAAAAAATAAAAGCTGCAATTAAACAAGGCAGGCTCACTAAAGAAGATATCAATCAAAGGGTTTTGAAAGTGTTGGCTGCAAAATATAAATATGGTCTCGCCAATAAACAATGGATTGACACCACCAATATCATTGCTGATTTAAACAATGAGGTAATGCGTCTTAAATCAATCATGGCTGCACAGTCTCTTACCTATTGTAATGCACAAACTACCCCTTTATTAAATAAGCAAATTACCACAGCTTACATAGCGTTAAACTTAGACAAGCCTAGTGTATTAACAAAGGCATTAGATAGCGTTTACGGTGTTAAGATATTTTACATTGGCACTAAGGATAGTCTTAAAATTAAAAATTTAAAAGATAGTCTTTCTTCATATCAACAAGTCATTGTAGGATTACATAATTATAGCCGTCGTCCAGCCAATCATTTTCAAATTCATCCATCATTTATCGAATTCTTAAATCAACCACAACCAGCTAATTGGATGAATGTTATTTTAGGAAATCCATATGCAGTTGATGAATTTAAAAATATTCAAAATATTTTATTCGCCTACGAGGACAATGACTTTACACAAAAAGCCGTGTTCAATTGGATGGAAGGAAAGATCAAAGCAACGGGTAAACTACCCGTAACCGTTACCGAATCCTTACCTTATGGCACAGGCGATGCAAAAGTTCAAAAGCTAGCATCAATAGATAGCTTAGTGATGGATGCAATTAAAAAAAAAGCCCTCGTAGGATGTCAAGTATTGGTCGCTAAGGACCATAAAATTATTTTTAATAAGGCCTACGGTACCACTGCTGGAGAAGGTTCTAGCGCCGTTACCTTAAATACCTATTACGATCTTGCATCTGTAACGAAAGTATCAGCCACCACAGTGAGTATCATGAAATTGGTAGACGAGGGGAAAGTAGATATAGATAAAACCATTGGCGATTACCTTCCTTGGGTAAAAGGGAATGCGAAAGCAAAAATAACTTTAAGGGATTTGTTATTACACCAAGCTGGTCTATTTCCTTATATTAAATTTTATGCATCATTATTACAAAAAAATGGTGGTTATGTACCTGGTGTGATTACTAGTCAAAAAGACAACACACATCATCAATTTATATCCCCCAATAAATGGCTATTAGACAGTTGGTCCGATACCATTCAAAATCAAATCTTAAAAAGTCCAGTCACTGAAGCTGGAAAATATGTGTATAGCGATAACGATTTTATTTTTCTTGGGAAAATTGTAGAAAAAGTGTCTGGTATGAATTTAGATGAGTATACGAAGCAAACCTTTTACAAACCAATGGGAATGGTATCCACTGGATTTTTACCCTTAGAAAAAACGAACATTGATAATATTGCGGCAACAGAAATAGACAACTATTTCAGACAGGAATTGATAAGAGGCAGTGTGCATGACGAAGGCGCTTCTACCATGGGGGGCATTGCAGGTCATGCCGGGTTATTTAGCAATGCAACCGATTTGGCAAAAATATATATGATGCTCATGGACAAAGGAAATTGGGAAGGCCATCAGTATTTACAACCCAATACCATTGCCAATTTTACCGCTTACCAAAATGAAAGTCGCAGAGGTTTAGGATTTGATAAGCCAGAAAAAAATAATAAAAATAGCAAGGAACCCTACCCTAGTCTTAGCCCCTCTCCGTCTACTTTTGGACACACTGGGTTTACCGGAACCTGTGTTTGGGCAGACCCTGAAACTGGAATCTTATTTATTTTCTTAGGCAATAGGGTTTTCCCAACCAGAGACAGCAAAGCATTTAATGCATTGAATTTAAGACCCAATATTCAAGAAGCTATTTATGCTGCATTAAAATAATGAAAGGGATTGTAACGATACTATTCACTTTTTTACTAGTTGGCGCTAAAGCCCAAAACAAATTAGGCTCTATTGGTCAATGGCGCGCACATTTTGACAATCACAGTATTGAACACATCGTAAAGGGAGGAGATTATGTTTATGCAGCTAGCCCCTATCAAATTATCAGCATTGATAGTAAAAAAAATAATTACTGGATAGATAAAACCAATGGACTAAGTGATATCAATATTAACCACTTGGCCTGGGATGAAATACAGCAACAACTGGTAATCATTTATGCAAATAGTAACATAGATATTTTAAAGGGGGATCAAATTTTTAATATTAATGCTATTCAATTAACCGAATTATACCCTGATAAAAAAATAAATGCAGTTCGTATATACAAACAATGGGCTATACTTGCTACCAATTTTGGAATTGTAATTATTGATCTCATCAAACATGAAGTAAAAGACAATTGGTATCCCAATAACAATCAGCAATCCATCGCTACATTAGATGTCCTTATTGCGCATGACAGTATTTATGCTACTACCACGAATGGATTATGGGCAAGCGCATTCAATTCAAATACATTACAACCTATTCAATGGAATCGTTTCACAGGATATGATATGTATGCACTTAAAAAGTTGATCCAATACAATGGTAATATTTATGGATACAATAAAAATACTTTTTTTCAACTACCGCAAACAACCCCTTTCCTGCAATTCACAAATGCAAGTATCAACCATATAGACACAAGCGCCACTAATTTATATATTGGAATGCAATATCCTAATCAAAAAGGGGCACTTGTCCAATTGAATAAGGATAAGACCTTGAGTACCCTTATTGATAGCAACCTTCTTGGCGTACCCAAACAAAGTTTAGTAGAAAATAATAATTTTTGGGTAGCAGATAGTGTAAAGGGATTATTACTAAAAAATAATACAGCTCAATGGATGCCATTAGGTGGACCCTTAGCACGTATACAAGGAATAGCAGCAATGAGTGAAAATGAATTGTTAGCCCCTTATGGTTTTTTAACAAAGGGGTTTGCTACATTTAACGAATCAGGATGGGCATCTTATCAGCAATTTGGATCTTTTCAATTACTAAATTTAAACGCATCCACAATAAATAATAAGGATCATAGCTATTGGTTTACAAGTAATAATTCCATCATTCAGATAACTAATGATAAAAAAGTGGAAAGTATACAACCCAATAATTTACCAGGTGCTTACAAGCAAATTGTATCAGACCCCAATAATATTATTTGGGCCATTCAGGATCAGCAAGGTTTAGTACAACAAACAAGTAATCGCTGGAACTCAATACCTTTACCCATTAGCTATCAAAAAAATGGACTTGATCAATTTATCGTCAACCAAAAAGGTCAAGCATGGTTAATTGCCCCCAATAATCAAGGATTGTATGTATACCAGCATAAATTGGTATACTCCAATGAGACTTGGAAACAATTTACCACACAGTCTAGTAATGGAAATTTACCAAGCACTAATGTGAAAAGCTTATGCAAGGACCTAAGTGGAAGTATTTGGGTGGGTACTGATAATGGTATTGGTATTTATAATTGTGGTGACATTGCTACAGAACCATGCAACGCCTATTTACCTATTGTAAACAATAATGGTTTTAATGGATACTTATTTCAAAAAGAAACTGTCAACTGTATTAGCGTTGACGGCGCCAATAGAAAATGGGTGGGTACGCATAATGGCGCTTGGTTATTAAGTGCAGATGGTACAGAAATTATTGAACATTTTACTAAACTAAACAGTCCTTTACCCAATGATACGGTTGTTCAAATTCTAGTACAACCAAATACAGGAGAGGTTTTTATCAATACACTTAACCAAATGGTCAGTTATCGAAGTACTGCTACCCAAGGAAAAGCAACACAGACTTCGATACAAATTTTTCCGAATCCTATTTCAACTCATTACAATGGCCAAATTGCAATGAGAGGACTTGTTGAAAATGCTTTGGTTAAAATAACCGATTTAAATGGAAAATTATTATATCAAACTACTGCATTAGGTGGCCAAGCTTTATGGAATGGCAGAAACTATGATGGCCAAAAAGTAGCTACTGGTATTTACCTTGTTTTTGTAAGAGATATAAGCGGCAATGAAAAATCCGTTGGTAAAATAGTCATTGCAGATGGATACTAGTCCAAATTGTATTCAAAGTTTTTGAAAGCTTTAAAATTCAACATGCCCCTATCTCCCGTCTCCACTTTATACATAATTCGTCTTGCTCTTTTTGTGGGAATTTTAATAGTCGTATCTGCATCAAATATTGGGAATTGTCTAAATAAAACACCTTGTAATAACTCATATTCATCAAGCCCTCTATATCCTTTACTCAATGCCATATCATTAGTGATATCTGGAAAATAAATAGGTTGTAGGGATTCATTGTTTCTGGAGCTAATACAAAATAAAGTCTTCTTCCCTGTTGCCTCAATAACAAAAATAATCATGTCTGGGAAATTGTCTTGATTTAAGTCATCAATTTCTGCTGTCATCACTCTCCCTTTCAACTCTAAGCTTACCTCTCTTGCTTCATTACTAAATCCAATGGGTTTTATACTCAATACATTGCGCTCTATATTACGGTTGGTACAAGTAACCCTAAATCCAGCTTTGCCAATTTTTAAAGTGCTATCATACTTATTCATTTTTTGACTATGCGCAAAAACAGAAAGGACTAAAAATGAGATGAGAAATAATTTGTACATTCGAAAGGTAATTTAAGTACCCAAAGTTAATAGTTTAGCTTTAAAATACACAAACTCATAAAGATGTCTTTCTCCATTGATATTCAACCCATTTCTACCTTTAAGCGGATTCGTATCACTAATCTTGAAACCCTTGTCTATATTGATGTTGTAAGCAAAGGAGGTATTTTAAATAGTTGGATGCAAACTGCTGAGCAATGGGATATCATCGATGGTAATGACTTTGAAAGCGGTTGGGATAATTTTGAATCGAATGGATTTAAAAGTGGGAAAATGAGTCCCTTCGCATGCAGATTATCCCATGGCCTGTTTACTCATTTAAACCAGCCCTACAAAATTGAAAAATTTTATTTAGGGGCGCATGCATTACATGGTATATTGTATGATGCCGAATATGAAATTATTGAAACGAGCATACAAGAAAATAATGCACATGTAATTTTAGAACATCGTTACCATGGAACAGATAAGGGATTCCCATTTTCATATACCATTCAGCTTCATTGGAAATTTTTTTCCAACAATAAAATAAGCATCCAAACTTCCATTACGAATGAATCGGAGACTCCCATTCCAATGATGGATGGATGGCATCCTTATTTTAAATTAGGGAACAGGATTAATAATTGCACATTGCATTTTGCCAATAAAGGATTATTAGTGTACGATCATGAATTGATACCCACTGGGGAAACGCTTACCAATACTATGTTTGACAAAGGAGCGCGCATTTCAGATACCCATTTAGACAGCGGATATATTGTAGACGCCTCGCTTCCAAAATGTGTTTTAGAAAATGATAAATATACTTTAACCATAGTACCCAACGCTGCATACCCCTATTTGCAATTATATACACCAGATCATCGGGGTAGTATTGCCATTGAAAATTTAAGTGCAGCACCAGATTGTTTTAATAATAAAACGGGGCTGCATATATTGCAGCCCCAAGAAGTTTGGAATTTAGAAACAAGCTATCAGTTAACGAGCAAGTAGCTAATTGCTTAACATAAAACAAATGAGCTTAACGAATTCTTTATTTGTAATAATTTACTAACTATAAATGAACAATTGCGGTAATACTAATTTCAACGTTTACATTTCTAGGTAAGGTTTTTACCGCAACGGTTTCACGTGCCGGAAAATCGGAAGAAAAATAGCTACCATATACCTCATTTACTTGTGCAAACAATTGCATGTCACTTAAAAATATAGTAGTCTTTACAATGTGAGCAAAGCTTAATTTGGATTCCTCCAAAATGGCTTTGATGTTTTCCATAACTTGTTTGGTTTCTGATTGGATATTTTCCAATACCAACTCCCCGGTAGCTGGGTTAAACGCAATCTGACCGCTTGCAAACAAAAAGCCATTGGCAATTACCGCCTGACTATAGGGTCCAATAGGAGCAGGCACTTTATCAGTTTGAATAATTAGTTTTGACATATATTTAAATGTTAGATGCACAATTTCTTATTTTTCTATCAATAACACGCTTATTTTTGCAAAACAATCCAAATAATTTGGCAACATTTCTATATATAGATACAGCTGGCGAAAAAGCCATGGTTGCCATTTGTAAAGACAATGTGGTATTGGCCATTGAATTGAACGTAACAGCCAATAGCCATGCTTCATTTGTTCAGGTGGCAATTGATAAAATGGTAAAACAGCTTGGTATCTCTCTTCAAGCAATGGATGCGATAGTGGTTACCATGGGTCCAGGAAGCTACACCGGACTAAGGGTTGGATTAGCAAGTGCAAAGGGTATTGCTTATGCGATAAATAAACCCCTTATTGGGGTTTCCACTTTAGCCCTATTAGCAAAACATGCCGTTAATCATATTGATTTAGTTCAAACAGAAAAAGACATTCAAATCTTTAGTATGATTGATGCAAAAAGAATGGAAGTTTTTGGTGCCATTTATAAGACTGACTTATCGGTTATTTTACCCGAGCAAGCCATTATTTTAGACCTAGCTTATTTAACTAAATTATTAGAAAATGGCCCAGTCCTATGTATTGGGAACGGAGCTACCAAAACGAGTCAACTATTTTCTACGAGTCAACTTTATTGCATTGATGCACAATATGATATAAGCGATTTCATGCAACTTGCCCTTGAAAAATGGGCAAAACAACAGTTTGAAAATACAGCCTACTCGAGCCCCTCCTATTTAAAAGAGTTTCACCAAGGACCCACAAAAACCACCAAGTAGTTAAACAAAAGTGATGAGTGGTGACTGAATTCCCAAATTCGCAAGGCAATATATATTAATATTTAAATTAATAATGTAAATTTGTCTAAACAATTATTAGTCGATAACCCCCAAATCTTAAAAATTGTAATGAACCAGTCTTTACCACAACTACAATTATCCAATGGCAAATCGCCATTAAAAGTGGACTTGCTACACAGCAAAAAAGCCGCTATGATTTTACGTGCATTAAATCACAAATTGCGTCAGCAAATTGTGAAATTAATTGACGAACAACAAAAAATGACCGTAACAGAAATTTACGTTAAGCTACGTCTTGAACAGTCTGTTGCTTCTCAACATTTAGCGATTCTAAGAAGAGCTGGAATTGTTATTACCACAAGAGAAGGAAAATTTATTTTTTACACAGTGGACTACAATAGATTAGAACAAATTAACCAATTTGTTGAGCAACTCGTTGGATAATATGGATATCTCATTTGAACAATTCAAGTCACTGCTTGACGATCCAAATATTATTTTAATAGATACAAGATTACCCGAGCAATGGATGGATGGCCATATTCCAAACTCATTACATATCACCCCAGCTACTGTGAAATTCGCAGTAGCCATGGGTGTGATTGTAAAAACTACACCACTCCTTTTTATTTTAGATACGAATATTGCAAAGGAAACATTAGCTTATTTTAAAGAAGCTGGTTTCAGTAATATCAAAGGCGTTTTACAAGGTGGATTTGAAACATGGAAGCATAATAACCAATTAACAGACATGCTTATTCAAGTAGAGCCTGACGAGTTAGCCATGGATATCCCCTTTGATGAATTCTTAATGCCATTGGATATTAGAGAAGAAGTTGCTTTCAATGCATCGCATATAAAAAATGCTGTTTCACTACCCTTATCAGAATTTATGGATCCAGGTAGTATGTCCGAATTGGATGAGCACTTTAATATTTATATTACTAGTGAAGACGGAACCAGTAATACACTAGCTGCTAGTATCTTAAAAAAACAAGGTATACATAATATCAGAGTGGTAATGGATGGATGGGAAGGCGTTCAATTTTTAAAGGATAAATTCAGCTTTGAAAATATTAAGAAACCGAAGATCTCTAAAACCGATCCAAACAAAACAAGTTTCTTAGAAGACTAATTGTTGCCCAATTATTATACGAACTATTTCTACCTATTTTACTAGCAAGTTTTCATGCAAAGCCGCATCATACGTATATTTCCAACGACGATGACTCCATAAATAGTTGGATGGATTTGACTTTATTTTCTCTTCTAATACTTTTACATATAAAGCAGTCAATTGACCATCCTTTAAATAATTAGGTGAAATAGTCATTAACTCATATTGCGAATGATAGTAACCTCTTTTTGTTCTATAAAAATGAACAAAGACCTGTGCAGTATTATTTAGCTTTGAGCCCTTTTCTGGTCCTTTAACAAAAGGGGTTAGTCGTCCAAAAAAATTGACCCAATAGGCTTGTAAAGGATTCCCTGGATTTTGATCCGCCGCCAAAGCCATTGCGTAAGGACCTTCATTTGCATATTTATGAAACTGAGATCTAAAATTGGTTGCGGGAATCAAAATGGAACCATATCTAGCTCTTAGATCATAAATTAGTTTACTAAATGCCTTATTGCTTAAGGGCATATATACCGCCAAAAAAGGATACTTGCCATATTTCGCAACCCCCCAATTGGCAAACTCCCAATTAAAAAAATGTCCCGCCATAATTTGAACCGACTGTCCTGTTGTATGCAAATCATTTAGTACTTCTACATTAGATGTAAATCTTTTTTGAAAAGTCTTATCTGAAATAGATAATAATTTAATAGTCTCAATAAAAGAATCCGTAAACTGTTGGTAAAAATCATGTGCAATTTTTTTCCGCTCTTTTACTGTTTTATTGGGGAAGGCAATGGCTAAATTTTGATGCACCACATCCACTCTATATTTTATCACATATTTCAATAAAAAAGCAACCCCGTCACTAAAAATATAAAGTACACGCCATGGTAATAGGGAAACCAGATAAAGTAAACTATAAATAACAAAATACATAAATAAATTTTATTCCAATTATTGAGGATCTATCCAGGCGTTGTTATCCTTTAAAAGTTGGATAAGTTCATCAACGGCTACTTCACTATCAATGTTACGCTTCATCACTTCCTTCCCTTTATACAAAGTTATTTTACCAACTCCACTTCCAACATAACCAAAATCCGCATCGGCCATTTCGCCAGGACCATTTACAATACAGCCCATAATAGCTATTTTCAACCCTTTTAAATGATTGGTAACTTTTCTAATTTTAGCGGTGGTTTCTTGTAGTTCAAATAAAGTTCTTCCACAACTTGGACAAGATATATATTCTGTTTTAGAAATTCTAGTTCTGGTGGCTTGTAAAATACCAAAGGCCGTTGCATTTAAAAATTGCTCAATAGAATTATTTTGTACATAATTTCTTCCAGATACTTTTCCAAAATCTTTAGAGACAGTTGAGTAAACTTCTTTATCTAAAGAAAGCCAAATTCCATCACCCATTCCATCTAAAAATAAAGCACCTGTCTCGGTTGCAAAATGTATTAAATGTTCGTCGGTGGAACTGCCATTGCTATCCGTTATGAGTATCACCGGATTGTTTATTCCAAGTTCCATAAATTTTACCAACATACGTCTAACTGCTGGCATGGCATGTTGCAATTGGCTGCTTAAACAAAAAACAACCGTATCATCACTCGCCATTTTCAATAATTGTTCATTACTAATTTGAGTGCTTGTACTATATGCATCCAACATTACAAAATTAAGTACTTGACTTTTAGCACCCGTTGTTAAAAATGTCTCGCTATCAAATAAAGGAGCATATTTTTTATCATTGCCTAATTCGGACCATTTTGTATGCTGCACAATCACCTTAAGTGTGCCTGGCAATTCAAAATCGACAGATTCATTGCCAGTATAAAAATAATCCGCAGCCGCGTCTTCAATATTCCATTTATCAGTTGCTTCGTTGTATACATAACCTATAGCATGTAAGGAATCTGCAGTAATACTAGTAAGTTGACTCATATCCGCCACCACAACGGGCACATTCGTACCCCCTATATTGACAACAGCATGTGATACTCTTTTTTTGTATTCAAAAGGATTGTAATTCAAATTAGTAATGGGTGCAATGGTTGAATTTTTTTCATTTGCACGGCCATTATACCTTTTTACGATATCCCTACAAACTGGAATTTCTAATTCAGGATCCTCGGTTAAACTTACTCGTATGGTATCACCAATGCCATCTTCTAATAAAGTTCCAATACCTATTGCACTTTTAATTCTTCCATCCTCCCCGTCACCTGCTTCGGTTACGCCTAAATGTAATGGGTAAGATTCACCAAACTCATTTTGCATTTGTTGTATGAGTAATCTGTACGCATGAACCATTACCTGCGGATTACTGGATTTCATACTCAATACAATTTGATGATAATCCAAAGATCTTGCTATTCGCAAAAACTCCATGGCACTTTCTACCATCCCATTGGCCGTATCCCCATATCTACTCATTATGCGATCGCTCAATGATCCATGATTGGTGCCAATGCGCATGGCAGTTCCATGTTCCTTACAGATAAGCACCAAGGGTGTAAATCTTTCTCTAATTCTTTCCATCTCCTCTACATATTCTGCATCGGTATATTCAATCTGTTCAAATTTTTTCTTATCTACATAATTTCCTGGATTCACTCTTACTTTTTCTACAATAGTTGCCGCAATTTCTGCAGCATTCGGGGTAAAGTGTATATCCGCAACAATAGGCGTATCAAACCCTTTTGCGCGTAATGCAGCTTTAATGTTTGCAAGATTATCGGCTTCAGTTTTACTAGGCGCTGTAATGCGCACTAACTCAGCACCTGCTTTAATACATTCAATCACCTGGGCCACTGTTTTTTCAGTATCCATTGTGTCGGTAGTGGTCATGGTTTGTATCTTAACAGACCTTCCACCGCCAATAATTAAATTACCTATCTTAACCTCACGGGTTATAAAACGGTTATAAGCAGTTAATGTGTTACAAAATGGTTGCATAGTGATCGTGATGTGCTTTTATCTTACGCCTTTTAAAAAGCCTTGTTGCAATAAAATAGTTTTTAATAAAGCTCCATGGTCATTGATAACAGGGGTCGATTTGATAGCTTGCGTATAGAAAACAAAGAAATAGGGGTGTTTGTTCTCTTCGACATAACCCAAAAACCAATTTTGTCCTTTTGCTGAATCCAATCCATCGATATAGCTTAATTTATAATTGGCATTATCCTCTCTAACAATCATTTTTTTATACATATCCTGAGATCGCTTTTGAAACGGCAGCTCATTGAAATATAATTTTTTGATGAATCCTAATTGCTCATCGGGAGTAATTAATAAACTTCCGTTGGTCCAATATTTAGTACTATCTGCGCTCATCACACCTTTGCCATAATGTAAAGAGTCTCTGGTTTTAACCATGGATTCCCTACCTATTTTTGAAATCAACCCCTCAAAATAATTTACAGAATCCAAGGCAACCCAAGTTTTTGCATCATGACTAATATATCCTTTATCCAGTGCAATCAAAGTGGGAACTGCAAAAAAGGTATTCAAGGGTGCAAAAGCCGAATCCTTGTAAGCAGCCAAATTAGTGATTGTAAATTGTCCCGATCCATTTTCCATTAAAGCAAAAACGCCCGTTACATTCGCACTATCCATTATTTTCACAATGGCAGGATCGGTCTTTACATTGTTAGGAGAACATGCGAAAAGGAAAAAACCTGACACCCATAAAAAAGACGATATTTTAAGCATACTTGTTTCTTTAAATAGAAGCACAAAATTACCACATAATACCAATAAAAAACCCCCAATTCAGGGGGTCTTTTAACTATTTTAGGGCTATTATTCTATTCCTAATAATTCAACTTCAAAAATTAATGTAGCACCGGGTCCAATCATTGGTCCTGCCGAACGCTCACCATATGCTAATTCACTTGGGATAAATAATCTCCATTTAGCACCCACGGTCATTAACTGAACTGCGTCCTGCCATCCTTTGATGACACCATTTAATGGAAAGGTAATGGGCTCCCCTCTTTGTACAGAACTGTCAAATACACTACCGTCAATTAAAGTGCCATGATAATGACATTTTACCTTGCTTTGTAAAGTAGGATGTTCTGTACCCGTACCTGGTGTTAATACTAAATACTGCATGCCATTTGTCATTTTAACAACACCTGGTTTTTTTGCATTTTCTTCTAAGAACGCCTTTCCGGTCGCTCTGTTGATTGCGATTTTTTCT
>CANJPH010000002.1 GCA_947476145.1 Bacteroidota bacterium | reverse complement strand
CTTTCTTATCGGTTCGAAGTAATTTCCGAATCATGGCAACTGCATGCCTTGCATACATTGCTACATGCAAAAATCCTATACCTATTGGCGGGCTGCGCATCCATTGGTTTTTATTAGTAGTCTGCTCCTATTGGGCGTAATGATTTCAAATGGATTTGCTAAACTTTCTTTTTTTTCGACGCCCTTGTTCTTAATTTGCTTACTGCTCTTAGAATTAACTATTTTATACAGTTGCCTTCAACTACAAAGCAGGCCAGTTGTAAAAGGAATACTAGTAATGATTTGCTTAATGAGTTGGGGGGCCGTTATTCAATGGAATACAAGTAGCCCATCCCATTATGAATTACCTTCTTCCATAAATAGCTATGTACTTTATTGTCGCAATGTACTTATTGAGAAAATAAATAAAACCATTATTCCCAAAGAGGCCAATGGATTTGCGCTTGCTTTGCTCCTAGGCGTAAAAATGGATATGAATAAAGCATTAGTGAATGCTTACACCCAATTAGGCATTATACATATTATTGCGATTAGCGGAATGCATCTAGATATATTATTTAAATCATTAAAAAGGCTTACCAGTTATTTTCCTAAAAACAAAATTTTCAATATTATTGAAATAGTCATCTTACTTATTTTAGTATGGACTTATACCTTCATGGCAAACGCAAGCCCTTCCATTGTTAGAGCATCGGTATTTTTTTCAATTTATTTACTAGGAAATTTTTATGCGTTATCCAGTTTTACATTAAATACAATTGCAGGTGGTATACTCATTCTTATATTAACAAATGTGCGGGGAATAGAACATATTGGTTTGCAATTGTCTTATGCTGCAGTCATCGGCATACATCTATTTTATAAAATATTATATACTTCTGTGGATATAGACAATCCTATCATACGGTTTTTATGGAGCAACTGTTGTGTGAGTCTAGCTGCACAACTCACTACATTCCCAATCCTATTGTTACATTTTCACCAAGCGGCTAGCTGGGTGCTCGTAAGCAATTTTATCATGGTGCCTTTAAGTAATATCATACTTTACGGATTGGCCATTATTTTGATACTCCCTAAGGGATTGGCCATATATGGGGGTATGCTTGTAGTAAAATACATTCAATTTTTTAATCAGTTTGTCCAGCAATGGTTCCTAAATACCAAAGCGGGTACCCTACAAATTACAATGAGTGTCCTTCAAGTGATCGGGTATTACCTGCTACTCTTATTTGTTTATTTATGGATTTACCAAAAAAAATCAAGTTATCTCCTTGCTGTTTTAGGCCTTATAACCTGTTATACAGTACTAAAGTTATTCAGCTAACCCAATTTTATGTGGAAAATCTGAACCGCCAAAAAACAGGGAAGGCGTTAACTTTGCCTATGGAAAAGAAAATACAATCAGCCCTCATTTCTGTATTCTACAAAGACGGCTTAGAACCCTTAGCAAGAACATTACATCAATTAAATATTACCATCTACTCTACAGGCGGAACTCAAAAGTTTTTAGAGGATTTAGGCATCCCTTGTGTATCTGTGGAAAGTGTAACGGGGTATCCTTCTATTTTGGGTGGCAGGGTAAAAACACTACACCCTTCCGTTTTTGGGGGTATTTTAGGACGTCGTTATGAAGCGCAGGATATTGCAGAAATGGCGGAGTATAAAATTCCTGAATTAGACTTGGTCATTGTAGACTTATACCCTTTTGAAGAAACACTTAAAAGCACCGAGGAAGAAAAATTAATTATCGAGAAAATAGATATTGGTGGGCCCTCCATGATTCGCGCGGCAGCAAAAAATTTCCGTGACTTAGTTGTATTGTCTGCAAAAGATGATTACCAAAAACTAAATGCCCTGCTCTTATCTCAAAATGGATCTACTACTTTAGAACAAAGAAAAGCTTTTGCTGCAAAGGCTTTTGAGGTAGTCATGCATTATGATATTGCCATTAGTAATTATTTTAACCCGGCCACAGGAAAAGTATTACGTTATGGCGAAAACCCACACCAGGTTGCTACCTTCTATGGCAATTTAGATGCTTGGTTCACTCAATTAAACGGAAAAGAACTATCCTATAATAATTTAGTAGACGTAGATGCTGCGATTGCTTTAATTGGCGACCTGCCTACAACAAGCTTTGCCATCATTAAACATACCAATGTATGTGGTGTTGCACAAAGAGATACTGTATTTGAAGCATGGACATCCGCTTTAGCAGGCGACCCAGAAAGTGCGTTTGGCGGTGTGTTGGTAACCAATGGCACTGTTGACAAAGCAACAGCCGAAGCCATACAAGAAATTTTCTTTGAAGTATTAATTGCCCCCGCATTTGATACAGATGCGCTCACTATCTTGTCCGCTAAAAAGAATCGTATTCTTTTACAAAGCAAGGATGGCATGACTTTAAAACCAACCCAACAAAAGTCTATCTTAAATGGAACCTTAGAACAAGGCTTAGATACGGGTAATTATACGAACTGGGATGAAGTAGGTGCAAGACCTTGCACAGCTGCTGAAAAAGAAGATTTGATTTTTGGAAATATTATTTGCAAGCATTTAAAAAGCAATGCCATTGCGCTCATCAAAAATAAACAACTGGTAGGCAAAGGTTGTGGTCAAACATCAAGAGTAGATGCATTAAGACATGCGATTGAAAAAGCAAAGCAATTTCATTTTGATTTGAAAGGAGCAACACTTGCTTCCGACGCTTTCTTTCCTTTTAACGATTGTGTAAGTATTGCGCATGCCGAAGGAATTGAAGCATATATACAACCAGGAGGCTCGGTAAGAGACAAGGATAGCATTGCATATTGTCAGGAACATGGCTTGGCAATGGTCATGACACAGTTACGACATTTTAAACATTAATATTGGGTATCCCTCCTACATGTCCAATCAAAAAAAAGCATATTTAGCACTCACCGTAACCAGTATTGTTTGGGGAACCACCTGGGTTGCCAGCAAAATGGGCGTAGCCCATATGCCCGCATTTGAACTAGCGAGTATCCGTCAATTTTTTGGAGGGGGGATTTATATTTTATTTTTTCTATTGATTAAAAAAGAAAAGTTTCCAACTGCTAAACAATTTAGGTGGTTAATTCCAATGGCTTTTTTAATGTTTGTGTCCTCTAATGGTATTGCTACTTATGGATTACAATTTATTACAAGCGGACTAGCTGCCTTAATCGCTGCGCTCTACCCATTATCAGTAGTACTCATTGAAAGGTATTATTATAAAGCCATCAAAATTACGCCACAAACCTTTCTAGGATTGGTTTTGGGCCTAGTGGGGATTGGTTTTATTTTTTATAAAGACAGTTTAAAAGTGCATGGCGGACACTATGCATTGGGTGTTGGCTTGTCTTTGTTTGCAATGCTCACTTGGAGTGTTGGGTCAATCATTATTTCAAGAACTAAAATAGATATAAATCAATATTATTCTATTGGATGGCAAATGTTTATAAGCGCTATTGTCATGGGATTATTCACTTTTCTTTCTGGAAATTATATTGCTATCACAGAAATTCCTGCCATCTCTTGGGGGGTCATTATTTATATGGTCATTGGGGGCTCTATTTTTGCTTTTGTATCTTTCATATATAGCATGAAAAATTTACACCCAGCCATTGCATCCCTATATGCTTATATCAATCCAATTGTTGCAATATGGGTAGGGTCATTACTTATTAAAGGAGAACAAATTACTTGGAACAGTATTTTAGGAACGATTTGTACACTCACCGGGGTATATTTGGTGAACCGAAGTTTAAAGAAACAAAAAGATCCAGTAGAAGCCATCTCCGACGCAGATGGAATGTAATAATAGCTTTTACAAGTCATTAATATGCGCTTCCTTCCAAAGCTGATTGAACGTTTTTTTAGAGAATGATAAAGGTGCTCTTTGACGCGTCCACCCTTTAAACATTTTATTAACCATCCAGTTTTTAATACTGGCATTTCCTTGATTCATTAAACGTCTGCTCATGGAAGTTTGTTTCCAAATTTTCCATGCAAACTTTTCACTAAAATCACTTTCTCCAGCCACCACCGACTCTCTTCTGTTTTCTAACAAAAGCTCATGTAGATTAATCTTCACAGGACAAACTTCGGTACAGCTGCCACACAAACTTGATGCGTAACTTAAATGCTTATAATCATGCATACCTCTTAAATGCGGAGTAATAACACTTCCAATAGGTCCGCTATACGTGGTTTCGTAAGCATGACCACCAATATTTTTATATACAGGGCATGCATTTAAACAAGCCCCACATCTAATACAATATAACGCCTCTCTACTTTTACTATTCGCTAGTAATTCGGTACGACCATTGTCAAGTAATATCACATACATTTCTTCAGGGCCGTCTAATTCACCGGCTTGTCTAGGTCCTGTAATAATGCTATTGTAAACGGTAACTTGTTGACCAGTTCCAAAAGTGGAAAGTAAGGGCCAAAATAATCCTAAATCCGTGATAGAAGGGATTACTTTTTCTATTCCTACAATTACAATATGTGTTTTTGGTAAGGAAGCAGTGAGTCTTGCATTCCCTTCATTTTCAGTTAATGCAATACCTCCGATATCAGATAAAATAAAATTAGCACCAGTAATGCCAATTTCCGCATGCGCGTATTTTTCTCTTAAATTTTTTCTTGCAACAAGTGTAAGTTCCTCTGGGGTGAGGTTAATGTCTGTACCTAATTTTTCGGCAAACAATTTGGCAACATCTTCTTTGCTTTTATGCATGGCAGGCGTAACAATATGATATGGAGCCTCCCCATCCAACTGTTGTATATATTCGCCTAAATCAGTTTCCACACTCTCTACACCAATAGATTCTAAATAAGTGTTCAAATGTATTTCTTCCGTCACCATGCTCTTACTTTTCACAACGGATTTACATTGCTTATCTGCACATATTTCACCAATAAAATTTAAAGCTTGTTCGCTGTCTTCGGCCCAAAATACCTTGGCCCCTCTTTTTGTAATTTGATCCTCAAATTGTGTTAAATATAAGTCCAGGTGTTCTATGGCCTCCCACTTTCTATTTTTTGACAATTCTCTCACACGTTCTAAATCGGTAAATTGCTCTTTCCCTTTTGGCACCACTGCATTGTACTTGCCAATGTTAAAATTAATTTTACGTCGGTGTTCAAGGTCTAAAGCCTTGCTAGCACTTTTTTCTAAAAACGAATCGGCGTAAATGCTTTGCATGATGATAAATTATTTTTTTTGAAGGTGTTTAGCGGATGCATCTAGGGCCTCATAAAATTCAGTTCCATATTTTCGTATAATTGAATCTTTTAAAAATACATAAGCGGGTACTTTCAACTTCACACCCAATGAACAAGCCGCAGCGCATAAGTCTTCTCTTGGTTCGTAATTCAAATATTCTACACCAGGATCTGATTTGCTCTTGGTAATTTTGATGGGAAATAAATGACAACTAATGGGTTTTTTCCATGGAATTTTGCCGTCATTATAGGCTTGCTCAAATGAACATTTAATAATGCCTTTTTCATCTCTAAAGCCATAAGCACATATCTGCCCATTAATGGTGGGCGTTACCCAGCCAAATTCTCTGTCATACATAAACTGACCCACCTGATTTACTTCCTTAATGCCTTCCTTGGTCATATAAGGCTTAACGATTTCGTAGTATTCTTTAATGTAGTCTTTTTCTTTATTTTCCAAAGGCGCACCTGCATCACCATCTTCACAACAGCCCCCTTTGCATTTTGTTAAATCACAAACAAATTGTTCTTCAACTATCTCGTCACTCACTAAAACCGAATCAATAATTATCATAGTTAAAATTATGCAGTAAAGATATAATTATTTCCAACGAAATGTATTTACTAAATGGGTTAGGTCCTTAAAAATAAAGGCATTCACCGGTGCAAGAGAGTCTTCATTTGGCGTGGCATCAAAATAAAGCGCCCCTCTGAAAAAATGATGGGTGGAATCCGTTAAAAAAAATTGATAATTGGTAGCGACATCACCCCCAATATGAAAAAAAACACCCGAAATGCCATTGGCTGTGGTAAACATAGAATCCTGAATGGAATTAGCCATACTATTGTGTTTATTTACAAAAGTATACGCATCTCTAATTAAGGTATCCAGTTGACCGGGCTGAATGGCACGATAACTAACATAAACAGTGCCATTGTTATCTGGAAAATTGATGTTAATCCAATTGTCTTCCTTTTTAGATTCTCCAAAGTAATTCACTTCTTTGCTAATATTGGCATAAATAGGATACTCAAAAGCATAAGGATAGCCAAGTTCATTAAAGGGCTGATACTTTTTTTCAGGGAAATGAAGTTGGCTATACCCTTTAGGCTTTGGAACTAAAGGACTATTGCATGCGAATAGGGTACAAATGCCTAATACAAATATGAAATAATAATAGTTACGCATTTTCGACAGGTACAGCTAGTTGGGGTGAAATAATTAATTGCAATTTGTGAATTCTGTTTTTCTTTATCTCAATCACAGTGAAACTATATTGCTTATACTTAACTACTTGTTGTAAGGTAGGGAAAACACCTGCCAGTTCTAAAAATAATCCAGCCACCGTATCACTCTCTCCTTTTACCTGATCAAAAATACTGGAAGACACATTGATAAAATTACATAAATCAATAATGGGCGTTTTGCCTTCAATCAAATAATGAAAATCGTCAATTTTTTTAACCATGGATTCTTCTTCATCAAATTCATCTTTTATATCCCCCACAATTTCTTCTAAAATATCTTCCAAAGTGATGATACCGCTTGTGCCTCCAAACTCGTCTACCACAATGGCAAAGTGAATTCGTTTTAGTTGAAATTCCTGCAATAAATCTTCTATCATTTTTTGTTCATGCACAAAAAAAGCGGGCCTTACTAATGAAGCCCAATTAAATTCAACTGTTTCATTAATATGAGGAAGCACATCCTTGGTATGAATCATACCCACAATGGTATCTAGGTCCTCTTTAAATATAGGAAAGCGGCTATAATTATGTTCCTTAATATGCTCCAACAATTCACTAAAACCAATAGAGGCATCTACTCCATATACATCTAACCTGGTCTTCATAATTTGCTTCACCGTAATATTTCCAAACTTGACAATTCCTTTTAAAATCTTTTTTTCACTTTCTTGCTCGTTGGGAGAAGCCGTTAAATCTATGGCATGATCCAATTCTTCTAAACTATAGGTGGAACCAAAACTCTTTTTTGCTAATTTGTTTTCAATAATATTGGTATACTTTACCATTATATTACTGGGCTTTGAAAAAATAAAATAAACAACTTGAATAATGCCACCAAAACTTTGAGCAAATCGAATGTTGTTTTGAGTAGCCATTACTTTAGGTAAAATTTCTGCAAAAAATAAAAGCAATAAGGTTACAGATAAAACTTTTACAATAAACTCAAAACCCGGGATGGTGATTTGATCAAAAACAAAAAGGTGATTAATTAAAGTGTTGGCAATTAAAATAATGCAGATATTAATAAAGCTGTTGGCAATAAGCATACTGGTGAGCAACTTATTTGGATACTCCAATAAAACCACTACTCTTTTTAATGCTTTATTGTGCTTGGTTTTTAGAATTTGAATGTCTTTATAAGACAAAGAAAAAAATGCCACTTCGGATCCTGCAATCGCAAAGGATAAAAACAATAAAACGATCATGCCAAAAAAAAGCAATGCATCTTGCTGCGCTGGGCTGGAAACAGTCGTCAATAATAAATTTAAATGATTCGAATGATAGTCCAAAATAGCGTCTATTTTATGAGTGGAAAGTTAACAATAAAATCAGTATGAATGGTGAGATACCTTTCTTCATTAGTCCAAATATCCTTCTTGTGATAAAAAATCAATTATGGTTTTAGGGAAAGGATATTTAATCAGGGTCTTCATTTTAACCCACTTGCCTTTTTCTAATGCCGCAGGTATCGTTTTTAAATAAATTTTTGTGAACCTGAGTGATAGCAATTGATGGGTGAGTTGTTGTTGAAACTCTTTTTTAACGACTTCAATTTTATCAACCTCTTTATTAATTAACAATTGATTAGAAAGGACCTCTTTAAAATAATGCTCCTGGGCTGGTATTAATTTTTCATTTTCAACTACATAAAATTGGTATAAGCCCGCCCAAATATCTCTCGCAGTTCTTTGTTGGATAAACCATTTATCTCCAGCGATCAAGCATAAGAAATCAAAATACCTTTTTTTCTTTTGAATCACCTTTGCTTTATAGGGAAGTTGACCTACACTATTTTCATTAAACGCAACACATGAGGATTGCATCAAACACTTGGAACACAATGGTGACATAGGTTTACACATTGTGGCCCCAAAATCCATTAAGGCTTGATTGTACATGCCAGCTTGTTTTTTTGCTAAATTTTCAAATGCAATCGCGTTAAATATTTTTAACCCCTCCTTACTATCTGTAGCGGTGGGTATGCCAAAATATCGAGCAAATACTCTAAACACATTTCCATCCACCACTGCATGTGGTAAATTATAAGCGAAGGAAGCAATGGCTGCAGCAGTATAAGGACCCACTCCTTTTAAAAGCAAAAGTGCCTCATAGTCTTTAGGAAAAATTCCATCTAAATTACTGGCAATATGTCTTGCTGTAAACAGTAAATTTTTGCAACGATTGTAATAACCCAAGCCTTCCCATAATTTAAAAACGTCTTTGTCCTTAGCAACAGCCAATTTTTGTACCGTAGGGTACTGTTTTACAAATCTTTCATAATAAGCCCATCCCTGCTCCACCCGGGTTTGTTGTAAAATAATCTCACTTAGCCATATTTTATAGGGATCTTTCTCCCCTTTCCAAGGCATGGGTCGATGGTTTGACTTTTTATTCCATTTTAGAAGTAATTCGCAAAAAAGGGTATTCATTTTGGGTAAAATTGGGTAAAAATGATGAATTCTGACCTATTTTTTGTCTAAAATTGATACATTATAAATTATACTATTATTATATATAATAAATATATATGTATATTATGCTAAAATAATGGACAATTCGATATAAATAAATGATGAATTAGTTGTAAAAAGTTAAAATTTAATTTATTTTTAATACTGAAACCCAAAAATCAACTTCATGAGAAAATCTGATCTCATCAATCAAATCTCCGAGAAAACTGGAATTCCCAAAGTGGATGTTCTAGTTACTTTGGAAACGATGTTCAAGGAAGTAAAAGAAAGCTTATCAAACGGCGAGAATATCTATATCCGTGGGTTTGGTAGCTTTATTACTAAGAAAAGAGCCGCTAAAATTGGGCGTAATATTAAAAAGAATATTGCGGTAGCCATTCCTGAACATTTTATTCCAGCATTTAAACCTGCAAAAGAATTCGTAAACGAGGTGAAAAGCAGTCGTAAGTAATTACCTTTGCTGGAAATCGTCGAATTTTGAAAAAACCTCAGTTCATTGTTGTCTTAATTGCCACGCTTTTATGTGTAGCAGTCATTATTTTTGTCCCTAGAAGTAAAAAAGAGGGCCCTGGAGCAGGAAAAGAAAATACTGAAAATCAAACAATTAGTACTCAAACCATCCTTGATGGCGCTAAAACCGCATTAACCGGTACACAGAAAATTTCTTTGTTAAGTATTGAAAATCAATTAAATACAGCTAAATCACCAGCTGATAGAGCTGTAATATATAGACAATTATCTAAGTTTTGGGCCGACTCCGCACATAGGATCGAACCATATTTATATTACACTTACAGTGCTGCTTTGTTGGAAAATTCTGAAAAAAGCCTCACTTTTGCAGCCCAACTGTTGGTAGATAACCTAGCAACACAGGAAGCACCCCCTGCCATTCAAAATTGGATAGCAGCAAATGCGAAAGTTCTTTTAGAGAAAGCATTGGTAATCAACCCAAAAAATGATTCAGCCATCATTAACTTAGGCGCCTGCTATTTGTTTGGAAATATTTCAGACAACCCTATGCAAGGCATTTTAAAAGTTAAAGAAGTAGTAGATAAAAATCCGCAAAATATTTATGGAAATATGATGTTAGGATTGGGGGGTAAAAAATCGGGGCAATATCCAAAAGCCATTGAAAGATTTTTGAACATCCTAAAGTTGGAGCCAAAAAACATGGAAGCTATGGTGAACCTTGCAGAGTGTTATGAGCTAAGTAATCAAAAGTCGTTAGCGATAGAGTGGTATTCAAAGATGAAAGGGTTGATAGATAACCCAGAAGCTAAAGATGCAATTGATAAAAGAATTAAAGAGTTGAAGAAATAAGATTTTTAATAACAAAAAATATCGGACATGCCTTGTGGTAAAAAAAGAAAGCGTCATAAAATTGCGACGCACAAAAGAAAAAAACGTTTAAGAAAGAATCGTCATAAGAAGAAGAATAAATAGTTCTCTTCCTAAATACTAGTGTGTTTCTGTAATAGGCTCACACTAGTATTCTTTTCAAATGCACGCCACCCTTCTACTTAGCAACTTTACCTTACCTTTTCCTTTCTTCGTAAAGTGGCCGTGTTTACAAAAATTATAAAGCATTTAGCTAAGCTATCACGGTGGCCTGCTATATGTTTTTAAAAAAGTTGCTATAAGTGAATAAAGAATTAATTATAAATAGTTCCGCTGATGGGGTTGAAATAGCCTTGTTGGAGGATAAGAAATTGGTGGAAATCCATAACGAAAAAATGGATACCCGCTGGGCTGTGGGAGATTTGTACCTAGGAAAAGTGCGTAAAATTATTCCAGGACTTAATGCTGCATTTGTGGATGTAGGATTTGAGAAAGATGCATTCTTGCATTATACCGATTTAAGCCCTTACATTAAATCCATTATTAAGTACACGCAGGAAGTTGTTAATAATAATGATAACAGCTTTGATTTCTCTAAATTTCAAACCGCACCTGAAATTGTCAAAACAGGAAAGATTAGTGAAGTATTAAATGGCAAGCCCAATATATTGGTGCAAATTTTAAAAGAGCCTATTGCAGCAAAGGGACCAAGATTAACTTGCGAGTTATCCTTAGCAGGTAGATTTATTGTTTTAACGCCTTTTAATGAAATTGTTGCGGTCTCAAAAAAAATTCATAGTGGTGAGGAGCGTAAGCGTCTTCAAAAAATGATGGAGTCTATTAGACCAAAAAACTTTGGTGTTATTGTAAGAACGGCTGCCGAAGGAAAATCTACGGCCGAATTGCATGAGGATTTATTGACCTTGGTAGAGAATTGGAAAAATATACAAGCCAACCTGAAAGGGGGTATAGCTCCTGCTCGTATTATGGGTGAGGCGAGCAAGACAACCAGTATTTTAAGAGACTTATTAAATGAGGACTTCAACAAAATTGTAGTCAACGATAAAAAAATATTTGACATTACCTTAAGCTATTTACAAAGAATCGCCCCAGGGAAAGCAAATATTTTAAGTTTACACAGCGGCGATCAGGAAATATTTGACCAGTATGGTATCACTAAGCAAGTGAAATCTTCTTTTGGCAAAACGGTGAACTTACCTAGCGGTGCATACTTAATTATTGAACATACCGAAGCACTTCACGTGATTGATGTAAACAGTGGATTCAAAAGTGTGAGCAATAACCAGGAAGAGAACGCCTTTCAAACTAATTTAGAAGCAGCCGAAGAAATTGCACGTCAATTAAGACTAAGAGATATTGGGGGCATCATTGTTATAGACTTTATTGACATGAAGCTTCCTGAAAATAAACGCAAAGTACAGGAAGCATTGGACGAGTTTATGAAAACAGACCGTGCTAGACATTCTGTATTGCCTATTTCCAAATTTGGTTTATTGCAAGCAACACGTCAAAGAATTAGACCCGAGGTGAATATCAATACTTCCGAGGATTGCCCGGCTTGTAAGGGTACCGGAGTGATCACTTCAAGCTTATTGTTAGAAGATGAGATGGAAAAAAAGCTTTCCTATTTGGCTACCCATGGACACAAGCATATTCAAATACTAGTACACCCTATTATCCATTCTCATTTAACCAAGGGAATATTTAGGAGTATCATTAAAAAGTGGAAAAGCAAGTATAAGTTAAAGCTGTCCTCTCAACCTGATAATAGTAGTCATTTGGTAGAATATAAATTCTTGGATGACCAGCAGGAAGAAATTAAGCTGTAAAACTATTTTCGGTTTTTACTTCATAAATAATTCAAATAGCCTTTATCTTTAAGGTATGAGCAAAGCTAAATCGGCCTTTTTTTGTAATAATTGTGGTTATGAATCTGCGAAATGGGCGGGCAAATGCCCTGCTTGTAATGAGTGGAATACTTTCACTGAGGAATTAGTAGAAAAAGGAGAAAAGAAAGATACAGGTTGGGATGATTATAACACCCAACAAAAAGGCACGCAAGTAATTGCCATCAACGAAGTAAATAGTCAATCAGAAAAAAGAATTAGTAGTGCCGACCCCGAACTTAATCGTGTATTGGGCGGAGGCATCGTATTGGGTTCTATTGTGCTTGTTGCAGGCGAGCCAGGCATTGGAAAGAGTACCTTGTTTTTACAACAAGGTTTGATGATGAAGGATCAAACTGTTTTATACATTAGTGGTGAGGAAAGCATTCAGCAAATTAAAATGCGCGCCGACCGTTTAAATTTACAAAACGAAAATTTTTACTTACTCACGGAAACACGTACTTCGGATATTTTTAAAGCCATCAAAAAATTAAAGCCCACTGTGGTGATTGTGGATTCTATTCAAACCCTTGAATCTAATACCATTGAAGCGGCGGCAGGAAGTGTATCTCAAATAAAACAAACGGCTGCGGAATTTCAACGCTTTGCGAAAGAAACAGGTACCCCTGTATTTTTAATTGGTCATATTACCAAGGAAGGAACCATTGCAGGTCCAAAAATTTTAGAGCATATGGTGGACACCGTACTTCAATTTGAAGGGGACCGTCATTACGCCTATAGAATGTTGCGTACTTTGAAAAATAGATTCGGAAGTACTAGTGAATTGGGTATTTATGAAATGACGGGAGAGGGCATGAAAGTAGTGAACAACCCATCCGCATTTTTAATTGCACAACGAAATGAATCCCTAAGTGGAAGTACCATTGCTGCCTCTATGGAAGGCATGCGTCCACTATTAATAGAAGTGCAAGCATTGGTGACCCAAAGTGTTTATGGCACACCTCAAAGAACGGTCACCGGATTTGATTTAAGAAGACTACAATTATTATTAGCGGTGCTGGAAAAGCGCGGTGGATTTGCATTTGGCATGAAGGATGTTTTTGTAAATATTGCCGGCGGCCTAAAAATAGAAGACCCTTCCTTAGATCTTGCCATTATATTATCACTGCTTTCTTCTTATGAAGACATTCCACTACCACAAGGCATTTGCTTTGCTGGAGAAGTGGGTTTGAATGGAGAAATTAGAGCAGTGAATAGAATTCAGCAACGTATAGCAGAAGCAGAAAAACTAGGCTTCGAAAAAATTTATATTTCTGCATTCAACAGCAAAGGTATTGAGCCCAAAAAACATAGTATTCAAATTATCCCAGTGGAAAGAGTAGACGAAGCTTATCGCCTATTCTTTTAACATGTTGCATTGGATAAATACCATAGGCTCCTATCTACAAGCTTTACAGCATCTTTTTTACCCGCATATTTGTTTGCAATGTAGTATGGATGAGCTTCGCAAGGAGCAAATTATTTGTGATGCCTGTGAAACACAATTGCCTTTTACGCATTTTGAACAAATGCAAACTAATCCCATTGAAAAAATATTTTGGGGGCGCGCCAATATTTCAAATGCAATGGCTGTGTTATTTTTTACCAAAGAAAGTATCGTTCAACAAATTATTTTTGAATTAAAGTATCAACAAAATAAAAAAGCGGGTTACCTACTTGGAAGGCTTATGGCAAACGAACTCATCAATAACCC
Source organism: Bacteroidota bacterium (assembly GCA_947476145.1). Classification (GTDB taxonomy): domain Bacteria; phylum Bacteroidota; class Bacteroidia; order Chitinophagales; family Chitinophagaceae; genus Sediminibacterium. Next base: position 117,199 of record CANJPH010000002.1, on the reverse strand, counting down.
AAAATATAGTCAAATAGATTATTTAATACCCATTCCGATAAGTAAACGAAAAATGAAAAAAAGAGGGTTTAATCAAAGTTTAATTATTTGCGAGGCCATCATTGCCAATGGATACCAAGTTCCTATTTTTAATGGACTGCTCAAGTCCAAGGAAGGAGACACTCAAACCCACAAGGACCGTTTACAAAGATCCGCAGAGACCCATTCCCTATTTTCACTCAATCAATTCAATACACTTAAAGGAAAGCACTTACTCATCATAGACGATGTTATTACAACAGGTGCCACCCTAGAAACTGCGTACACTTGTTTAATGCAAGCCCAACCCGCAAGCATACAAATTGCCGCTGCAGCCTATACCTATTATTAATTCATACGCCCTATATTTACATATTATCTGCAGATTCAGTAAACCATTTTAGACGAATCTTGTTATCTTTAATTATAAAAACAATTTTATGAAATTTCTAGCTACCTTATTTTTTGTTGCCATTGCTACATTAAGCAACGCCCAAAGCATACATAGTTTTAAAGTCAATAGTATTGACGGAAAGCAAATTGATTTTGCTTCTTTTAAAGGGAAAATGATTTTAATCGTAAATACAGCTAGCAAATGCGGCTATACGCCTCAATATGAAGGTCTAGAAAAGGTATATGAGCAATACAAGGATAAATTGGTAATTGTTGGATTCCCATGTAACCAGTTTGGCGGACAGGAGCCCGGCACCAACGAAGAAATTGTAAGTTTTTGTAAAAAGAATTATGGTGTTACTTTCCCATTGGCGGATAAAATAGACGTGAAAGGGGCTAGCATTGCACCCATTTATCAATGGTTAACGCAGAAGGCGAAAAATGGCGTTTTAGATGCTAATATTGGTTGGAATTTTAATAAATTCTTACTAGACGAAAATGGTAAAATGGTTGCCTATTTCCCAAGCAACGTAAAACCCGATAGTGAGGATATTTTGTCCCGCTTAAAATAAACGGCTTTCATCAAAAGATGTATACACTTTTCTACACATCAAAAACCGCACCGCGGTTTTTTCTTATCTTCACTACATGTTATTGAGTGAAGTCATTGGTCAAGAAAAATTAAAGCAGCAGTTAGTCCAAATGGTACAACACCAAAGACTAAGTCATGCTATACTTTTTGTGGGACCGGAAGGATCGGGCGCACTGCCACTCGCCGTTGCTTTTGCACAGTATATTGTAAGTATTCCCAATAAAAATGAATCTGCTGGTGGTGATTTATTTGGTGCACCGGAGCCAACGAGTCCAAAAGTATATAGCCCCGAAGAAATAGCGGAATTGCCTGCCTATCACCGTGCTAGTCAATTGATGCATCCCGATTTACATTTCTCATTTCCAAGCATCACTGAAAAACCAGGCGCTAAGAATTTAAGCTCCAATTTTATTGAAGCGTGGAGAGAATTTATAAATGGCTATCCATACGGCAATGTATTTGATTGGCTTCAATCTATTAATGCCGAAAACAAACAAGGAAATATTAGCGCAGAGGAATGCAATGAAATTATCAAAAAACTTTCTTTCAAAAGTTTTGAAAGCCCGTATAAGGTATTAGTGATGTGGATGCCAGAATATTTAGGCAAAGAGGGAAATAAATTATTAAAATTAATTGAGGAGCCTCCTGCCAATACTATCTTCTTATTAGTTGCGAACTCGGAGGAGCAAATTTTACCTACCATATTAAGTCGTTGCCAATTTATAAAAGTGCCAAGATTAACCACCCACGAAATTGAGACGGCCTTAATACAAAAAGGACATGTTGAACCCGAAAAAGCAGCTCAAATTGCAGCCATTTCGGACGGGAACTACCGAGAGGCACTTCATTTATTACAGCATAGTGATGCCGATTTTTTAACACAAATCAGGGAATGGTTAAATGCTATCCTAAAAGGAGGCCCTTTGGCTCAGATGAAATGGGTGGAAGAGATCAGTAAAATAGGCAGAGAGCCTCAAAAACAGTTTTTAAAGTACTTTAACCACTTATTAGAGCAAAGTATTCGTATAAAAGTACTGGGTAGCGAGATTCCTTTGGACCCCGCTTTAAAGGATTTTGCCCTCAGAATCAATAAAATAGCAAGCGTTGGTCAATTGGAGGCCATTGTTCAAGAACTGGACAAGGCTGTATACCATATTGAACGTAATGCGAACCCAAAAATGCTATTTATGGCCTTGGGAATCAAGTTCTATCATATCATTCAGAACAAAACCTTAATTTTGACAGAAGCCTAAGCAGCGTGGATGGTGATAAAAGAGGCATGGGCGGGTATTTTTATTCAATAACAGTTAGAATTTACTATATATGGGATGTGGATCATGTGGAACTGGTAAACCAGGCGGTTGCAAAAGCAACGGTGGCTGTAGTTCGGGCGGTTGTAACAGATTAAACGTACACGATTGGTTACGTGATCTACCTATTGACGATCTTGATAGTCAATGTAAAGTGGTAGAAGTAAGCTTTAAACAAGGCAGCAGAAAAGAATTTTATAAAAACACCGCTTTACAACAATTTGAAAAAGGGGACTATGTAACTGTGGAAGGTGTGAATGGATTTGACGTTGGAGAAGTATCACTTACCGGGGAACTTGTAAGACTTCAATTAAAGAAGAGAGGGACGGATGAATTTAATCCCGACATGAAAAAAATTCTTAGGCCAAGTAATGATAGAGAAATAGAGGCTTTCAAAATTAGCAAAAGCAGAGAGTCCGATATTTTAGCGCGCAGTCGTACACATGCATCTTATTTTAAGTTGGCAATGAAATTAAGTGAAGTAGAAGTGCAGGCCGATGGTAAAAAAGCAACTTTCTTTTATACTGCCGACGACCGTATTGACTTCAGAGAACTCATCCGCATATTTGCTGGCGAGTTTAAATTAAAAGTGGAAATGCGCCAAATTGGAATTCGCCAAGAGGCCGCTAAATTAGGTGGCATTGGAAGTTGTGGACGAGAATTATGTTGTAGTACCTGGTTACACGATTTTAAAAGTGTAAACACCACTGCAGCGCGTTATCAAAATTTATCTATTAATCAAACTAAATTAAGCGGACAATGTGGTCGTTTAAAATGTTGTTTGAATTTTGAATTAGATACCTACTTAGATGCTTTACAAGGATTTCCAGACTATGCAGATACTTTACAAACTGCCATGGGTCAAGCATTCCTTATAAAGAAAGATATTTTCAAAAATCTTATGTGGTATACTCTACCTAATAATACAAAGCATTTTCCTTTAACCATTGATCGTGTTGTTGAAATTAAAAAATTAAACCAACAAGGTATCGTGGTGGACGAATTGCAAGCAGTAGAAGTAATCAGTAGTAAAGCTAAGGAAGTGGAGTCTTCTTTTGTAGAATTAGTTGGTCAAATAAGTCTTAAGACACTTGAGAAAAATGATCGTCGTCGCAAAGACCAACAAAGAGGTCCTGGCAATGGCAATTATAACAATGATAGAAACGGTGGACCCAACAGAGACAGTCGTGGACCTAGCAATGGACCTAATAACGGGCCAAGAAACTTTAATGGACCTCGTAATAATAATGGTCCGAGAAATAACAACGGCCCAAGACCTAATAACGGACCTAAGAATAGGCCAAGACCTGACAACAGGCCACCGCAAGGAGGCAATCCTGGACCTGCGCAATCTTAATTAGTAAAATAATTTTTCTAGCTCTTCGTTGGTAAAATCCATTAAGGTTTTTACATAGTTGGGCGAGAAATTAAATTCTAAACCGGCTGTCTGATACAATTCAGGTAAGGTTTTAGTGCCTCCTAATGCCAAAGCATTCATATAATTTTCCAAGGCTTCAATAGGATTTTTTTGATATTGCATCCACATGCCAATAGCGCCTAATTGTGCAATTCCATATTCAATGTAATAGAACGGCACTTCAAATAAATGCAATTGTCTTTGCCATCCAATAGCGCGATACATGTCAAGCCCTGTATAATCAATACTATTGGTAGAAAATTCTTTTAAAATAGAAGTCCAATTACTAGTTCTTTCGTCAATGGTATGATTTGGATTTTCGTATACCCAATGTTGAAATTTATCAATAATCGCTATCCATGGGAAAATGGTAATAGTGCGTTCTAGCTGATGTTCTTTTGCACGGTTTAAATCAGATTCATTATCAAAAAAAGATTGCCAATGATTCATGGTAAATAATTCCATAGACATACTTGCCACTTCGGCAATCTCCATGGGGTATTCTTTAAATGCACTTAAAGAAAGCGGGTGTGCTAAAAAAGAATGAATAGCGTGTCCGCCTTCATGCACCATGGTGGTTACATCACTCATTTGGCCGGCTGCATTCATAAAAATAAATGGCGCACCGGATTCTGCTAAAGGACAATTGTATCCACCTGGGGCTTTCCCTTTTCTACTTTCTAAATCAAAGTGTTTTAAATCGTTCATCTTTCTCAAGCAATCCGCAAAGAAAGGGTTTAGTTTTTCAAAGCAAGCCACCGATTTTTCATACAAATCCTTACCATCTGTAAATGGCCTCAAAGGCTTGGTTCCAGTGGGTTCCGCTTCGGTATCCCAAGGCTTTAAAATATCCAACCCCAGTTTTTGTTTTTTACGATCATAAATTTTATCAATTAAGGGAAGTACATGTAATTTTATGGCTTCATGAAATTGGAAGCAGTCCTCTTTAGTGTAATCAAAGCGACCTAACTCCGCAAACTTATAATCTCTATAATTAACAAAGCCAGCATTGACTGCTACCTGATGTCTTTTTTGAATAAGGGTGGTAAACAATTCATGCATGGTGTCCTGATCCTGCAAACGGCGTTCTTGAATTTTTTTATACGCTTCTTCTCTTACCAATCTGTCTTCATTTTCTAAAAACTGAGAAGCTTGTTGTAAAGTATATTCCTGTCCATTCATTTCAATAGTCATCTTACCAGCAATAGTGCCATATTGTTGTTGCAACACACTTAGTTCTGCTTGCAAAGGAATGTTTTCCGTTCTAAATAATTCAATGCTCTTTTTTACTGAACGCAAATAAGTGAAATATTCGGCTTTGTCTAATTCGGTAGTAAAAGGAGATGCAATTAATTTTTTATTTAAGGCATCCGCATAAGGTTGCATTTGTGGTTGAATCTCCATACAGAAATACGTAAATGCGTCTTCCAAAGATTTATCCGTGGTATCACAAGTCATTTTTATTTGTCTCCAGCAAGCATCTTCACTAATAAACGCCTCTAATTCACTCAAGTCTTTTAACCATTTTTCAAGTTCGGCCTTGTTATTGATTGGCCTGTCGGTTAACTCCTTAAAAAAGGGCGCTAAACCTGCCCAATCCGTTAAAATAAAGTCACCGGGAAGGTAATGATGAGGTGTTTTTTTGATGTCTGCTGTTCTAAGCATAAGTTGAGATTTTAAGTGGCAAATTTACTACTTTTACACACTTTAAAAGATTTAATAGTGGCCAACAGCATTCATTTATTACCAGATCATATTGCCAATCAAATTGCGGCAGGTGAGGTTATTCAAAGACCTGCCAGTGCTGTGAAGGAATTATTGGAAAATGCGGTAGATGCAGGCGCTACAGAAATTAAATTAATGATCAATGACGCAGGAAAAGCCTTAATTCAAGTCATTGACAATGGGAAGGGCATGAACCCCATTGATGCTCAAAATGCCTTTGCCCGTCATGCTACTAGTAAAATAAGTTCCATTGAAGATTTGTTTCAAATTAGAACCATGGGTTTTAGAGGTGAGGCTTTGGCTTCCATTGCTGCAGTGGCACAAGTCAATTTAAAAACAAGACAAGCCGAAGATGAATTGGGTACCAGTGTTGAAATTGAAAACAGTCAGGTAAGCGAGACCAGCCCGGTATCCTGTCCAGTAGGTACCAACATAAGCATGAAAAATTTATTTTTCAACGTACCTGCAAGAAGAAATTTTTTAAAAAGTAATTCAGCCGAATTAAAACATATTATAGAAGAGTTTACTAGAGTGGCATTGGCCTTTCCTGAAATTTATTTTAGTTTCACTAATAACGGTCAGGATGTTTTTCATTGGGAGTCAGGAAGTTTTAAACAAAGAGCGATACATGTGCTGGGTAATAGTTATCAAACAAAACTAGTAGCAGTAGGCGAAAAAACAGACTATCTCACTATTTCCGGCTTTGTTGGTAAACCAGAAACGGCTAAAAAAACAAGAAGCGATCAATACTTTTTTGTAAACCGCCGTTTTATTAAGAGTGCCTATTTACATCATGCCATTGCCAATGCATTTGATGGTTTAATACCAAAGGAAAGCTTCCCTAGTTATATTTTGTACATTGACGTGGATCCTGCACAAGTGGATATTAACGTACACCCTACCAAGCAGGAAATTAAATTTGAGGATGACAAAATTATTTACGCTTTTGTACAAGCAGCAGTAAGACATGCGTTGGCACAATTTAGCATCGCTCCTTCTTTAGATTTTTCCTTAGATGCCGATATTCAGCAATTGGATGCGATTCAAAAACCAGCAAGTGAGGAGCAAAAAAATAATGCAGCAAGTAGTTCCTTGTATGCAGGTTTTACACAAAAAAATCAAGCGCACTTTATTCCAAGAGTAAGTGAAGGTGAAAAAACAGCATGGAAAAGTTTTTTTAGTGAGCTACCCACCACGGCAAATCAAGATGGGATTGAAAATGGGAACGAATCGTACATTGTAAAGTCCTCTTCTATGGGGCTGTATAAGGATTCAGCAGCTGTTTTAATAGACGAAAATGCTGCCTTATTACAAATTAATAATACCTATATTCTTGCCCCTGTTGGTGCAGGATTTATTATGGTGCACCAACAACTAGCACACGAAAGAGTATTGTATGAAAAATATCAAAAGGCAAGTGTACAACCTCATGCAACGCAAAAAAGCTTATTCCCTGTTGTATTAGAATTGAGCGTACCCGATGCTATTTTATTAGAAGATATGATTGAGGACTTAGCCATCATTGGTTATGAGATAGAGCCTTTTGGACAAAACAGTTTTATCATTCAGGGAATTCCTGCGGATGTAATTTCTGGAAATGAAAAAAATGCAATTGAATTATTATTAGAGCAATTCAAACATTTTAGCGGAGATATTAAATTTGGCAAAAGAGAAAAGTTAATTCGATGCATGGCGAGACAGTCGGCTATTAAAGCAGGCCAGCCCCTTTCTCAAAAAGAAATGCATGGATTGATAGACTCGCTGTTTAATTGTGAATCCCCTAATGTAAGTGCAAGTGGCGCTCCCACCTATATTGATTTTAAAGAAGGGTATTTAGACGGGCTATTTAGCAAGTAATCATTTAATTACACTAATATTCTTTCATGATGGCGGTCAAATATTCTTCTACCGCATGTCTTACTGCATAAGAAGTAGGACTCACATGATTAGCAACCAATACAGAGAATAATAACTTAGACCCATTATTAGTAAAGATATATCCGCTTAAAGCGATTTGATTTCCAAGGGAACCGGTTTTAGCATACAACTGGCCAGGTATCTCTTTATAATAACTTGATAGCGTTCCTTTTCCACCCTGTGCGAAAATAGCTTTTATCCTTTCCATTGGAAATTCAGCTTCCATTTTTTGCAATAGGCTAATATAGTTTTCAGGTGTCGTCAAATTAAAACGGCTTAATCCGCTACCATCTACCCACTGCGGTTGCTGAGGAAAATTAGCAAAATCTGTTTTTAAAATGGTATCAATAATAGCAGCATCATCCATTTTCCCTAGTAATTGTTGACTCGTCATTAATAAAACCTGCTCAGCAAAAAAATTGTCACTACGGTACATCATTACTTTTAATAAACTATCTGTTGGAACGGTTTTAATAATGGTTGAATTGGATTGATTCCATCCTTTTTGGATCACAATAGGAAAAGCAGGATGCAAGGTATCCTCAATCAACGATTTTGCCAACGTATAATTTGCACCCGTAATAAATGGCACTTGTTGCTCAGGATTTTTTATCACTTCTGAATTTGCACTAAATTGATTGCTTGTTCTTTCACGAGACCAAACAGTATATTGTTTTGGAAGGGTTTGATTTTTTGTAAAATAATTGGGCTTTAATTCAACACCCCCATTTTTTTTATATACGGTTACCACATTGCCATATATATTTAATCTATTTCTTTCTGGCTGATAATCCTGATCATAGTCTTCCCATGACCAACCTTTTCCATACATAGAAAAGTTATCAGCGTTATTAGGTAAACACAAAACAACTTGTTTTTTAGTTGTCTTTATTAATTCAGCAATCGGCTGATAGGCAAAGTCTGGATGTAAAAAAGTGGGGTCACCCAAAGGCATTAAAAAAATGGAATCTTTATTTTCTGCAAACTGCCATCCAGGAATGGAATCCTTTAAATATTTCATCCCTAAATAACAAGACTGAATTTTGGTATTACTAGCAGGTGTATAATAATCACTGCTCTTATGCTTGTCCACCCACTTTTGCGTTGTTTGGTTATATACCGCAATGCCTACATGCGCTCCTTTTAAACTAGCCGATTTTAATAGCGTTTTTTGCGCTTTTTGAACATTGCATGCAGACAATGAAAATAATGCCGTAATTAAAATAAATTGTAGGGGAGTGCTTACTCTCTTTCTAATGCTCTTAACCATCTTTCGGGAATTTCGTTATTGGAAGCTACTAAATAATCTTTATAACTACAAGGGCACCATTGCTCATTATGTAATTGCATCCACCAACGACCCGTGCTTTTACTTTGTAAAAACTTAGTGTCAATATCCGTAAAAGCTATATGAAATTCCTTAAACCTTTCAATATCAGTTAATGGGGATTCTTTTTTACCCTTATGCACCCCGTCTACAATATACCAAATCATCTGTGCCATTTGGATTGCTGTTAATCCATTTTGATCCTGCTCGGTCTGATATCCAAAAAGCCCTATACTACTTGTTTTCCAACTCATTCCAGCATATTGCATTAAAACACAAGCCTCTTCCCCATTAAAACCGTTAGTGGTAATTAAATTAGCAGGCGCATGTGCATTTTGAATGGCACTAATATCAAAACTCATTAAATGACTATCTCGTATAGCAGGTTCCATTTCCTCAATATTCTCTCTCACTTTACCTAATCTAAAACAATCAAATCTTAATTTATCAATAGTTTCCAGCATATGTGGATGCATAAAATAACTTTGAAATCCAATATGCGCATAATGATTCAAGTGATTGGGTAATCCTGTAAATAATTCTTCCAAGAAATGATCCGACGGAAGCCTCGCTTCCAAATCCAAATCAATTTTAGCATCCACAACCACTGCATTTACAAGTGTTGGAATAGAAGTGTATGCATGGTACTGTGCCAGGGTTAGGTCATGGGATCCACCTATAATAACAACTTTCTTATTTTGGAGAATTAACTCGGAAATGACCGTTCTCATGGCAGCATAACTATCCGAAATGGTTTGTCCTAATTTAACATTCCCAATGTCCGCAATGGTTACCTGAGCATGCCAATAATATAAATTATAAAAAGCGGCCCTAATGGCATCCGCGGCTTCATGGCCATTTAATGCAAATCCGGCGCCCCTGCATTCACCAGCTCCAATAATAACAATGTCGGCATGGGTAATATCAGGCAAACTACCCTGATTCACTAATATATGCTTACCTAACTGGGTATCTCTATAGCCTTCATCCTTGGAAAGAAGGTCCAAATTAACGGGTTCAACAAAATCCTGAATGGAAGACAATGACATTTACTTAAATTAACTACACTTTAAACGCAAAATCTAGCAAAAGATTGCCTAAAAGGCAGCTAATCTTGGAATTTATACCCCACTCCACGAATGGATATAAAATGGGCAGGTTGTCTAGCATCTTTCTCAAAATACTTCCTAAAATTGAGTATAAAATTGTCAATGGTGCGGGTATTGGGAAATACATTATAGCCCCAAACAGTTTGTAAAATATGCTCCCTAGAAACCACCTTGTTTTTATGATCTATTAATAGTTTAAGCAACATGGCTTCTTTTTTGGTCAAAAGTATTTTTTCACCCGAAAAACTGATGGCTTCCGAGGATTCAAAATCAAATCGATTGCCAGAAAAAATATATGTTTCTATATTCGGCAACTGCACCGCTTTATTTGTTTTTTGTATCAATTTAGCGACCCTCAATAAAAGTTCTTCCAGGTTAAAAGGCTTGGTCATATAATCATCCGCGCCAATTTTTAACCCCTGTACTTTATTGGCAGTTGTGTTTTTTGCACTTAAAATCAAAATGGGCGTTTGATTATTTTTTAATCTTACAATTTCCGTAATCGCAAAACCGTCAATGCCAGGAAGCATTACATCCAAAATAATTAAATCAAAGGCTGCGTTTTCAATTTGTTTTAAGGCTTCTGGACCATCAAAGGCAGAAGTGACTTCATAACCTTCTAAACTTAAATTTAATTTTAGTGCGTCGTGCAAATGCACTTCATCTTCCACCAATAAAATTAAATGATTGGCCATGCTAATTGGATCTGAATGTAAATGAAAAGATACTTCCTTTTGGACTATTAGAGGATACCATAATTTTTGCATTGTGAAATAGGGCTATGCGTTTGCATAAATACAATCCAAGACCAGTACCCTTTGTAGAGCGCGTGTGTTCTGCGCCTACTCTATAAAATTTTTCAAATATTTTTTCCTTGTCATTTACTTGAACACCAACCCCCTTATCTTTTACCAATAATTTAGTGATATCATTTAATTGCAATAACTCAATTTCAATAACCTCTTCAATTGGAGAATATTTAATTGCGTTGTCAATTAAATTATTGATTAATAACTGTAGTAATACCGATTCACCTTTTATGAAGATTCCAGTTTGTACTGCGCTTGTAAATTTTCTTTCCTGAAAGCGATTCTTAAATATTTGTACCGTTTGTTCAACGATATTAGAAAAGTCAACTTCTTGTGTATTGGCTTGGTACGCTCCCATATCCAACTGCGAGGCCAATAAAATATTATTACATAAATTATCTAGTCTTTGGGTTTCCACCAGCGAAACTTCCAGCAATTTTTTTTGCTGTTCTGAATCCAGGTTTCGCTTGAGGAGTGTTTCCACATTCAACTGTGTAATTGCAATAGGTGTTTTTAATTCATGGGTTACTGCCATCATGAAATTTTGCTGCTGATTGGTATAGCGTATCTGCTTTATAAGTGAGCGATATACATAGATAGCACCACATAGAAATAAAAATAAAATAGTGATCCCTTCTCCTAAATATTGTTTGTTTTTTCTAAGTTGAAAATCCTCAATCGCATGCACTTTTTGAACTAGGTTAGGGTCACCGGTTTGCATCACTCCATATTGGACGTTGGCAATTTGTTCATTCTGATTCACTAAGGTAACATACCACCAAATAAAAGCTGCCACCATATAGGCAAGGAACAACCAATAAACTACCCTAACCAATTGAAGCTTATTTATTTTCTTGAAAATATCTATCATGGTTTCACTTTTTCAACGCGGATGCCTGTTGATAAAACATTTTCAAGCGGATCCTCTCTCATCGTATGAGAAAGTGCAAACTTATACAAGCCCTTCTTGAAATGTACCGGGGTCGTATTCACTGGAATTCGTTGATCATAAATATCATCCATACCCACACCCAACCATCCTTTAGCATCATCGGCTAAATTTAAATCTACAGATTGTTTCGTAATGGTGTTGTCGGGTGATGTCGTATTTAACTGTATAAATATATTTTTATAATGATACGCATTATGATGCCTAATCACAAAGAACACGTTATATACCGCTGAAGTATCTGTAATGGTAAAAGCATATTCATTTACCTGCTTGGAAGACCAATTGTGATTTGGATAAATTGTGTTTTGTTCATACAATTGTTTAGTTTGACAAGCAGTGATAAATGTCAATGTAAAAATAATACAAACAGAAGCAATGAATTTATTTCCCAACATCTTATAAAACATTTAAAATTTGCTCTTTTGCTTTTTCTAATTCATCTTTCATTAGGATGACTGCCTTCTGAATTTCAATATCGTTTGCTTTGGAGCCAGTGGTATTTATTTCTCTACCCATTTCTTGTAAAATAAAAGACAACTTTTTGCCTTTTGAAGCATCTGCTTCTTTTAATACTTCTTTAAAATAATCACAGTGATTGGTAAGTCTTACCTTTTCTTCGGAAATATCAATCTTCTCAATATAATATATAAGCTCTTGCTCTAAACGATTGGTATCATACTTATCAGCGCCAACATGTTGTTCTAATAATTTTACTAGGCCGTCCTTAATCTTAATACGTCTATTGGGTTCGTGAACCGCTATATTGGCTTGTTGTTCTTCAATGGCTGCGACTCTTTGTAATAAATCTTTTTCAATTGATTTTCCTTCGTCTTTTCTATGTTGTATTAATTGATCAATTGCCAACTGTAATAAATTTGAAATGGCCTTCCACTCTTCCTCTGAAATAATTTCATTGGTTGAAGAAACAACATCCGGCATTTTTAATAAAGTACTTAATAAATTTTCTTTCTCAATCCCTAATTCGTTCGCCAATTCAACAATAGGTTGGTAATATGATTTTGCTAAAGCCGTATTAATGCTAACGGGCTTAGATACACCATTTGATTTTACAGAAATAGAACATTCTACACTTCCTCTAAATAAAGTCTCATTTAATTTGTTTCTAATTTCAACCTCGTAAGGTTTTAATAAAGAAGGGATATTTAAACGTAAATCAAACTGCTTGCCGTTTAATGATTTTACTTCAATTAATAAAGTCTTATCGTTAAAACTGGTTTCCGCGCGCCCATATCCTGTCATTGAATGCAACATAGTATACCTTTTTATTGGTGAATAAAGGTATTAAATTATAAGGAAGCTAGGGCATATTTTAAAAATCAATGCCAATGAAATGCTTCTTTTTTTGTTGGTACTGATCAAAATCAAAAGTATACAATTTGCCAGGTCGATGGGTAACATGTGTTTCCATCTCGTGGGTATCATTTAAGAAGCCCATGGATGCGAATTTCTTTCTAAAATTTCGTCGATCTAATTTTATATCTAAAATGGCTTCATATACATTTTGAAGCTGTCTTAATGAAAACTTCACAGGCAGTAAATTAAAGGCAATGGGTTGTTCTTGAATCTTTTTTTGCAACCACTTGGTACAAACTTCTAAAATGGGCTGGTGGTCAAATGCCATTTCGGATATCTGATTAACCACATGCCATTTTAGCTCATTGTCATGAATGATTAATTCATGATGCTTAATATTTAACAAGGAAGCATACACTGTGGTAACGACCCTTCCACCTGGATGTCTATCTGGTTTGCTAAATGTGTGTACCTGCTCTAGGAAAACATCATTCATCCCGGTTCTTTCCTTCAATACCCTATTAGCAGCGGTATCCAAATGCTCATGCGTATGGACATTGTCCCCTAAAAGGGTCAACTTACCGTGAAACTGGGCTAAGTCACTCTTAATGAGCAAAACCTTTAAGGAATTCTCATCAAAGCCAAAAATCACACAATCTACCGTCAATGGGACGGTTGGATAGGTACTCACTAAGGCTCTGGCATCTTTATTTTCTGGCATAATAATTCAAAATAAAAGCAATCGAATGCCAAAATACGAAATAAAAGAATAAAACTATTTGTATTTTAGCAGACATTTAAAATCATGTATACAAAAGTTGAAATATCGCGCCTCCAAACCCTTACAAAAGCGTTCATAGAGCATCCGCAAAATATAGAATTAAGCGCCCTTAGAAAACTACTAAAGTTTCACGAATATCAATATTATGTGGTGGCCGAGCCATTGATAAGCGACTATGAATATGATTTGTTGTATCAGCAATTATTAAACCTAGAAGCCGCAAGTCCCCATTTAATTACGCGCGATTCCCCTACGCAGCGTGTTGGCAATAGCTTGAATAATAATTTTGAAACCGTTGCACACTTGGTGCCCATGTTAAGCTTGGAAAATAGCTATAATGCAGACGACTTAAATGACTTTGATCGCAAGGCACGAGAAGGTGCTCAACTAGATAATATTACCTTTTGCGTAGAACCCAAATTTGATGGCGCCAGTATTTCACTAGTCTACGAAAATAATATGCTAGTGCGCGCATGCACAAGAGGCGACGGTGTTGCGGGAGAAGAAATTACACAGAACATAAAACAAATTAAATCTATTCCATTAAGCATTCCACTTTCTGAATACGGCATACAGCAAATGGAAATCAGGGGTGAGGTAATTATGAGTAAAAAATCCTTTGCCGATTTTAATGAAAAATTAAAAGCAAAGCAATTGGCTCCACTTGCCAATCCAAGGAATGCGGCAGCTGGGAGTTTAAGAATGAAAGACCCCAAAGAGGTGGCAGAAAGAAATTTAGATGCTTTTATTTATCACATTAGCTATTTTATTTTAGCACCAAATGCGCAGACACCCGAATTGTTAAAAACACATAGTGGTTCCTTGGAACTCTTATGGAATATGGGTTTCAGATCACCACAAAAAGAAAAAAAAATTCTTTCAAATATTCAAGGAGTCATTAATTTTTGCACCCATTTTGAAGAGGAACGCGATCGTCTTCCCTATGAAATTGACGGGTTGGTTATTAAGATAAATGATTTTGTATTGCAAGAAAAATTGGGCATGACCTCGCATCATCCAAGATGGGCCATTGCTTATAAATTTAAAGCAAGACAAGCAACCACTATTTTAGAAAATGTAGAATTTCAAGTAGGTCGGACTGGTGCCGTTACGCCTGTTGCAAAATTAAAAGCTGTGGCTATTGGCGGCGTAACCGTTGCTAGCATTTCCATGCACAATGAAGAATATATTAGAGAAAAAGATTTAAGACTAGGCGATACCGTAATTATTGAAAGAGCTGGAGATGTTATTCCTCAAATAGTACAATCCATCCCGGCATTAAGAAAAGGAAGCGAAACGGTAATTGAATTTCCCAGTACCTGCCCTGTATGCGATTACCCATTAGAGAAAGAAGAAACAGAAGCAGTTTGGCGTTGCAATAGCCTTGAATGCACGGCTCAAATAGTAGAGCGAATGATACATTTTGTGAGTAAGGATGCCATGGATATTAAAAGTTTTGGAGATGCAAATATTCGAAAGTTTTATGAAATGGAATTATTGAAAAATATTCCACAGATTTATAATTTAGACTTTGAAGTCATTGGAAAATTAGAAGGCTTTGGGAAAAAAAGTGTTGACAATTTAAAAATAGCGATCGAAGCCTCTAAAACACAGCCTTTATACCGCTTAATTTACGCATTGGGTATTCGATTTGTTGGAGAGACCACTGCTAAAACTATTGCGTCTCATATTCACCATATTTTAGATTTAGAAAATTTAACCGAGGAGCAGTTACAATCCTTTGATGATGTAGGTGTGAAAGTAGCTATGAGCATTTACCATTATTTTCATGAAGCAACAAATATTGCACTCATCAAGGAGTTGGAAGCACTTGGATTAAACATGATACAAACTAACGCAACCGCTGTGGATGGAAATTTATCTGGACTTCATTTTTTATTCACTGGCACCCTTACCCAATTAAAACGCTCGGAAGCCGAAGCAATGGTAGAAGCACGTGGTGGCCACATTGTAAGTGGCGTGAGTAGTAAATTAAACTATTTAGTGGTGGGGGAGGACGCAGGAAGTAAATTAGAAAAGGCCAAAAAAATAGCTACCATTAAAATTATATCAGAAGCAGATTTTGTAGACTTGATTAACAAATAAGAAGCCAAATACATTTTTGATTCTGAACTTTGAGTCATAGCGTAAAGAAAAATATAAATTAGAACGTTAATAAAGTCTGCATGTCTGAGCACGAAGTGCGAGTTCAAACTTTTAGTTCTTATTTATATTTTTTAGCGGCCATGACGATAGAGAAGAATAAAATGCATTTGGGTTCTTAAAAAAGTGAATAGACTTAAATAATCCCTTGAGCAGCCAAGTACTCCGCAATTTGAACTGCATTGGTTGCAGCGCCTTTGCGCAAGTTGTCACTCACAATCCACATATTTAAAGTTTTTGCTTGCGTTTCGTCTCTTCGTAAACGTCCCACAAATACTTCGTCTTTTTCATGTGCCCATAAAGGCATTGGATAAAACTGAGCAGCATCGTCTTGTTGTACGACCACCCCTGGAGCTGCCGCTAATGCTGCAATGAGTTCTTTCAAATCAAACTCATTTTCAAATTCAACATTTACACTTTCGCTATGTCCTCCCATTACTGGAATACGCACCGTTGTTGCTGTAACTTTGATTGTATCATCCTGCATAATTTTGCAAGTTTCTTTTACCATCTTCATTTCCTCTTTGGTATATCCATTTTCTAAGAATACATCAATTTGAGGAATCGCATTTAAATCAATCTGATATTTATAGGCCATCTGTTCTGCTACCAATTTATTACCAGCGCGCTCTTCCATTAATTGATCCACGGCTTGCTTACCTGTTCCTGTTACACTTTGATAGGTGCTCACCACCACTCTTTTAATTTTATATTTTGTATGCAAGGGTTGTAATGCCACAACCATCTGTATGGTAGAACAGTTTGGATTGGCAATAATCATGTCCTCAGCTGTTAATACACTTGCATTCACTTCCGGCACAATTAATTTTTTTGTAGGATCCATTCTCCAAGCCGAAGAATTGTCAATAACACGAATACCTGCTTCAGCAAACTTTGGCGCCCACTGGGTAGAAGTACTACCACCAGCAGAAAAAATAGCCACCGCTGGCATAGCAGCAATGCCTTCTTCCATGCCTACTACTTTATAGGCCTTCCCCTTAAACACCACTTCCTTCCCTACAGAGCGTGCCGATGCTACTGGGATTAATTCCGTTACGGGAAAATTTCTTTCTGCTAATACTTGTAACATTTTTGTACCTACTAGCCCTGTGGCACCAACAACTGCAACTTTCATTTTATATATTTTACATTTTAACGACTCCTATTAAGTAAAGAAGCCTTCCAATTTCTTGGAAGGCTTCTGAGTATATTTATTCGCATACAAACAATCAGACCTTCCGCTTAGCGTGGTTTTTTAATTTGTTTTGTATGTTTATTTTTAATCATTGTTACACAAAATTAATTGGATAGAATCACTTCACCAAATTAAACTAATTCAATATCAAAGTTCACTAAAGAAACAAACGATTGTACGCGCCCTTTTATGTCTTCCATATTAATTTCAGTTAAACGCTGTGTGCCAAATTTTTCAACACAGAAACTCGCCATAGCGCTACCTAAAATAATAGCTGACTTCATATTTTCAAATGAGAAATTCTTGGTCCTTGCTAAGTGCGCTACAAAGCCACCTGCAAAGGTATCACCAGCACCGGTTGGATCAAATACTTCTTCCAAAGGCAATGCAGGTGCAAAGAATACTTCGTTCTCGTGGAATAATAAGGCACCATGTTCTCCTTTTTTAATAATCAAATACTTTGGACCCATGGCCATGATTTTTTTAGCCGCTTTCACTAAACTATATTCACCACTTAATTGACGGGCTTCACTATCGTTTACCATTAACACGTCCACTAAGCTAATAGTGTGTAATAAATCATCTAACATAATTTCCATCCAAAAATTCATCGTATCCATCACGATTAATTTAGGACGATTCTTCATTTGCTTAATCACACTACTTTGTACACCAGGGACTAAATTACCTAACATTAAAATTTCACAATCCTGATAACTTTCTGGAACCACTGGTTGGAAATTTTCCAATACATTTAATTGTGTTTCTAAAGTATCACGCGTGTTCATATCTAAATGATATTTACCACTCCAGAAAAATGTCTTCTCGTCTTTTTTAATTTGTACCCCTTCTAAGTTTACTCCACGATTGGTTAAGGCATCTAACTCAGATTGAGGAAAGTCACCACCCACTACCGAAATTTGTTTCACGGGTGTAAAATTAGATGCACACCAAGCAATATAGGTTGCTGCACCACCAATTATTTTATCACTTTTCCCAAAGGGAGTTTCAATGGCATCAAAAGCCATGGAGCCGACAACTACTAAAGACATTTTATTAGGTATTTTTATAGGCGCGAAACTACGAATTTTAAAGTGAACTAACTAAGCTGAAGC
This sequence comes from Bacteroidota bacterium, assembly GCA_947476145.1. GTDB lineage: Bacteria > Bacteroidota > Bacteroidia > Chitinophagales > Chitinophagaceae > Sediminibacterium. The sequence continues at coordinate 99,062 of CANJPH010000002.1, read as the reverse complement.
AATCTATCCTCCTGTTTTCCCTAAGTGCTTGACAATCATAAAACTAACAAAAATGTCATTTTTTTTAAAAAATTAAATGATTTTAAAGGTTCAAAAGCGTAAATTTGTACTAACAAGTAATAAAATACCCACTATGGCCAGAATTAAAACCGAAAAAAATCTATCCCGCAAAGACGTGATAGTGAGTAAAGCAGCTACCCTTTTTAGAGAAAAAGGATACAAGGCCGCCAGTATGCGTGATTTAGCCGAGGCAGTGGGTGTGGAAGCAGCAAGTTTATATAATCACATCAAATCAAAGAGTGAATTATTACACGAATTGGTTTTTAGTGTTGCCAATAAGTTTGTGTTGAAACTAGATGAAATTGAATCAGAGTCTATCCCCTCCTTACAAAAGATGGAAAAGATTCTTCGCTTCCATATTAGTGAAATGATTCATCATTACGAAGAGGTATACGTAAGTGATAGAGAATGGAAACACTTATCAGATCCCTATTTATCCAATTACCAAAATCAAAGAAGAGTGTATAGAAAGCGTTTAGCTGCTATTATAGAAGAAGGTATTAGGAATAAAGAAATTAAAGCCATTGATGCCCCTACAGTGGTATTAATTTTCTTACATGCCGTAAGTGGTATTGAAAGCTGGCACCGTTCTACAAAAAAAATTACTGCCCAAGAGTTAGAACAAAACATGGTGGCTATTTTAATTGATGGCTTAAAGGCCAATAAATAAGATTAACTTTGCGCCTAATCTTATATCGTGTCAGAAAGAAATAATTTTATTGATTACATCCGAATTTTCGCCCACAGTGGTCATGGTGGCGCGGGCTGTAAACATTTTTTGCGTAATAAATTAACAGCAAAAGGTGGACCCGATGGCGGGGATGGCGGCCGAGGGGGTCATGTAATTTTAAGAGGAAATAGTCAGCTTTGGACATTATTGCATTTACGTTATCATAAAAATGTAATTGCAGAGGATGGTGAGAATGGAAGTAAAAATAATTGCACGGGTAAAGATGGAAAAGATATCATTATTGAAGTTCCATTAGGCACTATTGCAAGAGACGAAATAACAGGGAAGATTGAAGCCGAAATTTTACTAGACGGTCAAGAGTTTATTTTTCTAAAAGGAGGACGTGGAGGTCTGGGCAATAGTAATTTTGCAACACCCACCCAACAGGTTCCTGAATATGCACAACCCGGTGAGGATGGTGTTGAAGGATGGAAACAAATTGAATTAAAAGTATTAGCCGATGTGGGATTGGTTGGATTTCCGAATGCTGGTAAGTCCACCTTATTGTCTTCCATCACCGCAGCAAAACCAAAAATTGCCAATTACGCATTTACCACTTTGACACCTCAATTAGGCATGGTAGCCTATCGTGACAACCGTTCCTTTTGTATTGCCGATTTGCCAGGAATTATCGAAGGCGCTGCCGAAGGAAAAGGCTTAGGACATAGATTTCTAAGGCATATTGAGCGCAATGCGGTTTTGTTATTCTTGATTCCTGCCGATTCTAATGATCATAAAAAAGAATTCGAAATTTTAAAAAATGAATTAAACGAATTCAATCCCGAATTACTTCAAAAGGAATTTATTATTGCGATTAGTAAATCAGATTTATTAGATGAAGAGTTAACAGAAGCCATTGAGAAAGAATTACCAGAAAACATCCCGCATATATTTATCTCCTCTGCGATTAATAAAAACTTAGTCGAATTAAAAGATATGCTCTGGAGCGCATTGAATAAACCTATTTAATTATTTGAATAAAAAAATTAAAAAAAAGGCCTGCGAAATTCGCAGGCCTTTACTATTTGAAACTAGTTTATTCTAATTGTTATTTGTCTTTGCAGCTTTGCTACGTTCGTTCTCATCGAGCATTGACTTACGCATACGAACCGATTTAGGGGTTACTTCAATACACTCATCAAACTGAATATACTCCATACATTCTTCCAATGTATATTGAATTTTTGGAGTGATACGAACACTATCATCACTACCGCTGGCGCGGTGGTTGGTTAATTTTTTCATCTCCACGGCGTTAATGTTTAAATCACCTGGCTTAATGTGCTCTGCCAAAATTTGACCTGCATACACTTCATCACCTGGTTCAATAAAGAAACGACCTCTGTCTTGTAATTTGTCAATAGAGTAAGCCGTTGTAGTGCCGCCGCCTTTAGCAACCAATACACCATTGCTTCTTCCAGGAATTTGGCCTTTCCAAGGCTTGTATTCATTAAAGCGGTGCGCCATTACAGCTTCACCTGCAGTTTGTGTTAACATTTGAGAACGCAAGCCAATCAATCCTCTTGAAGGAATATCAAATTCTAAATGTTGCATGGTACCCTTAGATTCCATAATTAACATTTCGCCCTTCTTTTGGGTTACTAAGTCAATTACTTTACCGCTAAAATCAGCGGGTACATCTACTACCAATATTTCAAATGGCTCATGTTTTTTGCCATCTATGTCTTTCACTAATACTTGTGGATTTCCAACAGTTAACTCATATCCTTCACGACGCATGGTTTCCACCAATACCCCTAAATGCAAAATACCACGACCAAATACCAAGAAACTATCTGCACTATCTGTTTCTTCCACACGCAATGCCAAATTCTTTTCAGTTTCTTTCATTAAACGATCACGAATATGTCGAGAGGTTACAAACTTTCCTTCCTTACCAAAGAAAGGTGAGTTGTTAATACTAAAGGTCATACTCATGGTAGGTTCGTCTACACTAATAATAGGTAAGGCTTCTGGATTTTCAGGATCTGCAATCGTATCACCAATATTAAATTCCTCTAAACCAACCACAGCACATAAGTCACCAGAAACTACTTCTGTAACTTTACGCTTGCCCATTCCTTCAAAAACGTATAATTCTTTTACTTTATTCTTTTTAATGCTTCCGTCCGCTTGCACTAAAACAATATTTTGACCTTCTTTAATCGTACCTCTTTCTACTTTACCAATGGCAATACGACCCAAGAAAGAAGAATAATCCAATGAAGTGATTTGCATTTGTGTATGACCTTCCTTCACGTCTGGGCCTGGTACATATTTTAAGATACCATCCATTAAAGGAAAAATATCTTCACATTGTGTTAAGCTATCATTAAACCAACCATTTTTTCCGCTACCATAAAAAGTAGGGAAGTTTAATTGTTCTTCAGTTGCATCCAAATTAAAGAACAATTCAAAAACAGCATCATGTACTTCGTCAGGACGACAGTTTTCTTTATCTACTTTATTAATAATTACAATTGGCTTTAAATTTAATTGCAAAGCTTTTTGTAATACAAATCTTGTTTGAGGCATAGGGCCTTCAAAAGCATCCACTAACAAACAAACACCGTCTGCCATTTTTAATACACGCTCTACCTCACCGCCAAAGTCAGAGTGACCAGGGGTATCAATTACGTTAATCTTAACGTCTTTATAAGTTACAGAAGCGTTCTTACTTAAGATGGTAATTCCTCTTTCACGCTCTAATTCGTTGCTATCCATAATTAGATCCCCAGTTTCTTGGTTATCTCTGAATACCTTAGTTGCGTGTAAAATTCTGTCCACCAAGGTTGTTTTACCGTGGTCAACGTGAGCGATAATAGCGATGTTTCTTATTTCCATGTACTGTTTTGAGGCTGCAAAGGTACGCCGTTTACAGTCCTAAAAAAAACAAAAGGGGAAAAAGGATTGAATAGATTTACACCCTTATATATATTTTATATTTATTTAATATATAACCCAATAGCCAGCAAACCAACATATAAGAAACCGCAAAGGCTAAAGAGGCCCAATAAGGGGCAAAAAAGGAGAATCCATGCTTAAAAATCCAGCTAAATAAGGTCATATCCCCCACCTGAACCAGGTTTAAAACAGTAAGGAGCAATTCTGAGCATAAATAAATGACCAAAGGATTCTTACCAAAAACCTCAAAAAAGCCTGAAAATTGTAATTGACGTTGCAATTCAATGCGATATATGATGGTTCCAATAATCACCATATCCAACCCCACCGTTAACATGACAAAGCTACTAGACCATAATTTTTTGTTAATTGGAAACTGATAATTCCACATAAATCCTAAAAATATAAACCCGGCACCCCACATTAATAAATGAGTTAGCCCTTCATAGGTTTTCCCTTTTTCTTGAATAAACTTACCTACTATAAATCCTATGAGCACATTAACAATGGACGGCAAAGTGCTTAACCATCCTTCGGGATCAAATGCAAGGCCTTCGCCATGATACATATGCGCTTCACCCATCAACCATTTGTCAAACAAAAAGCCTGCATTACCCGTCATGGTTAGTTCTTGCCCATCAACACCAAAATGCATAATTATATACCAATACGTCAATAATAAAATGGCAGACAAAACCATAACAACGCGCTCATGCATATAGTGAGCAATGATGGATCCAATGCCGTAACACAAAGCAATACGTTGGAGTACACCCAAGATTCTAGTAGCTGCAACTGGCCCAGTAAATGGAAACCAATACATTAAGTAGCCTATTAAAAATATAAGCGCAGTTCTTTTAAAAATTCTAAAAAGGACGGTACGATTGGGGAGCTTTTCCCATTTTGGCAGGACAAAACTCATTGCATTTCCAACAGCAAATAAGAAAGAAGGAAAAACTAAATCAGTTGGTGTAAAGCCATTCCACTGCGCGTGTAAGAACGGTGCAAAAGTAGCAGCGCCATCTCCAGGAGTATTGACAATAATCATCAAGCAAATGGTCATACCCCTAAATACATCTAGGGATAAAAATCTTTGATTGGTCATAGGAGGCTTTTTAGTATATCAAGGTACGCAAAATATTTTTTATTCATTAGCGAATAAGTTAGCTTTATCAATAAATTAATGAATAGTATGCGCTTCCTAAAAATAATAGGTGTTATTATCATATTACTTGCAGTTGGATACTTACTAGGACCACATCCTAGTCCTGCTAGCTTTAATAATACACTTCCCAATATTTCAGATCATGTTAATTTAGATAGCTTAGTGCAGGTTGGTGAAAAACAACATCGTCTAAAGGCAAATAATGAAGCTAGGATTATATGGGCCGATAGTTTACATCAGGCAACGGAATATGCCATTGTTTACTTACATGGTTTTAGTGCAAGCCAAATGGAAGGCGCACCTGTACATGAAAATATTGCCAAAGCATTTCATTGCAATTTATATTTAGCTAGACTCGCTGAACATGGTATTGATACGACTGAAGACCTAATGAATTTAACTGCGGAAAAATATTGGGAGTCTGCAAAACAAGCTTATGCGATTGGGAAAAAATTAGGAAAGAAAGTAATCTTAATAAGTACTTCCACCGGCGGAACCTTGTCTTTACAATTGGCAGCCGCTTTTCCAGAAATTGCTGGACTTATCATGTATTCACCCAATATTGAAATTAACAATGCTGCCGCGCCCTTATTAAACAACCCTTGGGGTTTACAAATTGCAAGGGCTGTGAAAGGCGGGAACTATGCCAATATTCCATTTAAAAATTCGGAATATCCAAAATATTGGAATACCCATTACCGAATGGAGTCTACGGTTGAACTTCAAAATTTAATGGAAGCAACCATGACCAAGGAAACTTTTCAAAAAGTACATCAACCCACACTCGTATTATACTACTATAAAGACGAAGCCAACCAAGATAAGGTTGTAAAAGTAAGTGCTATTAAAAAAATGTTCTCCTCCATAAGCACAGCTGAAAATTTAAAAAAAGCGATTGCCATTCCCAATGCAGGAAATCATGTATTGGCTTCTCCCATTGTTTCAAAAGATATAGCGTCAGTAGAAAAAGAAACCAAGGATTTTATAAAAAATGTGATCATAAAACAATAAAAGAAGAATGAATCACTTCATTCTTCTTTTATTTTATAAGATTTAATCAACTTGTTTTCGATGTTTACTTGAAACATAAGTGTATACCGAAGGGATTACAAACAAGGTAAGTACTAATGAAAATAATAAGCCGCCTACAATTACGGTTCCCAATGGTTTGCGACTGGTAGCCGCTGCCCCCAAGCTAATGGCAATGGGCAGTGCCCCTAATGCGGTAGCCAAGCTAGTCATTAATATGGGACGGAATCTTTGGGCTGCCGCTACTAATACTGCTTCTTTAATTGGCAAGCCTGCTTCTCGTTTTTTATTGGCAAATTCTACAATTAAGATACCATTCTTAGTTACTAAACCAATTAGCATGATAATTCCAATTTGCGAGAATATATTTAAGGTTTGTCCAAACAACCACAAGCATAGTAATGCACCTGCTAATGCCAAAGGAACAGTGATCATAATAATAAAGGGATCTGTAAAACTTTCAAACTGCGCTGCTAATACTAAATAAATTAATATCAAGGCAAGTAACAATGCCTGAGAGGTATTGGAAGAACTTTCTTTAAAGTCACGGGAAGGTCCACTTAATGCTGTTTGGAAACTTTCATCTAATTGTTCCTTCGCAATGCGTTCCATTGCCGCAACTCCGTCTCCAATGGTTTTACCTTCAGCTAAGGATGCGGAAACAGTAGCCGCATTAAATCGATTGTAATGATACAAGTTGGGGGGATTGCTATTTTCTTCCGTTACAAGAACACTTGAAATAGGAATATTTTCCCCCTTATTATTTCTAACGTAAATTTTATTAATATCTGTAGGTTCATTTCTTTCTGATCTAGGCACTTGCGTGATTACTTGATATTGTCTATCGTTCATAATAAAATAAGCCGAACGTGCCCCGCTAAACGCAGCCTGTAAAGCCTGTGCTACATCGGTAGTCGTTAAACCTAAGTCACGAACACGCATCCGATCAATGGACAAGTCCAATTCTGGTTTATTAAATTTCAAATTCACGTCTACGTTTTGAAAAGTTTTATCTTTTCTTGCGGCATCTAAAAATTTTGGAATAACGGTTCTGATTTTTTGAAAATCTAAGTTTTGAATAATAAACTGCACCGGCAAGGAACCTCTGGACATCATTCCTACCGAAATAGTTTGTTCTTCAACGGCAAAAACACGAACGTTTTTAAACCGCTTCATTTTTTTATTTAAGTCCATCGCAATTTGAGATTGCGTTCTTTTCCTATCTGATTTATCAACCAATCCTAAACGTCCCGATGCAGAACTATTTCCACTTCCACCACCATAGCCAGGCACGCTTCCCCAGGTATACGCCTGCTCTGGGAAGGAATCCTGCATTATTTTAATGGCCTTTAATAAATCACCTTTCATATCCTCGTAACTCGTGCCTTCTGCACCGTTCATACTAATTCTGATGGACCCTTTATCTTCTAAAGGCGCCAATTCGCTTTGTATGGTTTTGCCCAAAACAAAAATGATACCCACGCAGGCTATTACAATTGCCCAAGCAACCCAACGTACTTTTAAAAACCCATTCAATAAATTTTTATACCCATTTTCCATTCCTCTAAAGAAAGGCTCGGTTCGTTCATAGAATTTACCATGTGCGCCATCCTTTCTATTTAAATACACATTTAATACAGGGGTAATGGTTAAAGATACGAATGCCGAGACCAGCACCGCACCAGCTACTACCACTCCAAATTCTTTAAATAAGGACCCCACAAAACCTTCTAGGAAAATAACCGGCATAAAAACTACCGCCAGCGTAATAGAAGTTGAAATGACTGCAAAGAAAATTTCTTTACTGCCCTCTCTGGCAGCATCTCTTAATGAAAGTCCTTCTTCTAATTTTCTAAAAATGTTTTCCGTCACTACAATTCCATCATCCACCACCAAACCGGTGGCTAGTACAATGGCTAAAAGGGTTAATACATTTATAGAGAACCCTGCCAAGTACATGATAAAGAAAGTAGCAATTAATGAAATAGGAATATCTATTAATGGACGAATGGCAATTAACCAGTTTCTAAAGAAAAAGAAGATAACCAATACCACCAAGCCAAAAGATATTACAATGGTTTCTTTTACTTCCGACAAAGCACGACGAACATTTAACGTGTTGTCAATAGGAATTGCAAATTCAATATCAGACTTATTTTGTTTTTTTACTTCTTCTAATCTTTTATAAAATTCATCCGCTATATTAATTTGATTGGCTCCAGGCTGAGGAGATACAGTTAACATTACTACAGGTACTCCATTAAAATAAGTCCCCTGATCCTCTTGTTCCGGACCCAACTCCACTTTAGCAACATCACCTAAACGAACCATTCCATTGGCATCTTCTTTTAAAATTACATTTCTAAAATCGGACTCTTTGGTAAGTCTTCCTAAGGTTCTAATTACAAAATCAGATTTATTTCCATTAATGCCGCCGGCAGGCAACTCAACATTCTCTTTATTCAATGCGGCTTGAATATCATTGAAAGCAATGCCGTATGCATTTAACAAACTTGCATTGGGATAAATACGCATGCTTTGACGCTTCCCTCTTACTCCCACATTACTCACTTCGTCAATCGTTTGAAATCTTTGTTGTAAAACATTTTCCGCATATTCCGTTAATTCCAACAAACCTTTGGTTTTACTTCTAACAGTCAGCATTAAAATAAAGTCACTTGCATCCGCTTTAGAAACTACGGGCGGACTTGATAAATCCTGTGGAAGCGCTCTTTGTGCTTGTGATACTTTATCACGCACATCATTGGCAGCAGTTTCTAAATTAACACCCAAATTAAATTCAACGGTAATATTAGAATTACCAACAGCACTAGAAGAGTTAATTGTTTTGATCCCTGGGATACCATTAATCGCTTTTTCTAAAGGTTCGGTAATTTGGCTTTGAATGACTTCGGCATTGGCCCCAGTATAATTAGTTTGCACCATAATAATAGGAGGATCAATGGCTGGATATTCTCTTAATGCCAAAAAAGAAAAACCTACTAATCCAAAAATAATAATGGCAATATTCATCACGGTAGCAAGGACCGGACGTTTTAAGGAGAGTTCAGATATATTCATCTAAATAACTTAATTTTTTATGACCTATTTGGTAATATCAATATTAGATAAGGCTTTCCCAATTTTTAATTTTGAGCCATCCTTTACAAATAACATACCTGCTACCACAACACTATCGCCTACTTGTAAGCCTTTTGTAATTTCAACTGCTGTTTGCGTACGGTAACCTGTCTCCACGTTTACAAATTTTGCTTGGCCATTTCTAACCACCACAATTTGTTTTGTTTTTGAATCTGGTATAATAACATTAGATGGCAACATGATAGAAGATGCTTTATCATCTAAATCAGATAAATAAATTTTTGTAAAAGAGCCTGGTAAAAGCTTTCCTTTCACAGCAGCCCTTACTTTTAAGTTTCTGGAGCTCGCTATAATTTGTGGTTCAATGGCAACAATATTCGCTTCAAATTTTGATGCCTCTGCACCAATACTCTCCACTAAAACTTTGGTTCCTACTTTCACCAAATTTTTATACAACTCAGGTACGGTAAAATCAATTTTCAAGTCGTCGGTCTTTTGAAGCGTGACGACGGTTGTAGCTGTATTAATAAATGCACCTAAGCTTATTTGTCTAAGTCCCAACTGCCCTGTAAAAGGCGCTTTAATCACTGTCTTATCAATTAAAGACTGTGTATACGCCATATCCGCTTTATAGCTTTTTACTTGTTGCATTGAAACATCATAGTCACTTTGATTAATACCCTTGATACTTAGTAATTGTTTATTTCTTTGCTCATTGGTTTGCGCCAACTCTAATTGTACTTTAATTTTTTCTAGCTGTGCTTGTAAATCAGCATCATTTAGTTTTACAAGTACCGTTCCGGCACTCACCACTTTACCTTCTGGAATTTGTAAAAATGTAACACGCCCATTGATTTCTGGACGAAGTTCAACGAAGTCGCTGGAGATCACTGAACCATTCACTTCAACTAATTTTGGAACAGATTGGGTTGAAATAATCGTGATGTCCACAGACACAGCAGCATTAGGGTCATACTTGTCAATACTCTTGGGTTTTCCCTTACAACCTAATGCCAATCCCCCCAATAATGTGATAAATAATAAATTTCTCAAAACTTTGCAATTTTAGTCATTAAAGGTAGCCAAAAATTGCTTTTTAAAGCCATAAAATAGATGAACGGCTAGGATTTCCCAAGCAAGTAAATACGCTTAATCGGGTTTTTGATAAGCTTCAAATCGTTTTTCAATATATACGCCAAGTTCAAGCTCGTTAAGCAGCCCCAGCATTTCATAAGTGGGTCTTGAGAAATTCATGAATTTTATAAGCGCATCCCCCTCTAAATGGGTGAGCTTTTGAACAAATCGCTTCGTAAATCTTGAGTTTACATATTTCTCTTGCTCTTGCGCTAGGAGTCTGTTTTGGAGGAACTGTAAGTTCCTGTTTCTATGAAACCTAAACATATTGATAAGCTCATTTAAATCAAACCCAATAGTCATTCCTGCGGGACCAAATAATTGTTGATTGTTACTTAATCGAATGCCTGGCGGACGATAATTAAAGTATTTCGCATAGTCCGTTCTATTTTGAATGGAATCAAATCTGTAATTACTATTTCGCACTTTTACTTCTGGTAAATCATAACCCATCACGTGAATCATGACATTGAAATTTTGAGGATCGGTGATGGTATCAATAGGAAATTTGGGAGAGCTTTTCCCAAAAAGAGAAAACCAAATAGAGTCTTTGGCCTTTAATACTATAATATATCTTCCTAAAGAATCGGTCATAGAAACATTTGAATTGCTATTCACCACAACAGCTTCCACAGGATGGTGTCCACTGATATCATATACCACACCACTAATGGTAGTATATTGGGCATGAAGTGTTGTTACAAAAACAATACAAAACAAAACAGTAAAAACTTTTGGGAAATTCATTTCAGCTGCAAAATTAGGCAAGGATACGTTATAAAACCTTTTATAAGAATTAAATTAACAGGTTTTTACCTTTTACCATAAAAAGCTTATCATACCAAGAGCCACAACACTCAGCACCAACCAATGCGTGGCAATTTTTTTGGTATATAATAAATAGGTGCAGCCCACCAAGATAATAAGGTTAATGGTCACAGTTGGCCATGTAATAATGTCCATGGACTGTAATAAATCTTTTGACAAATAAAAACTGGCACCCAACATAATACCCACAACCGCCGCATGAATACCTTCCAATGAACGGAGTACAATTACATATTTTTGTAGATTTTGCCACAAAGGCAACGCAAATAAAACAATAAAAAAACTGGGTAAAAAAACACCTAAGGCTGCCGTGATGGCACCTGCAATTTGCCAGAATATACTCTTATCATTTACTGCAATAGCGCCCATATAACTAGCTACAGACCAAACAGGACCCGGGACGGCTCTTACAATGCCGGCGCCTGTAAAAAACGCGTCACTTGAAATTTTAATAACATCCCTTTTGCTTTGGATCATGCGCTCCGAGGAAGGTCTGGTAACATATTGCTCGTACATTAATGGGATTAATACATCACCGCCACCAAAAACAAAAGTACCAAATCGATAATTGGTTTCAAATACGTTAAATATTTTTTGATGGCTCCAATTATTTCTAGTTGCCTTCTCCGATAAAAAACCAGCCACTAAAAAAAGAAATAAAAATACGAATAGGGCCCTTGTTTTAATTTTTACCTGCGGAGTGGAAACGGTAGGAATTCTTTTTTTACTAAAATTGGTGGCAACGCCTGCAAGGATAATGACCAATGGAATGGTCCAAGGAGATTTAAATCCAAACAGTATCAAAATAGAAGCCCCTATAAAAATCCATCGAGTAATAACATTGTTCACTGCTTTTTTATACAATAGCAGGGTGGCACTCAAAATAAAAGCAATAGACATGGGTTTTAAATAAGTCAATATCAAAAATCCTGCAGAAAAGTTTTGACGGTCATACAAAATAGCAATCACAGTCATCAGTGAACATGCAGGAAAAGCCCAAACTAATAAAGTAAGAAAAGCCAAAAGATACCCTCCTTTTTTAAAGCCAATTAATACAATGTTTTGAGTAGAAGAAGCACCTGGCAATAATTGGCAAAGGGCATTGTACTCTAAAAGCGTTTCGTCCGTTAAATCTTTGCGTTTTTGAACAAATCTAGATTGCAGCAAACCAAGATTGGCCTGAGGTCCTCCAAATGAAGTGATACTGTGCAAAAGCACATCCTTTAAAAATGATATGTATACTTGGATGTTCATTGAGCGGTAAGTAGCCTAAAATTAAAATATTTTAGTCATTATTCCCCGACTATCCAATTTAGACCTGGTTCGACTAAAATTTTTTATAACTTTACAAACTTAAAGACACTCATTTATGCGTAATTATTTTGTTTTCGCTGCATTCATTTTATTAGCTGGTTGCTCCAAGAGCAATTACGCAAAATATGCGCCTATCTATGAAAAAGACTCTTTGAAAAATATACCCGACTTTAGCAACCTGGCTTATTGGGCAGCCCATCCTGGTAAAAAAAATCCATCTGATAGTATTCCAAAACGTTTTCAAAAGCAAGCATACAATGCGAAAGATGTGGATGTTTTTTTTGTTTACCCTACTAGTTATTTAGATAAAACAATGCCAGAAGGATGGAATGCACAATTAAATGATACTAAAATAAATATCTATACCGATTATTCTTCTATTTTATATCAAGCAAGTGTATTTAATGAAGTAGGTAAAATTTATTCCCCAAGATATAGACAAGCAAATATCAAGTCCTACACTCCGGATAATCGCGAGGACACATTAAAGGCATTAGCTGCTTTTGATTTAGCTTACCAAGATGTAAAAACTGCTTTTGAATATTATTTGGCACATTACAATAATGGTCGCCCTATTATTATTGCATCACATAGTCAGGGCTCCACACATTCCATTAGAATATTAAAAGAATTTTTTGATGGTAAGCCACTTGGCAAACAATTGGTTGCCGCCTATGTAGTTGGAATGGCATTAGATCCAGCTATGTATACTTCCTTAAAAGCTTGTGATCAGCCTAATGAAACAGGGTGTATTTGTGCATGGAGAACCTTTGAGGAAGGGTATCAAGCGCCGTTTGTTGACAAAGAAAAGTTTAGATCTATTGTTACTAACCCGCTTTCCTGGAATAGTGAAAACACCAGTGTTGAAAGGACTTTCAACGAAGGCTCCATATTATATAATTTCAATAAAATTGTTCCCAATGTTGCAGCTGCTATTAATCATGAAGGAGTTTTGTGGACACCCAAACCGCGTTTCTTTGGAAATTTTTTAATTAAGACAAAGGACTACCATATTGCTGATTATAATTTATACTATACAAGTATAAGAAAGAATGCTGCTTTAAGAGTGAACACTTATTTTGATAAAACAAAGACAAGTTCGGCACATTAATTGGAGCAGTTAGTTTCCAACGACGCTTAAAAATTTAATACGCATAATTTTTAATTGCTCCCAAGTATATTGGTTATCACTTAATTCCTGTTGTGCAATTTGTAAGGAAGAGGTTTCGCAGTTTTTGAAATATTCAAGTATGTCTTCCTGATCATATTCATCTAACCATTCATCAATGGCATAGTCTAAATTTAATTTAGTACCACTTGCCGCAATGGTTTCCATTTCCTCTAATAGTTCATCTAATTTCAACCCCTTGTTTTTTGCAATGGTTTCAATGGGTATTTTCTTGTCTACATTTTGGATGATATAAATTTTATTGCTAAACTTATTGGCAACAGATTTCATCACAAAATCATCGGGTTTTTCTATATTATTTTCAGTAACATATTTATCAATTAAATCTACAAAAGGCTTACCATATTTAATAGCCTTGCCCTTACTAACGCCTTGACATCTTTCCAATTCCTCTAGGGTAGTGGGATACAAGGTGGCCATATCTTGTAGCGATGTTTCTAAAAAAATTACAAATGGAGGCAGCTTAATTTTCTTGGCTTCCACCTGACGAATTTCCTTAAGCATCTCAAACAAGGGCTCATCCGTGGTTGCAGTAGCGTTAGTGCCCCCCTCTGACTCCTCATCATCAGCATTGGCATCATCAAATACTTGATTCAATACAATCTTAAAGCTATTTGGCTTTTTGATGAACTTCTCCCCCTTAACGGTCAATTTCAAAAGACCATATTCCTCAATATCTTTCTGAATTAATTGCTCTAACATGGCTTGTCTTACTAAGCTATTCCAAAACAACGCATCCTGTTCCTTTCCAATTCCAAAAACGGGTAATTTCTCGTGACGATATAAACCAATTTGTGGCGTATACTCACCCATTAATATTTGAAGTACATAATCGGCAACAAATCTTTCATCTAATGCTTTAATTACTTGCAACAAAGAAACCAACTCTGTTTTCGCTTCAATACTTTCTTTAGGATGTAAACAGTTGTCGCAATTACCGCAATTTTTTTCTTCCCAATCCTCACCAAAATAATGCAATAAACTTCTTCTTCGGCAAACCCCACTTTCCGCAAAGGCAACTGTTTCATCAATTAATTGCGCACCCACTTCTCTTTCACTCAACGGCTTGTCTCTTAAAAAATGTTCAAGTTTAGAAACATCGGCATGGGAGTAATATAAAATACAATTTCCTTCTAAACCATCTCGTCCTGCACGCCCTGTTTCTTGATAATAGTTTTCTATGGATTTAGGAATATTATAATGGATTACAAAACGAATATCTGGTTTGTCAATACCCATTCCAAATGCAATGGTAGCCACTATTACCTGCGCATCCTCGTTTAAAAATTGATCCTGACGATCGGCTCTTAATTTTTGATCAAGCCCTGCATGATAAGCAACTGCTTTTATTTTATTGGCCACCAATACTTCCGCCAACTCTTCGGTGGTTTTTCTATTTAATGTATAAATAATACCGCTCTTCCCTTTATGTCCACTAATATATTTGACAATACTTTTAACCGTCAATTCTTTCTTTACTTTTGGCTGAACCTCATAATACAAATTAGCGCGGTTAAAAGAAGATATCAAAACCTCTGCATCACGAAGCGATAAGTTTTTTACAATATCAGATTGTACTTTAG
Source organism: Bacteroidota bacterium (assembly GCA_947476145.1). Taxonomy (GTDB): domain Bacteria; phylum Bacteroidota; class Bacteroidia; order Chitinophagales; family Chitinophagaceae; genus Sediminibacterium. Next base: position 84,024 of record CANJPH010000002.1, on the reverse strand, counting down.
GAGTAGCAGTAGCGGTTAATGCAATAATGGGAACCTCATTATTAATTTCTTCCATCATTTCTTTTAACCTTCTGTATTCTGGTCTAAAATCATGCCCCCATTCTGAAATACAATGGGCTTCATCTACTGCAAAAAACGAAACATTTAAGTCGCTAAAAAAATCGAGGTTCTCTTGCTTGGTTAAAGTTTCAGGAGCAACATATAAAAGCTTTGTTTTACCTGATAATAAATCCGACTTTACTTCTTTGATCTGTGCTTTATTCAAAGAGGAATTTAAAAAATGGGCTACATCATCTTTTTCGCTATACCCTCTCACTAAGTCTACTTGATTTTTCATGAGGGCAATTAAAGGAGATACCACAATGGCGCAACCTGGTAACATTAAAGCGGGCAATTGATAACATAAACTTTTTCCGCCCCCTGTTGGCATAATTACAAAAGTATCCCTGCCACCTAGAAGAGACATGATGGCCTTTTCCTGTGTACCCTTAAATTTTTTAAAGCCAAAATGCTGTTCCAGCGCCTGTAAAACCTCTTTTTTGTCAAAAGAGTTGTTCATGGCAGTGGAAGAAGGGGCTTTAGGAGTGGATTTTTTTGCTTTAGGCATCTATAAATATCTTAAAATCAACAGTTTCTATAAATTTGGTGCTTATAAGTTAACGAAAATAACTAAAGAAATGTGCATTCTCCACTCCTATTTTTTAAAAAGCTTTTTTTTAAGGTTTTCTTGGAAATAGGGCTTCTAAGGGTATGAAACATTAACTTTGTCACTCGTTAATACGCATATGACAAATAGCATCAAGTCCATCGCTCATAGAACGTTACAAATTGAAATAGCTGCCATCAATGGACTATCTAATTTTATTGACCAGTCCTTTGAAGAAGCGGTCAATGCCATTTATACTACGAAGGGCCGTTTTATTGTAAGCGGAATTGGTAAAAGTGCCATTATTGCCCAGAAAATAGTGGCTACCTGTAACTCTACCGGAACTCCTTCTATTTTTTTACACGCCGCAGAATCCATACATGGTGACTCTGGCATGATTACCCCAAACGATATTGTCTTAATTATTAGTAAAAGTGGGGAAAGTTCTGAAATTAAAAATTTAGTGCAATTGGTAAACCAATTTGGTAACACTTTAATTGGTATGGTGGGAAATACCGATAGCTATTTAGCAAAGCAATCCAAATGGGTTTTAAACACCACGGTCGAAAAAGAAGCTTGCGTAAATAATTTAGCGCCTACTTCTTCCACCACTGCACAAATGGTGATGGGGGATTTAATTGCAGTTTGTTTAATGGAGTTAAATAATTTTAAAGCGATTGATTTTGCTAAATTTCATCCAGGTGGTAATTTAGGCAAGCGTTTAACGCTGACAGTTGGACAAATGGCCAATCATAACCCAAAACCTAGTGTAACAGGCTCCACAAGTTTAAAGGAAGTAATTCATACCATTTCAAAAAACAGATTGGGCGCCACTGCGGTAGTGAATGATGAAAATAAAGTGGAAGGTATTATTACCGACGGAGACATTAGAAGAATGTTAGAACAACATACAAGTATACAAGATTTAAAAGCATTAGACATTTATCATAAAGACCCTATTACGATTGATCCCAATGAATTAGCAGTAAATGCACTATCATTGATGGAACAAAAAGACATTAGCCAAATTATTGTCGCAGAAGAATCAAATTATGTTGGCATGATTCATATGCACGATTTAATGAGGGAGGGAATTTTATAATTAAACGAATGAAAGGGATGAATAATAAACATCATTATGTAGCTATAATGGCGGGTGGAATTGGAAGTAGATTTTGGCCAATGAGCAGAACTGCTTATCCAAAACAATTTTTAGACGTTTTAAACACGGGTAAGACTTTAATCCAGTGGACTTTTGAACGATATGCGAAATTTATTCCCGTTGAAAATATTTTCATTGTCACATCGGAAGAATATGTTGCCATTGTAAAAGAGCAGTTGCCAAACCTGCCTATTGAAAATATTTTAGCAGAGCCAAGTCGTAAAAATACAGCGCCTTGTATTGCTTATATCTCTTTTAAATTAGCACAAAAGGATCCTGAAGCAACCTTTATTGTGGCGCCAAGTGATCACTTAATTTTAGAAGAAGATAACTTTCAGAAAATAGTAGAAAATGCATTGGATTTTGTTTCCAATATAAAAGCATTGGTTACTTTAGGCATTCAGCCTAGTAACCCGAATACGGGTTATGGCTATATTCAATATGAAGGATTAGAAGTAGCCAAGGGCGTTTTTAAAGTAAAGACCTTTACTGAAAAGCCGAACTTAGAAATTGCACAATCCTTTTTAGACAGTGGCGACTTTTTATGGAACGCAGGTATTTTTGCTTGGAAGGTAAGTTCTATATTAGCCGCCTTTGAGAAATTGCAACCTGAAATGTATGAATTATTTGATCAAGAAAAAGAACATTTCAATACCGAAAACGAAAGACAATCCATTTTAAAAATATATCCTCAATGCACAAATATCTCTATTGATATTGCTATTATGGAAAAGGCTAGTAATGTTTATGTATTGCCTTCCTCATTTGGATGGAGCGATTTAGGTACATGGAATAGTGCCTATGATAATATGGAGAAAGATTACTTTGGCAATGCAGTAGCCTCGGACAATGTAGTGGTAATTGATGCAACCAAATGTATGATAAAAGCACCCAAAGACAAACTGGTGGTAGTGCAAGGATTAGATGACTTTATCGTAGTAGATACCAAGGATGTTTTATTAATATGCAGTAAGCAACAAGAACAATCTATTAAAGAATATGTTGCCGAAGTGAAAAGGAATAAGGGAGATAAATACATTTAATTAATGTATAATTCGTAACTTAGATTACACCGATTGTTTCATCTCTAAGATTCCCCTATGGCAACCATTATTACCGGCACGGGTAGTTATATACCTAATATTATAAAAACCAATAAGGATTTTATAGAAAATACCTTTTACGGTGAAAATGGGGAATTGATAGCAACGCCTAATGAGGAGATTGTAGAAAAATTCAAAGACATTACAGGGATTTACGAAAGAAGATATGCCGCATCAGGAATGAATACTTCCGAAATGGCTACAGCAGCTTCTAAGTTAGCCATACAAGATGCAGGGATTGATCCTGAAACCATTGATCAAATTATTGTAGCCCATAATTTTGGAAACGTTTTGCCGGGCACCATTCAAACCGATACCATTCCAGCCATTGCTTCTCGTGTAAAAAATCAATTAGGCATACGCAACCCAAATTGCGTGGCGTATGATATTTTATTTGGATGTCCTGGATGGATCCAAGGGGTAATACAGGCCGATGCTTTTATCAAATCGGGGATGGCCAAGCGATGCTTAGTCATTGGGGCCGAAACATTAAGCCGAGTGGTGGACCCACATGACAGGGACAGTATGATTTTTAGTGATGGTGCAGGAGCTTGTATCGTGGAAGGTGATACAGATTCTGAAAGTGGTATTTTAGCCGCCAGTGTACAAAGCCATTGTAATGAAGAAGCCTACTTTTTATACCTAGGAAAATCTTATCACCCAGAAGGAGAAGAAGAAACAAGATATATTAAAATGAAAGGACGAAAGGTTTATGAATATGCCATCAAGAATGTACCTATTGCCATGAAAGCATGTATTGAAAAAGCGGGCATTGATATCAAGGATGTAAAGAAATTTTTCTTGCACCAAGCGAATGAAAAAATGGATGAGGGTTTTATAAAAGCCTTGTATAAATTATACGGTACCAGAGAGGTTCCTGCTAATATTATGCCTATGAGTATTCATGATTTAGGCAATAGTTCCGTGGCGACCATTCCCACCTTATACGATCTGGTAAAACATGGGAAATATCCCGAGCATCAATTACACAAAGGCGATATTGTCATTTTTGCATCGGTGGGTGCAGGTATGAACATTAATGCAATTTGTTACAGAGTATAAGGATTAGTATCCGCGTACATTATTCCCCTCTACATAATTGGCAAAGGCTTTGTTACAAACCTTGTTTCCACCAGGCGTTGGATAATTCCCTGTAAAGTACCAATCGCCAGTATTGGTTGGACAACACTCATGCAAATCCTCAATGGTTTGATAAATTACTTCCACTGGAATATTTACATTGCTTGGTGTAATCAATTGTGCAATTTTATCAGAAATTTCTTCGGGTGTAAACGGTTTATACAATTGTCTTACTACATTTTCGGAATGTAAAGTGCCGCTTGCTTCAATGGCTTTAATTTTCTGATAGGTATCGTCAATTACATTGTTCATGCCTCTTTCACCTAGCAGTGCAATTACCGCTTTAAAAGCAATGAAGTCGCCCATCTTGCTCATATCAATACCATAACAATCTGGATATCTAATTTGAGGTGCCGAAGAAACCACAATAATTTTTTTAGGAGACAAACGGGACAACATTCTAATAATACTTTCTCTTAATGTAGTGCCTCTAACAATGCTATCATCAATAACCACCAAAGTGTCCTGGTCTTTTTTTACGGTGCCGTAAGTAATATCATAAACGTGTTGCACCATTTCGTTACGGTTGGCATCTTGGGTAATAAAGGTTCTCAACTTTACATCCTTTATTGCAATTTTTTCTTGACGAATTTTACGATTCACCATTTCTTCTAAACGCTCAGGATCCACCTCCTTGCCCCAGCTTAAAATACGCTCCACTTTAATTTTATTCAAGTATTGCTCCATTCCTTTGATAAGTCCATAAAAAGCTACCTCGGCCGTATTGGGGATATAAGAGAAGATGGTATTTTTTAAATCTTTTTCAATTCGATCTAATACAATTTTACTTAAATGATTTCCTAAAGCAATCCGTTCTCTATAAATTTTTTCATCACTACCTCTTGAAAAATAAATACGTTCAAAAGAACAGGCTCTTCTTTCCTTAGGTTCTATAATTTGTTCAATCTTATAATCGCCATTATCGTCCACAATTAAAGCAGTGCCCGGCATTAATTCCAATACTTCATTCTCTCCAACATTAAATGTAGTTCTGATAGATGCACGCTCACTCGCTGCAACAATCACTTCTCCGTCAATATAATAATAGGCTGGACGAATTCCATTGGCGTCACGCATAATAAAACTATATCCATTGCCAATTAAACCTCCAATGGTAAACCCACCATCAAATAAAGGTGCGGCTTGCTTTAATACATTTACAATATTTGGCGCATTGGGATTCATCGCTTCTTCTTTTACTAAGAAATGGTGAATCACTTCCATCATGGCAGCTAAGTCGCTTTGCTTTTCAAAAGGACCTGGATCAAATCCTATGTGTTGGAATAACTCGTCTGTATTAACAAGGTTAAAATTGCCTGCCAATGCAATGTTTTTTCCAGGTACTAAATCCTTTTTGATAAAGGGGTGGCAAAATTCAACATCATTTTTGCCCTGGGTTCCATAACGTAAATGACCTAATAATATCTCCCCCATAAAAGGCAAGTGACCTTTCATTAATCCTGGATGTTTCGCAATGTCTGGTTGAAATTTCTCTAACTCCTGTACTTCTAATCCAATTTTGTAAAATAAGTCTGCAATAGGTTGTGAAGCATTGCTTCTTTGGCGGTATAAATAAGGATTCCCCGCTTCAATGTTTAATTTTAAGGTAGCTAAACCTGCACCGTCCTGGCCTCGGTTATGCTGCTTTTCCATCAGCAGGTATAACTTATTAAGACCATAAGTTACTGAGCCTCTTTTTTGTAAGTAATACGAAAAAGGTTTTCTAAGTCGAATATAGGCAAGGCCACATTCGTGTTTGATTTCGTCGCTCATGATGGTGTTTAAGGAGCCACGAATTTACAATAGTTCCTCAATCTTAACTAGCAACCGGCCGAAAAAAAATTAAATTAGTAGGTTTTTTGCTTAATTAGCGCATTCCCCACCTTGGTCCACTCTTTAATCTCGGTACAAGACTGGTAATCTTCGTCAATGTTTATGTAATAGTTAGTAATGTGCTCGTTAAACCAAGCTTCTAACATTTTGGCTTTTTTAACCTCTAAAGCGCGCGCTGCAATACGATTGTAGTCTTCTTTTAAGTTTTCCTTGTGCGGCTCGGTACGGTCTCTAAAATAAACAAGGCGAACCGTTTTTCTTCCTCTATCATCTACATATACCTGCGGGGCAGAAATTTCGCCTGGTTTCATTGATTTAAGTAAGACCACCATGTCCTTATCTGGTAACATATCATAATTCACATAAGTAGATCCGTCTCTTCCCGAAACGGCACCACCAGTGAACTTGCTACTTTCGTCGTCACTGTGTTTATTCACCGCTTCTCCAAAACTATACTTATTCGCAACAATGTCTTTTCTAATGCTATCTAAAAAAGTTTTAGTCTCATTTATTTCATCCGCAGCAATAGGCGGTATTCTTAAAATATGCTTCACTACCGCGTCGTCACCAGTTCTTGAAATTAATTGTATTAAATGATACCCAAATTTAGATTTAATTGGCGCAGAGATTTGACCTTCTTTTAAACGGAATGAACCTGCCATAAAAGCGGGATCAAAATTTTTCTCGTTTCTATTTAAACTAAATTGTCCTAAATTTTCTTTTGAACTTGGATCTTCAGAATATAATTTAACCAATTGATCAAATTTGTTAATACCTGCCTCAATTTGACGACGATAATCCATTAATTGCTTTATCACATATTCCTCAATATCGCGATTGGCTTTTGGATGCATTACCAATTCTAAAATCTGCACCTCGCTTTCATACAAAGGCAAACTGTCGGTTGGAATTTTATTATAATAAGCACGCACTTCCGTTGGTGTTATTTTTACTTTGTCAACAATTTTTTGTTGCATTTCATCCGCTAGCTTTTGCTCTTTAATTAAAATCTTAAAATCATCTTTTAACTGAAATATGCTTCGGCCAGCTACTTCTTCTAATACTTCTTTGGAACCAAATTGTTGTAAGAATTGTCTAATACGACTGTCAATTGCATTTTGAATTTCATCTTCGGTTACAATAATAGAGTCCTTCTCTGCTTGCAAAACCAAGGCTTTACGAATTAATTGTCCTTCCATAATTTGACAAATCGATGGAATGGTTACCCCTTCCTGTCCCTGAGCTTGTCTTTTATAATCGGCAATAGAATTGTCAATATCAGATCTTAAAATAAATTTATCTCCAACAGTAGCAACAATTTTATCAGCCAACACTTTTTTTATCTGTGCTTTTGCCGTAACCGACAATAATACTAGCGAAAAAACAATACTAACAATTTTCATCAAAATAGAATTAATAGGGTAAAGATCTGATAGCTGGGCCATTGTGCCAACTATCAAATCTTAATTATTTTATAAAGTACGTTTAACTTCTTCTTCTTCAAATGCTTCTACAATGTCGCCTGGTTTTAAATCAATAAAGTTTTTAATGGTTAAACCACACTCCATATTGGAAACAACATCTTTTACGTCGTCCTTAAAGCGCTTCAAGCTACCTAATTCAGCGGCCTGACCTTCGCCTTTTGGATACTCAACGATACCATCGCGAATGATACGTATTTTAGAGTTTCTGCTTAATTTTCCATCTAATACGAAACATCCTGCAACAGTGGCTTTATCAAATTTGTATACCTCACGTACTTCCACGTTGGCAACAATTTTTTCTTGAATTTTTGGTTCCAACATACCTTCCATCGCGCTCTTGATTTCATCAATCGCGTTATAGATAATAGAGTACATTTTAATTTCAACGCCTTCAGTTTCTGCTAACTTATTTGCTTGCATACTTGGACGAACGTTAAATCCAATGATAATCGCATCCGATGCAGCCGATAACAATACATCTGATTCAGAAATTTGACCTACTCCTTTTAATACAACTCTAATTGCAATTTCTTCGGTAGATAATTTTTGTAAAGAGTCACTCAAGGCTTCCACAGAACCATCCACATCACCTTTAATGATGATGTTTAATTCTTTAAAGTTTCCTAAGGCCAAACGACGACCAATCTCGTCTAATGTAATATGTTTTCTAGTTCTTAAACCTTGCTCTCTTAATAATTGAGCGCGTTTAGTAGCTAATTCTTTTGCTTCTGCTTCGTCATCGAATACTTTGAATTTTTCACCCGCTTGTGGTGCACCATTCAAGCCTAATATCACCACTGGTGTGGAAGGAGGTGCCACCTCAATACGTTGATTACGCTCATTGAACATGGCTTTTACGCGACCATAATATTGGCCAGATAAAATTAAATCTCCTTGGCGCAAGGTCCCGTTTTGCACTAATATAGTTGCCACATATCCACGGCCTTTATCTAAGGATGCTTCAATTACACTACCAGTCGCTTCTCTATTTGGATTGGCTTTTAAATCTAAAATTTCAGATTCTAGTAACACTTTCTCTAATAAAGCATCTACATTCAAACCTTGTTTAGCAGACAATTCTTGGTTTTGGAATTTACCACCCCAAGCTTCCACTAAAATATTCATTTGAGATAATTGCTCGTATATCTTTTGCGGTTGTGCACCGTCTTTGTCAATTTTATTGACCGCAAAAATCATAGGCACATTCGCTGCTTGCGAGTGACTAATGGCTTCCTTGGTTTGTGGCATCACCGCGTCATCCGCAGCCACTACAATAATGGAGATATCGGTGATTTTGGCACCACGAGCACGCATCGCTGTAAAGGCTTCGTGACCTGGTGTATCCAAGAAAGTAATGGCTTTTCCATTTGGCAATGTTACCTCGTATGCCCCAATATGTTGTGTGATACCACCGGCCTCACCTGCAACTACATTGGCATTACGGATATAATCTAGTAAAGATGTTTTACCATGATCCACGTGACCCATGATGGTAACAATCGGAGGACGCTCCACCAAATTAGCTAAATCGTCTGCCTCTTCTTGTTCATCCATTTCTTCTACGTCTTCCAATCCAACAAATTCTACTTCAAATCCAAATTCAGAGGCAACTAATTCAATGACTTCCGCATCCAAACGTTGGTTGATAGAAACCATGATCCCCAAGTTCATGCACTTGCTTATAATATCCGCAAAGCTTACATCCATTAAAGATGATAACTCACTCACGGTTACAAACTCAGTTACCTGTAATTTGTTGTCTTCTCTTTGTTCGTTGTTTTCATTTTCAGCAGCTTCCTCTCTTCTTTGACGACGATACTTGGATTTCATGCTCTTACCTCTACCACCTTGGCCAGATAATTTAGCTTGTGTTTCCTTGATCTTATCTTGAATTGATTTTTTATCGATTTCTTTTTGTTCCGCTGTTTGAGGTACATTTCTACGTGCACCACCACCTGCTTGTCCAGGACGATTGTTAGGACGATTGCCTTGATAGCCCCCGCCGCCTTGAGGACGATTGCCTTGATAACCTCCGCCACCTTGAGGACGATTGCCCTGATAGCCTCCGCCACCTTGTTGGCCTTGTCCTTGAGGACGATTGCCTTGACCTTGAACAGGAATACGTTTACGTGTTCTTTTTTCTTCCTGACTTAATGGTTTAGGTCTTGTATCACTATTAATAGGTAAATCTATTTTCCCTAAAATTTTAGGACCTGTTAATTTATCAGCTTGAATATTAGTAATTTCTCCGTGCACATTTTCTGGTGCGATAGAATGATCCGTTGGAGGTGCTGGTTCTGATTTTTTAGTAGCCGTTTTCTTGGCGCCTGCTTTCGCTTTTCCACTAGCATCAGCTGCTTTTGCGGCTTCTGTTGCCTCAGCTGGTTTAGCAGCTTCCGCTTTTTTATCCGTGTCTTCCGTAGTTTTCTTGGTAGCCTTTTTTGGTCTAGTAGAAGAATCTATTGTAGAAAGATCAATTTTATTAACCACTTTTGGTGATTCCACTTCCGGTGCATCTACTTTTAAAGTAGCTGCTTTTGCTTTTTCACTCGTAACAGTTGCTTTTGGCGCTTCTTCGGCAAAGCCATCTGCTTTTTTAGTACTTGCTTTTGGCGCTTCGGTTTTCTTTACTTCTGTATCAGCTGCATTTACTTTTTTCCCTGCATCAGCAACTGGAGCATCGTCTGCTTTCTTTGCTTTATCTGTGCTTGCATTCTTTGGCAACTCAACATGATCCGCCTTATCCCTAGCAACTTTATCGCTTTGAAATTCAGCTTGCAATGCATAGTACTGCGCTTCTGTTAATTTAGCTGTTGGCTTAAGGTCGTCCTTAGGAAAACCTTTTTTAGCCAAGAAATCAACAATGGTATCTTGACCCACATTGAATTCTTTAGCAGCTGCTAACAGTCTTGGTAGTTTCAATTCTGACATTCTTTTGTTTTTTGTCCTACTTCATTATGATTAATTCATAGGACGTTTCACCTAATACAAATATACTTTTAAAAAGCTTATTCGCCTTTATCAAACTCTTCTTGTAAGATACGTCGCACATCTGCAATCGTTTCTTTTTCTAAGTCTGTTCTTCTTTCTAATTCATCCGCGCTTAATTTCAATACACTTCTTCCCGTATCGCAACCTACACGCTTAAATTCGTCGATAATCCATGGCTCAATTTCGTCTGTAAACTCGTCCATGTCAATATCAAACTCTTCTAATACTTCTTCGTCCTCGCGGTATACATCTAATTCATATCCTGTCAATTCAGAAGCCAATTTAATGTTCACCCCACGACGTCCAATGGCTAAAGAAACCTGATCTGCTTGCAAGTATACTTCCGCGCGCATGCGATCATTATCTATGTTCATAAAGCTTATTTTTGCTGGCGTCAATGAACGTTGAATTAACAATTGCGTATTGGTTGTAAAGTTGATTACGTCAATATTTTCATTTTTCAATTCGCGAACAATACCGTGAATACGAGAGCCCTTCATTCCTACACAAGCACCCACTGGATCGATACGATCATCGAATGATTCAACAGCTACTTTAGCACGCTCACCTGGCTCACGAACAATTTTCTTAATCGTAATTAAGCCATCAAAAATTTCAGGAACTTCAATTTCTAATAATTTAGCTAAGAACAATGGACTCGTTCTAGACAAGATAATTACAGGAGAATTATTTTTCATATCCACACGAGCAATCACTGCTCTAATGTTTTCTCCTTTCTTGAAAAAGTCTTGAGGAATTTGTTCAGTCTTAGGAAGAATTAATTCATTTCCTTCTTCATCTAATAACAAAACTTCTTTTTTCCAAACCTGATAAATTTCAGCGTTCATTATTTCGCCAATGCGATCAGAATATTTTTTTACTAAAGCGTTTTTCTTTAAATCGTTGATACGAGATGCTAAAGTTTGCTTTGCAGCTAAAATTGCACGACGACCAAAGTCAAAAATATTAACCTCTTCTAATAATTCCTCACCTATCTCAAAGTCAGGCTCTATCTTGATTGCGTCAGAGTAAGAAACTTCCGCCAATGGATTGTCCACATCATCATCGGGTCTAATTTCACGACGACGGATAATTTCCAAATCCCCTTTTTCAGCGTTTACAATAACGTCGAAATTTTCGTCGCTACCATACTTTTTTCTTAACAAAGTTTTAAATACATCCTCAACCACTTTCATCATGGTTGGACGGTCAATGCTTTCTGCGTCTTTAAACTCCTGAAAGGCTTCTATCAAATTTATACTTGCCATAACATAATTTTTTTTCAAGCTTCTCGCTTGATGATTTGTTAAAATTGAATTTGAACTATTGTTGTTTTAATATTTTCAAATGGAATAAGCAATTGTTGCTGGGTTGCTTTTTTACCCTTACCCTCAGTCCACTCAATCAAAATATCTGCTTCTGCTACCGTTGTTAAAGTACCTTCTTTCTTAGTACCATCTAACATCTCCACCTCCACTTTTCTGCCTATATTTTTATTGTATTGTCTTTTTAATTCTAATGGCTCATCCACACCTGGTGAAGAAACCTCCAAAGCAAAATCGCCCTCTGGAAACCAACCTGATTCTTCAATGGCTCGGTATAACTTACGGTTAAAGTAAGTACACTTTAAAATAGGTAAGCCATTGTCTCCGTCTAGATATACTTTTATTATATGTCCTGGTTTCACCTTCACCCAAACCAAGAAATATTCCGGATCCTCTAATAATAGAGGCTCAATTAAACCGTATACCCTTTCTTTTAAATCGTTTACTTCCATAGTTAAAAAAGAAGAAGGGAACGATTTCGTTCCCTTCATTTCTCTGCTTATTCTTGAACAAAGGTAATAAAACGGGATGAAATAACCCAATTTTATTGACTCAGGCCTTATTTTTGCACTATGTTAAAGCTAATTCTATACGGATTTGTAGTCTACTTTTTATATAAGGTCATTTTTGAAGTGGTGGTCCCCGTTAGTAAGGGGGTAAAAAAAGTGCGTCAAAATATGGAACAGATGCAACGCCAGCAAGCCGAGGCATTTAAAAAAGCGGAGGCAAATACAACCACTGCGGCGCCTAAAAAAGAGGCTCCTTTAAATGCAGAATACATTGATTTTGAAGAAGTTAAGAAATAATTAGGTCCGTTTCCACCCGCATGCCCGATTGTAAATACAAAACCTGCATACCCACCGAGGCGGCTGCAATCACATTGGGTTCATTGTCGTCTATAAATAGGGTTTGCTCAGCAATCAACCCTTCCTTATCCAAAATAAACTGAAAAGAAGCTGGATCCGGTTTTCTTTGACCCATTTTATGGGAATAATAAGGTGTTTTGAACAAATTCTCGAATTGCCCGCCTAAGTCTTGAGTAAACTGAGGAATAAAATAATCGTAATGAATTTGATTGGTATTGGAATACAAAAATGTCTGGTACTTATTATTATGAGTCTTCACCCAGTCAATGCTTTCTTTTCGATACCCCACTAACAATGAGTTCCAGGCGTCAATGATTTGATGCCTGGGTAAATTCAATTTGCATAAGGCATTAAAACCGGCACAAAATTCATCCTCATTAATAAAACCTTTTTCTAAATCGAAAAAAAGTGGATCAGATTTATTGAGCGTAAAATGATTTTCAAAATGAGGAATACCGAGTGCTTCAAAGGCATCATACATTTTTACGAAATCTATATCATACAAAACATTCCCTAAATCAAAAATCAAATTCTTGGTAATGGCCATACATTAAAATTAAACTTTGATGAAGATAAACAAAGCTTTTAAATATTTGTACATTTGAAGTATGAAACAAAATTTAGCACATATCGCAGTAGTGGTAAGAGACTACGACGAAGCCATCGAGTATTATACAAACACTTTAGGTTTTCAATTAATCGAAGACACTATTTTGTCTGAAACTAAACGATGGGTAATGGTGCGGCCAACCGGTGCTGAAAATGGCTGTACCTTATTGCTAGCAAAAGCAGCCACTCCGGAACAAGAAAAATATATAGGTTATCAAACAGGTGGTCGTGTGTTTTTATTTTTATACACGGATAACTTTTATAGAGACTATGAAAATTACACTGCAAAAGGAGTAGAATTTACCATTGCGCCACATGTGGAAGATTACGGAACTGTTGCAGTGTTTAAAGATATTTATGGCAATTTATGGGACCTAATTGAGCCTACAACAAAATAAATATTTTACTTTTTTACTACAAGTAATTATTCTTTGCGCCCCATCGCAGCAGCCATATGCTTACAAGCTGCATCCCCTTTGTTTAATTCAGCTTTAATATTTGCATGTGAGATTTCATCTCTGTTTTGACTGAGCTTGAAAACATGCTGCAAGTCTGTAACCACAATATCAAAGGAGTATATGGCTTTTATGTTTTGTTGCATATATTCTTCCGATAAATTTTTTACTTGCGTAGGCGATTCCGCATCTTTTTCAAAATGTAAAGTCAACTCGGTTAATAAATTTCGCAAATGCGCTTCGTCTTTAATATCTAAAATTCCGCGCGCGTGAACGGTTTGGTAGTTCCAAGTACTCCCCATATTTTTTGTAGTGTACCAATTGGCACTTACAAATGCAGATGGGGCAGAAAAAATGACCAGCACATTTTTGTTAAGCTCAAATGCAGCGGTATGATCCTGCTTGCGCATCATATGTCCACTGATGGTAATAATTTCATTTTCTATTTTAATGAGTATCGGTATATGCGTAGCTACTGGAAATCCATTAGCGTCCACTCCACAAATGGTTACAAAAGGATTGGCTTGCATAAAGTCAAGAACTTCCTGATCATTGTTGGCTTTAAAATGAGGAATATTGTACATAAAAAATATTAAAAAATGGGTATTATAAATTTAAAAATGAGCGGAATAAGATATACACAACTATAGCGGCAATGCTGTTGTGGTTTTAATTTCATCCATTACAAATAAGCTATTAATATGCGCTACCATGGGAAGCACTGCTAATTTTTCCTGGTAAAATTTATTATAGGTCTCCACATCTTTGGTCACCACTTTTAAATAATAATCAAAACTGCCGGAAACCAAACTACAGGAAATAACTTCATCAAACTTTAAAATAATTTGCTCAAACTCGGCAAAATTATTTTTGGTTTGTTTATCCAATGTAACGTGGCAAAAAACCACCATGCCTAAGTCAATTTTTTTTCTATTAATTAAGGCCACATAACTCGCAATGACCCCATCCGCTTCTAATCTTTTTATTCTATCATGCGTAGGGCTCACCGATAAATTAATTTCGGCGCTAATATCCTTTAAAGTGGCTAATGCATTTTTTTGCAGGATGCTTAAAATGGCTAAGTCAATACTATCTAAATTCATACTCAAAATTTGAAAACGTAATTATTTCGGTAAATCAGGTAATTAAGCCCCGAATTTACTGTAATTTTCTATATATAACGTATTTATTAGTATATTTTACTGTATTTATGATAACTATGCAGAATATTTTCTTTTTAGTGAACTTTATACAGTAATAAAATAAAATACAATGATAATAGGTTGCCCAAAAGAAATCAAGATACAAGAATACAGAGTGGGAGTAACGCCCGAAGGTGTAGATGCACTCGTAAGACAAGGACATGAGGTTTATATTGAAACCAACGCAGGTGCGGGTTCGGGGTTCTCAGACGAAGCCTATATAGAGGTAGGTGCAAAAATTTTAAACACTGCTAAAGAAGTATATGAGATTGCAGAGATGATTATTAAAGTAAAAGAACCATTGGCCGTTGAGTTCCCATATATTAAGTCGGGTCAAATATTATTTACCTATTTCCATTTTGCAGCTTCTAAGGAATTAACAGACGCTATGATAAAAACGCATGCAGTTTGTATTGCCTATGAAACCGTAGAATTAGCAGACGCCTCTTTACCATTATTGGTTCCTATGTCCGAAGTAGCAGGAAGAATGGCCATTAATGTTGGCGCCTACTATTTAGGAAAACCATTTGGTGGCAAAGGAAAATTATTAGGTGGCGTGCCGGGTGTGAAGCCAGCAGAAGTATTAATTATAGGTGGTGGTATTGTAGGTACACAAGCAGCTAAAATGGCTGCAGGTTTAGGTGCCAATGTTACAATTATGGATACTAACTTAGCTAGATTAAGATATTTAAGTGATGTAATGCCAGCAAATGTGGTAACACAATATTCTACTTTATTAGCCATTAAAGAAAAATTACCGACCACGGATTTATTAGTGGGTGCCGTTTTACTTCACGGCGCAAAAGCACCGCACTTGGTAAAGAAAGCAGATTTAAAATTAATGGAGGCGGGTTCGGTAATCGTGGATGTGGCAGTGGATCAGGGTGGATGTATTGAAACTTGTAAACCAACCACACATGAAAATCCGGTATTTACTATTGACAATGTAATTCATTATTGCGTGGCCAATATGCCTGGAGCAGTTCCTCAAACTAGTACACGCGCTTTAACACAAGCCACTTTGCCATATGCCATTTCTATTGCCAACAAAGGATGGGAAAAAGCTTGTGCCGAAAGCCCTGCTTTAGCAAAAGGGTTGAATATTCGAGCGGGTAAGATTTTACATAAGGGCGTTTCGGAAGCATTTACAGCAGCTTAATTTTTAAATAGTTTTTATACGATTTAAGCCTAGTCCAAAAGACTAGGCTTTTTTTTATGACTATTGTCAGTTTGTAAAAATAAATAAAAAAATTATTGGGTAGTATAAAAGTTAATCGTAATTTTACGATTAATAGATTACCATGTCAACCTATACAAACAAAGAAGAGCAAATTGCAAAATTTGCAAAAGCAATGGGACACCCAGCAAGGGTAGCGATTATTTCGATTTTGTTAAAAAAAAGTACCTGTATATGTGGTGATATTGTGGAAGAATTACCATTATCTCAAAGTACAGTTTCGCAGCATTTAAAAGAATTAAAAGCAGCTGGTATTATTAAAGGTGAAATTAGTGGCGTTAAAACCTGTTACTGTATTGATGATACTAACTGGACAAAAATGGGGGTATTGTTTAATAAAATATTTGATGCTTACACAAATACAAAAAAATGTTGTTAATTAAATTACTAAAATAAATATTATGAAAACAGAATTAGAACTAAAAGAAATTGTAAAAGCAAAGTATAGTGAAATTGCTTTACAGGATAAAGAAACCAATATGTCTTCTTGTTGTGGTGCAGGTGGATGCAGTACCGAAATATATAATATTATGTCCGATGATTATACAAAAATGGAGGGTTATGTAGCGGATGCTGATTTGGGATTAGGCTGTGGTTTACCAACTGAGTTTGCAAAAATTAAAGAAGGAAATGTGGTGGTGGATTTAGGATCAGGAGCTGGAAATGATTGTTTTGTTGCAAGAAGAAGTACGGGTGCGGCAGGAAAAGTAATTGGAGTAGATTTTACACCTGCCATGATAGAGAAAGCAAGAGCTAACGCAGAAAAGATGGGATATAATAACGTTGAATTTAGGCAAGGGGATATTGAAAATATGCCCATCACTGATAATGTTGCTGATGTGGTAGTGAGTAACTGTGTTTTAAATTTAGTACCCAATAAGCATGCAGTATTAACAGATATTTATAGAGTCTTAAAGCCAGGTGGGCACTTTAGCATTTCAGATGTGGTGTTGGTGGGTGCTTTACCAAACGAATTACGCAATGCAGCCGAAATGTATGCAGGTTGTGTGAGCGGTGCTATTCAAAAAGAAGTGTATTTAGAATTGATCAATGCTTGCGGATTTAAAAATGTGATGTTGCAAAAAGAAAAGCCCATTGTGATCCCGAATGATATTTTGAAAAATTATTTATCGGATGCTGAAATTGCAAAATTCAATCAATCTGATTTAGGAATTTTTTCAGTAACAGTATATGCTGAAAAACCAATAGCTGCATGCGCTCCAGGATCTGGTTGTTGCTAATATTTAATAAATTTTATGAAAAACATTATAGTATTATGTACAGGCAATAGTTGTCGCAGTCAAATTGCACATGGTTATTTAGCTGCCATGGCTAAAGGAAAAGCAAATGTATATTCTGCAGGAGTGGAAACGCATGGAGTCAATCCTAAAGCTATTGCAATTATGAAAGAGGATGGGATTGATATTTCAGGGCATACCTCCAATAATATTACTGAATATTTTGGGATAGATTTTGATTATGTGATTACTGTTTGCGACAACGCAAAAGAACGTTGTCCCTATTTTCCAACCAAGGCTTTAAAATTACACTACAACTTTCCCGATCCAGCAAAAGCAATAGGCACAGAGGAAGAAGTGATGAATGAATTTAGATTAGTACAAAATATGATTAAGGACTATTGCCATAATTTTTCCGAAAAGTATATTTTTGTTTAGTCCCTTTTCCGATAAGATTATAGTAGGTGAAATAGAAAAGGCTTCACTGTCCATTTTTTCGTTTCAACAATCCATGGACTAGTATGATCCTTTATATTAGATAATATATCCCAAGCAGCTTGCATATGTGTTTTCTTGAGCGCAATATTCTTATATGCTGTATTCAACACCACCTTACCCGCTATTTCCCCATTAATTAAATAGGCAGTGTTGTTAAATATTTTTCCAATGATGTGATTTTTTTTGCCAAAAAAACAATCTCCTATCAAAATACCATGCACCTGCTCTTGATTCAGATCCATGATCATCATATTCTGAATATAGGCTACTGCTTCATCTTTTTGATTAAGAATGGTATACATGTTTGGTGGTTTGATTGGATTTTATGAGCATTTCAACAATATCAGCAGTACTATGTTTCAAGTTCAGTTTTATTGCTTTTTTCTCCGTAATCCATTGTTTAAAATATTGTTCAAAATTTTCGTCTACCTTTTTTATTACCATAACCCCCAGTTTTTCAAGGGCAGCGGCATTGCAAGCTTGCTCGTAATGATTCTTTATGGGTATACTTAACACTTTTTTATTCATATACATGGCCTCCGCTGGGGTTTCAAATCCACCTGCCGTAATAATGCCATAACACCTAATTAAACTTCTAGTAAACTGTTCATTATGAATGGGGAAGTAGGTTATATTTTTTTTGCAAGTAATTTGATCAAACTCTTTTGAGAAAACTTCAAAATGATAATTTGATTGTTTAAGAAAATGGGCCTCTAAGTGAAGTGTAGCATACTGAGGCAGATATACTGTAATATGCCCTTCATTTATGGGGTTGGCTTTAATAATATCTTCCTTAATAATAGGGTTATAAATATGATGATCATAGCTTTCAAAATGTAGTCCAAAATGTGATTTACTTTTTACAAATTTTTCAAGTATTAAAATCCCAATTACGTCTTTTTTGTGAGGCCTTGGAGTGCTTTTACTCTGAAAGCTTGCTTGATGACCAAAATGCACACAAGGAATTTTTTTTATCGAGCAGGCTAAGGAAGTAATAAAATCAAAATCGTTAATGACTAAGTCGTAATCTTCAATAGGCAAAGACCTAGCCTCACTAAATACACTAAAAGATAAGGAGCGTAAAATTTTAATATAATCGAGTCCCCCAGTATGCTTATAAAACAAACTCACACCCTTACTCGTATATTTTATGGGTAGACTATTTTTAAGATTCGTATTACTCCCACTTAAAAAGAAATCAATTTCTCCATATTTTTTCAAAAAAGGATACAATTCTACAGCCCTACTTAAATGGCCATTTCCCGTGCCTTGAATTGCATAAAATATTTTCATGAATCAATTAACTTAAAGCGAAACCTGAAAAGCAACTTCGCTAGTCATTACATTTAATTCCGTATTCAAATGCACGATTTTAATTTTTTGAGATGAAACATGTTCAAATTGCTTAGGGTCATATTGAAATAGATGCCATGCATTATCATAATATTCTAAGGAAGTGGAGTTTTCAATCCAGTCCCCACTGTTTAAATACGTAACCGACCCTTTGTCAGTAGTAACTACCCTTTGTTGGGGTTGGTGAATATGTCCACAAATCACATACTGATACCCATTTGCAATAGCCAATTCAGCAGCGGTTTGTTCAAAATTACCTACCCATGAAACGGCTTGTTTAACGCCATTTTTCACCTTCTTGCTAAAACTCATCTTCTCCCTTCCCATGATCCTTGAAATCCAGTTAAACAGGCTATTTAATACAATTAATAAATCATAGCCATAGCCGCCTAGTTTAGCCAGTATTTTAGCGCTTCCTTTGGTAGTTCTATCAAATACATCCCCATGAAATACCCAGTTTTTTTCGCCATTTATTTCAAACACGATCTTATCTGTCAATTGAATATTCCCCATTTCAAAATCGGCGTATTTTCGTAATGCCTCATCATGATTACCGGTAATGTAGACGACTTTTGTTCCCTTACTGGCCATATTAAATATCTCTTTGATCACAGCCATATGACTAGCTGGAAAAAATCGTTTACTAAATTGCCAGATATCAATAATATCACCATTTAGAATTAAGGTGGTGGGCTGGATGCTTCTTAAATAGTTGAGGATTTCTTTGGCCTGACATCCAAATGTGCCTAAATGAACATCGCTTACAACGCAAACATCAATTTTACGTTTTTCCATGGGTAGTGGTTTATGTAAAATACGCATATACGTATTACCAGATTGTTTCGCGAATATTAATTAATTATTAACTTAATTAACTTAGGTTGTAACTTATGGTAGAATTGTAAATTCGTATTGTTATTGGACTCATTATGAAAGATAGATTTATTGCAAGAGATATTAGTTGGCTAAGTTTTAATGGACGCGTTTTACAAGAAGCAAACGATCCTACTGTTTCTTTAAGTGACAGGGTGCGTTTTTTAGGCATCTTTTCTAATAATTTAGACGAATTTTTTAGAGTACGTGTGGCCACTTTAAAAAGGATGTCTGAGTTTGCAAACAAAAAGGGACATATTCTTAATATGGACTTAATAGAAAGTCCTCAGCAGGTATTAGATCTTATACAAACTATCGTATTAAAGCAACAAAATGAATTTAACCGCATTTGGCTAAATATCAATAAGGAGCTAAAACTCAACAAAGTGTTTTTGGTAGATGACAAAAAAATAACCATCGAGCAAAAACAATTTGTAAAGCAATATTTTGACGATATAGTAAGGCCCTACATTATACCGTTAATGATAGAAAATGTACCTGAGCTACCCTATTTGAGAGATAAGAGTTTGTATTTAGCTATTGTAATGAGTAATAAAAACAATGCCTATAATCAAAAGTTTTCACTAATCGAAGTGCCATCACGTTCTATAGGAAGATTTATTCAGTTACCCTCAAAGGCAGGCACAGCAAGCATTATACTAGTAGAAGATTTGATACGTTTTAATCTGCCTTTTATTTTTTCCCATTTTAAATTTAATAAGTTTGAAGCCCATATTTTTAAAATAACCAAAGACGCTGAAATAGACTTGGACCAAGAAATTGGTATTAATTTTATTGATAAAATTTCTAAAGGGATTAAAAATCGTCGCAAAGGAAAGCCTGTTCGTTTTGTATATGAAAAAGAAATGAATGCGGAAATGTTAGAATTCTTAATACAAAAATTAAAACTGTCTCGTAAAAGCAGCATTATCCCTGGTGGGCATATTCATAATTTTAGACATTTTATGGATTTCCCAAATGTTATACCCGTAAAAAATAATCGACCTGCTGCTTTAATACATCCTGATTTTAAGAAAAAAGATTTGATTTCCGATGTCGTACTAAATAAGGATGTGATGTTGCATTTTCCATATCATACTTATGATCCTATCATAGATATGTTAAGAGAAGCAGCCATGGACGATGCCGTTACAAGTATCAAAATAACTGCGTACCGTTTAGCAAGCAATTCTAAGGTGATCAATGCACTTATCAATGCTGCTAGAAACGGTAAACAGGTGACCGTATTCTTAGAATTGAAGGCACGTTTTGACGAAGAGGCAAATTTAGAATGGAAGACCATTATGGAAGAAGAGGGCATTCATGTCCTAGTAGGGGTGCCTAATAAAAAAGTGCATGCAAAATTGTGTGTTATACAAAAAAAGATAAAAGGTAAACTTGTCAAATATGGCTTTATTAGTACAGGTAATTTAAATGAAAAGACAGCAAGAGTTTATGCTGATCATTGTTTACTGACTGCTTCGGCGAGTATTATGAATGAGGCAAACAGTATTTTTAATTACTTGGAAAATTGGCAACAAGGAGACAGGCCCATTGCAAAAATGCGCAACCTACTCGTTTCGCCAATCAATATGAGGAATTCTATTATTGAATTCATAAACAATGAAATTTTATTGGCTAAAAAAGGAAAGAAGGCTGCCATTATTATAAAGCTTAATTCAATAACAGATATCAACTTAATAGAGCATTTATATAAAGCAGCGAAGGAAAATGTAGAAGTACATTTAATTATTAGAGGGATTACCACTTTAAAAGTGAATAATGACAAAATGAATGCAAAGTTGAATGCAATCAGTATAGTAGATCAATACTTAGAACATGCTAGGGTGATGATATTTCACAATAACGGTAATGAAAAAGTGTATATCTCTAGTGCGGACTGGATGGTTAGAAATTTAGACCACCGCATTGAAGTGGCGGTGCCTATTAATGATAAAGTAATAAAAAAAGAGTTAATTGATATCATTCATATCCAATTAAAAGACAATCAAAAAGCAAGAGTCCTAGACGCCTCATTAATGAATAAATATGTACCTTTGAAAGGAAGGAAATATAAGTCACAAGAAGAGACTTATCTGTATTTAAAAGGTAAAAAATGATAAATTGATACTCGCAGCAATAGACATTGGTAGTAACGCGGCAAGGCTTCTTATTTGTGAAGTAGTCATCAAAGGAAAAGAAACTGAATTTAACAGGTTAAATATTGTTAGAATACCGCTTCAATTGGGATTTGATGTATTTGAGAAAGGATTTATTGGAAGCCGTAAGAAAAAAATGCTCATAGATACTATTAAAGCTTATAAACAACTCATGAAAGTATATGAGGTGGAGCATTATATGGCTTGTGCCACCAGTGCGATGAGGGATGCACAAAATAGTAAGGAAATTATTAAAGAAATTGAAGCCGAAACCAGCATCGAAATTGAAATTATATCAGGTGAATTAGAGGCAGAAATCATTTACGAGAATCACATTGCCGAATTATTAGATAAAGAGCATAGTTATTTATATATGGACGTTGGCGGCGGTAGTACCGAGCTTACCTTATATCATAACAATGAGTTAGTGTTACAAAAATCCGTGAATATTGGAACAGTGCGTATGCTCACCAATAAGGTAACAGATGAAACCTGGGAAGAACTAAAAGATATTTGTAAAAATATTGCTGAAAAATACAAACATGTTACTGGGATTGGATCAGGCGGGAATATTAATAAAATCTTTTCCCTATTAAGATCCAAAAATGAAAAATATCTTCATGCAAATGCAGTCAAAGAGATGCAAAAAGAGATGTTACAACTAAGTGTTGAAGAAAGGATGAAAAAATACAATATCAAAAAAGATAGAGCCGAGGTAATTGTTCCTGCGATACAGATTTATATGAACCTATTTAAATGGTGTGGCATTGAGCAGATATTAGTTCCTAAAATTGGACTTGCAGACGGCTTAATTCAGCATTTATACGACCAAGTATTAAAAGATGCATAAGATTAAAGAAGCTTAGAAAACATTTTCTTTATATAGGTAAATTTCCTTCTGGTATAAAATCTTTGATTCAAAGTTGAATTAATGCCACAGGCCACTGTTAATTTGGCCGTATTTGCTTCTATGCAACTTGTTTCAATAAAATCATATAAAGCATCTGCAGCCTGAATTTTTCTATATTTAGGCACTATATAAAAATGAGCAATTTCTGCAATTAAATCATTTTCAAAAATTTCACTATAATATCTTAATGCAAGACAGCCAATAGATTTATTTGTATCAAACGTTTCTACTATAAAAAAGTGGAGTTGATTGTCTTTTAACTTAGTTTCGAAAATAGCAACAAACTCTTCTAATCGAAGAAAGGAATTGGTATAGCCCTGATAAGATTCAAAAAATATTTGAGCATCTTTGATATCTGCTTTCCTGAATTCGTATCTAATTTGCTCGCTTGCCATTTTACAAAATTCAATGAAAAACGGATACTTAACTTTAAATTGATATTATCAAATTGTTAAGTAGCAGCAAGAATTTAAGCCAAATAAAAAGCGCCCCAATAAATTGGAACGCTTTTTTATAAAATCTAACAATTATTAAACTTACTATTTCCAAGTTGTCCACCCTCTCCACCACGCTTGGTTCAC
Source organism: Bacteroidota bacterium (assembly GCA_947476145.1). Lineage (GTDB taxonomy): Bacteria > Bacteroidota > Bacteroidia > Chitinophagales > Chitinophagaceae > Sediminibacterium. Next base: position 60,359 of record CANJPH010000002.1, on the reverse strand, counting down.
ACCAGATGTTGCTACTGCACCTCTGAAGGTTGCAGTTTTATCAAAGAATGCATCTTGTAATAATGCATCAGAGAAGCTACCATTAGATTTGTAATCCAAAGATGTATTCAATCCTAAGGTACCATAAGTAGCACTTAAACTACCAGAAGTTGCAGGTCCAGCACTTGCATATGGAGTAAAGTCAGGATTTGTATAGTTATAAGGTTGAATTAATTTTAAGATGTTTGCATCAGCAGAACTTAATATAGTATTATTATAAAAAGGTGTAGAGAAGATCGCTAATACATCGGCTGTAGTTTTGTTTGTAGTAGCGCCAGATTTACCAACATATTCAAAATCTACTGTATTACCAGCTAATGTTACATTCTTTAATCTTGTAACGCTATCCTGTAAATTTTTATAGGTTGATCCATTGGTAGTTACTTTAGACTCGTCTATAGTAATACCTCTTGGCCAACCAGCAAAAATTGCATTTTGAATAGAGATACCAGAGTTTCTTCTAATTTGAGCACCTGCATAAAACAAGTTATTTCCTTTTCCAGATACTGGATTAATTCTTGGTCCGATTGCAGTGATATTTGAGAATACGGCAGTTGTTTTTGGAGTGAAATCAGAACCATTACCGTCATTGTCAGATTCAAAAGCCTCTGAGTTAGAGATATCCGCTATTAAAGAGTCTCTTAACACGATACCAAATTGTACTTTACCAGAATAACCAAAGTCTGTATCAAAGTCATCATCTTGAGTCTTATAAGCAATTAAATACTTACAGTTCACAGTACCACCAAACCACTCATAAGCATCATCCTTTGCATAAGTAACTTGAATGTGATCAATGGTTGTTCCATTACCCACAGCTGCCATTGTTAAGCTATTCAACTCGTTATCTGGTTGGTAAGCATAACCTGCATATTCAATTCTTACATATTGTAAAATACCACTGTTGTCAGCATCATTTGCTGTTGGGAAATCTGGATCACCAGAACCTGCTAAACCATATCCTACAGCTGCATCATTCACGCCACCTTCAACAGAAGTCAACCCTTTATAAGCAGTTCCTTTCCATGTTAAGGATTGGTTTACGGTTGCAGTACCTAATAATACGATACCTCCCCAATCACCTGAAGCTGGATTTGCAGCAGCAGATGTAAATATAACAGGCTTTTCTGCTGTTCCTTTTGCTACTAATTTTGCACCACGGCAAATTACCAAAGCAGCTACGTCTGTACCCGACTTACCCATTACTTTTGCGCCAGCCTCAACTGTCAAAGTAACTCCTTTTGTTACATACACTATACCTGAAAGGTAGTTGATGTCTTTTGCTAACAAAGTAGTGTCTTTGGTAATTTTACCAGACAAAGTAATCGTATTTGATACCACACCTATTGGTGCAATCTCCTTCGTTACTACGAAGATTTCTTTTTCGCCATCCATTTCAATCTTTCTGCAACCGGTAACGGCTAGAAAAGCAAGAGATAAGTAAAATAATTGTTTCATTGTTGTTTTATTTAAAGAAAGTTTTTGATTTAGTTTATTATAAAGTATAGTTAATTGTTATTCCATAAGTAGTACCAAATTTTCTAGAAAAACGAAGCCCGTCTTTAGCCGCATCATATCCAGTATTGCTGTCGCCATTTTGGTAGAAAATTTGTCTTTGATTTAATATATCAGAAATAGTCATTTTAACTTCCGCTTTGTTATCTGCAAACTTTTTGCTCACTTGAAAATCAATCAAAGCTCTTGGATTTTCATATACATCTGGAGAACCAGCTCCAGCTTGAATATCACCTACTAAATAAATACGCTTACCCACTTGGTTAATCAAGGCCGTGATGTTTAACCCTTTTTCAACAACATCATATAATAAGCCTGCATTAATCAAATAAGGAGATTGTCCTTGTAATGCTCTATTAATTCCAATATTCTTATCATCAATTTTAGAATTGATATAGGAGCCATTCGCTTGTAATGTAAAACGCTTGTTTAATTTTTTTCTACCTTCTAATTCAAATCCAAAAGCAGTTGCTTTTGCAGCATTTTGGAAAGAGAACAAACTAGATCCACCAGAACCTTCCTGATAAATGCTTTCAATTGGATTCTCGAAATTCTTGTAGAAAATACCAGCAGTGAACATTTCTCCAGCCGATGGATAATATTCATATCTTAAATCGGTATTGGTGATTTTTGTTCTTTTTAATCCTGGATTACCTGACACAGAAGCATTTAATTCGAAATCGTAGATACTTAATGCAGACAATTCTCTTAATTCAGGTCTGATAACGGTTTGAGAACCTGTAAGTCTTAGATTTGCTTTTTCAGTGAGTTTGAAAGACGCATTCACACCAGGCAAGTAATCGGTAACCTGAGAATAAGTATGTCTAGGATCCCATTTCTTCACTGAACCAACCAATTGGTCAAAGTTCTCAACTCTTAAACCCCAAACCACTCTTAAACCATTTGAAATTTTATTATCAAATTGCAAGTAACCTGCATTTAAGATGGTGTTTGCTAAATATCTGAAATTTCTATTTTGAATGGAGTTAAAAGCAAATTTATTATCATACCCATTTCCAAAATTTGCTGACGCGAACGCTTGATCCGCTGGCAAACTTCTTAGAGAAAGATTATCAATTGGCATGGTGATGGCGAATAATTGTGCATCATACAAACGATCTTTCACTTGAATCATATAACCCGCCTTAATGGTTTGTTGATTTAATTTTAATGTTAAATCACCACCTCCTGTATAAATATAATCAGAAAGAGATTTGAATACACGGCTTCCTGACTGTTGAGATAAAGAGTTAGAAATATTCAACACGTAAGGATCATTACCAGTCATATTTTTGGTATACAAAATTCTTCTTTGGTCAGGACTATATGCATCTAAAATATTAAATGCGCCATACCAATTGAATTTTAATTTTTGAGATAAGCTATGCTCACCATTTAATTGATTGGTAAAGAAAGTATTTTGATCAAAGACAAATTCATTGCCTTTTACCAATTGTTGTCTATCATAAACGGTACCGGATCTTTGTGTAAATATGTTAGAAGTCTTAACATTCACAATCGCCTTATAGCTAATTTTATTTAATGGGTTTAGGTAAATAGATAAGCCAGCAATACCGCCCATATTAATATCGTTAATATACTTATTATCATTTAAAGCAACATAAGGTGAAAAACCAGCATTAGATAATTGGTTCTGATTATTTACATTGTCTTGGAATCGGTAAGCATTTGCATAACTAATGCCAATAATACCGCCAATTTTTTTACCCCATAAGGTTCCAGAAAAACCTCCATTCATTTGTAAACTTACATTTGGTTTTGCAGTAGTGGTTAAAGGCGACCAATTGTTTGACATGCTTTTTCCCATCGCTGTTTTAGCAGCCATGCTTGAAGTGTCAAAATTAGATTTAGTCGTATAACCCATTGGTAAAGATCTAGAACCATCGTCAATACCATACCAATCTGTCTTTCCGCCCTTGTCTTTCAAAAATTGTTTACCAGTGATTAAGCTGTTTGCGCTTGTTCCAATTTGAATATTAAAGAAATTTTTAGAAGGGACATCCTTTGTATTTACTTGGATCAAACCACCCGCCCACTCACCCGGCAACTCAGGTACAAATGCTTTATTAATAATGATATTATCAATGATTTGAGAAGGAAATAAATCAAAAGAAAATGTTTTACGATCTGGCTCTGTACTTGTTAATAAGATCCCGTTTAACATCGCTTGATTGTATCTATCCGCTAAACCTCTTACAATAATATATTTACCTTCTTGTATGGAAGCACCCGGTGTTCTCTTTAAAATTTCTGCTGTGTTTCTATCTGGGCTTCTTTTAATAGACTCTGCTGAGATAACAGAAGCTACTGTGTTTGTATTTTTTTGAAACGCAATCAATGCATTATCTGTAGCGCCTTTATTGGTACCCCTATTGGTACTTACTAAAACTTCTTTTAATTTTTTATTCGTTTCTTCTAATAATAAATCGGCAGAAATTTCTTCACCCGCTTTTGTTGCTTGAATAGTAATGGTATTTTCAGTATACCCAACATAAGAACCCACTAATGTGTATTCCTTATTAATATCTATAGAAAATGAAAAACGTCCTTCAACATCTGTTTTTGTAGTTTGTACTCTATCCGCCTTTAGGCTAACAGTTACTCCAATTAAAGCCTCGTTCTTAGCATTGGTAATCTTACCAATTAGTTTAGCTTTTTGAGCTTGCGCAAATAACGTAGAAAAAATGATGGTAATGATTATGAATAGCCTTTTCACGGTATTGATTTGTTTGTACCGCAAATATTAGACTCTAATGTTACCAAATTGTTACCTCAATGTGAACTTAATATTAACTTTAATTATTTAATAATTGTTTCACAAAACACTGATAATCAATATTATTTCTTAGACAATTTTAAAATAGTATCTGGGCCATCTAACAGTATATTAGAAATATCAATTTGAATTCCATCCTTACTTGCATTGCCTTTTATCCAAGTCCCATTGTTCATTACTAAAATGGTGGATGCATTGTATTGCCCGGGTATCGTAATAATATTGCTATTTGGTTTTTCAAAAATATGTACAAAAACAAAGTCTTTGTTTTGTGTGGTTACCCCCCAAGTATCAGCAGGCATGGGTCCGCCCCTTGTTCCATAAAAACTGGCGCCAAACTGTTTAGTCCACTTTCCCACAAGGGCCAAGGTATCAGAGAATTCTTTTCCTATTTCTCCATTGGGCATAGGGCCCACGTTTAATAACAAATTAGAATTGCGTCCTGCTGCACCAACCAAGGTTCTAATAACCTCAGGATATGACTTATAATGATGGTCGTTAATTTTAAAACCCCAAGCATCATTCATGGTAACACAGGATTCTAAAGGAAGGGAAGAGGCAGATTGAAAACTTAAACCTGACTTATTTTGTCCTGGCAAATCCTGTTCAAACATTTGAAAGTCCTCGCCATTAATGGGATCCAAATGATGATTGTTTCCAATCATACAAGCCGGTTGTAGTTTATGAATTAGGCTATAAATTTCATCATACTTCCAATCAACTCTTGAACTTCTATCGGCCGATCCTTCTGGATTGGTTTGATCCCAATGTCCATCAAACCAAATACAAGAAATAGGTCCATAATTAGTGAGTAGTTCAGTGAGCTGACTTTTCATGAATTGTAAATAAGAAGCATAATTACTTTTTTGCGTACGCCCTGCTTTTTGACCAGTTCTTCCTGTTTCATATGGATAGTCATCCCTACTCCAGTCCAAGGTAGAATAATACAAGCCCAATTCAATGCCCTGCTTTTTACATTCTGCTGCTAATAATTTTAAAACATCTTGTTTATAAGGGGTATTGGTAATTTTCCAATCCGAAAATTTAGTGTCCCAGTTAGAAAAACCATCGTGATGCCTGGTAATAAAAACAATATACTTCATACCGGCATCCTTGGCCGTACTCACCCATTTAGCCGCATCAAAATTGATGGGGTTAAATAATTTTATTAATTTTTTATAGTCATTTACTTGAATGCCGTGATTTTCCATTACCCACTCGCCGTCGCCCAATACACTTGAAGCGCCCCAATGAATAAACATGCCGAACTTTCGATCTTCAAAAGAAGTTCTAGCCGTTATATTACCGGGCGTCGGGGTATAAATTTGAGAAAGATTTTGGGCTTGAGTTTGGAAAAAAGAAAAGCAAGTAAATAAGACTAGTAATTTTTTCATAAGATTATTTATCGTTCATTAAATTTAATTAAAAAACGATAAAAACTACTCAAAAGACCATACTAATCTAAATGGTATACGCTGTGTAAGTCGTCGGTATTTTTAAAATTTACACCCAAATCCTTGATGAGACCATCTTTGACATCATATGCCCAGCCATGAAGATGTAAATTTTGGTTGCGCTTCCAAGCATTTTGAACAATAGATGTCTTCCCTAAATGGAATACTTGCTCAATCACATTGAGTTCTACAAATCGGCGACCTCTTTCATCGGGATGCGTGATGGCATCAAGCTCTAAATAATTCATACGATAGACGTCTTTTAAATGACGCAACCAATTATCAATCAATCCTAATTGTTTGTTATGCATGGCAGCTAAAACACCACCACATCCGTAATGTCCGCAAACAATAATATGTTTTACCTGCAATACTTCTACTGCATAAGATAGTACACTAAGCATATTCATATCACTATGTACTACCATGTTGGCAATATTTCTATGAACAAAAACATCACCCGGCTTGGTACCAGTAATTTGATTGGCAGGCACTCTACTGTCAGAACATCCAATCCACAAATATTCTGGATTTTGCGTATCCGCTAAATTATTAAAAAAATTAGGATCTAATGCCAGCTGTTCAGCTACCCATTTTTTATTATTCTCTAATAATTTATTGTATGAATTTTCCATAAATCAAGTAATCATTTACCTCGTAAAAATAAGCTTATTTAGCTTAATTTTAAAGAATGAATATGTCAGTTGAAATAATGGGATGGATTGGCTCCTTGCTTATTGTAGGTTCCTATGCATTAAACATTACAGGAAAGCTTGAAACAACTAGCAAGTGGTATATTTGGGCTAATATTATAGGTGGATTTTTCTTTATTATCAATACCTATTTTCATCAGGCCTATCCTTCCATGTTGGTAAATATTGTTTGGGTGATTATTGCATTTGTGATGATATTTAAAAACAAAAGAAAATAATACTTCTTAAAATATTAATTATATCCATGAATTGGGTGAAAAAATTTTATATTAATTATATTTTAAAGTTTACAATACTCAGTATTGTTCTTGGATTTTATATTGGTTCTGCCACTGCATTATTTTTAGCGGGGTTGGAAGCCGTAACCCAATATAGGGAACATCATCAATGGATTATTTATACTTTGCCTATAATGGGACTTGTTATTGGATGGTTGTATTACCAATACGGAGTGGTGGCAAAAAAAGGAAATAATTTAATCATTGAACAACATCGGGCAACACAAAAAGAAACCATCCCCTTGATCATGGCCCCCTTGGTTTTTATAACCACCCTACTTACGCATTTAGTTGGAGGTGCTACGGGACGCGAAGGCACTGCAGTGCAAATGGGAGGTGCCATTGCCGATCAGTTTACAAAAACCTTCAAATTAAATGAACAAGAGCGCAACACTTTATTAATCATGGGGGTGAGCGCAGGTTTTAGTGCTGTATTTGGCACCCCCTTTGCAGGCGCAGTGTTTGCATTAGAAATTATGTTGTTTAAAAACTGTAAGTGGTGGGATATATTGCCAAGTTTTGCAGCCGCCTTTTTTGCACATTATATTTGTATTCATTGGGGCTTACACCATACCGAATATGCTATTTATTTAATCCCTCCGATAGATATCAACTCCATAGCTTGGGCAATGTTTGCTGGTGCTATATTTGGATTGGCTGCATTCTTGTTTTCAAGTTTGCAAAAATATTGGAGTATCCTATTTGGCAAAATAAAGTACGAAATTTTAAGACCATTTATTGGAGGTATCGTCTTAATTGTTGCAGTGCTATTACTAGGTACACAAAAACATCTTGGACTAGGCATCCCAACCATTGTTGAATCTTTTTTACGCCCCTCCGGTACATATGATTTTATGATTAAAATCTTATTGACCACGTTTACTTTAAGTGCGGGCTTTAAAGGTGGCGAAGTAACTCCCTTATTTTTTATTGGTGCCACATTGGGCAATGTGCTCATTTGGTTTATTCCTTTACCAATGGCACTATTAGCTGGCATGGGCTTTGTAGCTGTATTTGCGGGTGCTACACACGCAGCCATAACAGGTGTTGTACTTGGTATAGAAATGTTTGGGCTAAGGGCAGGTGTCTTCATTGGCCTGGCAAGTATTCTTGCCTATTTCACTTCGGGCATGGAGGGAATTTATACAGCACAACTAAAAGAAGGCGTAAAATATAAAGTATACGATTATCTAAAACGTATTGCAAAATTATAAGTAATTATTATTATGGCTATTTTAAAATTAGTAGAAACAGAACAAGAATTAGTTGGATTAAAACAATTACAAACTAATAATTTAAGAAGAATCATTGGTGAAGAAGAAGCCATGAAGGAAGGATTTGTTACTTCCGAATATGATTTATCCTTGTTACAAAAAATGCACCATATTCATCCTTCCATTATTGTCAAAGAAAGGGATGAAGTGGTGGGCTATACCATTGTTACCAATAAAGCGGTGTTGGGGGATCATGTAGAAATAGACCACTTGTTTAATACCTTAGATGCCACCCAATACAATGGAATATTTTTAAAAGAAAGCAATTACATATTGATCGGTCAGGTATGTGTTGCTAAAAGCCATAGAGGTCAGGGCTGGGTTCCACAGATGTATGAATACTATAAAAAATTACATGCAAAGGATTATAGTTTCTTAGTAACGGATATCTCTCAAGCCAATAAAAGATCGGTTCGCATGCACCAAAAAATTGGTTTTGAAACCATTGGCGTAATTGAACAAGTAGGTACGGGTTGGGATATTGTACTTTGGGATTGGAACAAATTATAATGAACCTGCTATAAAAATTTGAATCATCTATTTTCGTAAATATTAGTCACGCATTACAGGACGTGTTAAACAAGTTGGACCTCCGCCTCCTTTCACACTAATCTCTTCGCCATTATATTCAATGACTTTACATCCTGCTTTTTCTAACCTACTTTTTGTAATTGGGTTACCTTTAACCATTAAACAAACACGAGGCGCCAAAGCCAATACATTACAACCCATGCTGTCAAATTCCGCATCGGGCACTTCTACTAGTTCATACCCCCGCGCAATTAATTCGTTTCTGAATACAATAGGTATTAACGGAGAATATACCACTGCCAAATTACTGTCCACGGGGCTTAATACCGACATTAAATGAAACACATCGGAAGGACCTTTGTAATGTGGCATCGCAACAGGCAATACCGATACGCCTAAAAGTGCCAATAAAGCAGAGAGTTGACGAATACCCTCCTCGTTGGTACGATAAGTATGACCAACTGCTAATGTTTTGTCATCTAGCCATGCAACATCCCCACCTTCTAGGGTTCCAGGGGCTTTAATTACACCCAACACCGGAATACCATTGGCCTCAAATGCACGTTCTTGTGCTGCAGGTTCATTAATTCGCCCTTCCTTACCCATATTGCAAATAATCATGCCCTTACTGGTCGCAATCGCAGCATCTCTACAATAAATAGAATCCATATTCACGGTATCTTCGGTAGGTAAGTACAAAATTTCGGCTCCATGGTCTTTTAATATTTGTTCAAAAGCATCATACTCTTGTAAGGCTTTAGCAATGTCAGGTTTGCCTAAGTAATTTAATGCTTCCCAATGCTGTGAAATATGTGCATCATTCATAAATGCAGCCGAAGCCTTTTTTAAAAATAATGATCTTAATTTTCTAGATTCTGAATGCGCGCTCATGTTCACTTATTTAATGTTGTTATATTATACTAGTATAATATTTAAATTATTTTGTTTCTTTTTGATCTCTTTTCCAAATGGCATAAACATAAATGGGTACTGACGACATCGTAAGTACAAAACCCCAGAAAACGGTTTCGTAGCCTAAGCCTAGCATGATCCAAATGCAAAATAAAAATGTTAATGTCGCCAATACAATCGCCCCTGTAAAAATATTTTTAGTAATGCCTGCAACACGCAATCGTATTAATAAATAGGAAGCAGTACAAAAAATATAGGGAATTAAAATGGTGGAAGTAGTGAGTAAAATTAAAAATTGAAACTGTTCTACCAAACCTTTGGTATAATTCATGGCCATAAATGCGGAAACAAAAATACTGGATATGACAATTCCATAAACTGGAACACCTTTATCATTTTTACGCGTAAAAATTTGCGGGAACAATTGATCTTTGGCTACAGCATAGGGCATTTGTCCTTGTATCAAAATATAACCATTTAATGCTCCAAATGCAGAAATAGCTACCCCTGCACTAACCCAATACTTAGCACCCTGCCCCCAAATCAAAACGGCTGCATCAGCAAAAGGGGTAACACTGTTTTTTAATTGCACCGCAGGTATCATCCCCATCACACTTACAGTACCTAATATATAAACGATGGTGGCAATAAGTGTTCCTAAAGTAGTTGCCTTTGCCACGGTAGTTGCTGAATTTGCCACACTACCCGATGGGATGGTTGCGCACTCAATGCCTAAGAAAGCAAAAAAAGTTAAAGTCGTAGTGGCGGTAATGGCTGCAATAGTAGAAGTGCCGCTTGCATTAAAAGGCAAGAAGTTATTCCACTGCATATAAAATAATCCCACTAAGCCAATGAGTACAATGGGTACAATTTTAAGAATGGTAGTAATTAATTGTAAAATTCCGGATGTTAAAATACCCAAAGAATTAATCCAAGATAAAAACCAAATAGTGGCAAGTCCAACACCAATGGCTAAATAAGGATTGATTGCCAATGCAGGAATAAAAGTACTCATGGCACTTATAAAAGAAACGGTAATAGCTGCATTGGTACACCACACTGAAACCAAATAACCCCAGGCCACTAAGAAGCCAGCAAAATCTCCCAATCCTTTTTGCGAGTAAGCGTAAGGACCTCCATCTGCGGCGGGTAATAATTTTGACAGGTGTGCAAATACTTTAGCAATTAAAAAAGCACCTATGGCAGAACAAACCCAACCCAATAAACTGATCCCACCAAATTTGGCAAGTGCGGCAGGCATCATAAAAACGCCAGCGCCAATCATATTGCCAACAACAAGCGAAGTGCTTGTCCATAATCCCAATTGTTTTTTAGTCTCCTGCATTGCGTTAAGATAGGAAAAGAAGTGCAAATACAAAAACAAGGCTAAAATAAAAATGCCCCCAAAAAGTTGAAACTTTAAGAGGGCATTTTTTAAATATGCTAAGTTAGATTATTCCTTCTAATAGAATTAATAACCTGCGTTTTGAACTAACTTCTTATTTACATCCATCTCTCTTTGAGGGATAGGCATAATTAAATTTGGAGCATTCCAAGACAATAAGCCTACATTATTTTGTAATCTTTTAGCATCAGGCAAACCTTGTCCTTCAAAAGCTAATTCTAACTTTCTTTCTTTTAATACAGCAGCTAATGTAGCTGTGGTTAAAGCAGGCAAGCCGGCACGAGTACGAATCGCATTCACGTCAGCTAATGGTGTTGCACCTACGCTTGTGTTGTTTCTAACATTCGCTTCCGCTCTTGTTAAATACATTTCAGATAAACGCACCACTGGTACATCTCCTAAACGATCTAAGTGTTTCTTTGTGTAATAGTTGCCGCCTGACAAAACAAAAAAGTCTTTTCTTTTGTCGCCTGTTTCATATTGAGTGAAGTGGGCTGCTTTAATTTTACAATCACTTCTTCCTGCAGATCCAGAAATACCACTAATGGTTCTTCCAAAATAAGTACTTAAGGCATTGGTACCATCTTGCGCAGTTACTTTTATAGAAAATAAATATTCGCCTGGTGTTGTTCCGCCATTATAAATATATGTAAACCAGTTTTTGTCAATATCAGAAGCTAAGCTTTTACCGCTTCCAGTAATAACTCTGTTGGCTGCAGCTCCAGCTTCGGCATAATTTTTTAACATTAAGTGTACTCTTGATAATTGAGCAGCTGCTGACCATTTTGTTGCATAGATACCATTTGAAGATGGCAATAAAGATTCAGCTCTTGTTAAGTCAGCAATCACTTGATCATACACTGCTTTCACGGTTGCTCTTGCTTTATAATCCGCTTCGCTTACATTCCCTGTTGGTGTTAATACCAATGGCACACCTGGATTCGCAGCATAGTCGCCATCGCCAACTGGCTTAGCGAATAATTTTACCAATTCAAAATAAAGAGAGCCTCTTAAGAAAAGGGCTTCTCCTTCTACGCTACTCTTTTTTGTAGCCGAAGAAGTTACTTTATCAAGCGCAGATAAAACATTATTGGCACGATTAATCGTAGTGTAAGCTGATGCCCATGTACCAGATGCATTTCCGTTGTTTGCAGTCATTTGCGCCTTATAGGCATCTGCTAAGCCTGCAAAAGTTCCAGTGAAATTAATATTCTCACCATTGCCAATTAACTCATTCAATACCATGATATCTCCACCGTAAACGGTAGCGGCTTGCGCTCCATCATAGGTTCCAATCAATGTAACTAATACATCTCCTTCTGAAAGAAGCGCTTTGGAATCAGAAATACTCGAAGTCGGGAATACGTCCAGACGCTTTTCGCAAGCCGTAGCAAGTACGCTTGTAAACAAAATAGCAATTAAGTATTTGTTTATTGTTTTATTATATATTTTCATAAAATTCATTATTAACAAATTAGAAATTAATGTTTACGCCAAACAATATTGTTCTTGGTTGTGGCGGTGTATAAAAGTCATTGCCTTTTGCAATATTTGAATCAAAATCATCAGCATTAACCTCTGGATCCCAATATGGATACTTTGTGAAGGTTAATAAATTTTGTCCAGATACATAAACTCTCAACTTTTCAAGCTTAAACTTGCTTAATTTCTTAGCATCAAAAGTATAGCCTATTGAAGCTGTTCTTAAACGGATGTAAGAACCATCCACAATATAACGACTACTAATTTGAGCACCATTGTTGTAGAACAATCTAGCTTGTGGGATATTTGTGATATCTCCAGGCTTCTGCCAACGTGCCATTTGATCATAAGTTTGGTTATCCTCATAACGCATACTTGCAGAAGAGTAACGACCCATACCGTAAATGTTATTTTCGTTACCTAACACACCATTAAAGAAAATGGACATGTCAAATCCTTTATATGAGAATGAGTTGGTTAAACCTAAAATTACATCTGGGTTAGGATTACCTGTTACTACTCTTGTAGCTTGGCTAAATACACTTGTTGTAGTTCTGTCAATGGTACCATCTGCATTTTTTGTATTCTTATACCATAATGCATTACCATTTGCAGGATCAACACCAGCCCACTCTGCAGTATAATAAACTCCAATTGCATAACCTTCTTGAACACGGTTCATGCTACCCACACCACCTTCAATTACTTGACCTTGGATATCGGTAACCTTACCTTGGTTTAATGCAACATTAAAGTTAGTTGTCCATTTAAAGGCACCCACTAAGTTTTGAGTATTCAATACAAATTCATATCCTTTGTTCTCTAATTTACCAATATTCTTTACCATGCTAGAGAAACCAGTGGTAGCAGGGATATTTACGTTTAACAATAAACCATCTGTGCTCTTAACGTAGTAGTCAATTTCTCCAGAGATTCTATTATTGAATAAACCAAAATCAATACCTACGTCAACTTGATTTGTTGTTTCCCATCTTAAGTCATCATTTCTTAATTGAGAAGGTCTTTGACCAGCATTACCAGCATAACCCGCATCACCAGTAAACAAGCCCATTTGAGGGAAGTTACCAATTTCGGAGTTACCCACGATACCATAAGAAGCTCTTAATTTTAAGAAGCTCAAATATTTATTAGTGCTTAAGAATTTCTCATTAGACAAGATCCATCCCGCAGAAACCGCTGGGAAGAAACCAGTTCTTGAATTCTTACCAAATCTAGAAGAGGCATCCATACGACCACTTGCAGAAATAATATACTTTTCGTCATAAGTATAATTAGATCTTAAGAAATAAGATAAGAATCTGAAATCTGATTGAGAAGAACTACCGCCTGCTTTAGTAGCCGCACTAGCAATTTTTTGATATGAATCTGAAGGGAAATCAGTACCAGTAACACTGTTATATTTCGCTTGAGATTGTTGATATTGCATACCTAAAGTTGCAGCAAAATTATGCTTAGCAGTTAGTTTGTTATAGTTAAAATAACTATTGGTGTTGTAGTTCGTAATAAACGCACCCGTATTCACACCTTCACCTCTTGGAGAACTCGTATTTCTAACAGCTTGTGTTTGATAATAACGCTCTTCATTTTGGCTTAAGAAGTCTAAACCAAATTCAGTTTGGAAAGTTAAACCTGGTAATAATTTCGCTTTGAAATAAGTATTACCAAAAGTTCTATAAACGTCTTGGGTATATTTTGCGTAGTCAATTTGAATTCTTGGGTTAAAATATAAACCAACATTCACATCTCCTGGAGGCGTACCATTTGGTAAGCCAGTTGTTGGATCCAAGAACGGTGACATTGGTAATAAAGCCGCAGATTGTAATGGGTTGGAGAACGCATTATCACCTGGTAAACGACGGTTATAAATTCTAGATAAGCTTAAAGAAACGCCTAAATCTAACCAATCATTTGCTTTTTGATCCACATTTAAACGACCTGTTGTTCTGCTCAATTCATTACTACGAATTGTACCACCTTGGTCTAAATGTTGGAAAGAAGAAAAGAATTTAGTTTTATCATTACCACCTTTAATTTGTAAATCCGCTTGGCGATATTGGCCTGTTTGAAAAGCCTGATCCTGCCAATCGTATGATTTAGCTTTGTCTTTATCCCATTGACCATAACTATGGTAACTCATGATATCCTTCATGTATTGTGTATAGCTATAAGGATCGTCATAAGGAATACTTTCAGCGTCATCAGAATACTTTGCAGCTTCCATTGCTAATTCGTTATACTCAGTTGAGTTTAACATTCTAACTCTTTTAGTTGCTTCTGATTGACCACTTTGTAGGTTAAGCGTAATTTGAGTTTTTCCAGCTCTACCTCTTTTGGTGGTAATTAAAACCACACCATTCGCAGCACGTGATCCATAGATCGCACCTGCAGAGGCGTCTTTTAAAACTTCAATAGATTCAATATCATTTGGGTTCAAATCTGTTAATGGGTTCATGTCACCACCATAAGTAGATTGGTCTTGAGAAGTAATTGGAATACCATCTAATACATATAAGGGTTGGCTAGAAGCAGAAATAGAAGAGTTACCTCTAATTCTCACTGTTACCGCTTGACCTAATTTACCAGATTGGCTATTTACAAATACACCGGCAGCTTTACCTTGCAAAGCAGCATCCACACTTGGTGTAGGCATATACTCGATATCCTTTCCTTTAACGCGGGCAATATTACCTGTTAATTCTTTTTTAATTAATGATCCACCAAAACCCGTTACAACCACCTCAGATAATGCTTTCACATCTGTGACTAATTTAACGTTTAGGTTTGCAGCGGCAGCAACGGTTTTGGTTTCAAAACCAAGTGCTTGTATTGTTATAGATGCACCATTCGCAGCTTTAATTGTGAAAACACCATCATTATTTGATGTAGTTCCACCTTTTGCTCCTTTAACTTGAATAGTCGCTCCAACAATTGGATCTCCTTTTTCGTCAGTTACTCTACCATTAACGGTAGAATTTTGGGCCATTGCCGTACCAAAAAATAGGCACGATGCAAGTAAGCTCCATAAAAGTTTTTTTCTCATACTTGTTTGAATTTTTTTTAAACTGATTTTTCTTGTATTACAAGAGCTACTAAATTAAGATATTATTAACATATTGCAATGTAACTTAACTGAATTTAAAATAAATTTCTACCATTTTTATAGACTTCTTTATATGTGTTATGGATTTATTTTTTACATAACTAATTCATTTACAATATTTTACATTGAAATCGTCTACTTTATTTCTTTAAATAGGTACTCATATCTCAAAAAAGGTGAAAAACGACCGGTTGGTGCCTAAAATCCACTGTTGGGGTTGCTGTAATTCTTTGAGCCCTCGTTTGATAATTTATTACATTCATATCAAAATTCGGGGCAATGAAAATTTCCAAAGATTCTATTCAAGCTGCAGCGGATCGGATAAAACCCTATATCCATAAAACGCCAGTGCTTACCAACCAAAGTATTAATGCACTAAGTGGAATAGAATTTTATTTTAAGTGTGAGAACTTCCAAAAAATTGGAGCCTTTAAAATAAGAGGTGGCATGAATGCAAGTTTAAAATTAAGTTCAGAGCAATTGGCAAAAGGAGTGGCAACACATTCTTCAGGTAATCATGCACAAGCCATGGCATTTGCAGGAAAATTATTAGGCACTAAAGCTTACATCGTAATGCCAAGCACTTCCCCGCAAGTAAAAGTGAATGCAGTAAAAGGATATGGTGCAGAAGTCATTATGTGCGCACCCAATCAACAAGCAAGGGAAGAAACTTTACAAAATATAGTAGATAAAACAGGAGCCACATTTGTTCATCCCTATGACAACGATGATGTGATTGAAGGACAAGCCACCTGTGTAAAAGAATTAATAGAAGAAGTTCCTGATTTAGATATTGTCATCACACCAGTGGGTGGTGGTGGTTTATTATCTGGCACTTGTTTGGGTGCGCATTTTTTTAAACCATCATTACAAGTATTCGCAGGAGAGCCAGTAGGAGCGGCAGATGCCGTGTTAAGTTTTAAATCTGGCAAAGTGGAGAAAGCGCCCTTTGTCAATACCATTGCAGACGGGCTTTTAACAACATTAAGCGAAAGAACACTTCGTATTATTAAAGAACATGTTACTGATATTATATTAGTAACTGAAGATGAAATTAAAGCAGCTCTCAGATTAATTTATGAAAGAATGAAAATTGTAGTAGAGCCAAGTTGTGTGGTTCCATTTGCCGCAGCTTTAAAAAATCCTGAAATATTTAAAGGAAAAAAAGTGGGCATTATTTTGACAGGAGGCAATGTAGACCTTTCCAAATTTGGAGAATGGTTTGCAGCACCCACTCATTAAATTAAGCACCTAAAAAAATTGACATAAAAAATAAATTTCTAATTATAAAAAACGAGTTATGAAAAAATTATTGATTGTATTATTTCTACTGCCCTTATTTGCAAAGGCACAAAACGAGGATTCAACTTGGATTGTAAATAACTATACCAAAAAAGAAGTGATGGTACCAATGCGTGATGGTGTAAAACTATTTACCAATATTTATGCCCCAAAGGATGCTAGTGAAAAACATCCTATTTTAATTGTTAGAACGCCCTACTCCTGTGCACCCTATGGTGAAAATACTTTCGCAGGTTATTGGAACTCACCTAGAAAATACTTTTTAAAAGAAAATTACATATTAGTTACGCAGGACGTACGCGGTCGTTGGATGAGTGAAGGTGTTTTTGAAGACGTACGCCCTTATAACCCTAACAAAAAGGCAAATGAAATTGACGAAGCTAGCGACTCCTATGATGCCATTGATTGGTTGGTAAAAAATATCCCTAATAACAATGGAAATGTGGGTGTATTTGGAACTTCTTACCCAGGATTTTATGCAAACATGGCGGCACATAGTAACCACCCTGCCTTAAAAGCGGCGAGCCCGCAAGCACCCGTAAGCGAATGGTTTTTAGGCGATGATTTCCACCACAACGGCGCCTTTATGTTGATGGATGCCTTTGGTTTTTATTCAGGATTTGGTAAGCCTCGTCCTAAACCCACAACTGTTGGACCTAGTGGATTTTCTTTTCCTACAAAAGACAATTATGATTTTTATTTAAAAACCGGTGCACTTAACAACTTTACAAAATTGATGGGAGACAGCATTGCGTTTTGGAAGGATTTAATGAATCATCCAAACTATGATGCGTTTTGGAAAACTAGAAATGCAAGAAGCAATGTGCAGGATATCAATAATAATGTAGCCACTTTAATTGTTGGAGGATTATTTGATGCGGAGGATTGTTATGGTGCTTGGAATTTATATAGATCTATTGAGGCCAAAGCAAAAAATAATAATAAAATTGTCATGGGGCCATGGCATCATGGGCAATGGGGTCGTAGTGATGGAAGTTATTTAGGCAACGCACAATTTGGTTCCAATACCAGTGAGTGGTTTGGAAAAAATATGGAACTGCCTTTCTTTAATTACTATTTAAAAAATAAAGGATCGGTAGATCAAATTAAAGAAGCGAATATTTTTATAAGTGGCGCCAACGAATGGAAAACATTTTCACAGTGGCCGGCAACAAATATGAAAATGACTAACTATGCATTAGGAAAAAATGGAAGTTTTAGTTTGGCAACAACACAAATATCAAAAGCAAATGATGCCAGCGCTTATGATGAATATATAAGTGATCCAGCAAAACCTGTTCCTTATGTGCCTGAAATTCACAGCGGACGCACGCAGGAATACATGACCGACGATCAACGCTTTGCTGCAAGACGCCCCGACGTATTGGTTTATCAAACACCTATTTTAGAAAATGATATTACTTTAGCAGGCCCTGTGGTAGCAGACTTAATGGTTGCTATGTCTGGGACTGATGCAGATTTTATTGTAAAAGTTATTGATGTATTTCCAGACAATTTTGAAAACGCAAACCCTACCAATCATGTTATGAATGGCTATCAAATGCTAGTGCGTGGTGAAGTAATGCGTGGCAAGTTTAGAAATAGTTTTGAGAACCCCGAAGCATTTGTTCCCAATCAACCCACAGAAGTAAAATTTACTTTACCTGATATTGCACATCAATTTAAAAAGGGACATCGCATGATGATTCAAATTCAAAGTAGCTGGTTCCCGTTAGTAGATCGCAATCCACAAAAATTTGTAAACATCTATACAGCGAAAGACAGTGATTTTCAAAAAGCAACTATTAAAATATACCATGGTGCTTCAATTATTCAATTACCCGTGCTAAATAACTAATACTATTTCTTCGAATCTGCTGCTCCGGCAACAGCCGTCCTTAAAATATTGGTTAGGTTTACAAATTCGTCCGTAGCATTATTACACAAAACAATCAATGTTCTTTGTTGATCAACAAATCGCATGATTAAGGTTTTATAGCCTGGATTATCTCCATTGTGCCAAACTATTTTACCATTGGGCGCATTGGGAATTAAATCCCACCCAAAACCATAGTTGGAAATACTGCCATTATGTAAAGCCATTGGCGTGTAAGCCTCTTGTAATGTTTTATTGGATATTAAAGACTGTCCATATAATGCCTGATCCCATTTTAATAAATCCTGTACATTAGCACTAATACGACCTGGGCCTTTTCTATTCCCCAACCAAATGGTATAATTCGAAGAAGGGAAAGAATCGGCGCGTACATATTTATTTCTTTCTGTAACATACATATAACCTAAGGCAAAATTGGGTGTCACTGCTTTTTGCTCTAGGGTCCTTATTGCGGTACGATTCATTTTGAGTTTGCTGAAAATTTCTTGGTTACAAAATTCAATAAAGTCCCTGCCCGAAACTTTTTCAGTGATGCTTGCTAAAATCACAAAACCAGTATTGCTATATTCATATTTAGTGCCGGGTTCAAATGAAGCTGGAGGTGCATATTTGTTAAGGTATTCAATAATGTCTTTATTATTAGCCACTTTAGATTTATCCCAATGCTGATCCATAATATTTTGATAGTCGGGCAAGCCACTAGTATGGGTAAGCAATTGTCTAATGGTAATGCCTTTATAGGGAATATGAATATACTGCTCCACTAAGTCATCATAATTTAATAAGCCTTTTTCTTGCAACATCATAATAGTCATGGCTGTAAACTGTTTGCTTACGGATGCCAATTCAAAAATTGTGTTGGTTTTATTTGGAATTTGCTTTTCATTATCTAAATTGCCATAGGCTTGTTCAAACTTCACTTTCCCATTTTCAGCAATAAGTACCACCCCACTAAATTTATCTTTCTTCGCCAATTCATTTAAAGTGTTTGATACTTTAAGGTAATCAACGGATTGAGCACCCAATTCATTCACTAAAGAGGCCGATAAAGTAAATACTATAATGAAAGAAAAAATGATAAAATGAAAATGTCTTTTAAACATGCGAAGTGTTTTGGTTAATTAAATGTAATTACTAATGCTCATTTAAATATAAATTTTTAAAGAATTGCTCCTCGCTTATTTCTATCACTTCGCCGGGCTGCATATTATTCAATTGGATATCCTCAATAGCAATGCGGATAAGTCTCACACATTTGTGATGTACCGCAGCTACCATTTTACGCACCTGATGAAATTTTCCTTCGGTGAGGGTGATGACAACCCAGGTGGTGATTGCATTTTCATGTAATGGCACGCCAATATCAAATAAATTTTGAGGCTTTGAAACAATCTCAACATCACAGGGTGTGGTTTTAAAGCTTGTCCCTGTCTTTGCACTAATCTCAATACCTGCTGCAAGTGTATTGGCAGTATCTATACTCATTAAATTTTTTACCTGTACTAAATACCTGCGCTTGTGAGGAATTGGTCCTTGAAAAAGGAGCTTTGTGATTTTTTTATTTGTCGTTAATAAAAGTAAGCCTTCAGAATTTTGATCCAATCTTCCAATGGCATGTGTGCCTTCCGGAAAATCAAAAGCCAAATCCCCAAGTAAACGGACGTCATGACTACTCACAAATTGAGAAACCATATTATAGGGCTTATTCACTAAAAAATACCGATGCGCATTCATATACACTAGCAAATTACTTAATATTGCATATGCAACAAGCTTCCAATGATCCTTTACACGGTAAAACACTTGAATATATTGTAACCGAATTAGTAAAACACTTTGGTTGGGAAGATCTAGGGCAACATATTCCTATTAATTGCTTTATTAGCAACCCCAGCATAAAATCAAGTTTAAAGTTTTTACGTAAAACACCCTGGGCCAGAAAAAAAGTAGAGGATTTATATATTAGGATGATTGAGCCTTAGTCCTGTTTTTTAAACAACATGCATAAATCGGTTGTTTTCTTAAAATACTTCCCCTAGATTCATAAATATACCCTTAGAGCCTCCTTGTCCAAATCCATAATCTAAAGCAACACTTGTATTGGAATGCTTATTGAATTTAACCCTCAAACCGAGTCCGTATCCTGGTAGGACTCCCTGTATGGGCTGACCTTTTTGAGCAGACAAGCTTTGTACATTCGCAAAAACAACTCCACCTAAAAATCCATTTTCTGTGATACCAAAACGATACTCGGACTCTGCGAATAATAATTTATCCCCTCTCAAACGACCTTGCACATACCCTCTACCAAAATTATTATAAATATCATTGGCGGTAGATGGTAAATCCAAATAGGGCGGTTTCCCTTTTAAGGTAATTTGATTGTAGGTCCAAAAAGCAAAAATATTTTTACTACCTATTGGGAATGGTAAATACTTTCTATAGTCTATAATGAGAGATTGCCAATTTTGATCACTTCCTAAAAAAGAAACATTATTTCGGTAAGACAAATTAAAGTAACTGCTATTGGCCACAGGACTAACATTGTTTACCCTAGTATCATATAATAAGTTAAGCAGCAATCCTGTTGAATTTGAGTTTTTGGAAAGACCATATTGACTAAACCCATTGACTGGCTTGTTCATACTAGTACTATCTATAATAGACCAGCGATAGTCCATATTTAATCCTGGTCCAAAATATAAATTAGGGGCTATTTTTTTTAAAATAGACTGATGCAATTTTATATAAGAGTAATCTAGCTGATCAAATAAGTTCAAACTACTTTTACTACCAAGTCCAAAATCCTTTTGGGGAAATTTTAAATAAGACCAATTGCTATTAAAATTATATTGCCCGCTCTTGGACCAAATATTAGTAACCCATTGCACAACCACTTGCTTATTTTGAGTGTATTTTAATTCAGCAAAAATGGTAGAGTTATTTTTTACCCCTGGGACTTTAGCAAAAATATAGCTTGTTTTAACAGCAGCAGCCATCCCCGTCGCTAAGCTATATTCCACAGTTGGTATCAATGTTAAATAGGCTTTATGAATAGAACTATTTTGTTCTCGTAATTTATTTACTTTAAAAACACGATACAATCCGTCAACCATATCCACCATGGAGTCCTTACCCGGTTGTTTGTAAAATGCTAAGGTGAAAATATTTTTCTTATGTAAAGGACTGCTTATCGTATCCTGTGCGTTGGCGGTTGTGAGTAGGCAGATAATGGTGGCAAATAGGAAGACAAAACGTTGCATAAAAGTATAATAGCGTTAAAGTAATGACTACAAAGTTAACTTTTAAAATTCACAGTTACTTTTTTATATATAGTTGAGTACTTTTGTAAAAAAAATAAGATGCTAAAATTTATAAAGAGTTTATTTGGTCCAAGTATTGATTATAGAGATCTCATCACAAAAGGCGCTATCGTCATTGATGTAAGAACACCTCAGGAATTTGACAATGGCCATATAAAGGGTTCAAAAAATATCCCCTTAAATAAAATTCAAACTGAAGTTCATAAAATAAAAAGTTGGAATCAACAAGTAATAACCGTGTGTCAAAGTGGTGGAAGAAGCAGTATGGCAAAGTCAATCTTAAAAAATGCAGGTGTGGAAGTTTATAATGGTGGCGGATGGATGAGTTTGCAATCTAAATTATAATTTATATGGTAAATCTTGTTTAAGAAACTTAAAAAAAATGGATGCTTACCCTTCTTTAACAAATTATTAATTTTGATATTTCATAAAGTATTGTTAAGGCATTAAACTTAAATTCAAGAAATCTGTCTTTAGTTAGTAATTAATTACTATTTTTAAAAAAATCAGCTATGCGTAAAATATCTCCGTACAAATTAACATGTTTACTCGTTAGCATCATCGTGCTTATTTGGAGTTGCAAAAAATTAGATTTAACCATTCCTGCTCCAGTACCTGCTGATCCCTATGCAGCAACAAAATTGGCTTTTGGAACTAATATTGACTATTCCAACTTAAGTAACTACGCAAATCAAACCAAGCCCAATTATATTAACAATGATAATACAACTACAAATGCCATCACCGATGCAAAAGCAACCTTAGGCAGAGTTTTGTTTTATGATAAAAATTTAAGCCTTAATAATACCATTTCTTGTGCAAGTTGTCATAAACAAGCATTTGCCTTTAGCGATACCGCCTTGGTAAGTGCTGGGGTAAATGGAGGTTTAACAGTGAGGCATTCTATGCGTTTAATAAATGCGAGATTTGCTAATGAAGCAAAATTTTTCTGGAATGAACGCGCTGCAAATTTAGAGACACAAACCACCATGCCTATTCAGGATCATGCCGAATTGGGTTTTAGTGGAGTTGAAGGTCGTCCTGGTATTGATAGCCTTTTGAAAAAATTATCGCGTGTAAATTATTATAAAGAAATTTTCAAAACGGTATATGGTGATACGATAGTTTCAGAAGCAAGATTACAAGAAACCCTTGCACAATTTGTAAGAAGTATACAGTCTTTTGATTCAAAATATGATGCAGGTAGAGGATTGGTAAATAATGATAATGCTCCATTCCCAAATTTCACGGCAACCGAAAATGCTGGAAAAAATTTATTTCTAACACCGCCAAATTTTAATGGCAATGCAACCAGAATCACTGGCGGGGCGGGATGTAATGGATGCCACCGTGCTCCCGAATTTGATATAGATCCCAATTCAAGAAATAACGGAATTGTAGGTATTATTGGGAGCAGCGCAATTGAAACCAATAATACAAGGGCACCTTCCTTAAGGGATTTAGTAAAAGCAGACGGAACCGTGAATACGAAAATGATGCATACTGGTCAGTTTGCAACATTGGAGGGCGTGATTGGCCATTATAACAATATACCTACTATAACTGCTAATAATAATTTAGATAACCGATTAAGGGTAGATGGCATTGGCAATAGATTAAATTTAACTACGACCGAAATTGAACAGTTGGTTGCATTTATAAAAACACTTGGGGGCGCCAATGTTTATGTTGACAAGAAATGGTCTAATCCATTTTTAGTACAGTAAGAAGAAAGTTAAAAAATAAAAATACATGTTACCCACTAAATCCTTTGCTGCATTGTCAGCCACTACTCCTTTGGAAGCTTATTCTTTTGACCGTCGTGCCGTTGGTAAAAAAGACGTTCAAATTGAAATTTTATACTGCGGTGTTTGTCATAGTGATTTACACCAAGCAAAGGACGAATGGGGTGGATCTATGTACCCAATGGTTCCGGGTCATGAAATTGTGGGTAAGGTAATGAGTGTTGGTGCCGATGTCACTAAATTTAAGGTGGGTGATTTAGCAGGTGTGGGCGTAATGGTAGATAGTTGCAGACATTGTGCAAGTTGTAAGCAAGATTTAGAAAATTATTGCGAGGAAGGTATGACGGGCACGTATAATTCAAAAGAAAGAGACGGAGTGGGTATTACCATGGGGGGCTATGCGAATCAAATAGTAGTTGATGAGCATTATACTGTTCACATTTCAGAAAAATTAAATTTAGCAGCCGTAGCACCTTTATTATGTGCAGGTATTACAACTTATTCACCACTCGTTTTTGCTGGGGTGAAAAAAGGAATGAAAGTGGGTATTGTTGGCTTGGGTGGATTGGGTCATATGGGTGTTAAATTTGCAGTTTCTTTTGGTGCTGAAGTAAGTGTTATTAGTACTTCACCCAATAAAGAAGCAGACGCTAAAAAATTAGGTGCCACGCATTTTATAGTTAGCACGAACGAAGCGGATATGAAAAAGCATCATAATTATTTTGATGTGATATTAGATGCAATATCAGCCAACCACGATTATTCGCAATACTTGAATTTATTGGCTTTAAATGGGAAATTAATGGTAGTGGGTTTGCCAACTGAGGCACCAAAGGTTCAACCTTTTTCTTTGGTATCCAACAGAAGAAGTGTAATTGGTTCTTGTATTGGCGGCATGAAAGAAACACAAGAAATGTTGGATTATTGTGCCGAACACAATATTGTTTCAGACATTGAAATAATTCCAATGCAAAATATTAATGAAGCTTACGAAAGAATGCTTAAAGGTGATGTGAAATACCGATTTGTAATTGATTTGGCAAGTTTAAAATAAATAAAAAAAACCGACCAAATTTGGTCGGTTTTTTTTATTTTAAAATATCTTGTATAATAAGCAAATGATGATGGGTATGTATGCCTAAAAATTGAATTGTTTTAGGCGCATTTAAATTACCAAATACAGGATGCGTAAAATATTTATTTTTTTCGCATTTACTCAAAGCATCCAGGGCTGCTTTGGCTTTAACAATACTTTCCGTTAAATGAGTAGGGGTTATATTGTCAATTGGCATTACGGACTCAGGTGCTTTAGCGCGACCTCTTGGAAATTTGCCAGTTAGTAAAACGATGAATTTAATAAAACTGAATCTTGGACGATACGTTTCAGGATTGGAATTTTGAATGGTTTCTGTAATTTTTATAATCACCAAACAACTATGTTCAATATGCCAGCCAATTGAGCCTTTTGATACATCATCATTTTCTACAGCTGCATTGGGAATTTGGGCAGCAAGTTGATCTATGAATTTTATTACTTTTTGCATCCTTATAAATTATTAATTACAAAGTTTTTTTAGGAGGCAATGCAAAAGCTTTTGCTTCATGTTCAAACTGACCATTGTGGGCGCCATCGCAAAATGGCTTATTCTTACTTAGTCCGCAGCGACATAAACCAATTACTTCTCTACCTGCTAAATCATACTGATTTCCTTCTCTATCTGAAATCGTAAAATCGCCTTCTACTTTAATGGAGCCGTTGTTGTTAATTGTAATTTTAGTTGACATAATTATATTTTAACGTGAAATTATGGTAAATATTTGAATTACTGAATCTCAAATAGAGTAGTTATTTTTTCATCTTTTGCATGCGCACCAATGACTAGTTTATAACTACCGGGATAGAGCATCCATTCATTTTTATTCAGATCCCATTTTTGAAGTTCATTCACAGGGATGACGATACGATGATTGATGGATGCCCCCTTTTTAACAGTGATTTTTTTAAAATATTTTAATTCTTTGATGGGCATTCTCTCTAAATTAGGATACACTATATAAGCTTGTATTACTTCTTCGGCATCCATATTGCCATTATTGGCAACTGAAATGGTTGCGGCAATCGTATCTTTTGAATGATAGGTAGATTGAGTTGTACTTATCAACTTATATTTAAAGTTTACATAACTTAATCCAAAACCAAAAGGATACGCCACGGCTCCATCAAAATATCTGTAGGTTCTCCCTTTCATTGCATAGTTGGTATAATCTGGTAAATCATTTGCTGACTTATAAAAGGTAATAGGCAGCCTACCCGATGGAGAAACCTTACCCAAAATAATATCTGCCAATGCATTACCTCCTTGCTCACCAGGATACCACGCTAAAACAATTGCATCGGCATAGGGCGCTACACTTGCAATGTCCACACAACTACCTGCGGTGATAACGAGAATAATAGGTGTCTTAACGCTTTTTCTTAATTGTTTTAAGTAAGCAATTTCACTAGCAGGCAGACTAATGTCTTTTTTATCGCCTCCAGTTTGTGAAAGAAAAGCATCCCCCGCTTCTCCCTCCAATACTGGCGAAAGACCCATTACAGCAATGGTTAAATTAGCATTGCCTGCCGCCCAAATGCCCCCAAATTTTGTGGTATCATTAAAATCACAACCCAAATCATACTCAATTCTGGTAGCTGGGTCAAATGCACCGGTAATTCCTTCTACAAAATTAACTGCCTTATCACTGACTCCATGGTAGTTCCCCAGTAATGCATCATAAGAAGTAGCATTAGGTCCAACAATCATCACACTTGGATAAGCGTCTTTTTTTAAGGGCAAAATATTGTTATCATTTTTTAACAGTACCATACTTTGCTGTGCCACTATTCTAGCTAACTGAGTATGTTGTGTATTGTGCAAACTATCTCCTAAATAATTTTTGTAAGGATCATTATTCTTTGAATTATAAAAACCAAGTTTAAACTGGGTTTTCAAAAGTGCAGTTAAATTGTGATCAATTTCTTTTTCAGTAATTAAATTTTTATTTACTGCATCTAATAAATCCTTCTGCAACAATGTTGAACAATCTAAATTAATGCCTGCTTTTATAGCTGCTGCGGCAGTAGCTGTATTATTTGCAGTGGCACCATGACTTTCGGAAACCCCATACAAAGCGCCACAATCCGTTACAACATGTCCCTTAAATCCCCATTCCTTTCTAAGAATGGTATCTAATAATTTATTGTTTATGGAACTAGGGACGCCGTTGACACTATTGTATGCACTCATTATAGACTCTACACCAGTATTCACAAGTGAATGAAATGCATATAAATAAGTTTCTCTTAAATCTTTTTCATCTACAATGGAGTTAAATTTATCACGGGTGGCTTCCGGACCACTATGTACTGCAAAATGTTTAGCAGTAGCTGATGTCTTTAAGAAATTTGCATCCTTCCCTTGCATACCTTTTACAAATGCCGTTCCAATGTTAGCAGTTAAAAAAGGATCTTCGCCATAGGTTTCGTGTCCTCTTCCCCAACGCGGGTCTCTAAAAATATTTACATTGGGTGACCAAAACGTCAACCCCATATATTGCAAATGACGGTCCTTTTGTATAGCTAAATTATATTTTGCTCTCGCTTCTGTTGATATCACATTAGCTGTTGCTTGAATTAAACTATCATTAAACGTAGCCGCCATTCCAATAGATTGCGGAAAAACAGTAGCAACCCCTGCTCTGGCAACACCATGTAATGCTTCATTCCACCAATTATAGGCAGGAATACCCAACCTTGGGATGGCTTGACTATTATAACCTAGTAAAGAAATCTTTTCCGGTAAGCTTAATTGTGCTACTAAGTTATTGACACGTATATCTAAGGATAAACTTTCGTTTCTATAATCCTTTGCTTGTTGTGCCAACAAGCCTTTGGTAGTCAGTAAAAAAATCAAGAGAATGAAAGCAAGCTGGCGAAATCCTTTTCTCATAGGAAGATTATTAAAATTGTAATTGAATTTAAGATAAAAAGGGAAAGAAAAGGCTAATTTCAAGGTTAAAATAGATTTATTATGATTTTATTAAAAATGAACTTAGGGTTTATGCTTATTGAAAACCCAATTGCAGAAATCATATTAAGAACGGTGTTGGTTTATTTATTTATGATCATTGCCATTCGCGTATTTGGCAAAAAAGAGCTTGCGCAATTATCAGTTATTGACTTAGTGTTTATTTTATTAATAAGCAACTCGGTACAAAATGCAATGGTAGGACCTGACACTTCATTGAATGGCGGATTGATAGCAGCGGGCTCTTTATTTTTGGTAAATTTTACTTTAAAGAAACTACTATACAGCAGTAAAGCAATAAATAATATTATTCAAGGTGAAACAATTTTACTAATTTATAATGGAGTCGCTAATATGGAAAACTGTAAGAAAGCAGAAATTACCATAGAGGAATTGGAAGCAGCAGTGAGAGAGCACGGAGCACGTGATATTCAAAAAGTAGACTTAGCTATGTTAGAAGTTGATGGGAATATAAGTGTTATTAGTAGTGACTATCAAACAAGATCAAAGGTTTCACATCCAAGAAAACATAAGTTTAAAGGTCGCTTAACCAAAAGTTAATTTCGTTTGACCTTTATTTGTTTATCAATAATTTCTCCCGTAACAGTTACGCCCGTTATTTTTACGGTGTAACTCGTTTTTCTATCGGCAGTATAAAAAGATGCCGTTGCCATGCCATTTTTATTTGTATATAAATGACCGTTCCAATAAATAGTTGGTCGATTATCATTTAATACAGTTGATTTAAATATTAAATTTTCATAATCGGGGGCAATAAAGTCAGGGGCTAAATGATATGATTTTGAATTATATTGTATAGTACCGTAATTTTCTAATCTTGTTCTAAAATTTGATGTTCGATGTGTATTTACAATGATCACCCCATTACTTGACCTCGTGCCATAAAATGCAGCTTCAGGTCCTTTTAATACTTCGATAAAATCAATGATATCTGTTGGGATATTAGACAACTCAGCTAATACGGGACTAGGGCTCATTTGAAAAATAGAAGGATCCTCATCAAAACCAGTAGGCGCATTACCGCCTGCCACCATCATGCCATCTACTATTAAAAGCGGCTCATCCTTTGCGCTTATTCCAAAAGATCTTACACCGCCAAGTGTTATAAAGCCACCGCGCAAATGTAATCCTGGAATCATTAGCATGGCGTTACTTGCATTGGATCCCACCATTGATTGTAATTTTTCTCCAGTCATTATCTGCGAGAAATTACTTACACGTTTACTTGTATTATAACTTTTTGCTTTAATAGAAGCAGTCACAACCACATCTTTTAACCACTCTTTTCCATTTCTCACTATAACACTATCTAATTTTATAGTTCTATATTTTGTGACCAACTCGGATTGTTGTACTGTAAGCCTCTGCTTTAATTGAATGGGCGTAGATAGCTTTGGAAAAGGGGAGCGTATATCTATTATAATTTTTTCATTGACCAAGTTGCCTCTTGAATTAGTTAGCTGTATTGTAAAAGGAATGGTATCATAATGCAAAGGAATTTTAAAACTAAATTTACCCTGTGCATTCGTTGTATCCGTATCAAATAAACTTATTTTTGAGTTGGTGTATAGGGTTACAACTCTACTCACTACGGGCACATTTTTTCTATTCAACACCGTTCCCTCAATCGTTTCAAATTCAATTTCATCTTTTTTTTGGTTATCCGCATCAAGAAATTGATTGTTAATCTCATGAATATACATGCCAGCATACTTTGGTTTTGTTGTAAGCATGATTAAATCATTTAAAGCGGCATTGGTATCAGACAAAATAACGGTGGGGCCATCTTGGTAAATAGGCTCTTTTACGATACTATCATCCGTAACAGCAATAGATAGAGCAGAAAACATTGGATGAAAAACAGAATCTCCTACATAAATATTCATGGTCACTTTTTCGCGCGCGTTGTATTCGGTTTTATCAGTTAAAACTTTTATATTGCTATTGGGAATATAGATGCTACGTTCACTTAAGATTTTTCGATGGTCATTTACAAGTAATAATTTTGCTTCGCCTGCAGGAAAATCAGATTTTGTTATATTTAATTCAAACATATCTTTACCCACTCCTGCAAAGCAAATACTATCCTTGCTTAATCCTATGATATATGTATTAACGCCTTTTTTATACAAAGCGTCTCCTTGTGCAATAACTACTTTAAGATTTAAGGGTGTTTCTTTTTCAATAGATAGCTGGGTTCCCTCTTGGTCACTCATCGGAATTGTATAGTATAAAATCTTACCCCCTAACTGCACATGGGCTTTGTAAACTTTGTTCGCACCAACAAAAAAAGAGGTTTTACCTAAACCAGAATTTGCTTGGGTATTAAACCAAGTAATGGCAGTACTGTCTGTGTTGTCAGTGATATACCCTTTTACACTTACTGGTTTACCCAATTCATTTACTGCTTTAATTCCAAATACCATATTCACACCAGTCACAACAGTACCTCCTTCCGGATAAAAAGAAACAATGGTATCGGCTTTTGGAGTTGGCTGATTCAATACAGCCTGTTTTTCTAAATTAAGTTTAGAAGGATATTTAGCGTTTACAATATATAGTGGCTTAATAAATATGGCATTGATGTCTTTTTTTAACATATTGCTGGTGAACGCCCTTAGCCAATAATGTCCTTCAGGCAATGAATCAGACAAACGAATAAAACCTTCGGTATGTTCAGATGGAATATTTAATAAAAGTTGAGTAACCGTTGAGTCCCTATCGTCTACAATATCAACATAAAGATTTTGACTATGCGCATAAAATTTATTGGAAACCTTATTAGTTACCCAGGCCTTTAACCAAAGGTCTTCACCAGCAGCATAATACCATTTATTGGTCTCAACTGTTATTTTTTCAGATTTGTCTTTACGAATGGCTTTTACAAATTCGCCAGCAATCGTATCTACATTGCTGATCGGATTTTGGGCAGATAGTTGACCAAAAATGCTTAAAAGCAAAATAATAAGCAAAGTATTTTTAAAAGCGCGCGCGAAGTATTTCTTTAGCATTGTTGAATTTATGGTAAAGGCAAATGAAGTATTCATATTTTATACAGATGGTATCTTCGTACAGATATGATCTAGCACTTGAAATGCTGTTTCGGCCATTTTATTGCCCTTGTTGTCAAGCAAAGGATTGATTTCGGTAAATTCAATGCAGCAAACCTTATTCGTTGCCAACAATGTTTCTATAATTTGCATTACCTCGTTAGGTAAAAAACCATTTGGAACCGGAGTACCCGTTCCATAAGAGATATTATCACAATCCATGGAGTCCACATCAAATGAAATATAGATAAGATCGCAATCTAATAATTTGCCAATGGCTTCTTTAACGCAAATATCTAATCCACGATATCTAAGCTCCTCCACTTTCACCAATCGAATATTATTTTTTTCGATCGCTTTTTGTTCTGCTTCTTCATAATCACGTACTCCAAAATAAATTAAATGGGATGGTTTTAATTTTGGACCCAAGCTTCCAATATTTTTTAAACTATTCCAATGCGCTGTAGTGATATCGCCAGGCTCATTTATTTTACAATCCAAATTGTCAATGCCCATCGCTGCAGCCAAAGGCATACCATGAATATTACCAGAAGGCGAGGTATAGGGAGAATGCATATCCGCATGCGCGTCAATCCAAATGACTCCTAAAGTTTTATTAGGATTTGCAGCCTTAATGCCGCTAATGGTTCCCAAAGCAGAAGAATGATCCCCTGATAAAACAATAGGGAAAAAACCTTGGGTTAAATTTTCACTAACGGCGTCCGAAACTCTTTGACATTGTTCAACAACATGTTCAATTCGTTTTGCGAAGTTATTGGTGTTCTTATTATAAATGGTTTCATTATGCGTTACCACATCCTGAAATAAATGTTTATGGAAAAAATCGTTTCCCTGATTAATGGCAGCAATTTCAATAGCATCAATGCCCATATCGGAACCTCGGGTTCCGGCACCTATATCGGATCGGTTTTTGATAATCTTAATGGTACTCATGACTCGACATTTTTTTTATAAATATACAAAAGATAAAGCAGCGGACATCTATCTTTTCGTAACGAAGTAAATAATGATTATGGTTGCTTTTGAAAAAGTATTGTAAGAATTCTTGGTAAATTAGATTTGTTATTGTCATCAAAATATTCTTTGACCAAAACAATATTAAATCCCTGCTTTGCAGCTAAACTTGTAAAATCAGATAAATGATGAGTGTATGAATCAACTAGCTGCTCTCCAGCTTCATTAGTAAACCTTGCCTGGGAGCCTGCATATTGTTTAAATGGATGCAATTCACCTATATAAACATATCCGCTAGACTGAATACACTTACTGAGCTTTCCAAAAATAGCATCTAAATTTTGGATATGCTCTAGTACTAAACTAAAAGTAGCAAGGTCATACTGCTCATTAGTAAAATTCCAATCAGCATTGATATCTGCAATAGCAAAAGAAACATTTTGTGTTTTTACTTTTGATTTTGCTTTTTCAATCATTTCTAAACTTAAATCAACTGCAGTAATATGATTAGCTTTTGTCTCCAGCCAAACAGTATTTTTACCCGTACCGCAACCAATTTCCAAACAACGATCAAACGACAAACTTGATAAAGTTTCTTTTAAAGAAACACCTTCTAAGTCGCGGGTTTTATTGTCATTGGTATCGTAAATTTCAGACCATGCCTTATAAGAAGCTGCTACACTCATAAAATAATTATATTATATAAAGTTAGCCATTTATAAGAAATAAAAAAACCACTTAATTTTTCAGTTGGTTTCAATAAAATTATACAAAAAATATTTACGCTGATTTTTTTACAAATTTGGTAAGGATCACAATGGTGTCACCATTTACTTTTCCCTCTACTTGCTCTGCATTATCAGGTACCAATCTAATTTTTCTAACAATGGTCCCCTTGGGTGCCATAAAGTTGGCTCCTTTAACATTAAGCTGTTGTGTTAATACAATGGTGTCGCCATTTTCTAATACAGTTCCATTGCTATCTAGGTGTTTAGCAGCAACCTGATACGCAGATTCAGCCCAGGTAACTATGGTTTCATCTAACTCAACAGATGTCATAATTTCATTTGCCCATTCTTGGTCTTTTACGCCATATAAAATTCTATAACTTAATGCTTGAACGCTAGGCTCCGTATTCCAAATACTGCCTGCTAAACATTGCCAATGACTTCCTGCATCTGCACCTTCAAGTATGGAAACACATTGATCACACAATGCCACTTCGTTTTCAATTACATCGCTGTTCTTTGGACTCACTGCATATGCACAAGTGGCTTCGTTGGTTGCACAAAGTTCACATAAGCCCTGGGCTCTATCTTTTAAGGTGTTGGAAAGTCTGGACTTCATAGAATGTTATTAACGGTTACCAAATTTGTATTTGCCCAATCTACCATTTATTAACCGTTAATACACTGCTATTCAATTATTTAATTTTAATTCGCCAACCCAAATACAACATACGTCCTGTTACTGGCCCCCATATCATTGAGGCATCAAAGTTGGGACCAAATGGATCATCGGCCGAGATGATTGTATTTTGCTGAAAAAAGTTAGAGATATTTTCAACGCCAACATAAATATCCATTGGATTATTGATTCCAAAGCTTTTACTTACTTGCGCATTCATTAAATAATAGCTTGGTGAACTTGTTGGTGGAATAAAAGAGACATAAGACTCATATGGATTTACAATTCTTTTCTTTCCATTAAAGGTAACTGTATAATTAAATTTCCAATCATTACTCGTTGCATAATCTACACTTAAAAAAGCGCGATGTTTCGCAATAAATGGTCGGTCCAATAAACTACCACTATAAGTTTGCTTGACATCAAAGTATCTGTAAGCAATTCTAAGATCTAGTTTTGTTACAGGTGTCATATTTACCTCCGCTTGAAAGCTATTTGAATAGGACTTCCCGGCTAAGTTGTAAATATGTATTTTTTTTGCCGATTCTAAATCAATAACTACTTGATTCACAAAATCATTTCTAAAATAATCCAAGGATAAGGTTGCTGGATTATTAAATAAATTAAATTTTTGATCCAGACTTATTCCTTTATTCCAGGAAATTTCTGGATTCAAAGAATAAGCTCCATTTTTATTTTGTCCCATAATCATTAAACTACGTTGACTTACAAACAAGCTATTATTTTCAGCAAAAATATTAGCGGTTCTTTGTCCCTTGCCCGCACTGAATCTAAACACCGTACCGGTAATGGGTTCGAATCTAATATTTAAGCGGGGCGTAATAAAACTTCCATACAAATTATTGTTATCCCCTCTTATTCCGGCCACCATACTCCATTTGTCATTGGGTGTATACGTATATTCAAAAAAGGTTCCAGGCACTATTTCCTTGCGTGCATAGCTTTTTAAATTATAATCTTCATTGTATTTGTCATATTGAAAACTGAAACCTGTTCTAAATTTATGAATCGTAGAATTGATAATAGATTGATAAATTAAATTGGTATAAAAACTTTGTTGTTTTGCATTATAATTGGTTGTGCCAAAATAGGAAGCTTGTTGATAATCACTGGCATTAAATTGCAATCCAATACTTTTATATTTTTGTTGAGGAAATACATATCCCATTTTCCCAAATAATTCATAGCGTTGAGTATTAATAGCAAGGCCATATCGGTTTTGGGTATACTTATCTGAGTTTTCATTAAAGGAGGTCTCCCCACCTAATTTTTTGTCGTTTAAAACTTTCACCCCAAACTGAGCAAGCACTCCATTGCTATTATCGTACTTATACCTATTCACTAAGCTAAAGGTGTTTCCAGTGGGCATATCCTTAAATCCATCCATATTCATGTCCAATGCATTATTCATGAAATTATCATGAAGCAATAATGCGGTGGCCCATTTTTCATTTAATTTAGTAGCAACATTTAAATTCAAATCTGTTTTGCCCTGATCATTTACATAAATATTACCTAATAATTTTTCTGCGCTTTCTGGTTTTTTTAACTCCACATTTATTTGGCCTGCGATACTTTCAAAACCATTGGCTACCGAACCTGTCCCTTTTGTTAACTGAATACTCTCTATCCAAGGACCGGCAATGGAATTTAAACCAAGTGGTGTTGCCAAACCTCGAGGTCCGGGTAAATTTTCAACCGTAAGTTGTGTATAATTTCCACTTAATCCCAACATTTGAATTTGCTTAGATCCCGTTACCGCATCATTATATGAAACATCTACGGACGGATTGGTTTCAAAACTTTCACTTAAATTACAACATGCCGCTTTTAATAATTCAGTGCCCGTCATCACTTGGGTCCGAATAGGATTTAAGTAAGGAATAAAGCTTCCAAGCTGTCTACTAAAAATAGTAACCTCATTTAATTGTCCTCTAGAAGCCATGATTACTTTTAAATCATTTGCATGAACCACCGTTAAAGTATCCGCCTTAAACCCTGTATAACTAATTACTAATTTTTGTGTACTTGTATCGGTATTTATTTCAAACACTCCTAAGCTATCGGTTACAACTCCTTTACCTGTTCCTAGCCAATAAACACTGGCATTTGGCATGGGCTCAAATTTACCCTTTGCATTTTCCTGAAGCACTAATCCTTTTACTCTTTTAACTTCATCTTCATCTATTTCTCGATAATGACAACAAGCAGGCAAATCCTTATAAACCTTATCATTAGTTTTTTTGGTTTCCAAATCATGCCCTACAGCTATGATTTTATTTTGTATTTTTTCCAAGCTAACCACCGTACTATCATATTGAAGTGTGAGCATTTTTGTCTCCACATTCCAAATGCCTATACGAACCCCTTTTATTTTAATGGCTAACTCAATCCTTTCTTTACACTGCTCGCAAGCACCATAAACTTTAAATATGGTACTAGTAAATTTTTCATTTTTTGCGTCCTGCGCAATTAATGTTGTACTTAACAATGTTAAGCAAAGGAATAATATATAATTATGAAATTTCATTTTAATGCATTAATCAATTAATAAAATAGATGGCCTATTTATTTTGATTGCATCAAATTAAAAAATTAGCAAAATATGCTTGTACGTTAATATGCGAGAGTAAAGGAGGGGCATGTGTAGATATCCATCCTTGTTTTTGAAAAGTAGCAACGAGCGGAATGGCAGAAATTTGAAAGGAATTTGCTAAAACAATGGGCTGAAAAATAAAGCTTGCCTGATAGGCAGCTTTTTGCTGGTCGAGTGTTAATTTAATTTGCTTTTTTTCGTCCTTGCAACATCCTGTATTTTTCATTCCACACTTAGGACACTTATCTTTCTTAACTTCCTTAAATGAAAAGCCTGCAAATTTATTCATGCAATAATGCATATTAATAGTCGCTCCAATTGTGGAGGCGCTATACAATACCAATAATAATATGACAACCGCTTTTTTCACTAAGACAAAGTTAGATATTTTTTATCTTTTCCGACTAAACCCTTTGTTAGGTCTTGTTTTAGGGGCATAGGCAGGTGTAGGGCCAAATTCAGCTGGCACCGTCCCTTTTGTAACGGGAGCCCCCAATAGTTCTTCGATAGTAGCGAATTTAGATTGCTCCTTTTCGCCCACCAAGGTGAAGGCGGTCCCTGAAGTG
The DNA here is from genome assembly GCA_947476145.1 of Bacteroidota bacterium. Taxonomy (GTDB): domain Bacteria; phylum Bacteroidota; class Bacteroidia; order Chitinophagales; family Chitinophagaceae; genus Sediminibacterium. The sequence continues at coordinate 23,868 of CANJPH010000002.1, read as the reverse complement.
GCAGCACGCGCCGTTCTACCAATACGATGTATATAATCCTCCCCGTCGTTGGGAACATCATAATTAATAACTAAATCAATATCATCAATATCAATTCCCCTGCTTAAAATATCCGTAGCTACCAAGATATTAGTTTTTTGATTTCTAAAATCTTGTAAATATTGTTCTCTACTTTTTTGATCCAAATCCGAATGAATTTCTTCCACGGCTAAGCGCGCGCGCTTTAGTTCGGCCGTTAGTACTTTTACATTTTGTTTTTTAGAACAAAACACAATTACTTTTGTAAAGCGCTTAGAGCTAAGCATGTCTTTTATGACTGGTACTTTTTGTGCCTCATACAAAACAAAAGCTTTTTGGGTAATTTGTTCTGGTGGTTTTGAAATCGCAATATTAATTTCAACAGGATTTTTTAATATTTTCTTGGCAAGATCTCGCATCTTTGCAGGCATGGTTGCAGAGAATAATAAATTTTGTCGCTCCTTAGGAAGGTAAGTGGTAATCTTAGCAATATCTTCGCTAAAGCCCATGTCCAACATTCTATCCGCTTCGTCTAACACTAAATACTTTAAGCCTTTCAGTTTCACGTAGCCCATATTTAAATGCGCAATCATTCGACCCGGTGTACATACCACAATATCTACCCCGCTTGTTAAAGCTTTTTTCTCGGCAGTGAAAGAGTTGCCATCACCTCCGCCATAAACCGCAATAGAACTTACATCCGTAAAATAAGATAAGCCTTCAATGCTCTCTGCAATTTGAATAGCTAATTCACGCGTTGGTACAATGACCATTGCATTGATATCACCCGCAGTATGTGGAATGGTTAAAAGTCGGTGTAATAATGGAAGTAAAAACGCAGCTGTTTTTCCTGTCCCTGTTTGTGCTGCTGCAATAATATCCTTGCCTTCTAAAATAGGAACCATTACCTGCTGTTGGACAGGGGTTGCATTTTCATACCCCATTGCATCAATCCCCTCTAAAATACGATCGTCTAACCCTAAATCAATAAATTTCAAAATAACTTGTTTTGCTAATAAGCTACAAAGATACAACTAATTAAAAGGAAGGCGTTTTTTTCGAATCGGAGATTGTGCTATTTCCTAGTAGTTGAGGTCAAGTTTCATCATAATATCTGTTTGTTCGTCATTACCCAATTTGAAAATGTGTTTGTCAAAAGGAACAAAACCATTTTTTTTGTAAAAAGCAAGGGCTCGGTGATTTTCCTCCCAAACACCTAGCCATACATAAATTGCATTTTTTTGTTTTGCAATTTCAATGGCTTTATTAAAAAGTAGCTGGCCCACTTTTTTACCTAAATAAATTTGGTCCACATAAATTCTTTCTATCTCAAATGCGGCTGCCTCTTTTTTTTCGGTTTGAGCAGCACCCATATTCACTTTTAAATACCCTGCAATTACTTCACCTTCTAATGCAAAATAAAATTCAGAATCAAGGTTACTTAATTCAGCGCTTAATTTTTGGATAGAAAAACTAGTATTTAAGTAAACTTCCATGTCCGCTTCACTATTGTCCGCAGAAAAAGTTTGCATAAAAGTGACACGACTAATAGCTTGAAGCTTTTCAACATCTTGTAGGCCTACTTTAATGAATGTAACAGTATGCAATATTTAAATTTTTAAAATTGTGAATGTAAACTAACTAATTTTCTTTTTTTTCACCTATTATTTATTCTTCGGTCTGGTATATCATTTGCGTTAATATAAGGATCATGTATTGGGATTACAAATAACTTTAATATAATTTAACAACTGTTAGGTAATTTTGAAATGCCAAAAATTGTGTAAACTTTATGAGTTAACTCATTGTACACCTAATACTTTAAGACATACCTTTGTAAAAGATGAGACTACTAAAACCCCCTTTTGTACTTTTATTTGCTGCAAGTTTATTGTTTACCGCTTGCATGCATGACGTCATTAACGATCCAAACGCAGCTAAAACGGACACCACCTTTATTGTTGCTCCCCCCATTGGAGGAGCCGGTTCCAGTCCATTAGCATCAGATACCGTTTGTTTTAACACAGAAATACTACCTCTTTATTCAAGCTATTGCGGATCTGCTGGCTGCCATGATATAAGTAGTCATAAAGAAGGTGTGATATTGACCGATTATTCACGTATTATGAAAGGCATTAAAGCTAAACAACCTAATAACAGTGCGTATTTTACCATCATTGGTCATGGAATGCCACCAAAAAATTCTCCACAATTGACAACTACACATATTGCTACCATAAAAAAATGGATTGAACAAGGAGCGCTTAATACTCAATGTGCTAATGTTTGCGACACTACCGTCTTTACTTATACTGGTGCCGTTCAAACCATCATTAGCAATAATTGTGGGGGATGTCATGGTAGTAAACCAGGTACTGCTAATATATATTTAGGCGATTACGCTAGTACAAAAGCGTACATCACATCCAATACTACTTTGTTTTTAAATTCAATTAATTATAAAGCATCCACCGCATCAAAAAATATGCCGCAATCAGGCAAAATGGTTGCCTGTAAAATTACCCAAATTGAAAAATGGATAAAAAACGGTTACCCTCAATAACATGAAAAAAAATATTTTAACGCTACTAGTAATATTAGGGATTGGCTTATTTTCCTCATGCTACTATGATAAAAAAGATCAAATATATCCTCAAGTTGCAGTAACAGCATGTGATACCAGTAATATTACTTATCAGGCCGTTGTTGCGCCCATATTAAATACAAACTGCAACAGTTGTCATGCTGCATCCTTAGCTAATAAGAGTGGTGCAGGTATTGTGTTAGATAATTATGTGAGTTTGAAGCCTTACATAACAAATAGTAGTTTACTTAACTCCATTGTTCAAAATGGGAAAGTTCCTCCAATGCCATTAAATGCGCCCAAGTTGGATGCTTGTACTATTTCTAAAATAGCTGCCTGGATAAATAAAGGAGCTTTAAATAATTAACCAAATACTTATGAGAAAAATTAAAATCTTATTGGCAGTTTTTGTAATGAGCATGTCTATTCAATTAAATGCTCAAAAAGTTTTTGCCACAAAAGCAGGACAAATATTATTTAATGCCACCGGTGGTATTGAAAAGATAGCAGCTGTTAATAATCAAGTAGATTCAAAATTCGGGGAAGCTACTGGGCAAATTATTTTTGCGGTGTTAATTAAGGGGTTTAAATTTGAGAATCAATTAATGGAGGATCATTTTAATGAAAATTATATGGAATCTAGTAAATTCCCAAAAGCAGAATTTAAAGGGTATATCAAAAACATTAAAGATATTAATTTTTCAAAAGATGGAAAATATGGTGCCGACTTTGAAGGTGATTTAATCATACATGGTGTCAGCAAAAAAGTAAGTACAAAGGGCCAAATTGAAATTGCTCAAGGTAAGCCAACAATTGTAGGTGAATTTAGTGTTAAGCTTGCAGACTATGGTATCAAAGGATCTTATATTGGTGATAAAATTGCAGGGGAAGTTAAAATAAAAGTAAATTGTAAATATCAAAACTAGCCCAATGCAAATAAAAGTAATTGTCTTGATTGTAAGTACGTTTATACTAGGACATCAAGTAAATGCGCAAAATGTAGACCTATTTGCCGAGGAAAAAGGCCCCACTTCAGATATTATCACTTCAACTTTCAAGTCTACAAGAATTGTAAATGGTCAGTCCATTGAAAACACAGGAGCTGGAATTTTAGATTTTAGAATTTCACATCGATTTGGAGCATTAAGTCAAGGGAGTTATAGCTTATTCGGCCTTGATCAAGCTACCATGCGTATTGGCTTGGATTATGGAATTACAAAAAGATTAATGATAGGCTTTGGCAGAAGCACTTACGAAAAACAATATGATGGATTTGTAAAATTTAAAATTATACAACAACAGGATGGAGAAAGGTCTATCCCATTTGGTATTAGTTATGTTGGAACTTCAATATATAAAACATTAAAGGACCCTGCAACTAGTTATATCCCCTATTCATCTGATCGTTTTTCTTTTGCGCATCAAATATTAATTGCAAGTAAGATTAATGACTATTTCTCTATTCAGCTATCTCCTACTTTAGTTCATTATAATTTAGTAGAGGATGCTAAAATTCCAAATGATTTTAAATCGCTAGGGGTATCCTCCAGAATACGTATAAGCAAACGCGTAAACATTACAACCGAATATTTTCATCGATTTGATAAATTAGCTGGGTATTATGACCCCTTGTCATTGGGCTTTGACATTGAAACAGGGGGCCACGTATTTCAATTACACGTAAGTAATTCAACAGGAATGACTGAAAGAACTTTTATAAATGAAACGGCAGGCAGCTGGGGTAAAGGCGATTTGTGTTTTGGATTTAATATCGTTAGGGCTTTTACCATTCGTAAGCCTAAGGAGTTAAGAAATATAAAATGGTAAGTCAATAAATAAAGATTCATGAAAAAAGCAATTTATACAATATTGATTATTCTTTTACTAGGGGCTGCAACTACCTATTATTACGTGTTTGTATATTCAAAGAATTATCATCGAGACGTGCAATCAGAAACTGCTATTATCGTCTCTACAGATTCTTTGGTGGCTGCCTATGAAATAAGTGACTCTATCGCTAATACGAAATATTTAAATAAAGCACTTGAAATAAAAGGGGCTATTGCAGAAAAAGATACCAATGCTGTCGGGCAAATTACTATACTGCTTGGAGATACAGATCCCTTCAAAAAAAGAGTTTCTGTTACCTTAAATTCCAAATTACCAATTACTCAAAAAATTGGTGACACCGTTATTGTAAAAGGAAAATGTACAGGAAATTTATCTGATGTTGTCATCACTGAGGCAACCATAAAATAAATAGCTGCTCGTTTTTTATTTTTTGGTACAAGAAATAATTAAGCTTTATTTTAATGCGTAAAGGATCTCTCCCCAGCTATGATTCTGGATTTATTAAAATCATTACGCTAACAACGATCGTTCTATTTTATTTTTTGTCAAATTGTAAGAATTTTTTCTATATATAGATGCAATTTTAACTATCTTGGCCCAAATTAAAGTAATACAAATTTGGCTATGGAAATTTTGGCTCCTTTATTTGGAATTTTCACTTCCTTTATATTAATATACTACCTGAGTTCTTTAAATAGATCTAATATTTTTCTTGCGTTATTTTTTCTTTGTTGCAACCTTGTAGTTTTAGTATACTTTGGATTACATTTTTCTAAAAATATATTTTGGGAGGGCGTTTGTTTTGTCCATTGGCTTCCGCTTTCTTATTTATTGGGGCCTTTGTTGTTCATTTATGTAAAAACAACTTTAACGGATAATAAGAAATTGAAAAAATGGGATTGGCTTCATTTAATCCCTGCTGCCTTGTGCTTATTTGCTATACTACCATTTACCAGTTTGCCTTTTAAAGAGAAAATGGAAACGGCGCACAGAATTGTAAACATTACCAAAGATTATCGTGTCAATTTTTATATAGTTGATTTTGAATTTATTTTAGTGAGCAGATCTTTGCATGTGATTTTTTATTCCATCTTGTCTATTGTTTATTTTAAATGGACCACCTATAATACATTTAAAATAAATAAGACCCTACCTTCCAATCATAAAGTATTGAATAGGTGGATTTTGATTTTATGTTTTATACAAATTGTGATTGCTGCAAATACCTTAGGAAATATGTTGGTAGTGGTATACGGACATAATTTTTCTTTTTTGGGCGTAATGGGTGATAAAATATTTTCAGATAGTCATTTTTTCGGGCTCAATGGTATTGCATTTTTTGCACAAAATTTTTTCCTATTTTTATTTCCAAAAATTCTTTATGGGAACGTGTCTTATTCGCTAGCAATCGAAAACGAAAGTATCATAGAGGAAATTAAATCGAATCTCCCTAAAAAGTTAAAGCCAAGTATAAATGTAGATGACTTTAAAACGATATTAACTGAGTATTTAAATCAAACTCCTTTTGTAAAGAAAGAATTTACCCTTTCGCAAATGTCATTTGATTTAAAAATACCAGAACGTTTTCTTTCTACGTATTTTAATAAGGATCTTGAAATTACCTTTAGCGAATGGAGAAAGAATTTACGTATCGACTATGTATGTAAATTATTGGAAGAGGGGGAGTCAAAGAATTTGACCATTGAAGCGATATCAGCAAATGCAGGGTTTGCATCCCGATCTAAATTTATAGACGCTTTTAAAGAGCGAAAGGGAGTGACCCCTTCCGCTTTTATAAAGTCATTAGATTAAACCAAACTAGTTTGTCAAAACTATTGTCTTGGCATTAATCCCAATTGTTGTAAAAACTCTAAATTATCCATGAAGTCTCGCTCTTCTGTGACTTTGCCATTCTCAATAGTTGCGATCGTACAACCAATTACATCTATGTCCTTATTGGTTGCCGGAATGCCCATAAAGGTACCTGTATGCTTTCCTTTGAACTGCCAATATTTTACCAATTTATTTCCTGAAGCAACAATTTCTTTAACTATAAATTGTCTGTTACTAAAGCCAGTTACATAATTTTTATAATAAGCCGCACAATTAGCCTTTCCCTTGATTTCAGGAACGGTATGCAAAACAGCACTGTCTGAATAAACACTATCTAAAATACTTGCTCTGCCCTCATTAATGGCTACTTCCCAAATATTATTATAAAATTTAATGTTGGATGCTTCTAGCGCTGCCTTCTTTTCCAAGTCTGAATTCTGTGAACTGGCAGTTTTATCAGCATTATTAGCACATGATGTTAAAAAGAACATTGCAGTGATTGCAATTAAAAATTGTTTTTTCATTGATATAATTTTTGATGAAGACTAAAATTATCAATTTTTGCCTTCAAGTTTTACATTTTGAACGAAAATTTGTTCCTAAATACTATTTGGGAACAGGCGCGCGAAGTTTGGCATTATTTTAAGCTAGTTAACCAATTCCCAATGGTATCTAAAACATCCTCCTCAATAGTAGTAGTTAATTCGCCATATTCTGTAACGGTGCATTTTGTGCACTTTTGAAATAGATGATTGAGCCCCTCAAATTGCTTGGTGACATATTGCTTATTGCCCCCTTTTTTAAGCGCTGCCTCCATGCCTTTTAAACTTAACTCAGCAGGAACTTGAATGTCAGCGGAACCATTCATGGCCAAAACCGGGCATTTTACTTTTTGTAAGACCGGCTGAGGATTATAAGCTGCAAAATATTTCCACCAATTGGTTGAAAGCGTTTCGGCCATGGTGGTTGCAAATTTATCAATATCTGCCTCGGTGCTCATATTGGTAGTAAGTTTTACTAAATTTTGATCGGTTTTATGAAACCATTCTTTGACAATCCCCTTGGATTTTAAAATCGCTTCTTCTTTATTATCTATACGAATAATGGTTTTCATTAACTGCTTATATAAAGGAATATAAGCATCAATCGCCGACTGACTAATACCGGCAGATTTTAGCACCATTTCATTTTGCACTGCCATGAGCTCATTGATTTCAATACCGGGTCCAGCCATTAAAATAATAAACGCAACCAATTTATTGCGCGCCGCCACCATGGGCGCAATTAAACCACCCTCACTATGACCAAGTAACCCAATTTTAGTAGTATCAATAAATGGCAAAGTTTTAGCGTAACGAATATGCTCTTCCACATCTAATGCAAAATCGGCGGTGGTGCTATTTGCAAAATCACCTGTAGACTTTCCGGCACCACGGTCGTCAACTCTTAAAACAGCAAACCCTTTTTTAGTTAGATAATCGGCGATAACTGCAAACGGTTTATGATCAAAAATAGTTTCATCTCTATCCTGTCTTCCACTTCCAGTAATTAATATAATAAGTGAATGTTTAGCATTATCAGCTGGATAAGTTAAAGTAGCCCCATAACTTAAACGGGTGCTTACACCCTCATACAAGAAATCTTTTACTAGATAGTTAAACGGAGGTTTGGGGGTTTGTGGCTTTGCAATAATCGTTTCCACCAGTCCTTCATTTAAGGGTTCCATATTCAATGGGAAGTTCATTCCGGACTGTCCCCAGCTACCTTCTATCTTATCACCAGTTGTATTCAAAGTGCCTGTATAGGAAGCCCCAATCATTTTAATTTCAATAGATAACAGATTGCCTGATAATTCTGTTTTGGAAGAAGGGATTCCTTTGGCTTTTTGTGCAGGAACATCCCAATTGGAAGAAAAGGTTTTATCTGCGTTTTGAACTAGGTGTAATCTTAATTGAATTTTTTGGCCACCCGCATTTAACACACCCATCCAATTCTGAACAGGTTGTTGGCCAAAACTTACAATAGTAATACTTAGTAAAAATAACGAGAAGAGGAGATTTTTCAAATTGATTATTTATAAGTTCATCACAAAGATAATTAAACTAAAGTTCCTTTTCCATATAAACAACACCATCATTCGGATTATGGTAATAGGCAGCGACATCATAAAAACCATTATGATGATAAAGCGAAATTGCCGGCAACATCGTATCTAAAGTATCTAATCGCATTACTCTATAGCCATTATGCTTTGCATTTTCACAAAGCAGGCTTACTAAATTTTGTCCAACCCCTTTTCTTCTATAATTAGGTTGGATGTACATTCGTTTTAATTCACAAATTCCATCACCAATTTTTCTGTACGCTGCACAAGCAATGGCTTGTTCTTGGTCATATACAAGGAATAAACAGCCAGTGGGACTGCCATACATACTTTTGATAACATTTAATTCTTCCTTAAAATTTTGGAAGTCTAAACTAATATGTAAGGAATTGGCATACTCATTAAATAACTTCACAGCATCCTGTAATTGCAGTTCATTAACGGGTATAGTATATTGCAAAGTATTCATTATTTGATTAAATAAGGGGCAATCGCTTTTTGCCAAATAGCATACCCTATCGCGTTCATGTGTAACCGATCCCCTATATAAAGCTCCTCTCTCATTTGCCCTTTGTCGTCTAACATAAGATCATAAATGTCAATAAAAGCCGTATTAGCTTGAGAACTAATATAATTTTTTATAAACGTATTCGCTTCCTTCATCTTTCCTTGAATGCTTGCACGACTTGGGCTAGGCTTCATTGAAACAAAAGCAATAGGTGTGTTTGGTAAATTGGTTCGAATCATACCAAACAATGTTTTAAATCTGTTAAAAACTTCTACTGCGCTTACACTGTCGGCGGTTGCTAAATCGTTTTCGCCACAATAAATAACAACTTGTTTGGGTTGATAAGGAAGTACAATATCATAGGTATACCTAATAACATCGGGTAGCGTGGAGCCACCAAAGCCTCTATTAATAATGGTGTACCCAGGGAAGTAATTATTTACATCCTTCCACATCGCAAAGGAAGAACTTCCAACAAATAAAATGGCATTGGAAGGAGGCGCCTGTGTAGAATCTTTTTTCTTAAAGGCAATAATTTCCTGCCAAAAAGCAGGTGTCGACTGAGCTAATATAATTTGAGTGCTTGTAAAAAAGCATAAGATGAATAATATCTTTTTCAAGAGAACTGATTTAATACAATTCAATTTATGAAAAATTATGGATTCATCATATTAAAACCTCTAACAATAGTATCATTATTTGCTTTTAAGCTTCCTTCACTCATGCCAAAAGTTAATTCTGCCTTACCTTCTTTTAATTGTGTAAAAATGGTTTCTATAAAATCGCTTACTGGAGGATACGCATCGTGTATCCCCTTGCCACCTAAATCCGTATTTAAAGCAGGTGGAATCATTTCAATTACTTCAATATTTGCATCTTTCAATTGGTGTCTTAATGAAAGCGTAAAAGAGCGCATAAAGGCTTTAGTAGCAGAATACACAGATACATTCGCTAGTGGTATAAATGCAAGTCCAGATGTAACATTAATAATTGTATGTATGGACTTTAATCTAGCAAACAAATTAGCCAAATGGATAGGTGCTAAAACATTGGTAGTTATTTCTTCATGTGCTTTATCATAAAATCCATCTTCTTCCACACGCATCCAATTTTGGATACCCGCATTATTAATAAGTACATTTAAGTCGGAGTGATTTTCATTTACCCAATTAAATAAATTAATTCTTTCGGTCTCATCCGACAAATCGCAAACCTTTGTAATTACGGAAGGGTGTTTTGCTGCGGCGGCTGCTAATATTTCTTCTCTTCTTCCACAAATAATAACTGTATTATTTTCTTGAATAAACCGCTCAGTTAAACCAAGGCCAATACCGCTTGCGCCACCAGTAATCAATATTTTGTTGCATGAAATTTGCATAAAAAAGATTTTGAACGAAATCAATAAAAGTAAAGCCCGTTTTAACTATTTTATAAATCATTCCTGAAATCGAAATGACTACTTCTTGTCAATCATTTCAAAAAAACTTGCTATAAATTTATCTCCTACTATTTGCCCCTGCACTTTTGCTTTTCTGATGGCATTACAAAAACCTTCATTTGAATGTGCATCCCCAAAGTCATCTATATTCGCTTTTTCCACAAAATACGACTTGCCTTCAATACGAATTGCAAGTGTACATCCCTTTCCTTTCATCTTAAATTGACATTCACCACAAGAAGCCTCAACTATAAGTACTTTTTTGGTAGAGTCCATTGTTTTTGTTTTAGCACTTTGAGCAAAAATAGAACTACTAAGACTGAGCATTGTGCATAAGAAAAATATTTTCATAAATAGTAGATTGAGTTGGGGTTGCTTAATTTTTAAGCCACGTATACAAAAGTACCTATTAAAAATTGATTTTAAAGCTATGCAATTCCGCAAAATTTATTATTTTCAATTGAATGAAGTACCCTGTTCAATTAATAGAATTAGAAAAAGGATTTAATTTTTATGTCCCCGATCCAGCTTTGGTTAAATCCACCTACGAGCAATTAATCGTATCGGATACCCAAGCTCTTTTTCCTTTCTGGGCAAAACTTTGGGCCTCTTCAAAAGTCTTAACTCAATTTTTAGTAGCCAACCCTAAATGGGTACAAGGCAAAGTAGTGCTTGAAATGGGCGCAGGCATAGGACAGCCTTCTTTAACTATTGCAAAGGAAGCAAAAGAAGTTATTATAAGCGATCACAATGCCGATGCAGTAGCGCTTATTGAAAAGAATATTACCCAATTGGGATTGACCAACGCGAAGGGCGTATTATTGGATTGGAATACATTTGATTACTCCATAGCTGCTGATACTATTTTATTAAGTGATATCAATTATGCACCTGAAGCATTTGATCCACTCCTTAAAATTATAATGCATTATATAACTAAGGGGGCGGTCATTATCATTGCTACACCTCAGCGCATGATGAGTATCCCATTTATAGAAAGCTTACAAAAACATGTTAGACATAGCTATAGTAAGTCCATTTTGGAACAGGAAGCAGCGGTGAATATAAGCCTATATATACTTTACAAATAAGAAAGTATTAGCTAAGGCTTAATAGTACTATTTTAAAGTCTTTGCGATTTCTTTGTATGAATTCGGTAACACTAACTTAAATCTTTCATAAGTTGCGTCCGATATGTTTTTGTGATCAAAGGGAACATATTGCACATAGTCCTTTTTTTCACCCACTGCTCTTCCATATTTATAAGCATATGTAAACCATCCGTCGGGTTGTAATTGTGCTTCTGGGAGTGCTTTATTGGGTGTAGTAATAAAGAAACGATTGGGTTGAACACCAGCTGTGTTGCCTAGTTGCTTTTCGCGTAAAGCTAAATAAGCTTCCTTAGCGGTTTCTACCGAAGGGTCAATGAGCTCAATATGTTTGGTCATAAAACTACGATAACGGTATTGATTGTCTTTTTTGTAATCATATAATTCATTCAGCACCTTAGCAATGGTATCAAGCATATATGGATAATGCGTACAACCTAATATTAATGTGTTCATCGGTGTCTTAACATTTTGTTGCACCATTTTTTCTAATAAGCTTACTAAATGATAACGGACATAGTTAGCAGGATCATTTAATTGCAAATCCAAACAACTTCCTTTGTCATCATACTCGCAAAGTAATTTATTATTGGTTTTATCAAATTGATAGGCAGAAAGTAAAGTCGTATCAATGCTGTATAAAGGATTTTTCATGGAAGGACCCTTGTACTCTTTTCTTGCTTGCGTTAGTGTGTCAACAAAATAACTCCAGTCACGATCAATGCTTTCTGCTAAACCTGCGCCTCCCTGACTTATCACCGACAATACAGGCAAGGTTTTTTCTTTTGCCATGGCTTGTAAGGTTCTTGGATAACCTTCGGAAGCCACTGTGCCTGCTGTTGCAAAAACACCAATAGTGCCTGCACCTGCCTTCGCTTGATAAGCCAATGCAGCTTTAGCGCCTGCATCAATAACGCCTATCACAGGCACTTGTATATTTTCTGCTTTAAATTTGGCTTTGATATCACTTAATGCATATGCCGTAGCGGTATTACACGCAAGTACAATCATTTTAGTAGATTGTTTGGTATTATTAGCTTGTAATAAAAATTGCATGTTCTTAAAAATATGTTCTTTTAGCAAGTCCGTTTTTTTCTCTGCTGCATAATTACCATAAGGCATATTGGCTTGGTCCGCTAAATACTCAAAAAACTCACTGCTAAAATCTGGTTTGCCGTCGGCCCCTGGTAATCCAGTTGCATTATTATAAGCATCTAGTCGTAACATGGCTTCCAAAACTGTGAGTCCACCTGTGCCGGAATCAAATACACCGATAGGTAAATTTTTGTTGGGCGTATTGGCTGTTTGCGCATTCAAATTTGCAGTAAATACCAATAGAAGAGATAGGGCTATTATTTTCAATTTCATAAGACTCAAATATTTAGCTAATGTAATTATTTTTCTCGAGCCTACTGTCAGTTAAGCCTATAAAATTGCGTTTATACCTAGCTAATACCATTTATACATAATGTAAACAGAAATAATGGGTTACTTTATATTTACGGTAACTTTATCATTTAACAAACGCCATGAAAGATAAAATACTTGAAAACATAGATAACCCTGCGCATCTTGAGAAATTATTTAGATCAGATAAAAGTGGTTTTGAGCAAGCGATAAATTCCCTATATACTAATCAACAAAAAACACCGGCCCTGGAGTTTTGGCGCGCGCGTCTTTTATATAAAGAGGCTAGCATAAGTTTGTATTCAAAAAAAGAATTTGATTGGATGGTTGTATTTGTACTGATGGCAGGACTCATTGCCAATATTGGAAATATTAAAGGAATTAATAGCGAATTATTTTTTACCAGAAATACAAGTTTTATTATCATCCCGTTTGTTGCAGCTTATTTTTTGTGGAAACAAAATGCAAAAAAGAATATTAAAATAATGGCTGTTGCTCTTTTTAGTATATCAGCATTGTACATAAACTTACTTCCCAATTTGCCAATTAGCAGTTCTATTCAATTAGCCTATGTACATTTACCCATTTTTTTATGGTGTCTTATGGGCTATGCGTATGTGGGTGAAGATTATATAAACAATGATAAACGTATTGGATTTTTAAAATTCAATGGAGACCTTTTGGTAATGACTGTCATTATATTTCTAGCAGGTATATTATTTACTGTGATTACGATGGGCTTGTTTGAATTGATTGGTATTAAAATTGAAACATTTTATTTCCAATATATAGCAATATGGGGCATTGGTGGCGTACCTCTTTTAGCCACCTATTTAATTAATACCAATTCGCAAATTATTAACAAAGTAACGCCAATCATTGCTAAAATATTTACGCCGCTGGTATTTATAAATCTTAGTATTTATGTAGTTGCCTTAATAAGCAAGGGCAAGTATCCGCATCATGACAGAAACTTATTGTTAATTTACAACGCCTTACTCATTGGTGTGTTGGCCCTTATCTTTTTCTCGGTAGCTGAAATTGAGAAAAATAAAAAGGGTTATTATAATGGTGTTTTATTATTCGGCCTGTCTATTTTAACCATTATCGTGAATGGTATTGCCCTTTCTGCAATTAGTTATAGACTATTTGAATATGGTATTACCCCCAATAGGATTGCAGTATTAGGTGGTAATATTTTAATATTTATAAACTTATTGATAGTAGCATTTCAACTTTTAAAAGCAATAAAAAACCATACCGAGTTAACAGGCGTACAAAATAGTATTGCAAAATACCTACCTGTATACGCAGTGTGGGTTGGCTTAGTAGCTTTTTTAATGCCCATTATTTTTAATTTTAAATAGCCCCCCAATAAGTTTAAGAAATAAAATATTAACGCAAAAAGTCAGCCTCTATTGCACTATACACTCCAGAATTTAAACGCTTAACGAGTCTTTCATAATCTTCCTCCCAAAATATTGTATCATAATTTAAGGGCATTGAAATTTTTTCTTTATTGACACGCATTTCATAAGTAGTATTTAAGGCGCCAAACTTTGCACAAATTTTTAAATATGTATTTCTAAAATCATTGTTATTGAGCAGATAGTTATAGGTATCAGGCCTATATTTTTTTGCATAAAGTAAATACTCTTTAATAAAAAAATCAAATTCAAAAAAAGCAGTCATTGAACTTTGTGATTCACCGACCCATTTATTTAAATAATCGGTTGGATATAATTCTTTGTATACTGGAAGCATATCAAACTCAAATCTTGAGCCAAGATAATACGCGTTCATTTCATCTAACAACCCTATGACTCCATCCTGTTGAGTAGAACTTGTTCCATTTATATAAAGATCAAAACGAAATGTTATTAAATTTGATGGAATTGTAGTTACCAATTGTCTTGATGGGAAAATATATTTTTTATCAATTTGTATCCAAAACTTTTCTTGTGTACCTTGATAAAATCCTTGATTGATATTATTAAAATCAATTTTTTTATCACAATTGCAACTCATTAAATCTTCATAATGTAAAAATCCCCCATAAGCATGGCCAATTTCATGAACATTGGTAGACATGCTTTTTAAGGCAGCCTCTTTGCTATCTAATTCTAAAAATTCGTAAACATCCGTTGACTTGCTTGAAGATATTGTTGAATTTCTCTGTGTAATATTCAAGCTCGTTGGCAGCTGGTCATATAACCTAAATAAGTTAGCGGAAATTGGAGAATACATTTCTGTCTTTGAAATAATCCAATTTTTTATACTATTCTGTGCATGGGTAAATGAAACATTCGTACAAAAAAATAAAACAAATATGTATCGTATTATATTCATTAATGGTAATTGAAGCTTAGGGTTTTATTATTTCAACTTCATATTCACTGGATCCCAATGAATAATTTGTTTGCTAAAATAACTCTCATTACAAGCTAATGCAGGTGCTGCTGCTCTAAATCCAAATGAAGCATCTTCCACTACAGGCTTGCCTGTTCTAATGGCATCAAAGAAATTAGTGAAATGATCTAAATGTTCATCATAGCCAGCGGGGGCTTTATATAATACGTCAGCTTTTGTTTTTCTTTTTCTTTGCGCAGCAGTCCAATTAGCATCGTACTCTTTTTGCATTTCGGATTGCATGCTTTTTGAAAAAGTAAATAATGAGTCATAGCCACCAAAACCAGGCGCCTCTGGCATATAACTATGCTTCACTGTAATCGTATTGCCATTCACATCCATCACGCCTTCGGAGCCAATGAGTCTGATAATTTCTTGGCCGCCAGTTCCACTTACAAAATTTACTTGTAAAGTCATTTGAAAAGCAGGATGATCATTGTTCTTCCCATATTGCATTACACCGGACATCACGTCCGGCATGTTCCTGCCGTCATTCCAATGACTAAACTGACCCGTGCTGTAAATAGTTTCGGGACCTTTTGAATTCGTAATAAAGTGCGTGCCACTTAATAAGTGAATGAATAAATCACCCGCTACCCCTGTTCCCACTTCTTTATAAGCGCGCCACCAGAAAAACTTTTTAGCATCAAATTCCATCTTCCCAGTCACTTCTATAAATTTATCCCAGTCTGTAGATGCAGCAGTTGCGTCATTTGGGATGGTATACTCCCAAGCGCCAATGGAGCTTTGTCTGTCATACACCGCATTCACCATATTTAAGTTTCCTATTTCTCCTGCCGCCAATAATTCTTTCGCTTTTGCCAAACCAATACTACTTACTCTTTGTGAACCCACTTGTAAGACTTTGCCGTATTTTTTTTGTGCTTCCATTACATCATATCCTTCACTAATTTTATATACCATTGGCTTTTCGCAATACACATGCTTGCCCTTAGCTAAAGCATCAATGGTAATTTTAGCATGCCAACAATCGGTAGTAGCAATAATCACCGCATCAATGTCGGCTTTATCTAAAATGTCTTTATAGTTTCTGGTGGTAAACAAATCCTTGCCATAGGTTTCCTTTGCATTCTCAAGTCGGCCTGTGTATAAGTCACAAATGCCTGCTAGCTCCACCCCTGGCACTTTCAATGCAGTGGTTAAATCAAAATGGCCTTGTACGCCAAACCCAATCACACCGAGTCTGATTTTTTCGCCAGCTGAAATTTTCTTTTCATAAAATAAAATTCTTTCTTCTGCTTTTTCTTTAGCAGCCAAAGAACTTAAAGGCGATGCAACACTGGCAATACCAGTAGCGCCAATGAGTTGTAAGAATTTACGGCGAGAGGAGGCATTTTCGTTATTCATAGATAATTGATTTGAAAAGATTTGATTGAAGTATTTTATTAAAATTAATTAGTCCATTAATTCATATCGTACATAGGCAAAATGCTTGCCGTCGGGACTCCATGAAGGCACATTTATGGTTCCCTGTCCGCCATAAAACGGCTCTGTTAAGTTCGTTAACTTTTTAGTTGTTAAATCTAATAAGCGCAGTTGAACCTCTCTACCAAAGGGATGTGTTTGTTTTTGATCTTCTATATAAGTAATAATGGTTGCTACTTTATTATTAGGCGCAATATGCGCAAACCAATTAGGATGTGCATCAAAAGTCATTTGTTCTGGCTGAGATCCGTCGGCATGCATTCTCCAAATTTGCATGGTACCCGTACGGTAGGAATTAATGTAAATAAATTTGCCGTCGGGCGAATACTCGGGGCCGTCGTCTAATCCTTCCGTAGTCGTTAATCTAATTTCTTCTCCGCCATTCACACTCATTTTATATACGTCGTAATTATCATTGCGATTGGCGCAATACACAATATCCTTACCGTCAGGAGATACTCCATGCCAGTAGGATGTACTTGCAGGGGTAATTTGAGTAGGCTCGCCTCCTTCGGCAGCCACTTTATAAATAAATGAAGTATGCTCTTTTATCTCAGGCTTTGCACTGGATATAAAAAGCGTTTTACCATCAAAAGAATAACCATGGTCATTATTAGCATCTTTCACATTTCCTGTATTTAATTCCCCTAGCTTATCACCCATGGTACTAATTTTTTCCAATCTTCCTAAACTATTAATTAACAAATACTTCCCATCAGGAGACCAATTGGGCGCTTCAAAATGACGTATTTCCCTTAGAATTAAATTGGATTTGCCAGAAGCCATATCATATATATATAAGGAGCTAATTACTTTTTTCCCTTCGGGTACTTGGGCAAAAGTCATTAGGGCTATAGTAGATAGAATAAATGTGGTAATTATTTTTTTCATATTAATTTTATAGAGATGGAAGTTTATATCCATTATTATATTGCTTCATGTAATATTCATTATGTATAGCTGGATCTGTGAATTTTTTAGCTTGCTCATCCCAACTTATTTTTTTACCAGAACGGAATGCAATATTTCCCATTTGCGCCACCGTTGCAATATGCGCCCCATCTTCGATAGAACAATTTAAGGAAGAGGGATTGTTGTTTCTAATAGCCGCTATAAAATTCTCCCAATGCCTGTCTACTCCATCATCCTGCACTTTGGCAAATGGTTTAACTACTTTATTTTTTGCCTGACTTTCCTCGATAACTTCCCAGCCTTGTCTATCTAAAATTAAAGTGCCGTTGTTTCCGATAAATGCAATACCATG
This sequence comes from Bacteroidota bacterium, assembly GCA_947476145.1. Taxonomy (GTDB): domain Bacteria; phylum Bacteroidota; class Bacteroidia; order Chitinophagales; family Chitinophagaceae; genus Sediminibacterium. The sequence continues at coordinate 5,897 of CANJPH010000002.1, read as the reverse complement.
ATTTCGGTTATAAGAACCATTGTCAATCCCCATTGCCGAGTCCCATACTAAATTAAATTTATCAAACTCATACAATGCAGTAAGTGTATCTGGTGTTTCCTCGGCCAGTTCAGGATAAGCAAACTTGCCACCTAAGGCACTCACCGAAATTGGATTACTCGCTTTCATTCCTTGTATTGCATAATCTAATAAATGGACGCCCCAGTCGGTCATTAAACCGCCTGCATAATCCCAAAACCACCTGAAATGAAAATGAAAACGACTGGTATTAAAAGTTCTAGTAGGAGCGGGACCCAGCCAAGATTTATAATCAATATAATCTGGAGGAATACTATCGGCAACTACAGGCTGAGGACGCATCCAACCTTGATAACACCATACCTTGGTCGTTCTAATATTTCCTAGTTGACCTGAGTGTACAAAATCCAAAGCGTCTTTAAAATGTTGCTCACTTCTTTGCCATTGACCTACCTGAACAATACTATTGTATCTATTTTTTGCTTTAATCATAGCATCACATTCTCCAATAGAATTTCCAGCAGGCTTTTCTACGTAAACATGTTTACCCGCAGCACAGGCTTCCATCATTTGTAAAGCATGCCAATGATCTGGCGTGCCCACAATAACAACATCAATATCTTTTCTGTCTAAAACTTTACGGTAATCCCCATAAGTATCCACGTTTTTTACATTGGGTTGCGCTACTAATAATTCTTGTTTACGCTTACTTAAAACAGACCCATCAATATCACAGAGTGCAACCACTTGGACATTTTTAACTTTAATGGCCGCCATGGTATTAGACCAACCCATTCCATTTACGCCAATGGTGGCCACTCTAATAATATCGGATGCAAAAAAATTAGTGTTGGCAAAACTAGGGGTAGCTATAATGGCGGCAGAAGCCAAAGACATTTGTTTAATAAAATCTCTACGTGGGTTCATAAGGCAGGTTTTTTATGTACTTAAATATAAGTAATCTTGGGGATAGAATTATTTAGAAAAGTATTATATAATAATATTTGTTCATATAAATATAATTGTTATATTTAGGTAACTAAAAAATAAACAAAATGAAAACACTAAAAAAATCATTCGGCTTATTCTTGTTATTGACATTAAGTATGGCAACACTTTCACTTCAAAGTTGTGGAGGCAAAGCAAATAAAGAGTCCAATAATGATTCAGATAGCAAGAATGCAACCGAAGCATCATCTGAGAAAAAATCAGGTAGTAGTTCTAATTGCACTCAAATTGCCGAAGATTATGGAAAATTTGTGGATGAATATATTGATATCATTCAAAAATATAAAAAAGATCCAACCAATACTGCATACTTAACTGAATACACCAGTTATATACAAAAAGCTCAAAATTTGTCAAACGATATGCAGGCAAATAAAGATTGCTCAACTGATATGACTTATTTAGCTGAAATATCTAAGCATATTAAGAGAATGGCAGATGCTGCTGCAAAATAATAAAAGCATCTAGCCGAATCATATTGCTAAAAATTTTAAAAGAGATTACTCAAACAAGTAGTCTCTTTTTTTATGCAACTAAATTTATTTTATTTTAAATAAGTCGATCGTGTAATCCAATAATTTGCTACCCCCAACGGCTCCGTGTCCTGGCACCACCAATTTGATATTTGGGAATTCTTTTTTAACAAGCTTAACTGTATTGGACCAGGCTGCAACATTTGCATCGCCTAAATACCCTTTGGTTGCCTCTAACTCTTTAATTAAACAACCTCCAAAAAGAATGTTTTCGCTTGGAAAATACCCCACTACATTGTCTTTAGTATGGCCTTCCCCTATAAATTTTGCGATAGCCATTGTATTGCCCATATTTAAAATAAGTGAATCTTTAAATCCATTTTGTGGAATAACGGTATTGTTAGAGGTAGCCAATTGAATAGTAGCATTATTGGCAAATGAGGGAATATGGTTATCGTGAAATGCTTTAAGTCCACCCAAACAGTCATCGTGAAAATGAGTAGGAATAATAGCTATGATTTTACTATGTAAGGTTTCATTCACCCATTCAATTAAAGAGGTTGAACTAACGTCGTTGGTAGGCGTATCAAAAACAACCACCTCGTTTCCATTTTTTATGATAAGCCCATTGCAAGGGACATTCCCAAAATCATTGGTTTGTAAATAAGACACATGGGTAAATGCATTCTCTGAAATTTGGGTAATAACAAGATGCTGAGCATCAAACAAAACTTTTGGCTTGAATGTTTTTACGCTCTGCGATTGGGCTTGGAAGCTTAAAAATAGAAGCAACCCAATTAGAATCAATTTGATGCACTGTTTCATTTTATAAATGTATAATTATTATTTTATAAAAAAAGCCCCGCAAATGCGAGGCTTGTAATGATATTAAGGATCGTTTTATCAATAAACTAAACTTGTATCTTATAAATTTAAGGGGCAGTGCTGCCTCCAGATGCAATACATTGCCATTTACCATTTCTTTCCATGAAAACATCTGTCCAAAATGTTGTTTTTGTAAAAGCTTTCCCAGCAATATCTTTCCCCTTAGTTACATGAGATCCAACTATCGAAGCTACATTATCGCTATAAAAAGTTACGGACATATCGCCATTAACAATTTCGGTGATGGTTTCTTTTGTTTCCGCTAATGCTTTAAGGACATCCGCTTTGTTTTGTTTCATGCCCTTGTCATTAAAACCTGAAAAATCATCAGAAACTGTTTCATCAACTACTTTAACACCAAAGTCTTTATCGGTTCGTGATGAATTCCAAGCAGCTTCAATCCCTTTTAATTTTGTCTCCAGCTCTGCTTTATTCGCTGTGCTAGTTGTTGTAGATGCCGTTTCAGTTGTTGTAGCAGGTGTTGAGCAAGCCATCAACGAAGTAGAAATAATTAAAAACAAAAGTGTTTTTTTCATAAAATTTGATTTTGAAATAGTTTATTAACTATTTGAATGATTTAATATTTGTAAAAATTGATCGTAATTACCATAATTGTAAATTACCACTTACCTAAAAGAATTCTAGTATGCGCTGTCGTATAGGTTCTTAATTCTTTAACAGCTTGGCCATATTCTTTCTGTGAAATTTCATTAGTTGGTTTGAAATTAAACTTTGTTTTAAAATCTTTATAGCTAATAAGTACATAGTTTGTTGTGCCATCAACATTTTTTCTGTTAATACTGCCTAAAGAAATACGTGTATTGGGCGGCAAGCTCTTACTCCAATGTGCATCAAATTTTTCTTTAAATAGATCTATATCATTTATGTTTTGTAAGATAATATCCTGAATCGCAAAATTGGCTTTACTGGTATCGCCAAAAGATGATAGCCTAGTTCCTGATGTAGAATTTGCATCTTTACAATATTTTGAAAGTTCTGATTGAAAAAGATTCCATGATGCAGAACTTGGGGAGTCATATGCTTCGCCCATAGCATCGGATGTGCCCGCAAAAACAACTTCATGTGTTGCATCGTCAATGCCTTTAAAATGATTTTGAAATAAAGTAACTGTAACGCCTTTAATTATGTTTTCTTTTTTACCAAAATAGTCCTTGTATAAATTATACACTGTTTGATCGTCCTTAGGTGCTACATTAAAACTATAAGAAGTAAACATGGTTGTTTGCGCATTTAAACTTGAAATGATCGCAAAGAAAACCATACTCGATAGAAATATTTTTTTCATACGTGTTGATTTAGAAATAGATTATAGTCTATTTCAATGATTAAATAAATGTGTAAGGAATGATAGAGATGACAAGAATTGTAAATAGAGCTATTGCTTTAGAATTGCAATAGAGTGTGTGATTTACTTTCAAAAGGTAAGTATAATAATTAATACCTATAGGTTATCTTTTTGTCATTTATAGGCTATTTGTCATTCAAGCCAATTCCAAATCCGAACATTGCTGCGACTAATGCGAGGTGAGTGATTAAAACTGCCTTTTGCCAAGTAGGTCTGTCATTCCATTTTTGTGCTGGATTGAATGGGTCAAACGCCATTCCAATCCCGAGAGAAGCTGTTGCTTGCATATAATCTTTAGAGATGACTGCCTGGTATAAGCCTAATAGTAAAAAACCAATATATAGGAACTTATTAAAAGATGAGTTCATTTGGAGTCTATTTGATTTAGAACAAAATTAAAAATTAATTAGAAAAACAAAAAAATATAGCTAGCCTAACCTACTGCCAGCTATTGGATATTAAGAATCAATAATTTTAGTAGTATACCTCATATAAATAATCAACAACTATAACTGTCTCGTATTTTGGGTGAAAATCTGTCCCAGCTCCTATTTTAGTAAATTTTGAATTAAGGATATTGTTTCGATGTCCTAAACTTGGTACGTCTTGGTCAATAAGTAAACTATTTACTAAGTCTTTCCCATTGTAATTCCCGTATCCACAATTTTCGCCTGTGCCATATCCAATATTTTTATTTGATGTATTTAAATAAATTTGGGGGCAATTGATTCTATTATGTCCGATATTTCCATTTAAACTTTGTTCTTTAGCAAGACATTTTGCTGTTGATCTTAAGCCATAATCAAAGATTAATTTTGGCAATGGTTTTTGACTTGATAAAGTAGAAATTAATGACTTGTAATAATCAGAATTGATGTCGGTTCCTCTCCAGCTATTTGGGAATTTGATTTTATCTTTTGTTTCTAAATCTTCATTTAAATTTAATATTTCAACTTGAAGATATTTAATCGGGTATAATCTCACTAGATTATGATATAAAATAACATCTTTTTCAAAATCAGAAATACCATTTATACTCCTTGCGACATCCGCTTCGCCTATTTCTATTGTTGTCCATTTTGACTGATTTTGGCCAAAAATAACTACAGGAAATAATATTAGGAATGAAATTAAAAATCTCATGCTTATTTAATTTAGAATACTAAATATAATTTATTTAGTATTAAACTACTAGAATACAAAGAATATTTAGTTGAGTTGGTTATTGAATTGAACAAATGCCAAATAATATAAGATAAAGAATAATTCTATTCGCAAGAAACTAAAAAGGATCATACTATCAAATTATACCCATTGTAACAATATGGCTAACCTTTTATACCAAAGTTATAATTTGAAGTCTAAAATTACGATTTAGGTATTTTTAGTTAACAGAAACCTCAACAGTTTTACCAAGTCCAAATTCAAGCAGCCTATATAAAGTAGAAAGTTGAATATCTGTTTTACCATTTTCAATTCTAGAGATGAAACTTTTTTTGGCTCCAATCTTATCTGCCAATTGTTCCTGCGTCATTTTAGCATTTTTTCTTTCTTGTTTTATTAACTCTCCTATAAGAAAGGCTTTTGCTTTAATTTCAAATTCAGTTCTCTTCTCAGATCCTCTATCACCATAACGTCCAGTTAAATGCTCATTAAAATTTGTAATATTATTATTTTTCTTTGCCATTACTTATTTATTTAGTCGTACTAAAATATTTGTTTATTAGTTTACAAAGTAAACTTAAAATGGAACTTCAACGAAATATTATACCTATTTCATTAAAAATGAATATCTGAAATAAAATGAATTGAAAAGAGCGTATTTATACGCAGCTGCAACTAGCCTAACGCACTGATAGACAAAGAAAAAGCCATCATTTCTGATGGCTTGTCCAGTGTGGGTCCCCTTACACACCAAAGTTGCAGCTTTTTCAAAATAGATTGAATTTAGAAAGTTTTCTATTAGTAAACTTATTATCTTTGTCTTGTGTTTAATATCATCACCCGAAGAACGCTTCTAGCATATGCCAAAAAATACCCTAAGGCAAGGGTTGCTTTATTTGAATGGTATCATGAATTAGTAATATCGGATTTTAAAAGTTTTAATGAGCTTAAAAAGGTTTATGGAAATGTAAGTTTAGTGAGTG
>CANJPH010000001.1 GCA_947476145.1 Bacteroidota bacterium | reverse complement strand
TGAGTAACGAGGAAGGACGTATCATTGAAATCATGGATGATAAAATGGTAATGATTGAAGTACGTGGGGTGAAGTTCCCTGCCTATATGGATCAAATTGATTTCCCTTATTTTAAACGGTTTACAGAGAAGAAACTATTCCCACAAAAATCAGCGCCACAAAAAATTTATCTAGACCAGATTCCTAAAGAGAAAGTGCAAAAAAATGATAGTAAGGAAGAGGAAGGAGTTTGGTTAAATATTATTCCTAAATTTAGTTTGGATGATTTTAATGATGAGGTAGTAGACAATTTAAAAATTTATCTTTCTAATAGAAATAGGGTTAGCTATCATTTCATTTATGATCAAGCTTTTGGCGGAGTAAGTAATTTTTCTATAGAATCTACTATTGCCCCATTCACTGATTTTTATATTCATGATATCTCTTTTGCCGAAGTAAATGATAGTCCAAGTTTTAGTGTAGATTTTTCCTTAACGGAGCCGCATAAAAAGAAAGCAGATCATTTTGAAGCCAATGTTAAAATAAAACCTAGGCAATTTTTCCAAAAAATTGAAATCTTAAAAGAGGATGATAAAGCGAATATCAGCTATCCATTATTTGAAACCTATCCCGATAAAGAAGAAGACAATCATGTAGCGATTGATATTTTAAGAAATGCAGGGTATAAGGTATATGATGCTTCTAGAATCAAACAAAATATCCAAAAAGCCCGTTCAGTCATTGACCTGCATATTGAAAAAATAATGGACAGTCACAGTCATTTAAGCAACGCCGAAATTTTGCATTTTCAATTAGAAGAATTTGAAAAATGGTTTGATCTGGCTACATTCAATCAGCTGCCATCCATGATTATTATTCATGGTGTAGGCAAGGGTAAGCTCAAGCAAGAGATTCATGATTTATTAAAAGTAAAGCCCAAGGTTAAAAGTTTCATCAATCAATATTCCGATTTTTACGGTTATGGTGCTACGGAAGTGTTTTTTGAATACTAAGCCGTACCTTTGCATTACTACAAACCCGAGCTATCGTGGTAAGCAATTACCAAGGAAAGTCCGGACAGCATAGGGTAACCCACCGGTGAATAGCCGGCGTCCTCGCAAGGGGGCAGAGAAAGTGCCACAGAAAATAACTACCTCGCAAGAGGAAAAGGTGAAAACGTGAGGTAAGAGCTCACGAATAAGACAAGTAATTGTATTATAGGGTAAACCTTGGGTGCTGTAATGCCACGTAAAGGAACGCTTGAGAACGACTCGTTCAAGTTCCAGGGTAGGCAGCAAGACTTCATCAGTAATGATGAGGCTAGATAAATGATAGTTTAGAAACAGAATCCGGCTTACGAGGCTTGTAGTACTTTTTAAAATTAAAAACTGATCATGACGATAGAACAAATTAAGCGCATGAAGGACCAGGTAACTGTCCTAAGGAGGTTTCTTTGACGTTGACAATCGTATACAAAAAGTAGATCAAGACAAACAAATGTCTTTGTCACCCGGTTTTTGGGATGACAACAAGCGTGCTACGGGTATCATGAAAGAAATTAAGCTGAATGAATATTGGATTCATCTTTTTCAAGATGTGGAATCTAGTGTGGAAGATTTTGCCATTTTATTTGAGTTTTGGAAAGGAGGGGATGCAACAGAGCAAGAAACCAAAGAGGCTTTTGATAAAGGGGTTTTATTAATTGAAGATGCCGAGTTTAAGAGCACATTGAATAAGCCCGAGGACGAACTTCCTGCTATTTTGCAAATCAATCCAGGGGCAGGCGGGACAGAGAGCCAGGATTGGGCTGAAATGCTGCTTAGAATGTACAGTATGTATGGGGACAAGCAAGGTTGGACCGTTACTTCACTAGATTATCAAGAAGGAGACGGCGCGGGAATAAAATCGGCCACCATTCAATTTGATGGGCCTTTTGCATACGGATTTTTAAAAGCAGAATCGGGTGTACATCGTTTAGTCAGAATTTCTCCTTTTGATAGCAATGCAAGAAGACATACTAGTTTTGCATCTGTATATGTATATCCATTAATTGATGATAGTATTGAAATAACGGTAAGCCCTGCCGACATTGAATGGGAGTTTTACCGAAGTGGTGGCAAGGGAGGACAAAACGTAAATAAAGTAGAAACTGCCGTTCGTTTAAAACATATTCCATCAGGAATTATTGTGGAGTGCCAACAATCTAGAACCCAGGGAGAGAACAGAGAAATTGCGATGAAGATGTTAAAGAGTAGATTGTATGAATCAGCCATGCGTAAAAAACAAGAAGCTTTAGATGCGACCAATTCAACTAAGAAAAAAATAGAGTGGGGAAGTCAAATACGTTCCTATGTTTTCCATCCTTATAAAATGATCAAAGATCACAGAACCGATTACGAAGTTGGAAATGTGGGCCCAGTGATGGATGGAGAAATAGATGGGTTTATTAAAGCCTACTTAATGTCGGAAGAAGAAAAATAAATAATACTATTTCTTCGGCGAAAGTATCTCGTACTTATTCTTTGGCCTTAAATCTTCGAGCCATTTAAATCCTTTAAGTTGCAATGCCTCTTTTTGAGTTTGCCCTAATGGCGACATTTTTCCATTGAGTTGGTTGATAAATACCACTTTTGAAACCTCGTTATTTTCAAAATTAACTTCAATAGACTGAGCGGTAGAATAATTGATGCCTACAAACTTTTTTTCTTCATCAAGCGCAAAGTAAATATTTTCGGCACCTCCTTTTGTTTTCATTTTAACCAGTGCACCGTCTTCAAACCATGCGGTTAGCTTAGTACCCTTTAATTGATTATAATATTTTGTCGTATCCACTCTGTTAATAGCAAATGCGTTTTCAAAAACCAATAATTGTTCAGGTTTTCGATTGTTTAAAAACATGTAAATAGTATCCCCTGTTATTTGATTATTATTAGACCAAATAATGGGGTTACTTAATAAACGTATTGTGGAATCACTCAAAGCATAATACAAACTATCACAACTAGCCTGCAATGAATCGGAATAAACTTTAACATGATGAAATGCCTCAATATATTTATTCAAACTAGTGTCTTTTAAAACACCCACACTATCTCTCGCTTTGTTCATTTTTCGAGGATGGTCGTCAATTCTTGCAGCGTAAAAAGTATCTGCAGTGACATACATGGTATCTTCCTTTTGCTTAATTAAAAGCGTAGGCAATTCTGTCGCCAACAAAATATCTTTTTTTCGATTGGTCTTTATATTATTTGCCATTAAGTCAAAACTAGTGCTGTCTTTAGATCTATAAATGGCATTCCCTCTATACTCACCTAAACCCAATGAATCATCAATGGCCATTTCGTCCGCGATAAAACGATACGTACTATCATCTATCGAGGACCTGTCATACAAATAACCCTTTCTTGTTCCTAGGTTATAATTGCCATTGCTTGTTCGAATCGTTCTTGTTTTTGTAATTATTTTAGTAGGGCTAATGAAATTTGTTAACTGTGAATATGTATTATATTCCAAAGTATCGGTAACAATATGGCTTTCGGGATCTCTTAAATCCACTTTCTTTCTGAAAATAACATCTCTGGTTACACCATAATAAAAACCCTCTACACTGGTTAAAGTGGTGCTGTTTCTAACTAGTTTGGCGCCTCTTAAAAAACTGCCAATTTTTACAGAAACATCGTAGTCTAAGGAGTCGGTGGTTAGAATTCCTCTTCCGTCCGTTAATTTTACCTTTTTTCGTAGAATTGCTTTTTTGGTATTCCCGTTGTATTTTAAGTAGTCGGCATAAGTGTGCACGCTGTCGGCATCATTAATATGAATATTTCCAAACCCTTCTAGGGTATTTAATGTTGTGTTTAAAATAATACTGTCCCCGTATAATAAAGTCTTACCCTGTTTAATATTTACATGTCCAACAAGGATTAAAAAATCCATGCTGTCCATCTTCTTTACATTGTAAGTTTCTGCCGATAAAAATTCAATTAATTTGGCATTACTATCTAAGCCAACTGCATTGGTACCTCCAAACTTATATTGTGCATTTGTTTTGACAACAACAAATAGGCATAATATTAAAATATAGCCAATCTTATTCATTAGTAGTCGTGTCAGCTATTGGCTTAATTAAAGGAGTTGTTTTGTCTTTTTTCCCAAAAACAGAAATGGATATATATCTTTTTGGATGAATTTTCACATCGTCAACCAGTGTATTAATACTTTTTATAGTGCTTTGTAATTGTTTGTAAATTTCAGGATCGTTCAACAACTTAGCAGCAGATCCGTCACCATTATTTAAATTATGCAAGGTTTGTGTAAGCTCTTGCACTACTCCTTGGATATCTTTTATTGTTTTAGATAAATCAGCATCTTTTAACTGTCTAGTTGTGGTATCCAAGTTATTAATAATGTCATTTATCTTTTTATTATTATCACTTAAGTTTTTAGTAAAACTGTTTACATTATTTGCAGTTTGAGCAATTGAACCCGATTGGCTTTGAAGCATGGACTCAACCGACACTAGCGATTTATTTAAATTTTCGGTAGCGCTACTTAAATTGGTTAAAATTTGAGCAAAATTTGCTTTATTCTGATCATCTAACACCTTGTTGATATTCACTAATACTTTTTCTAAATCTGAAATTGTTTTTTTAGTTTGTTCACCTAGTGGAGAAAGGGTATTCATCAAGTCGCCGAGTAAACTTGCAGCTGGAGCAGTTTTAATGGTATCCTCTGCTTTCAAAAATGTTTTTGCATCTCCCAATACGATGGCAATACTATTGGTACCTAAAGGGTTGTCTTGAATCGTTGCTACTGAGTTGGCTGGAATTTTATAAGTATTGTTTAATTTAATAGAAACCACAATTTGAGAAAGGTCAGCTGTTTGATTTTCAATATCAAAAACAGTCCCCACTTGAAAGCCGTTTACAAATACGGGATTAGAAATAATCAATCCTTTTGTATCTGCATATTTTGCATAGATAAAATTGCCCGACTTAAATATGGTCTTGCCTCTTAAAAAGTTAAATCCGAGAATAATTAAAGTAATCGCAATAATAGTTAATGCGCCCACTTTAGTTTCGTTCGATACCTTCATATTTAGAGTTTATATGCTAAAACAAAATTACCAAAAAATATTGGCTAATTGGCATTGCTCTTTTTCTGGTGTTCCAATGAGTTCTTGTACCTTATAAGGGACTTCGTGATTACCTCACAGATCTGATTTTGCCCTTCTTCGCTATTTAAATATTTCTCATCCTCGGGATTTGAAATAAAGCCAGTTTCCACTAAAACGGCAGGCATTTGAACAGCAGCCAATACCCAAATACCTTTCGCTCTCTGTTTTGCTTCTCTACTCAAGCGACCCGCGTTTTTAAATTCCTCCTCAATGGTTAAGGCTAAGCTTGCCGCACGTTGAAAATATTGCTGTGTTACAAGGCTCGCCATCATGGATCTTGTAGGGTCGGATTCATTTATTTCTTTGATTTGTCTTTCGGACACAGAGTCCAATTTTTCTACTACTTCGTCAACGGCATCATTTGCCATTTCTTTACGTTGGCCGGATTTGTCAATATTGTAGATAAAAGTTTCCGTTCCCTTTGCCTGACTTGGCGTATAGGTTACTTTGTATTTTGGTACTTTAACAGTCACCTTTCTCTTCTTCCCATTCTTTTTAACGTACTTGGTTTTGGTAGTATAACCAATGATCTCTTGTTTTCGGCTTGGATCGGCAGAATTGGTATGTATGCATATAAATAAATCGCCTTTTGCAGCATTCGCTATATTAGCTTTTTCAACAACAGAGTTATAAATATCTGTTTTACGCGTTAAAATCACCTCCATCTCGGGCAAATTACTTTTGATATAATCGGCTAATTTCAGGGAAATTTCTAATGAAATAGCTGCCTCTGTAGAGAATTCTCCTCCTGCTCCTGAATCCGTCCCACCATGACCAGGGTCAATTATGATCCGTTTTAGGGGTTTAGCTTGCCCTTGGGCACTCACATTATTCGTAGATATAGTTAAAAAGGCAAAAATGCCTAAAGTAAATGCTAAAATCAGTCTATTTTGCTTCATAATCAGTTCCTTAATGCTGTTTTAGTTTATTTTTGCACCAGTGATACATTCAGGATACAAATTTAACGTAAAAAGCAGCCCCTATATTGTAAATATGGGGATTTTACTATTATTAACAATAGTTTTACCAACTTCCTTGGTAAAAGCTCAGTTATTTAAATCCCAGCGCCAAAAAACCAGTACTAATGTCACTATTACTAAGGATTCTACGATAAAAAGAAAAGACACCATTGTTGTCAAATCGGATACCACTCAGTTTCAAGACAGTGTTAAATCCGTTAGGTCATTGAGGATGTCCAAGGACAGCATGGATGCAGCGGTTGACTACAATGCTTCTGATTCTGGAGTGATGATTATTAAAACCAAGGAGTTCTTCCTTTATGGGAATGCGCGAACAGTGTATAAAAGTTCACAATTAGATGCTGCGAATATTATTTTTGATCAGCAGTCACAAAATATTAGGGCATTTGGGGCAAAAGATACTTCGGGTAATCCATTAAGTAATCCTAAGTTTAAAGAAGGTGAGATGGTATCCTTAAATGATACCATTTTGTTCAATATGAAATCTGGTAAGGGGTTGACGAAAAATACAAATTTCCAACAAGGAGAAATTTTTGTAAATGCCAATATCATGAAAAAAATTAGCAAGGATGAGGCCTTTGCTTGGAAAGCAAAATTCACAACTTGTAATTTGGATGAACCACATTTTGCTTTTGTTACTAAGAAATTAAAAATTATCACGGATAAAATGGGCATGTCCGGACCTATTTATCCAGAGTTTGAAGGTGTACCTATTCCTATACAAATTCCATTTGCATTATTCCCGTTAACCCGAGGAAGACATTCGGGATTAATGGCTCCAGCATTTAATACCAGTGAGGACTTTGGATTGGGATTAGAAGGCTTAGGTTATTATAAAATTCTGAGTGACAATGTGGATGCCACTGTAAGAGCTAATATTTATTCGTATGGAGGATGGAGTATGAATTTAAATACGAAGTATATTATGCGTTATAAGTATTTGGGTAATTTTAATTTAGCATTTCAAAACACTAAAATATTAAATAGAAATACATCTATTGCCGATGAATTTACCGGTGGTAGAACTTTTATGTTAAACTGGTCGCACCAAATGGATAACAGAGCATTGCCAGGCACTAGTTTTTCAGCAAACGTAAATTTTGGTAGTTCCAAATACAATTCCTATTTATTAAACAATCCTTATCAAAACTATCAAAACAGATTAAGCTCTTCCATTTCTTATACTAAGTCATGGAATAATTTGTACAATTTGTCTGTCAATATAAATCATAGTCAAAATACAAATCAACGAACTGTAAATTTAAGTTTACCTAATATTAACTTTAATGCATTAACGATTTATCCATTTCAAAAACAGGATCAAGTGGGAGCGGGTAAATGGTATGAAAAAATTGGTATAGGATATAATGGATCCTTTCAAAATCAAATAAATTTTTACGATTCTTCCATTAATATCAACCGACTTTTAGATACCATGCAATGGGGCGCCACGCATAGTATTCCTATTTCATTATCGCTGCCAAGTCTTGGCCCAATTACTATTTCCCCGTCTATTGGTTTTGAAGATAAATGGTTTGGTCAATCCAATAGGATGCAATGGAATGATAAGCTAAAAAAGGTAGATACGACTATATCTAGAGGATTTTATAACGCTGCGAATATCACTTTTGGCTTAGGAACCTCTACTAGAATTTTTGGTACTTATAAAGTAAAGGGCAATTATGTGGAAGCGATTCGTCATGAAATTAGACCTTCTATAAGTTTTAATTATACTCCAGATTTGGCATCCTCTTACCATTACACCGCACAAGTAGATTCTTCGGGTAGAAAATATCGCTTCTCAAAGTTTGATGGTATTGGAATGGGCGGTGCCTATTCGGAAGGGAATTATGGAGGTTTAGGATTTGGTATTGATAACTTATTAGAGATGAAAGTGAGAGATAAGGAAAAAGGAGATACCTCCGAGAATGCTTTTAAAAAGGTTAAGTTATTGGAAGGATTTGGCTTTAATTCAAATTATAATTTGTTAGCAGATAGTTTCGCACTGGGCAACTTTAATTTCTATGCAAGAACATTGTTATTCAATACAATCAATATTAGTTCTTCTTTTACAGTAGATCCTTATGCTACCGATAAGCAAGGTTATAGAGTAAATAGGTTGGACATAGACCCTACAAAGTTTAAATTTGGCAACATCACCAACGGTGGTATTTCTTTTTCTACTTCATTTAAGAGTAAGTCAAAAAATGAAGCAGCATCCAAGAAAAAAGAAATCCCATTGGATCCATTTATGACGCCCGAGGAACAACAAAGACAATTACAATATGTAAAAGCAAATCCTGCTGAGTTTACGGATTTTGATATTCCATGGACTTTGACTGTTTCTTATTCATTTAATTTTTCTAGGGTATTAAAGCCTGATTATTCAGGATACAAAACACAAACTTATAATTCACTTAACTTTAACGGTGATTTTAGTTTAACTCCAAAATGGAAGATAGGTGGTACTGGCTATGTAGATGTTGAAAAGGCAAGTATCCAACAGTTAAGTATGTTCATTACAAGAGAAATGCACTGTTGGCAGCTAGCCATTAATGTAACACCTATTGGTATGTATAAATCCTTTAGTATTACGGTGAATCCAAAGTCTGGTATATTAAGAGACTTGAAAATTAATAGAAGTAGAACCTTCTCTTCCTCTTCTTACTAATTTATTATTGCTACTTTTCGTTTTCAAGATAATAGTTAGCCATGATATCATAAACTGCTTTCTTCAGTGAATCAATGGAATGCCCATGTGGGTAAACGGCTGGCAGAATATTCATGGTAATTTTCCCCGGTTTAAAATACATAACCGGTTTAGCAGGCAGCATTTTTTTCGTGTTTAATAAAACTACGGGTACAATTGGCTTTTGAGTTTCTATGGATAATTTAAAAGCCCCATCGTAAAATGATTTTAATGGAGCACTTGTTTTATTTCTAGTCCCTTCTGGATAAATAAGCATATCCAATTCATGGTTTAAAACGTATTTCATTTTATCAAAACTTGCTTGACGACTTCTGCTATCATTTCTGTCCACCAACACGGTTCCAATTGAATAGATCCAGCCAAAAATGGGCACTTTAGATAAAGATTTCTTTGCGATGGTTTTATTGGCTCTTGGTAAAAAAGGGAAGCTCACAGGAATGTCCAACATGCTATTATGATTGCATACAACAATGGCGTTTTCTAACCCGTCAAAATGATGTTTACCTCTTACCGAAAATCGAATACCAGACAAAATCATAAAAGTACCCATCCATAACTGAGACATTCTACGGTGCCATCTAGTTTTATTGGGCTCGCGCAAAATCAAGCAGTAAAGATAAAACCACATATAAACAAACATGGAAGCGGCAAACATGAATAATGCCCAGAATGCCAAAAATCTTCCAATGATACTCTTTAGTAATTTCATAAAAATTTTATTTTCCTTTATGGCATCCAATCAATTGGGTTTCTTTTTTTTTCAGTTAAATATTGGTTGGCACTACTAAAATGCTTGCATCCAAAAAATCCATTATGCGCACTAAGGGGAGATGGATGCGCTGCCTTTAATATTTTATGTTTTGTAGCGTCAATTAATATTTGTTTCTGTTGAGCAAAGTTACCCCATAAAATAAAAACAACTTCTTTTTTTTGGTTTGAAATTATTTTAATGACCTCATCTGTAAATTCCATCCAACCAATTTTACTATGACTTGCTGGCTCATTGGCCCTAACGGTGAGTGCGGCATTTAATAATAATACACCCTGCTGCGCCCATTTTGTTAAGTTGCCTGTAGTGGGTATGGGCATGCCAATATCTTTATTTAATTCCTTGTATATATTAACAAGTGAGGGTGGTGGTTTTACACCATCTGGTACCGAAAAACTTAATCCCATTGCTTGTCCTGGATTATGATATGGGTCTTGACCTAAAATTACTACCGATACCTTATCAAAAGGGGTTTGATCAAACGCATTAAATATAAGGGAACCTTTAGGATAAATTGTATTCTTAAGTGCTTTCTCGGTTTTAAGATGTGCTGTAATCTTGGAGAAATAGGGCTTATCAAATAAGCCTGCCAATTCTTTTTTCCAACTCGCTTCAATTTTTACATCCATAGTTTACCATTTTTATAAGCGTATTTTATAAGCCTATATTTATTGGAGACCAGCTCCATATCAATGATTAAAGACTTTCTAGGAATTTCATTAAAATTAGGTAAAGTCGATGAATTTAATGCTATTCCCTTTAATTGGTTCATTGCAATGTCTCCAAAGGCAGGTATGATAGATGTCTTAATCGCGAAGCGTTGTTTAATGGAATTTGAAACTGGTAATTTTGCAATACTTGCTTTAAATAATTTTTTTTGAGCTGCATAAGCCATTCCAATATTTTCAATTTGCTGTTGTGAGTTAGCGAATGTATAAATGCCTTCTTTGGTGTCTATAAAAGTATCATACAAGTCATTGGTCATTTGTATTAGGCCACCTAAGTGATACCAACAATCATCAATCTGTTGATTTGGAGGGTCAATTAAGTAGTGCCTGCACATTACTAAACTATGCCCGCCTTTACGTTTGGTGATATCAATGATCTCCTCCAAGGTGGTTTGGGCATTAAATTGTTTTGCAGAATCCTTTTGGGCTAAATGAACTTGTTTCACGGTTTTCCAATATGCATTTTCATCTGGTACTTGTGAAATTAATGCAAGATGCATTGCAAGTAAAACCCTCTCTTTAAAATTCTCGGGATTCACCTGTGCTGGATGGTAAGATATTTCATAAATTCTTTTTTCATCCATTTTTTGATCGTCGGTTAGTTCATCGTACAAAACCGTCATTAAAAAATATTGAATATTTCTTTGTATCTCTGGTTTGTTATTTTTTCTGTTAAAGAGACTCGAAAATGTGTTTGCAACAAAGTGTAATTGGATACTCTGGTATTTGGCAACCTTGGCAATTAATGAAGGTTCAAATTCGCCTTCATATGTTTTTTCTAGTTGCTGTAAATATTGCTTTCCCCAACTTTCAGTTTTCTTAAGCTGGGTGAGTGCTATATATATTAGTTTCGAAATAGAGCCTATGAATTGCAGGAAGTACATGTGGCTAAATTAATTCATTTTTACTAAAGGATTACCTCGCTTTGCTCGGTGATCCTTGGAGCTTAAGCTTTCAGGATTACCTCGCTTCGCTCGGTGATCCATGGAGCTCAAGTTTACAGGATTACCTCGCTTTGCTCGGTGATCCTTGGAGCTCAAGCTTTCAGGATTACCTCACTTTGCTCGGTGATCCTGTGCTTCCAAAATGGATTGCCGGCTTCGTTTTACTTCGCCGGCATCTTTTTGGAAGCTTACCCAAAGCCTTTTAACTAAACGCTACGCGTTTAGTTTGCTTTTTTAATACTCATCCGCTCAATCAAGCGAGCTTGTTTCGCGGCTTCGTATTAAAAAAGCCTGTCACTTTCGTGACAGGCTTTGTGATTCGGATTGGATTCGAACCAATGGCCCTCATCTTAGAAGGATGACGCTCTATCCAGCTGAGCTACCGAACCTAAATCGTCTATTTGGAGGTGCAAAATAAGGATAAAATAAGCTTAATTCAAAGAAAATTAGGGTATAAATCAATCAGTTGCCATCAAGTCCCTAATAACTACACTAGCCACGGTACAGCCAAACATAGCAGGCATATAACTTAATGTGCCAATTATTGATTTTTTGGGGAAGGCTTTTTCTGTAACAATGATTTTATCCTGATCGGCTTTTTCAGGGCTAAAAACTACTTTTAAGCCTTTTTTCACTCCTAAGCTTTGTAATCGCTTACGAACATACCTCGCTAAATTGCAAACATAGGTTTTTGAAATATCGGTTACCATAATTTGAGAGGGGTCTAGTTTTCCACCTGCACCCATTGAACTTACAATAGGTAATTTCATATCCAAGCATTGCGAAATTAAAAATACTTTACTTGATAAAGTGTCTATACAATCCACCACATAATCCCAAGGCGCTGACTCCAATAAATTCGTGGTTATTTCTTCTTTAATATACATTTCATGAGCCGTTAATTGCAGGTTGGGGTTAATATCCAATAAACGAGCAGATAGTACCTTTGCTTTAGACATGTCCACGGTGGAATGTAGTGCTTGAATTTGTCTATTTATATTGCTAGCGTCTACTCGGTCATTATCTACAATGGTTATTTTACCAACCCCTGCTCTAACAATCATTTCTGCACAAATAGCGCCAACACCACCTAGTCCTATAACCAATACGTTTTTGGTCATTAATTGTTCCATGGGCGCGTCACCTAACATTAATTGTGTTCTACTCATCCAATAAGGTATCATGTTGTATCTTTAGATTGCAAAAATGAATTAAACTATGCGTATTATAAAAATTGTTTTGGTTTTACTTTTCCTGAATCTGCAATTAAACGCTCAAGATGCCATTAAAATTTTAACGGAAAAGAAAGGAGTAAGCATAAGAGGAATGTCCCTGCCCTCTGAAAAAGTTTTATGGGCAAGTGGAAGTAAGGGTAGTGTAGTGAAATCGCTAGACGGGGGTGAAAGTTTTGAATGGATGCAAGTAAAAGGATATGAGACGCGCGATTTTAGAGCCATTCATGCATGGGATGATAAAGAAGTACTGATTGTTGCGGTTGCAGCACCTGCAGTTATTTTAAAAACTTTGGATGGAGGATTAAGTTGGGAGAAGGTGTATGAAAATGCAGATACTAGTATGTTTTTAGATGCAGTTACATTTAAAGATGACAAAGTGGGCACGGTGATTGGGGATCCAATTAATGATACTATATTTTTACTAAATACAGAGGACAGAGGGGCCCATTGGAATAAAGTAAATGCAAGTTTTTGGAAATCAAAAGTACTAGAGGGGGAAGCTTTCTTTGCTTCAAGTAATTCAAATTTTGTGTATGACTACCAAAGCAATTATTTTATATCAGGTGGAATAAAGAGTAGATTATGGATGGATGGTTTTGCAATGGACATCCCCATTATACAAGGATCAAAATCAACAGGAGCAAATAGTATTGCTATATCTCCAAATCAAAATCATCTAATCATTGCAGGTGGTGATTTTTCATTGCCAGGTGAAATGAATAATAATTTTGTAAAACTAGATCGGTATAAATATCCCAATACCACCGAAAAACATTTGAGTAAAAGTGTATACTTCTGGAAGGTGGATAAAAAAGTAAATAATTTAAATGGTTATAAGTCTTCATTGGTATTTTTAAACAACAACTTGATTATCGCCTGTGGCACAAGCGGGGTAGATATTTCTAAAAATAGAGGGAAATATTGGGAAAAAATTTCAACTGAAAGTTTCCATGTGGTTCAGCATCAACCTAATAGAAAGGCTGCTTTCTTTTCAGGATCGGGAGGAAGAATTGGGTATCTTAGTTTTGAATAGTCATTTTCCTAAACCAAGTAAAATATTTAGTTTACCAAAACCGAAATTTTACAAGTTTGGCTTTTTGTTTTGTGATACAAAGCTTAAATTACATCATGATGAAAAAATATCAAGCAATTATATCTTTTGATATGGATGAGGAATTTATGTCCTTGGTACCTCCTCATCGCACTTATATCAATTACTTGTTAAATAAAGGGGTGATAGATAGCTATGCGGTTAGTATGGAAACACAAAGTTCTTGGATTACGATCAATGCCAATTCAAAAAAAGAGGTAAAAGAGATCCTTGAAAAATCCCCTTTAGCTAAATTTTGGACCTTTGAAGTTGTTGAATTATTCTTGTATGATAGCCAATCTACAAGGCTACCAGCGGTTCAGTTAAATTAAATACCATTTTTTTTGGGATTTTAATAATTACCCCATATTTTTGCACTCCTCAAAAGGGAATAGGGAGCATAGCTCAGTTGGTTTAGAGCATCTCGTTTACACCGAGAGGGTCCGCGGTTCGAACCCGTGTGCTCCCACAAAGAATCCTCAACACATCAAACAGATTGTTGGGGATTTTTGCTTCAAGGCCTTTCGTCATTTTTGAACTAATTTTGTCCAATGCAAGTATTTACTACCCAAAATAAAATTATCATCACCTGTAATAAATGGTTAGCTCCAGCTTTAAGGGCCGAAGTGATTGGTTTAGGTTTTGATGTGGATAGGGTTTTTCAAACGGGGGTAGAATTAACCGGTACCGTCAATGATTGTATACGATTAAACCTTAACCTGCGTTGTGCAAGTCAGGTGATGTATTCATTGAAATCATTTATCTGCAATGACCCCGATGAGCTACATAAAAATTTAGTTACTATTCCTTGGGAAACAATGATTAGACCGGATGGGTATTTTTCTGTGATTAGTAATGTTTTCAATGATACCATCTCAACGAATTTATTTGCGAACCTACGTGTGAAAGATGCCGTTGTGGATAGAATGCGTGAGGTAAGTGGTAAGCGTCCATCCACTGGTTCTGAATTATCGGGAGCAGTAGTCTATTTGTTTTGGAAAAACGATGAAGCAGAAATTTTCTTGGATACCTCAGGCGATTCATTAGCAAGACATGGTTATCGAAAATTACCAGGGAAAGCCCCAATGTTAGAAGCTTTGGCGGCAGCTACCATATTATCAACGAAGTGGAATAAATTTGGTGCTTTTGTAAACCCTATGTGTGGTTCGGGAACCTTGGCTATTGAAGCGGCGTTAATTGCGACGAAAAGAGTGCCAGGTTTATTAAGAAACAATTATGCATTTATGCATTTGATTGGATATGACAAAGCGGTATATGAAAAAGAAAAGATTGTGATCGAAGAGCAGGTAAGGCATTTACCTAATTTGGTCATTATCGCTTCTGACATTAGCAAAGACGCCATTAAAATTGCTAAAATAAACGCTTCTGTTGCAGGCGTCGAAGACTTAATTGATTTTCAGGTATGTGATTTTGAAGCAACTGAAATGCCGGAGCCAGAAGAAGGTGCCATTGTTTTAATAAATCCAGAATACGGAGAAAGGCTAGGGGAGGAACTGGAACTTGAGGCCACTTATGCGCGCATAGGGGATTATATGAAAAACAAGTGTAAAGGGATGACAGGATATATTTTTACTGGCAATTTGGAATTGGCAAAAAAAATTCGGTTGAAGCCAAGTAGACGTATAGAATTTTTTAATGCAACAATCGATTGTAGATTATTAGAGTACGAATTGTATGCAGGCACGAAGAGAACGGATAAGGCAGTTGATGCACCTATATCCTGATTAATAGCGGATGCTAAATTTCTATTTGTAAATCAAGTGAGGTTCAATGAGCGTTCGCCATTCATCTACCCTCAATAACACCCCCATTTTTTGTAACCATTGTTGCAAGGGTAAATCAAAAATACCTTCAGCATTGGGGACCCCTAATAATAATGATAAATGATTTTCTCCACTAGGGTTTGCTGTGGTTGGATAAGGCATCCATTTAAAATATTTTGGGTGTATATCTTTTATTATTTTTAATAATAGTAAACCGTTTAAAACAGCATCATAGTATTGTGGTTCTATTACTTTTACACGGATGCCATTGGTTTCCGTTGACATTCCATTGATAGTAATTGGTAATGATACGGGTTCAATTTTAATATCTTCTCTTAAAATGGTTTGACAAGCCATTGTCATAGCTGGGATATTAATCCACTTTGCGCCAATCCATTCAAATGCATATTTAGTGCCACGGCCCACAGATAGATTGGTGGCTTCGAAAAAACAAAGTCCTGGATATAAGATACTGGCTTCTATATTTTGCAAAGCGGGTGAAGGGCTTACCCATTGTAGATTCCAATCGTAAAACATTTTTTCTCTATTCCATCCATCACATTTTATAATCTTGATATTTGCGTTCCAGCCTTGTACAGCATTAAAGTACATTGCTAATTCTCCGAATGTACATTGATGTTTAATGGGAATATTAAAACGGCCAATAAAACTAGTTAAGGTATCATCTAACATAGGGCCTTCAGACATGGAAATACTTCCTCCTAAAGGATTGGGTCTATCTAATATTATTATTTGTTTCTGGTATTTAGCGGCTGCTTCTATCCAATAAGTCATGGACCATAAATAAGTATAAAATCGAGTGCCTGCATCGGGGACATCAAATAATAAAACGTCAATATTCGCAAGATCATTTTGGGAAGGCATAAATTTTTCTCCGTATAGACTAATAATGGGGAGTTCTGTAATTTCATCCAAGCCATCATTCATAAACGCACCATCAGCGCCAGTTACTTTTATACCATGTTCAGGAGAAAATATTTTAATCAAATTAAAGCCAGCTTCTTTTAATGCCAATCTGCTTACGATTCCTTTATTTGTTTTTGCAGCATCATTGGTTAACATACCAATACGATCCTTTTTCCAATGAGGTTCATTTTGTAAAATAATATCTATCCCAAATTGCAAAGTCATGTATTCAAAAATTAAGTATCCTAAATTAGGTAGTAGGTTGCTTGAACCCAGTATCTATTTTTAAGGTTTCTAGTACATTAAAAATAATGGGGCATCGATCGTAATGCATGTAGGTAGTAAACAATCTTTTATTAAAATCGGGTACATGAAAAGCAGGGAATTCCTTGCAACCTGCAAAACGGTGTTCGTATACACTGCAACTATTACCCACTAAAAAATGGCAGGGAATGGCGTTTACCACCATACGGCCCGATTCTCCCTTGTCTAGGTAGTTTTCATCAAATTGGGCCCTGGTTTGCCCTAAATGAGCGGATAAGTTATTGGCTTCTTCTTCATCTATATTCACCATGAGGCTTTTGCAGCAATTACCACATTGGGTACATTCAATTTTTGGAGAAATGGCTTCTGAAAGGTCAAAAACGGCTTTATCAAGGCTTAAACTGTCCAAATTCCTTAAAAAATCCTGGAATTTGAGGTTTTCTGATGCTAATTCAATGGCCTTGTTCTTGATAAATTCAAGGTCTACAATGGGATATGTTGCTTCTTTTTTGATGGGATAAAGATAATGCTTTAATCTTTTTATTCACATTTGCCCATTTTTGTAAATTTTTAGATTGCAAAACTTAGTTCGCGCATTAGATTTGCAGCAAGACGAGGGCTTAATAAGCCCATAAAGTATTGATAATTATGGCAGAAGCAAAGATTGGGGCAGAATATAACGAAGACTCCATTAGGTCATTAGATTGGAAGGAGCATATTCGTTTACGTCCAGGAATGTACATTGGTAAATTGGGTGATGGAACCGCGCCTGATGATGGCATTTATGTATTAATTAAAGAAGTAATAGATAACTGTATCGACGAACATACCATGGGATATGGTAAGCAGGTTGAAATTTCTATTCAAGATAAAACAGTTACCATCCGTGACTATGGTCGTGGCATTCCATTGGGGAAAATTGTGGATGTAGTGAGCAAGATAAATACCGGTGCAAAATATGACAGCAAAGCCTTTCAAAAATCGGTGGGATTAAATGGTGTGGGTACGAAGGCCGTGAATGCCTTGAGTGAGGATTTTATGGTCACTGCATTTAGAGAAGGGAAGTTTCGTTCCGCAACATTTCAAAAAGGACAATTAATAAACGAAACCAAGGAAGCGAAAACTACGGAGCAGAATGGTACTTTGGTGGTGTTTACTCCCGATTCATCCGTGTTTAAAAATTATCATTTTATTTATGAATATATTGAAAGCCAACTTTGGAACTATTGCTATTTAAATGCTGGCTTAGTGATTCATTTCAATGATAAAAAGTTTGTTAGTAAAAATGGATTGCTAGATTTATTAGAACGTAAAACCAACCCGGACGAATTAAGATATCCTATCATCCATTTAAGTGGAGAGGATATTGAAGTTGCTATTTCACATAACAATGATTACGGAGAAGATATTTTTTCTTTTGTGAATGGACAGTTCACCACGCAAGGAGGTACCCATCAACAAGCATTTAGAGAAGCCTATGTGAAAGTAATTCGTGATTTTTACAAGAAAGATTATGAGGCTTCTGATATTAGAACCAGTATTGTAGCGGCTGTTTCGGTGCGTGTGCAAGAACCTGTTTTTGAGAGTCAAACCAAAACCAAATTAGGTTCTCAAAATGTGGCAGAGGGTGGACCAAGCATGAAGAACTTTATCACTGAATTCCTAGCAAAGGAATTAGACAATTTCTTACATCGAAATGCGGGAGTGGCAGACGCACTTAAAAGACGTATTGAACAAAACGAAAGAGAGAGAAAAGAGCTGGCTGGTATCAAAAAGCTTGCCAATGAGCGTGCTAAAAAAGCCAATTTACACAATAAAAAATTAAGAGATTGTCGTGTACACTTAAATGACGATTTGCCTGCTAAGAATAAAGAAATGTTTATTGCAACGCAACAAGCAAGTACTTTATTTATTACCGAGGGTGACTCCGCAAGTGGTAGTATCACAAAATCTCGTAACGTAGATACGCAAGCGGTATTTAGTTTAAGAGGTAAGCCCTTAAATGCATTTGGCTTAACAAAGAAGGTAGTTTATGAAAATGAGGAGTTTAATTTATTACAACACGCCTTAAATATTGAGGAAGGATTAGATGGGCTTCGTTATAATAATGTGGTCATTGCAACGGATGCCGATGTGGATGGAATGCACATACGTTTATTAATGCTTACCTTCTTTTTGCAATTTTTTCCTGATCTTGTTAAACGAGGTCACGTTTTTGTTTTAGAAACACCTTTATTTCGTGTGCGTAATAAACAAAAAACCATTTATTGCTATGACGAAAATGAAAAGCAAAAAGCAATCAATGAATTGGGAAGCAAACCCGAGATTACCCGATTTAAAGGCTTAGGTGAGATTAGTCCCGAAGAGTTTGGAAAGTTTATTAATGCTGATATTAAATTGGCACCAGTTATTTTAGAACAGGGAGATCATATTCAACATTTGTTGGAATATTATATGGGTAAAAATTCACCTGAAAGACAAGACTTCATTATCAATAATTTAAAAGTTGAATTAGATAAATCGCATGATACACTTAGTATTTAACACAGCAGATATTGCTGCCATAGAAGCTGCCATTGAATTGGACGAGACCTTATCGGGTAAAGTAATCGAAATTAAAGACGATTATGCGGTAGGCCCTTTGTTTGATATTTATGAAACGGATGGTTATCAAGCTCGTCGTGATTGGTGGCAAAATGTATTGGAGTTTTCGCCCTATACTGATCAGCCGGATCTTGTAGAGGATAGTTTAACAATAGACCATTTAATAAATGCATTAAACCACGATGAAAATGAAGTATTGTGGATTTGGATGGGTCAAAATGCACATGATGTGTCTGGCTACTATTGGTTGATGAGTCAATTTAAAGAATACCAAGGACGTATACAGGTATTGTATTTAAATAATTTACCTTTTTTAAATGAAAAAGGGCAATTATTTTACCCCACTTATTTAAGTCAAATTCAACCTAAGGAATTTTTAAAAGCTAAGAAATTAGCAAGACCTATTACGTTGAGTGAGTTTGAATTGGATCCGGATGAATGGAAAAAATTATGTCAAGAGAATGAAGGCATTCGTTTTTTAGAAGGGGGTAAAAAATTAGTGAGCATGAACATAGGTTGTTATGATAAAGAAATTTTATCCTTATTAACTAAGAATGCTCAAAAATTACCAAGCGCTTTATCCAATATAATGGCCAAGTTAAAAGTAAAATTAGGTGACGCATTTATTGTTTATCGTTTGAAAGCATTGGAAGAAGCGGGTAAAATTATATTTGTAGGAGATTGGGTAAAAGGTTGGAAGGATATGGTGGTACAAATGCCAGGAGGCAATAGTACCGTTGTGGATGCAGAAACGGAATAGTCGTAATAGGAAAAGTATAAATAATTTGTAAAATAAATATAATGAGTGTAACCGTTAGTCCAATAGACGTGAAAGCAGTTGATGAGCGTGGGGCACTTCATTATTTTAGTACAGATAGAACGGGAGAATTTTTATTGGTATATCGAAATGCTGGATCGGTGAGTGGCAGTCATTATCACAAAGGCAATTCGCCAGGGAAGAACCCCGAAGACATGCTTTTAATGCAAGGCTCGGCAAACTTGCATTGGAAGGATTTAAAAACAAACCAAGAGGAAACAGTGGAATTGGTTGCACCTACAAGGGTTTTAATCCAAGCCAATGTTTGGCATGAATTAACGGCAATTACGGATATTGTTTTTGTTGAATTAAATAGTTTAGTAGACGGTAGTGAAGACACTTACCGACTCTAATTGAACCTGAAAAAAATGGAAGGTTAATTAAGTATTGTTATGGCAAAAGAGAAAAATTTAAGCAGGGTCACGGAGAACGAATCGGGTGTACAAGGTCAGTATAAAAACTGGTTCTTGGATTATGCATCCTATGTAATTTTAGAAAGAGCGGTACCTGCTATTGAAGACGGATTAAAACCAGTACAAAGAAGAATCTTACATGCCATGAAAGAAATGGATGATGGAAGATTCAACAAAGTAGCTAATATAATCGGACAAAGTATGCAGTATCATCCTCATGGTGATGCAAGTATTGGCGATGCCTTGGTGAATATTGGACAAAAGAATTTACTGGTGGAAACTCAGGGTAACTGGGGTGATGTAAGGACAGGAGATTCCGCAGCGGCATCCAGGTATATTGAGGCGCGTTTAAGTAAGTTCGCACTAGAAGTAGCTTTTAATGCCAAGACAACGGAGTGGGCTTTAAGTTATGATGGCCGTAAAAATGAGCCAGTGACTTTACCAATGAAGTTCCCATTATTATTAGCACAGGGTGCGGATGGAATTGCGGTAGGTTTATCTACCAAAATACTACCACATAATTTTAATGAGTTATTGGAAGCCTGCATTAAACATTTAAGAGGTCGTAAATTTGAATTGTTACCTGATTTTCAAACAGGTGGTATGATTGATGCTTCCAATTATAGCGATGGTAAACGTGGAGGTAAAGTAAGGGTGCGCGCGCACATTGAAGAGTTGGATAAAAAGACTTTATTAATTAAAGACGTTCCATATAGTGTAACTACTACTCAATTAATGGAGAGTATTACCAAGGCCAATGATCAAGGTAAAATTAAAATTAAGAAAGTAACAGATGTAACGGCGGCAGAGGTAGAGATTCAAATTGATTTAGCTACAGGCATTTCTCCTGATATCACTATAGATGCTTTATACGCGTTTACAGATTGTGAAATTAGTCTTTCACCTAATGCTTGCGTTATTGTTGACAATCGCCCTCAGTTTTTAGGGGCGAGTGATTTATTGAAGCATTCTGTAGAACATACTAAAGGGTTATTAAAAGCAGAGTTGGAAATTCAATTAAAAGAATTAGAAAATAAATGGCATTTTACAAGCCTTGAAAAAATATTCTTTGAAGAAAAAATTTATCAAGAGTTAGAGAAAAAGCATTTGAATTGGGATAAAGTGATTGACGCTATTGATAAAGCCTTTGATCCATTTAAAAAGAAATTTAAAAAGCCTATTGAACGTGAGGACTTGTTGAAATTAACAGATAAGCCGGTTAGACGTATTTATAAATTAGATATCGAAGACCTGATTCAACAAATTAAAGATATTGAAGCGAGCATTAAGGAAACTAAAAATTACTTAGATAACATGGTGGATTATGCGGTAAGCTATTATGAAGGTTTGCAAAAGAAATACGGCAAAGGCAAGGAACGCAAAACAGAACTTAAAGAGTTTGACACCATTCAAGTGAAACAAGTGGCCATTGCCAATACAAAACTATACATTAATAAAGCCGAAGGGTTTATTGGCACTGGTTTAAAAAAGGATGAGTTCCTTTGCGATTGTACGGACTACGACGACATCATTGCTTTTACCAAATCTGGTATTATGAAAGTAGTGAAAGTATCCGATAAAGTATTTATCGGCAAGGACATTATACATGCAGCGGTATTCCAAAAGAATGACGAACGAACTACTTATAATATGGTGTATGTAGACGGTGCAAGTGGAATTAGTTATGCAAAGCGTTTTAATGTAACAGGTATCACACGTGATAAAGATTATCCATTGGCTAAGAGTGTTGAAAAATCTAAAGTACATTATTTGTCAATTAATGCAAATGGGGAAGCAGAGTCTGTCAAAATAATTTTGAGTCCTAACTGCAGTGCTCGTATTAAGGAATTTGATTTCTATTTTGAATCTTTAGAAGTGAAAGGCCGAAGCAGTGTGGGTAATCAGGTAACTAAATATCCTGTAAAAGCGGTTCGATTAAAAGATGCAGGCAAAAGCACATTGGTTGGCCGTAAACTTTGGTTTGACGATAAATTTGGTCGTTTAAATAGCGAAGAGAAGGGCATTTACTTAGGCACTTTTGAAGATGAGAAACTATTGGTATTTACCAAGGATGGATATTATGAAGTAACGGATACAGAACAGTCTCAACGTTTTGATCCAGAGAAAGTATTGTTCATTGAGAAATTTAATCCTGATAAAGTGGTTACGGCTGTTTATTTAGATAAGGATAAATTACAGTTTAATATCAAACGCTTTAAAATTGAAACCACTACTTTAAGGTCACCTTTCTTGTGTATTAAAGAAGGAGATGGAAACTATTTACTAGCCGTATCTACAAGTATTGAACCTATTCTTGTTGTAAATACGGGTAAAGGAGCTCAAATTAGAAAGGCTAAATTTAAAGTAAGTAAGATTGTTGATATTATGGGCTGGAAAGCCGTGGGAACCAAATTGACCGACTTTAATAAGTCTATTGAAATGGGGTGGGAAACCAAGGTAGTGATTAAAGATCCTAACGATGAACAGCCAGAATTGTTCTAATTTTATAAAAGAGGAAGTAACGATAAACCAAACAACATGTCAACCATTAATGTAGGTCAATTTAATCTGATGCGCGTAGACCGAAAGGTAGACTTTGGTTTTTATATGGACGATGGAGCCGAAGGTATTTTATTGCCAAAGCGTTTTGTACCCTCTGGCTTACAAGTGGGCGACACGATTAGTGTATTTGTATACCACGATTCTGACAATCGATTAATTGCTACTACTCAGGAACCCTTTGCTCTAGTTGGGGATATTGCTGCTTTAAAAGTAGTGGAAGTTACACGTCAAGGTGCTTTCATGGATTGGGGTTTAATGAAAGATGTATTTGTTCCTGCATCACAACAACTTTCTACCATGCGTTTGGGTGGAAAATATTTAGTGAAATTGTATATAGATAAACAAACAGGAAGGGTTGCTGCTACGGAAAAAATTGACAATCAAATTGGAAATGAATTTTTAACGGTTAAAGAAGGGGAGAAAGTGAAAGTACAGGTATACCGTGAATCTGAAATTGGTTATGTGGTCATTGTAAACGGGGTGCATCAGGGTTTGGTATATAAAAATGAAGTATTTACACATTTGCATATTGGACAATTTATTGAGGAAGCCTTTGTTAAAAAAATTAGAGAAGATAATAAATTAGACATAGGCATTGGAAAGCAAGGGGTAGAAAAATTAGATGGTGATCAACAAACCATTGTTAAATTATTAAAAATGCACAAGGGTTTCTTACCTTATCATGACAAGTCTAGTCCAGATGATATTTATGCATTTTTTGCTATGAGTAAGAAAGCATTTAAGATGAACGTGGGTATATTATACAAGTCTAAGTTAATTACCATTGAGGATGGCGGTATTCGTTTAGCAGAAGTAGCTCCGAATGAATCGACAAACGAAATTGTAACTGATCCGGATCATGCTTAAATAAGTATACAATTCATAAATTCACAATTGTAAATTTTATATTATGTCAAAGGAAGTATTTATTGTAGCAGCCGTGAGAACACCCATTGGATCTTTTGGAGGCTGCTTAAAATCAGTTGCTGCCACCACATTAGGTGCCATTGCCATTCAAGGTGCAATGGATAAAATAAAATTAAATCCTACCCTAGTAGATGAGGTAATAATGGGTTCAGTTATACAAGCAGGCCTAGGTCAAGCACCTGCAAGACAAGCTAGCAAAGGGGCTGGTCTTCCGGACAAAGTAATTGCAACAACAGTAAATAAAGTATGTGCAAGTGGTATGAAAGCCATTGCGATGGCTACACAAAATATATTATTGGGAGATGCGGATATTGTGATAGCAGGTGGTATGGAAAGTATGAGCAATGTTCCATTTTATAATACCACACAAAGATGGGGTAATAAATATGGCGATATCAGTATGCAGGATGGTTTATCAAAGGATGGGTTAGTGGATGTATATGATCAAGTAGCGATGGGTAATTTTGCAGATCTGTGTGCAAAGGAAAATGATATCTCAAGAGCCGATCAAGATGCATTTGCGATTAGTAGTTATCAAAAATCACAAGCAGCAATTGAAAAAGGATTGTTTGAAAATGAAATTGTACCTGTTGTAATACCTCAACGCAAAGGAGACCCCATTGTTATTTCAAGAGACGAAGAACCCTTTAACGTTAAGTTTGATAAAGTGGCACAATTAAATCCTGCTTTTAGTAAAGAAGGAACCGTCACTGCTGCAAATGCAAGTACCATGAATGATGGTGCAGCTGCTTTAATTTTAATGAGTGGAGAGAAATTAAAGGAATTGGGATTGAAGCCCCTCGCTAAAATTGTTAGCTATGCTGACGCAGAGCAGGATCCAAAATGGTTTACCACTTCGCCAGCGCTGGCTATTCCTAAAGTGTTAGCAAAAGCTAATTTACAATCTGCACAAATTGATTTCTTTGAATTCAATGAAGCATTTTCTGTTGTTGGTATTGTAAATACACAATTATTGAAATTAGATGCAAGTAAAATAAATGTAAATGGGGGTGCTGTTTCTTTAGGACATCCCTTGGGTTGTAGTGGCGCAAGAATTGTAGTAACACTTATCAATGTTTTACAACAAAATAATGGAAAGTATGGAGCTGCAGCTATTTGTAATGGTGGTGGTGGAGCGAGTGCTTTGATTGTAGAAAAGTGCTAATATAAGTACTGCTTATTTTATGTGTTTTCCCTTTAAACGCCAGCTTGATCAATGAGCTCGTCCATCATAATACCGTAATGGCTCTCGTCATAAGTGCATGCTCCATTTTTTATCAATATAACCTGTGGTGATTCATGATGAACTTGAAATTTTTCAGCAATAGAATTCGAAATGGCTCTAAAATTTAAAAGGTCCAAATAATAAAAGTCAATGGTATCTGGTGCTGCTGAACGTTCAAATCTTGCAAATGCCATATTTGAAATACTACAGGTTGTACTATGTTTGAAAATGACTTGAGGTTTTGCAAATGAGGCTTCTTTGATTAATTCTAGTTGCTCAACTGCATTCAGTGTTATCCAGTTCATATGCTTTATTATAAAAAAATGAGCTATAAAATTAGTCAATTATGTTTAACTTCGGTCAATAATATATTTTATGCCATTATCATTAGAAAGACCCATTTGCTTTATTGACTTAGAGACGACAGGAATCAATGTAAGTACAGACAGAATTGTAGAAATTGCTATTGTGAAAATAGGAACAGATGGTACCAAGCAAGTGAAGCGAAGATTGGTAAATCCTGAAATGCCCATTCCCAAAGCAAGTTCCGATATTCATGGCATTACGGATGAGATGGTAAAAGAGGCACCTAGTTTTAAAATCATGGCCAATGAGATTAAGCAATTTATAGAAGGTTCAGATATTGGTGGGTACAATAGTAATCGTTTTGATGTACCTATGTTGAACGAGGAATTTTTAAGAGCAGGAATTAGTGCAGACATGGAGCGCAGAAAATTATTAGACGTACAAAAAGTGTTTCATATGATGGAACAAAGAACATTAAGTGCAGCCTACCAATTTTATTGTCACAAAACCTTAGAAGATGCACATACTGCCGAAGCAGATGCAACGGCTACCTGGGAAATTTTAGAAGCTCAAATTGAAAGATATCCGCAAATTGGTAATACGGTAACCTCTATTGTAAAATTTACAGGGGAGGATGAAATTATAGATTTTGCGCGTAGGCTGGTTTATGATAATGGAGTAGTTGTTTTTAACTTTGGTAAGCACAAAGGAAAATCGGTCATTCAGGTCTTAAAGGATGAGCCTCAATACTATGATTGGATGATGAAAGGTGATTTCCCACTCCATACTAAACAAAAATTGACTGAAATATTGAATCAATCTATATTAAATAAATAATATATATAAACTTCAAGTACAATTTTGTACTTTTAATATATAGTCCACCCCCAAATTATAGAAGTGAAAAAAATAGTCTTAATACCCACTTACAATGAAAAAGAGAACATCGCATCCATTATTGATGCTGTTTTGTCTTTTGAAACGGGGTATCATATACTAGTTATTGATGATGGTTCACCTGATGGTACAGCAGATATTGTAAGGAGTATTATTGAAATAAATCCTGGACGTGTATTTATAGAATGTAGATCAGGTAAATTGGGCTTGGGCACTGCTTATATTCATGGCTTCAAATGGGCACTTTCCAATGGCTATGATTATATCATTGAAATGGATGCTGATTTCTCACACAATCCAAATGATTTAGACCGTTTATGTGCTGTTTGTGACGCGGGAGCAGATGTAGCAGTGGGAAGCAGATATGTAAAAGGAGGGTCTACAGACAATTGGCCCTTGGATAGAAAAATTTATTCACAGGGAGGATCGGCTTATACTAGAATTATTACGGGGATGTCAGTAAAGGATCCAACTGCTGGTTTTGTTTGTTATAAGCGAAAAGTTTTAGACAGTATTAACTTTGACAATATTAAGTTTATAGGTTACGCATTTCAAATTGAAATGAAATTCGCGAGTTGGAAATTAGGCTTCAAAATTAAAGAATTGCCCATTAGGTTTGTGGATAGAAAAAATGGCGTAAGTAAAATGTCAAAAGGAATTATTAAGGAAGCCGTTAAGGGAGTATTAAATATGCAATGGTTGTTTATTACGGGACGCTATGTTAAATATATAAAGCGTGGATAGTTTTAGGAAATCATTATCTCAACTACATCTATTTGTTTTTTTAGCAGGGTTAACTGGCCCTCTTGGTAATTTAATTCAATTAAATGGATTAAATCTTGTCATGTATCGAATGGGGATTACCTCCATTGTTACAATGTTAATGTATACTTTCATCAAAAATAAAATCTCCATCTCCTCAAAAACAAAGTGGCAGATGATTGGGGTGGGTGTTTTGATTTCTTTACACTGGGTGTTGTTTTACACAAGTATTAAACTTTCCAATGTTTCTATTGGGCTGATTTGCCTTTCAAGTGTAGCGCTATTTACAGTATTATTAGACCCATTTTTTACTAAACATAAAATACAATGGCAGGATTTAATGATTGCGCTGATAAGTTTATTGGGAATACTCTTAATTTTTCAATTTGATATACAATACAGAAAAGGAATTGCAGTAGGGCTGTGTTCTTCATTTATTGCTGCATTATTTACTCAGTTTAATAAGAAGTTAACCGAAAATAATCATCCTCAGACCATACAAACATTTCAAATGCTTGGAGGGTTTGTTTTTTTAGTAATCACCGTAATGCTAGTAAGTTGGTTTACAAAATCAGCAATTCCATTACCTACAAAAATGGATTGGGGTTGGTTAATGATTTTGGCTTTGGTTTGTACCGTTTGGTCAAACTATCTAATGCTATCTTCTTTAAAAAATATCAGTGCTTTTACCATGAATGTGACACTGAATTTAGAGCCCGTTTATGGTATACTCATTTCTTTTCTCGTATTTCAAGAGCACAAACTATTAGGCGTCAGCTTCTATGCTGGCTTTTTCTTGATAGCGATGTCTGTGTTCATTCAAATGTACAGAGTTATTAAAACTCCCAAATAAAACCAAATGTAGGAGTAACAAACACTCTATTACTATTTGTTAAAGTAGGAATTCCATTGGCACCATTTTTTTGAATAGGCTTTCCATCGGTGGTTTTGAAACTTCCATCTGGGTTGGACTCAAACGTATAAACACTTGGTGATACGCTTTTACTGCCATACCAATTGGTGATGTCTAAGAAAAAGTCAAAAGTTGTTTTCTTATAATTATATTTTTTATCAATTCTTAAATCACTAGAATGATAGTTTGGAAGTCTTAAGGTATTTATTTTACTATAATCTAAAACGCCCAAGCCTTGTGTTAAGAAATTAATTCTACTTGCGTCGTTATTATAAGGAGTATAAGGAGTCCCCCCTTGAAATCTATATTTTATACCTAATTCCCAATTCTTATTAAATTTATAACCACCTGTTAAACTTAACACATGGATATTTTCCCAGGAACTTTTGATAAAGGTTCCCTTAATATCTGTGTAGGAACTTCTAAAAAAACTATAGCTAGCAACACCAAAAAAGCGATCTGTCAATTTTTGTTGTGCAAATAGTTCATATCCATAACTGCGACCTTGCCCATTACTTAAAATAGGTTCATTCCCTAGAATATTAAAATCGGCACCTAAATTAGACAAGCTCAAGCCTTTTTGAATACTAATTGGCACATTAAAATATTTTTTATAAAAAACTTCGGCAGTAAATCTTGTTGCTTCGCTAGGCAAATATTCAATTCCTGCAACATAATGATTCGCGCCAATATATTCAGCTTCTTTATTCACATAATTTCCATTCAAGTTTTTAAATCCTAAAGCAGTGTTAGGGGCTAGCTTATAATATCTTCCAACAGAAGCGTTTAAATTTATTTTATCTGTTAACACATAACTAAAACCGATTCTAGGAGATAGACGATGATAAAATTCTCTTCCAGCTGTATTAAAACCATTACCATCTGTTCTTATACCTGCACTAATACCTAAACGGTTATTAAATGCCCTTTTACCCATTTGAAAAAAGGCGCCATACTTTCTGTAGCTTAAATTGGTAGCATATTTATAAATGTTTGGGGCGGGCAAATAAGTGGGCAATAGTGCACTATCAATATAAGGACTTGGTAAGACCTGATAAGTGGAGTTATCGTATTCAATGGACTGCAAATTGGCACCCGTAGTCCATTTAATCCCTAAGAAGTTTTTTGTGATGTCAAAACGGATGGAATTTGAAATATCATTTGAGGTATAATCAAAAGTTTTTTCACCTTTTATAGGATTTAGATTATCCTCGTATTTTTCATTGATATTGTTTAAGTGAGAACGGCTAATGCTTATATTCCAATATCCCTTGTTTACTAATTTTTTCAAAGAAGCGCCTACTGTATAACTCCATTGATTAATAGATGGGGCAATGTTTAATGCATATCTTTTTTCAGGCGTTGAATTTTGAGGTGCTACATAATAAAACTTATCAATGGCCCCGATCCCTAAAAAAGTGAGCGTTGTTTTATTGTCTATTTGATGTGAAATTTTATATTGAAAATCCCAAAAATTGGGTCTAATGGGTAAATCCAATACTTTGAATAAGAATTGTAAATAACTTCTTCTGGCAGACAATAAAAAAGTTGTTTTACCACTTTTGGATAGTGGGCCTTCTAAAGTACTAGCTACTTCGGTTGCACCTAAACGGAAGTTGCCTTGTACTTTCTCGCTATTCCCTTTTTTTTGCTTGAATTCGAATACGGAAGATAGGGCGTTGTCATATTTTGCATCAAATGCAGAGGAGGACAGTTTTACTTCGTCTATAAAGGATACATTTAAAATACCTTGAGGCCCACCTGCACTACCTTGTGTGCTAAAGTGATTGATCACAGGGATTTCAATGCCATCTAAATAAAATACATTTTCATTGGGTGCACCACCACGAACAATGATATCATTTCTAAAACCAGCACCTGTGGTGGCAGATCCTGTAACACCAGGTAAGGTTTGTACCACTTTGGAAATATCAAAATTACTTCCAGGGCTTGATTTAATTTCTTCAGAAGTTAGTTTTTGAATACTCAAAGGTGTTTCTAAGGTGGCTGCGCGTACCGACTTCTTTACATTGCCTACCACTACCTCTTTTAATGTGGTTGCAAGAGGGAGTAATTCAGCAGTGATATAACTAATATTTCCGGAACCTACAATCACATTAAATAAGTTGTAAGGAATACTTCCTACATAACTAATCACAAGTTGGTATTGGCCAGTAGGGATCCCTTTAAAGGCAAATTTTCCTAAGCTGTCACTCACTGTAACATACTTGGTATTTACGATTTGAATATTGGCGCCAAATAATGGCTTTTGGGTATTTTTGTCAAGAACCTCACCCGCTAAATTTCCTTTGGTTTGTGCATGTCCTAAAAATGGTATAAGAATGGCTATACCTATGATGTAAAATATCCTCATACAATCGACAAATTTTATATATTACATAACAAAAATACAAATAAAAAGTTGAGTTTTATTAATAATTATTATAATATGAAAAGAATATTTAGTTTACTAGGTTTGTTTATTTCTTTAGTTTCTTTTGGACAGAAGAAAGTGTTGGATCATTCCGTGTATGATGCTTGGCAAAGTATTAGAGAAGTAGTTTATCAACCACAAGGCAGGTTTATAAGTTATGTCATTACACCACAAGAAGGGGATGCAGTATTGGTGATTAATAATCGCAATAATAATACCGATATAAAAATCCAAAGAGGTGCTCAAGCGCTGTTTACTGAAGATGGCCGTTTCTTAATTGCTAAAATAAAACCACTTTTCCAAGAAACTAGAAAAGCAAAAATAGACAAAAAGAAACCTGATGAAATGCCTAAAGATAGCTTGGTGATCCTAAATCTTTTGAATGGTTCAATGGAAAAGATAGCTGCTGTTAAATCATTTCAAATACCAGCTAAGGGCAATGATCAATTGGTTTATTTAAAAGACAAGAAAGGCGATATTAATAAAGACGGTAGTGAATTGGTTTGGATGGATCTAAACTCGAAAAAAACTAAAACCTTTTTGAATATTTCACAATATTTAATGCATCCATTGGGCTTAGGATTGGCCATGAATCAGGTAAAAACTAAAGCTTCTGGCAATAAAATACTTTTGGCCAATTTAGTAGATACGGTACCAATGACAATTAGCTCCAACTTTTATACCGCTACTGGACTTAGTTGGGATGAGAACGGTAAAACCCTTGCCTATTTAATTGAAAAAGATAGTACGGATAAAGCATTGCAAAAAAATTACGATTTAGCCATTTATAAAGCAGGCGATGATTCTGCTAAAAGAATGGTAACTAGAATGAATCCTTCTCTTCCTGCTCAGTATACTATTGGCGGAGATAAGAAATTAAAATTTAGTAAATCGGGGAATATTTTAGAATTTGGAATTCAACCTATTCTCCCTGTGAAAGATACCAGTCTTCCAGATTTTGAAAGAGCAGGTTTAGACATATGGCATTATAATGATCCCGCTTTGCAAACAGTACAAGTAAAGAATTTAGAAGCAGATTTAAAAGCAACTGAACCAGTTTTGTATAATTTGAGTGATGGTAACATGGTTTATCTAGGTAAAATTAGAGACCGAAACATTATTAATACACTGGAAGGAGATGGTGCTATTAGTTATGCCATTCAAGATTCTACCTATGAAATTGCTTCTCAATGGCAGGGGTACAGCTTAAGAGACATTTATCAAATTAATAATCATAATGGGCAACGTAGTTTAGTGCATAAAGGTTGGAAGGGTAGCCTGATATCAAGTTCGTATGATGGAAGT
Source organism: Bacteroidota bacterium (assembly GCA_947476145.1). Classification (GTDB taxonomy): domain Bacteria; phylum Bacteroidota; class Bacteroidia; order Chitinophagales; family Chitinophagaceae; genus Sediminibacterium. The sequence goes on along the minus strand of CANJPH010000001.1, from coordinate 129,613 downwards.
CGTTTGGTTTTTTATGATGAGCCCTTAAAAAAATATTATGCTTACGATAGCAAAACCCAAAAAAAGACGATTATAGCGAAAGATATTAAGTTCCCATTGTATGATGAGGATAATGATGTTCCCGATGATCCTAATGCTTATGGTATTGCAAAATGGTTAAATAACAATGATTCCTTTATTGCATATGATCGTTATGATTTATGGTTAGTGGATGCAAAGGGTATGAATCCTTCTAAGCTACTTACTAATGGTCGTGCTAGTAAAACAAGTTACCGTTTTGTTCCAACAGACCTGGATCAAAAAACGATTTCAATGAACGACACTTTGTTAATTAAAGGGTTTAGCGAAATAGATAAGTCTGAGTCCCTGGCTTCCCTTACCATGGAGAATTTTCAATTTAAAGTATTGAATAAACTACCAATGCATTTTACCACTATTGAGAAAGCAAAAAATGCAACCGATTTTGTGGTGATGCAAGAAGATGAAAAGACCTCCCCTAATTTATATGCTTATCAATTGACAACGAATGTTCAAAATCCTAAAGCCATTACACAAATCAATGAACAACAAAAAGATTTTAATTGGTTAACCACTGAATTAGTGAGTTGGAAAGCATATACGGGTAAAAAAGCGGAAGGGATAATGTACTACCCTGAGGATTTTGATCCTAAAAAGAAATATCCTATGATTGTGTATTTCTATGAAAGAAATAATCAAACCTTACATAATTATTTAGCTCCATCTCCAACGCCTTCACGTTTGAATATTCCGTTTTTTGTAAGTAGAGGTTACCTTGTTTTTGTGCCTGATATTTGGTATCAAAAAGGATATCCTGGACAAGGTGCGTATGATTATATTTTAAGCGGAACAAGAGCGATGGTTAAAAAAGGATTTATAGATAGTACTAAAATAGGTTTACAAGGCCAAAGCTGGGGTGGGTATCAGATTGCCTACTTGATTACTAAAACCAATTTATATGCGGCTGCTTGGGCTGGAGCTCCTGTGGTGAATATGATTAGTGCCTATGGTGGTATTAGATGGGGGCCGGGAATTGTGAGACAATTTCAATATGAGAAAACGCAAAGTCGCTTAGGTGCTACCTTATGGGAGCGCCCGGATTTATATATTCAAAATTCTCCTTTGTTTTCATTGCCTAAAGTAACCACGCCTTTGGTGATTATGAATAATGATGCAGACGATGCGGTGCCTTGGTATCAGGGGATTGAATATTTTACAGCGATGCGCAGATTAAATAAAAAAATATGGCTGTTGGTTTACAACAATGAGGCCCATAATCTAGTAGAGCGAAAAAATAGAAAAGATATTCAAATTAGAGAACAACAATTCTTTGATCATTATCTTAAAGGGGAGCCCATGCCAACTTGGATGAGTAATGGTGTGCCAGCGATTATGAAAGGTAGAGATTGGGGATTACACTAAACGTATTGAAACCATTGTCTGTTCACATCCCAGCTTTCACATGCTTTTGCGACTGCTGCTAAAAATTGTGTACCAATAGCACCGTCAACAATTCTATGGTCATAGCTCATGGATAAGTACATCATATGTCTGATGCCAATAGCATCACCAGCAGGAGTTTCAATAACAACAGGACGTTTTTTAATGGCACCTAATGCTAAAATGGCAACCTGTGGTTGATTGATTATGGGCGTACCCATGATGCTGCCAAATGTACCCACATTGGTTACCGTAAATGTACCATCCTTTGTATCCGTTGGTTTTAGTTGATTATTTCTTGCAGCGTTGGCTAAATTATTAACTGCTTTAGTAATGCCTACGATACTTAATTGGTTCGCACCTTTAATTACAGGGACAATTAAGTTGCCAGTGGGTAGGGCAGTAGCCATTCCAATATTAATATCTTTTTTATAAACAATCTGATCCCCTTGTAAACTAGCATTGATGACAGGAAATTGTTCAAGGCTAGTTGCAATCACTTCCAAGAACATAGGGGTATATGTTAACTTTGTACCTTCTCTTTTCTCAAATAATAATTTCACTTTTTCTCTCCAAACAACCATATTGGTAACATCTACTTCTACAAAAGAAGTTACATGTGGGCTGGTTTGAACACTATCCACCATATGCTTCGCAATCAACTTCCTCATTCTATCCATTTCCTTTAACTCGGTGTTACCAGATAGGACTACATCTTCTGGGCTTGCAAATTTTGCATTTATGGATTGCGTTGAAAAAGTAGTATGTTCTTTTAAAATTGCATCTAATGGCTTGCTAATAGCAGAAGAGGCATCGGTGCCAATCATGGTTGCATTTACAATAGGGATGGTTTGAGCAACGACGCCTGCTTTTTTAGCAGCAACATAATTAAGTATATCTTTTTTTGTTACCCTTCCTTCATTGCCTGTTCCATTGATAAATTGTAATTCATTTAAACCAATGCCTTCGCTTTGTGCGATACTTAATACAAGTGGAGAATAAAATTTAGGCTCACCAATAATCGTATCTGGTGTATTATTTTCTGAAAGTGCCTGTGGTGTAACAATAGAATGCATTGTGTCGCTAGGGGTAAAAGGAACCACTTCTTCTTCCACTTTATTTTCTAAAACGGCAGATGCTTCTAAAGCTGCAGTATTTTGAGATTCAATTCTAGCAATAACGGATCCAATGGGAACCACTGCATTTACTTCAAATAAAATTTCTTTAATGACACCTGCTACAGTGGAAGGAACTTCGCTATCCACTTTATCGGTGGCAATGTCTAGTAATGTTTCATCAAGCTGTATAGAATCACCTACTTGCTTGTACCATTTTAATATGGTCGCTTCCATTATACTTTCACCCAATTTGGGCATCACCAAGTCAACAAGCGGCATAGGAGAGAATTTAAGCAAAAATAAGACTAAATCTTATTGATAATTAACAACCTAAGTAAATTTATGGCCTGTGTGGCAGTTACTTCTATATTTCTAGAACGGTCAAAGCGTAGATATAAAACCTTAGAATGCACTTTTTCCTTGCTAGCCACCCCAATCCACACCATTCCAAGTGGTTTTTCGTCGGTTTTGCCCGATGGACCCATGATCCCACTCACCGAAACACCGTAATCAGTATTCATCTTTGCCCTCACTGCTACAGCCATTTGTTCTACGGCTTCTTTACTTACTGCCCCTACGGTATGTAAGATTTCGGTGGAAACGTCCAAGTATTCCGTTTTAATTCTATTATCATAGCTAATAATGCCTCCGGTGTAAAATTGAGAGGAACCTGCATGCTTTGATAATAAGTGACCAATAAAGCCTCCAGTACAACTTTCAGCTGTGGCCACCGTTTGATTCTTAGATTTTAATAAACCTCCCACCACCACTTCCATGGGTTCGTCTTTATCTGTCACTAAGTATGCTTGTACTTTTACTTTTAATTCAGCAAAAGCTGCTTCTATATTGGAAATCAATTCATTTTCATTGTCACTTGTCCCAGTGAGTCTAAGTCGAACCATGCCAAAATTGGGTAAATAGGCTAATTTGATATGACTTGGCAAAGCGTTTTCAAAATCGGCGATTATTTCTGCAAGGAAGGATTCACCAATGCCAGCCGTGAGTAAAGTCCGATGAACAATGCTGGGTGTTTTGAAAGATTGTTTAATTCTTGGAATCACATATTTGTCCACTAATCCCTTCATTTCGTGTGGCACTCCAGGCAAAGAAAAATAAAGCACACCTGCTTTTTCAAATAGCATACCAGGCGCCGTACCGTTTTCATTAAATAATACTTCGCAAACATCTGGAACTTCTGCTTGCTTAATATTTCTTTCGATTAAGGGACGTTGATATTTATTTACAAATATATCTGTGATATGTTCTAATGAAGGCTGATGTATCACCATTTTACCTCCAAAATATTCATTTAATAAAGGCTTAGTGATATCATCTGCAGTGGGGCCTAACCCACCAGTAATGATCACTACATTACTATGTTTTGAAGTATTTTCTAAAGCATCTAAAATAGCGTCTTTATCGTCTCCAACTGCGATTCGGTTGCTTACAGTGACTCCAATTTTATTGAGCGATTGCGCAATATAGGCACTGTTGGTATCAATTACTTGACCAATGAGTAATTCATCTCCAATGGTTATAATTGACGCTTTAATGAATTGCATTTAATGATTATTAATTCGGTGCAAAGTAAATCAAATTAAGGCGTTTTAACTAAAATAGGGGCTTAGTTTTTCAGATAAAAATGGAGGCATAGAAACTCGTTTGGTAAGGGTTTGATCCATAAAATATAATTTAACCGTTCCAATGGTAAGCAACTTTCCAGCTTCATTATAAATCTCTTGGTCAAATTGAATTCTATGATCCACTGGCAATTGTTTAATCATGGTTTTTATGGTGATTAAATCGTCGTAATAGGCAGATCTTAGGTATTTTATATTTAATTCCACTACCGGCAGCATAAAACCCATTTCTTCCATGGATTTATAGCTAATTCCAAGTGCCCTAAGGCCCTCCACTCTGCCTACTTCAAAATATTGAGCATAATTGCCGTAGTAAACTACATTCATTGGGTCAGCTTCTGCATATCTCACTCTTAGGGTGGTATTGTGTTCGTACATGTAATATTGTATTTATTGTAATTGTTGACAAATTTACGCAATCAATCTGTTTTTCCACAATAAGTCTATTTAACAATACGTTCTATAAGGAGGGCTTAATTTTAGGGTATTATTAAACACAGGATTTATGTTCAAAAAAACAGTTATCATTTCATTTGCCACTTTTCTTTTAACATGTAGTTTAAATATACAGGTTAACGGTCAAAATGGGGTATCCAATACATTACAAGATCCGTCTTTTGAAAAAGGGATCAATGCCCTAAAGTTAGGGGATACTGTATTGGCATTTCAGCATATACAGTCCGCTTATTCATTTCATAAAAATCAGGAAGATATCGGCTTTTATTTCCATTCATTATCCTTATTAGTAGATAGATCAAATGCCGAATTAGATGCAAAAAAATGGCTAACAACATGCACGAATCGAATTTATCAATCTAAGCTTTCCTTTTCTTTGGGTAAATATTATTTTAAGCATCAGATGGATGAAGAAGCCTTTAAGTGCTTTGCGAAAGTTAGCCTAGACGATATAGACAACGAGGACATTGTTTTAATGAAATATTTAGAAGGCTATTTATATTTCAAAGCGGGTAACTGGGGTAAGGCAACTAGTTTGTTGAATTCAGTTAGACAGGTTAAAAATAATCCAAATTATACCGACGCCAATTATTATGCAGGATTTATTGCGCTAGAGAAAAAGGAATTTACAGCCGCATTGGGTTATTTTCAGATTGCTGCTCAAAATGAAGCCTACGCTAAATTGACTCCGTTTTATATAAGTCAGTTATATTATTTTTTAGGAGATTATGAAAAGTCGATGCAAACCTGCGAAGCTGCTTTAAAAGTGAATGGACAGTTTTATGAGCTTAAGTTAAAGCAATTAATGGGGCATTTATTATTTGAGAAAAAACAATACGAAAAGGCTTTGCCCTATTTATCAAATTATGTGTCAGTTCAAAAAAAGGTAGACCCTCAGGATTTATATCAATTGTCATTTTGCTATTTTCAATCTCAAAATTGGGAAAAAGCAATACCAGGGTTTAAAGAACTTGCGAGTGTAGAAGATTCATTAGGACAAAACAGTATGTATTTATTAGCAACTTCCTATTTAAAGGTCAATGATAAAAATGGAGCTAAAAATGCCTTTCTAATTTGTTCTTCAAAAAGCCAAAACCTTTCTCAAAAAGAAATTTCATTATTTAATTATGGAAAACTTTGTACTGAGTTAAAGGAGTATAGCAATGCCATTTTCACACTAGATAAGTTTATGTCTACTTATCCTAATTCAATATATAAAGAGGAAGCAAAAACTTTGTGGATTACAGCACTTGCTTATAGTAATAATTATATACAAGCCTTAGAAGCTTTTGAATCCGTTCAAAATCCTTCTACCGATTTATTAAAATTGTATCCTGGTGTTTTATATGGTAGAGCTACTTTGTACATTAACGATGGTCAAATTGAGAAAGCATATCCACTGCTAAATCAATTATTAAATACGCCTTACAATACAAAAATAGTTCCTTATGCACAATTTTGGCTAGGGGAACTTTCTTACAAATTAGGTAGAATAGATATGGCCATAGAAACTTTAGAACGCTTTTTATTAGATCCAATCGAAGTGGGTGAAGTTTCCCAAAGACATGCGAAGTATACATTAGGGTATTGTTATTTAAAAAAGGCAAATTTCCAAAAAGCCTTGTCTCATTTTTCTTTTGTATCAAAGTACAATCATAGCAATATGATTGAAGCGTATCAACAAGATGCTTACTTAAGATTAGGGGATTGCCAAATGATGACAAAGCAATACAAAGCCGCCTTGGAAATTTATCAGAATGTGATTGAATGGGAATGGGCTACAGTGGATTATGCGACTTTACAAAAAGCCATTATTGTAGGTGGTATGGGTAAGGCGAATGAGAAAATTAAAATTTTAAAAGATTATGTGTCACAAAATCCAAAGTCGGCCTATATGAATGATGCCTTCATGGAATTATCTGATACCTATACAAATCAGGAGAATTTTGATGCTGCAATTGAACCATTGAGTAAAGTATTAATAGACAAAAGAGCAAGTAGTTATTACCCACAAGCCTATTACAAACTAGGCATTGTTTATTTTAATTTAAATAAAAACGAGGTAGCCTTACAAAATTTCAGAGACCTATATAGTACTTACCCCAATTCGGTTGAAAGTGAAAATGCAGTAGAATTTATTAGAAATATTTACATAGAAGACCAGACGCCCGAATTGTTTGTAAAATTCATGAATGATTATGGTAAGCCATTGGCTATTAATGAACAAGATTCTTTAACGTTTAAGGCTTCTATATTAAAATATGAACAAAAGAAATTTTCAGAAGCTTCACAAGGACTTAAAAAGTATTTAGTATCGTTTCCTATGGGAAATAATCAATTGGAGGCCAATAATATTATTGCAGAAATTGAATATGCACAGCAACAATTTGATTCGGCAGCTCAATATTTTGGTAATGTTGCTAATCAAGCCCCTAATAAATATGCCGAAAGAGCATCCTTATTAGCTGCTAGATTAAATTATTTTAATGTAAAGGATTATGCTTTAGCAGAAAAATATTTTAGGGTATTGGCTTCCATAGCTACCCAGCAAGAAAATAAAAATGAAGCCCTTAAGGGTTTATTAAGATGTGAGTATAAAAATGAAAAGTGGCAGGAATGTGCAATGATAGCTAGCCAAATTTTACAGGATAAGAGTTCAGCACCGGACGATATTGTAATTGCGAATATGGCATTATATCATCAGGCATTAATTAATAAAGATTCTGCAACGGCTACCCAAATTTTAAATAAGGTAATAAAATCAAATTCAACTTTAATTACTGCAGAGGCACATTATTTGTTGGCTAAGTTATATTTAGACCAGCAAAAATTGTCCTTAGCTGAAAAAACTGCATTTGATATAATTAAAAAACAATCCGCATATGAATATTGGGTGACCAAGTCCTATGTATTACTTGGGGATATTTATATTGCCCAAAAAGATAATTTTAATGCGATAGCAACCTATAAGAGTGTTGCTGAAAATGCAAGTATAGAAGAACTGAAATTAGAAGCTGCAAATAAATTAAAATTACTGGTTGAATCTACAAATAATTAGAAATCCTGACTATGAAAAAACATTGCACCTATATATTATTTTTCTTAATGGCTTTTGTACTTTTTTATGCTCCAGCCAATGCGCAAAAGAAAAGTAAGAAGGCAAAACAAACTACGACCAAGAAAAAAGCGGCTAAAAAGAAATCAAAATCAAAGAAAAGCAATACTGTTAAAGTAGTAAAAACTCCTAAGACGGCTCCTGACACTAAATTAGAAGTTCAATATAGCACTCGGGAAACTACTAATATAGATTCCTTACCCGAAAAAGTGGTAACTATATTATCTGCCTTTAAGCCACAATTAAAAAACATAGCGAAGATAGATTTTGTAACTGCTAGTGAAAGAAATGATACAGGCTCGGTTCGATTAGACTATCAGGTGCCGAGTCAAAATTTGAGTTTTCAATATCGTCCAATACCATTAGTGCCAAGATCTTTTAAAATGGATTCAGTGGCTTTATTGCAAAATAATACAACCCTAAGATTTGGATATGGTAATTACTTCCATCATTTAATAGAGCTAGATAATTATTTTATAGATAAATACAATAATACGCATAGTTTTAATATCAATAATGAATCCATTAAAGGAGATCACCATTTACAGTCTACCCGTAGTTTGGGGATAAGCTATTTAGGAGATTATGTACTTCCTGATAAAGGACATTTATTATCAAAAATATATTACCAACAATTTGGTAGGTATAGATTCGGTCTTGTTCCAGATTCCTCTATGTTGCCATTCGCAAATTTTAAACAAAATAGTTTTCTTACAGGAGCTTCTTTAAATTGGATTAAAACCAAAAAAGAGACCATAGGAAGCATTTATTATGCTCCCAATTTGTTGTATGAGCGATTTGAAGGGATTGAAGGGGCTACCAATAACTTTGTTAGTATCAATAGCCCTTTTGCTGTTGATTTTAGAAGTAGTACACGTTTAAATTTTGATTTAACCTATTCCATAAATCAACTTTCAATTAGAAATGGTAATAGTAATTCAAAATATGTCCTGAGGTTGGATCCCAATTTGGAATTCAATAAATTTAATAGTGTTTTCAAATTAGGGGTGAGTCCTGTTTTAATAAATAGCCAATTTCACATTTATCCAGATATTGCTTTTAAGAAAATCTTAAAAGATACTAACTTTATTTTAACTGCTGGTTGGCATGCCTTTATAGTCAATAATGCTTATACTGATTTAGTCGGTCAAAATCCATGGATAGCTGTTCCCAATCAATTAGAAATTACAACGCAAGATCGTAAATCTGTTGCATTAAATATAAGCAATGGTAAAAGATTAAGTTATGGGTTTGAATTCTCGATTAATGACTATACCAATCTGTTATTATTTAATAAAAAAACCAATACTAATCTTTTAAATAATGGTCTTTATTACAATAGCATATTCGAAAACAAAGCAAGTACTATTCAGTTTGATGCTAATCTAAGATATCAGTTCAGTGATCATTTATTAGTTACCAATAATCTAAAATATATTCAGTTTAATTCATTGCAACAAAATGCGAAACCATGGGGTATTTTACCTTTAGAGGTAAATTCTAAAATCTCTTGGTCTCCCAGTCATGATTTTCAATTGAACGGTACTGTACAATATTTTACTGGAGCTACATTATTTAATGAATTAGCGATACCTTATGATGCAGACAATGCACTTGTTTTGAACGCGTCTATGTCCTATAAGTTAACACCTCGTTTTACGGCCTGGGTAAAAGGCGATAATTTATTAGATAAGCCTTATCAAAGATGGTCAAATTACCCATCTTTAGGCGTACAATTAATAGCAGGTGTTGTATATTCGTTTAAGTAATATTTATGATTCATACATTAGTACAATATTTTATTAAATACGGTCATCTTGATTTGCCTACTATTGGTATTTTAAAGTGGAGTAAACAAGCTTCCTATTGGGAACTCAATAAATTTGTAGCACCAAAGGAATTTATAGAACTAGAAATTACAGAAGTTACTCCATCTAAACAATTCTATAATTTTCTAGCTGACGAACTTAATATTTCTATAGAACAAGCCAATCTTCAATTTGATGCTTTCATCCAACAATTTAAAGAACAAAAAATCACGAGTTTAAATTTTGGGAACCTAGGTACTTTACATAAAAATGAAAACCTAATTTCTTGGAATAATTTATACAATGCCGATTTATATTATAAGGACTTAGCAATGGACATGGCACCTTTGTTTGAAAGTAAATATGAGCAAGCTAATAAAAATAGGGATTATTGGTGGGTTTGGACAATTGGTTTAATACTTATTGCCGCTGCACTTATATTATTAAAACCATTATAATTAAAGTATGTCATTTCAACAACAGTCTTATACACCTTGTCCTGTTTGTAAAAATGATAATACAGCTTTGAGCTTGCAAGCCAAAGACTATTCCTTAACTAAGGAGTCATTTGATATGCTGATTTGTAAAAAATGTAGTTTATTATTTACGTTTCCAACACCTTCTAAAATTGACATTGTACCTTACTATAATTTTCCTGATTATATTTCTCATACCGATGTAAAAGAAGGGTGGATGAATAAATTATATCATAAGGTTAAAACCCGCACTCTATTACAAAAAACAAACTGGGTACAGTCTTTGTTTACGGGTCATAAAGGACATATTTTAGAAGTAGGAGCAGGTACAGGTGCATTTGCGAGTGCCATGCAAAAGAAAGGTTGGAAAGTTACTGCACTAGAGCCTGATGAAGGAAGTAGGAAAAGAGCATTGGATAATTATAATTTATCCTTATTACCAGTTGATGAATTGTACAATCTTCCAAAGCATAGTTTTGAAGTAATTACTTTATGGCATGTATTGGAGCACGTTCATGATTTATCAGCTTATATGAATGCTTTCAGATCTTTATTAAAAGTAAACGGTCGATTAATTATTGCAGTTCCTAATCATACAAGCTATGATGCTCAATTTTATAATAGTTATTGGGCAGCCTATGACCTACCAAGGCACTTATATCATTTTTCTCCTTCTTCAATGGATACATTATGTGCGCTACATAATATGAAAGTGCTCGAATACAAACCCATGTGGTTTGATAGTTTCTATGTGAGTTTGTTAAGTGAAAAATATAAAAATGCAGGATATATTGGAATTGTACGTGCTTTTTTTATTGGATGCATCTCTAATTTAATAGCTTTAAAAAATGCTAAAAGAGCAAGTTCCATTATATACGAGATTAAGATACTAGATTCAGCAATATAATTACACTTATTATTTTATCCCATTCAATTTGAGCTCAATGGTTACAGGCCACATTTTACCCGTGATAAAGAAAGTACCCTTTTGTTTATGATAGGCAATTCCATTTAAAACATTGCCTGCATCTATTTTTTTGGGATCATTTTGAATGCCTACCTGAGCTAGTATATTTGTCAAGTCGGCTACTGCTAATACATTTCCAGTTACAGGATCTATTTGTAAAATCTTGTCCGTTAAATATACATTGGCAAATAATTTACCATTCACGTATTCTAATTCATTCACATTAGCTACATATCCATTATGGTCATATACTCCAACGGTTTTTAGGGTCTTAAATGTTGCTGGATCTAAATAATACAAGTTACTACCACCAGTAGTAACAATAATGGCGGTATCATTATGTGTCATACCCCAGGCTTCTTCAAATGGAAAATATAGCTCATTTACTTTATTTAAGGTTTTTGCATCGTACACAAAAACTTTATGTTCCTTATAGGTGAGTTGGTATATTTTTCCTTTAAATAGGGTAGTGCCCTCTCCAAAATATTCGTCATTTAATTTTATAGGGGTTCTAAGTTCCTTCATATTGGAATCTAGTAATCTAAGTTTACTCTGCTTATAATTACCTGTACTTTCAATTAGGGTATCCCCATTCCATTCAAATCCTTCGGTATAAGCTGAAGTATCGTGTAGATGTGTTTTAATCACTTGGAAGGTTAACGCTGATGGCGCTAAAATAAGATTAGTTTCATCGACCCCTTCCTGCGAATTATTTCCTGTATTGCAGGCAATGAAAAGTATAGTGACACCAATTATTAAAAGGTACTTCATACGATACATAAATGAATATTAAACGTTAAATCTAAAATGCATTACATCTCCGTCTTTTACGATATACTCTTTCCCTTCAATTCTTAATTTCCCGTTATCTCTACAAGCAGCTTCACTTTTGAATTTAATAAAATCATCAAATGCAATGACTTCCGCTTTAATGAACCCTTTTTCAAAATCGGTATGTATGACACTAGCAGCTTGTGGTGCTTTCCAGCCATTTCCAATTGTCCATGCTCTTACTTCTTGTACACCGGCAGTAAAATAAGTTTCAAGCGCTAATAGTTTATAAGCAGACTGAATTAAACGGTTTAATGCGGGTTCTTTCATTTGATACTCTTCCATAAATAAAGCTTTGTCATCGGGATCTTCTAGTTCCGTAATCTGAGCTTCAATATTATTACACATTACAATAACCTGAGCACCTTCTTCTTTCGCCATAACTACTAATTTCTCGGAATATACATTTCCAGTATGCATTGATTTTTCATCCACATTGGCAACATACATCACTGGCTTTTCAGTTAATAAAAAGATATCTGCAATGGCTATTTTTTCTTCTTTGTCTAATCCTAAGGAACGAATACTTTTACCTTGCTCTAAATGTGCCTTACATTTTTGTAATACTTCCAATTCTACTTTTGCTTTAGGATCGGTTTTAGCCATTTTTTCGCTACGCTGTATTTTTTTCTCTACACTATCTAAATCCTTTAGCTGTAATTCTGTTTCAATAATTTCTTTGTCTCCTATTGGATTAATAACGCCTTCTTCTCTTAATACATTTTCGTCTTCAAAGCAGCGAATCACATGTATAATGGCACTTACTTCTCGGATATTCGCTAAAAACTTATTTCCTAAACCTTCCCCTTTACTTGCCCCTTTTACTAAGCCAGCAATATCAACAATTTCTAATTGAGTGGGTACGATTCTTTGTGGATTAATGAGATCTGCTAACTGTTGCATTCTATGATCAGGTACATCTACCAATCCTACATTGGGTTCGATCGTACAAAAACGGTAGTTACTTGCTTGTGCTTTTGCACTATTACTTACTGCATTAAATAAGGTTGATTTTCCCACATTTGGTAATCCCACAATTCCTGCCTGTAAAGCCATATTTTGGTTGTTTTAAGTCCGCAAAAATACAATTCTAATCGCAAAATGGGCTATATTAGACCTATAAACAATATATAATATGGCTTTAAATATCATTTGGATCGCTTTTTTCTTGATTGCCTTTGTTATTGCGTTGTGTAAACTCATTTTCTTAGGAGATACCAGTATATTTAAACTACTAGCAGATGGGATATTTGACTCAGCCAAATCATCTGTAATGGATGTGGCATTACCTTTAACGGGGACAATGGTATTTTTCTTAGGATTAATGAATATTGCCGAAAAAGCAGGTGCTATTCAAAAGCTTGCCAAATGGATGAACCCATTTTTAAGTAGACTATTTCCAGAAGTGCCCGCGAATCATCCATCCATGGGGCATATGGTTATGAATTTTAGCGCCAATATGTTAGGATTAGATAATGCAGCAACGCCATTTGGATTAAAGGCCATGGAAAGTTTACAAACATTAAATCCAGATAAAGAAAAAGCAACGAATGCACAAATTATGTTTTTGGTTTTGCATACCAGTGGGTTAACGATTATTCCTTTAACTATTATTTCCTATCGCCTAGCAGCAGGTTCACATGACGCTGCAGGAATTTTTATACCTTGTGTGTTGGCTACCATTGGCACCACTTTAGCAAGTATCTTAATGGTAGGTTTTTATCAAAAACTAAAATGGGATAAAGTACTTATTAGTTGGTTGTTGGGTTTAATGGGTTTAATGGCTGGCGTATTATTGGCAGTGAACATGCTAAGCCCTCAAAATAAAGAAGTAGTCTCTAAAGTTTTTGGCAATGGTTTACTTTTATTAATTATCGTACTCATTATAATAGGAGGAGCCTATAAAAAAGTTTCAGTTTTTGATGCCTTTATAGAAGGTGCCAAACAAGGGTTTGATGTGATTGTAAAAATTATACCCTATTTAGTTGCCATGTTGGTTGCCATTCGTGTATTTAGAGATAGTGGTGCAATGGGATATATACTCAATGGGTTAACCTATATCATACAATTAACAGGAGTAAATACTGAATTTATAGGTGCATTGCCAGTGGCTATCATGAAGCCATTAAGTGGAAGTGGGGCCAGAGGAATGATGTTGGATATATTTCAAACACAGGGTGCCGATTCCTTTGTGGGAAAACTAGCATCCATCTTTCAAGGATCTGCAGATACTACTTTTTATATTATTGCTTTGTATTTTGGAAGTGTGGGGATTAAAAAAATTAGATACGCATTATGGGCAGGGATCTTTGCAGATATTATTGGAGTCATCATAGCCATATTCATTGGCTATATATTTTTCAAATAAATAGTAGGGTAGAGACTTTATAAACCTTCGCTCATTTTCATTACTTCTTTCCATTCCTTATCTGTAACAGGTTGAACAGATAATCGACCTAGTCTTACCAGCGCCATATCAGAAAGGTTGGTATTGGCTTTTACGTCCCCTAATTTAACGGGGTGCTTTAATTTTTGAAAGGGTGCAAAATCTACAGCTAACCATGCAGTTTCTTCGGTGGTAGGATCCTGGTATGCTTCTTTCACCACTTTAGCAATACCCACTATTTCCATTCCTTCATTACTATGATACCAAAAAGCTAAGTCCCCTTTTTTCATGGAACGTAAATTATTTCTTGCTCCATAATTCCGAACGCCGTCCCAAAATGTTTTTTTGTCTTTTACAAATTGATCCCAAGAATATTTAAAAGGTTCAGATTTGATTAACCAGTAAGCCATAAAATATTTTTTTGAAGGTGTAGAAAATTACTAATAACCACTTGCTAAGATATCCGCTAAATGAATTACTTTAATTGCTTGTCCATTAAAATTAATTCTGCCGTCTAAATGCATTAAACAACTGGTATCTGTACTAACAATGTATTCGGCATCTGTAGCAATAGCGTTGTCTATTTTTTGATCGGCCATGGCAATACTAATGGTATCAAATTTTACTGCAAAGCTGCCTCCAAAACCACAACAAGCATCTGTATCTTTCATCTCCACTATTTCTAATCCCTGAACTTTAGACAATAATGTTCTTGGCGCATCTTTAATTTTACATTCTCTTAATGCTGCACAACTATCATGGTAAGTTACTTTGGCATTAAATTCGGCTCCTAAGTCAGTGACATTTAAAATTTTAGTTAGGAATTCAGAAAGCTCAAACATTTGAGTGGCTACTTTTTTAGCAGGACTTTGAAAAGCGTTGTTTTCAAAAATCTTTCCAAAATTATTTCTTACAAAACCAGTACAACTTGCACTAGGACTTACTATATAATCTACGCCATCAAAATCTTGTACAAACTTGGTACACACATCCTTTGATTCACCCCAAAATCCTGCATTAAATGCGGGTTGACCACAGCAGGTTTGTTGTTCGTTATATTTAACGGTACAACCTGCTTTTTGCAATACCTTAATGGTATTAAATGCCACTTCTGGATAAAGCTGGTCAATAAAACAAGGGATAAAAAGTTGAACGGTCATAGTCAAAAATACGAATTGTATATAAATAACAAGCAGAAACAAAAAAGCATTCTCAACAATATGTGGAGAATGCTTTTTTAATATGGCTTTTGAAAGGAATTAAGGTTGCACTTTCAATTTAAATATGAATTTATCTACATTTAATCCAATTTCAGTTTTAGGGTATTTAGCTTTGATATCTTTATAGATAGCTACTGCGTCGTCTGTTTTACCTAAAACTTCTTGTAATTGAGCTGCACGGAATAAGTATTCAGAAGAAATGATTTCGTCTTCTGGGAAATTAGCACCTGCTTTTTTATAATAATCTAAGGCTTCTGTATTCTTTTTTAAATCAGCATAAGCATCTCCTAAGGTTCCGTAAGCAATAGATTGGATTTGTTTAGCATCAGATGAAAAGTCTTTTAAATACTCTACAGATTTGTTTAAATCTCCAAGTTTAAAGTAGCTAACCCCTGCATAAAACTTTGCAAGATTAGCAGCTTTTGTACCACTGTATGTTTTGATAATATATAAAACACCTTTACTTGTTCCATCTCCATTTAAAACCAATTTGGAAGAATCTTGGAAAAAATAATTTTCAGCTGCAAACATAGCATCTGCTGCTTTTACTTCACGTGGTTTTTGATACAGCTCCATATATCCAAAGTAACCACCTAGCGTTAATACCAAAATTACTAAGAATGCAGTTATTTGCTTTTGATTCTTCTTTACGAAATGCTCGGAATGGTTCTGTTCTTGTTGATTAATTTCACTCATGATATTGTATTGTATATTTCTTTTTTAATGTTTAGTCTACGATGAAAGGGTAGGATTGATCAATGTATACATCTTTCAAAACCTCGCTGTCATCTGGCCATGGGCTATCTTCCGCAAATTTCACTGAACCATCCACAATCGCCGAAATCTTATCGTCTATTGCTTTTAATTCTGCTTCTGTTGCATATTTATTCGTTAAAATAGTATGTGCAACCTTGGTAATCGGGTCCTGATTTTTATATTCTTCTACCTCATCCTTTGATCTATATTTTTGAGGATCGGAAACTGAATGACCTCTGTAACGATAGGTTTTCATTTCTAAAAGGGTAGGACCATCTCCTTCACGTGCACGCTTCACTGCTCTGGCAACACCTTCGTGGACTGCTTCCGCTGTCATACCATCAATTTTATCAGCTGGCATTTCATAACCATCCGCTAATTTATAAATATCAACTACATTACTGGTTCTTTCAATTGAAGTACCCATTGCGTAATTATTATTCTCACAAATAAAAACAACTGGTAACTTCCACAACATGGCTAAGTTAAAAACTTCATGCAACATTCCTTGGCGCGCTGCACCGTCTCCAAAGAAACACAGTACCACATTTTTAGAATCACGATATTGTTCAGCAAATGCTAATCCAGCACCTGTTCCAATTTGAGCACCTACAATTCCATGACCCCCAAAAAAATAATTGGCTTTATCAAATAAGTGCATGCTTCCACCTTTTCCTTTAGAACATCCCGTTGCTTTGCCATATAATTCGGCCATCGCAGCATTTGGGCTCATCCCTTTTGCAAGCGCTAAACCGTGGTCTCGGTATCCTGTGATGAATGGATCTTCATGATTGGTTGCAGTCATACATCCCGCAGCAATGGCTTCTTGACCATTGTAAACGTGGAAAAATCCTCGGATTTTACCAGCCATTTTATACATTTCCTCCGATTTGGATTCAAATTGACGTATTAGTTGCATCAATTCATACCAATACAGGTAGGTTTCTTTAGAAAAATTTTGGGCCACAGTCCTTTATTTTTGAGCGCAAATATACTGTTTTCACATTAAAAATGGACGAAAAACAGGCTTATGCTTCGTTTAAAAATGGGTATTTATAGTCAGTTGGGGGGTTAAAGGTCTCCTTTATGGTTCTGGCGCTTAACCAACGGTATAAATTAAGCATACTTCCTGCCTTATCGTTGGTTCCTGAAGCCCTGGCACCTCCAAAAGGTTGTTGACCTACCACGGCACCTGATGGTTTATCGTTAATATAGAAATTACCGGCCGCATGACGTAGCTTTTCGGTAGCTAGTTCAATAGCCGCACGGTCTTGTGAGATGATAGAACCCGTTAAGGCATATTTTGAAGTACTGTTTACTAATTCTAATGTTTTTTCAAATTTGGCTGCTGGGTAAGTATAGATCGTTAATACTGGACCAAAGATTTCCTCACACATGGTAAGGTATTTGGGATCCGATGTTTCAATGACGGTGGGTTCCACAAAATAGCCCAACTTTTTACTGAAATTTCCACCAACTAAAATCTTTGCTTTTTTATCTTTTTTTGCTTTGTTAATATAGCTAGCAATTTGATCAAATGATTTTTCACTGATTACTGCATTTACAAAATTAGAAAAATCTTCCACCGTTCCCACTTTCATGGACTGTACTGCTTTTACTAATTTTTCTTTTACGGCAGCAGCAATATTACTTGGTATATAAGCTCTTGATGCAGCTGAACATTTTTGTCCTTGGTATTCAAACGCACCTCTCGCTAACGCAGCAACTACGGTATCTACATCGGCAGATGGATGTACCATCACAAAATCCTTTCCACCCGTTTCACCCACAATTCTTGGATAGGTTTTATAATTTCCAATATTTTCTCCAATTTGTTTCCACATATTATTAAACACACCTGTTGATCCGGTAAAGTGTACGCCAGCAAAATCGGGATGTTTAAAACAAACATTGCCTAATACAGGACCATCTACATATACCATATTAATAACCCCATCTGGCAATCCTGCTTCTTTTAAAATACGCATAAATAATTGTGCAGAATAAATTTGTGCATCAGATGGTTTCCAAACTACCACATTGCCGCACATGGCAGCTGAACTTGGCAAATTAGCGCCAATGGCTGTAAAGTTAAAGGGCGTTACTGCTAACACAAATCCTTCCAAACCTCTCCACTCCATACGGTTATGAATACCAGGAGCCGACACGGGTTGTTGTTTATATATTTCACTTAAAAAATGAACGTTAAATCTCAAGAAATCAATTAACTCACAGGCTGCATCAATTTCCGCTTGGTATGCATTTTTACTTTGTCCAAGCATGGTTGCTGCATTCATTTCAAAACGATATTTAGTCGCTAATAAATCGGCCGCTTTTAAAAATATATGTGCTCTTGTTTCCCAATTCATATTAGACCATTCTGTTCTTACTTTTAAAGCAGTTTGAATGGCTTGTTCAACATGTCCCTTGTTCCCCATATGAAAATGTCCAAGTACATGTTTGATTTCGTGTGGTGGGCGGATACTTATTTTTTTACCTGTCCTAACCGCTTTTCCATTTATATACATTGGGATGTCGATTGTCTTTTTCTTTAAGCTAGCCAATGCTTTTTTTAAAGCTAATTTTTCGGGCGAACCTGGTGCGTAATTTAAAACGGGTTCATTGGCAGGACTAGGGTAGTTAAAAGTTCCAAATTGCATAGTAAATGTATTAGACTACAAAAATAAGCAATTAATAAACATCTGTTAGGAAATGAGTAAGGGGAATACTAGATTACATTAAATTTGCACCATAAATTGCTACCATGCGTTACCTTTTAGTAGACATCCCAGATAGAGAAAATTTTTATCCCTTTACGTTAACCAGATCCCTGGCAGCATGTAGAGTAGGCATTTTCACTTTTAAGGAAAGATGGGAACAATATGTGAAGGAAGAAATGGGTGTTTTTACGGTCAATTATTTACAAATCTTACATGCCGATCAGCCAGTTTTGAAAACGGATGAAAGTTTATTTTTTATAAATGTAACCTGTATCCCAACTCCTGATTTAGTAAAACAAATTGATCAGCTAAAAGAAGGCGAAAAATTAGTCAGTGCTTCCGGTAAATGGATAGCAACTTGTTCAAAGGAGCGAAACCTAGCCGATATATTATTGGCTATCTATAAACCAATCAATTATCCAAGTGCTCAATTTATAAATGACCCTATTCATTTATTGCAATTACATGCAAACTTTATTAAAAGAGACTACGAATGGATCAAGGAAAACAGAAAATCTATTGCGATTCATTCGAGCAATAGGGTCATTCAAGCCGATCAAATTTTTATAGAAGAAGGAGCCACTGTTTTATGTTGTAATTTAAATGCAACTGAAGGGCCTATTTATATTGGTAAAGAAGCAGTTGTAATGGAAGGAGCGAGCATTAGAGGACCTTTTGTATTAGGGCAAAAAGGAGTGGTAAAGATGAATACAAGTATCTATGGTAGTACTACTATTGGCCCTGCTTGTATTGCTGGAGGTGAAATTAAGAACTCTATTTTAATGGGGTATTCCAATAAAGGGCATGAAGGATATTTAGGGGATAGTATTATAGGTTATTGGTGCAATTTGGGCGCGGGGACCTGTAATAGCAATATCAAAAATACCGCTGGCCCAATACAAATGTGGAATGAAGCCAAGCAAATTTGGGACACCATTGGTCAGAAAATGGGCATGTTGGTTGGTGACTATAGTCGTTTTGCCATTCAGTCTAGTATCAATACGGGTTCTTATATAGGAGTTAGTGCCAATATATTTGGCAATGGGTTACTACCTAAAAATTTACCCAATTTTACCTGGGGCGTTTTGCCGGGTTATCAGTTTGAGAAAGTGTTTGAGGATCTCCAAAATTGGAAAAAATTAAAAGGGTCAACTATATCTGAAGAAGAGCAACAGATTTTGTTGCATTTGCACCATTTAAGTGCCTAAACCCCCTTTGTTTATAGTCTCTTTCAGTTAATTTTTAATTACCTTTGCACGGCAAATTAACCCCAATTTACATTACAACTATTTACAATATGAGAAAACAAATTGCAGCGGCCAATTGGAAGATGAATTTGAGTGTTTCAGAAGCAGCCACTTTATTTGATCAGTTATTAGTTACCGAACATAATTTATCTGCTCACCAAGAAGCCATTTTTGCGGTACCTGCAATTTATATACCACTAGCTACTCAAAAGTTAACTGGTAAAAACAACTATTATATAGCGGCTCAAAATTGTTATCCAAAATCAAATGGTGCATATACAGGTGAGATTTCTGCTCCTATGTTTGCATCGGTTGGTGTAAAGCATATTGTAATAGGACACTCTGAGCGTCGTGAATATTTTGGGGAGTCGGATGGTTTTTTAGCAGAAAAAACGGATGCTGTTTTAGCGGCAGGAAGTACGCCTATATTTTGTTGTGGGGAACCTTTAGACATTAGAGAGGCAGGTACTCAAAATAGTTTTGTTGAAACGCAATTAAAAAATTCCTTATTTCATTTATCAGCAGAACAAATCACGAAAGTGGTAATTGCCTATGAGCCTATTTGGGCGATTGGTACTGGTAAAACAGCAAGCAGTGAGCAAGCGCAAGAAATACATGCTTATATCCGTTCGGTATTTGCTGACAAATATGGCCAAGAAATTGCAGATCAAATTTCAATTTTATATGGTGGTAGTGTAAAAGCATCTAATGCAAAAGAAATTTTTTCACAGCCCGATGTGGATGGTGGATTAGTAGGGGGCGCTTCCTTAATCGCTACCGAATTTTCGGCTATTATAAACGCACTTAAATAAGTTTTAAAAGACTAGTTTCACTATATGAAGAACATTAGAAATTTTTGTATCATCGCACACATCGATCACGGTAAAAGTACCTTGGCAGACCGTTTACTGGAACATACCAAGACCATTACAGAACGTGAAATGATGAATCAGGTATTAGATGATATGGATTTAGAGCGTGAAAAAGGAATTACCATTAAGAGTCATGCGATTCAAATTAATTATATTCATAAAGGGGAAACCTATACCTTAAACTTAATTGATACACCAGGTCACGTTGACTTTAGTTATGAAGTAAGCCGTGCATTAGCCGCTTGTGAAGGGGCGCTTTTATTAGTGGATGCATCACAAGGTATACAAGCCCAAACAATTTCAAACTTATACTTAGCATTAGATAACAATTTAGAGATTATCCCGGTAATTAATAAGATTGATATGGATGGTGCAAAAATTCCAGAAGTAACCGATCAGATTATTGATTTAATTGGTTGCAAACAGGAAGATATATTATTAGCGAGCGGAAGAAGTGGAATTGGTATAGAAGAAATTTTACAAGCAGTTTGTGAAAGAATCCCTGGGCCTATTGGTGACCCACAAGCCCCACTACAAGCCTTAATTTTTGATAGTGTATTTAATAATTTTAGAGGGATTATTGTATACTATCGTATTATGAATGGAGTGTTAAAAAAGAATGATAAAATTCGTTTTGTAGCATCCGGTAAAGATTATAATGCCGATGAGGTTGGTGTGTTAAAATTAGCCATGACGCCAAAGGAAGAAGTAAGAGCAGGTGATGTAGGATATATTATTACAGGTATCAAAAACGCTAAAGAAGTAAAAGTAGGAGACACCATTACCCTTGCCAATAATCCAGGAGAAATGATTCATGGTTTTGAGGAGGTGAAGCCCATGGTATTTGCGGGTATTTATCCGGTGAACACAGACGAATTTGAGGAATTGCGTGATTGTATGGAAAAGCTGCAATTAAATGATGCTTCGTTAACTTTTGAATTAGAAACTTCACAAGCATTGGGTTTTGGATTCCGTTGCGGATTCCTTGGTTTATTGCATATGGAAATAATTCAAGAGCGTTTAGAGCGTGAGTTTAACCAAACGGTGATTACTACGGTACCTAACGTAAGTTTTATAGCCTATACAACTAGGAAAGAAAAAATTATTGTAAACAATCCTGCAGAAATGCCGGATCCAGTGAAGGTGGATTATATCGAAGAGCCTTTTATTAGAGCACAAATTATTACTACTCCGGATTATATTGGAAACATTATCACATTATGTTTAGGAAAACGTGGAATGTTAATTAACCAAAGTTATTTAACGCCTACTCGTGTGGAGTTAATTTTTGAAATGCCATTAACCGAGATTGTATTTGATTTCTATGATAAATTAAAGAGTGGTACCAGAGGGTATGCATCTTTCGACTATACGCAAATAGGATTCAGAGAAGCAGATATTGTAAAAATGGATATCTTATTAAATAATGAAAAAGTGGATGCTTTGAGCGCCTTAATTCACAGAGGAAAATCAGCAGATTTTGGTCGTAAACTTTGCGAGAAATTAAAAGAGTTATTAACCAAACAACAATTTCAAATTGCTATTCAAGCGGCCATTGGGGCGAAAGTGGTAGCTCGTGAAAATATCTCTGCGATGCGTAAGGACGTTACTGCAAAATGTTATGGTGGCGATATTAGTCGTAAACGTAAGTTATTAGAAAAGCAGAAAGAAGGTAAAAAGAGAATGCGTCAAATAGGGAATGTAGAAATTCCACAGGAAGCATTTTTAGCCGTATTAAAATTAGATTAAAAAATGGTGGGTTGCCTATTTATTAGGCATTATCCATTTCCCATTTTTCCATATAAAGTACACTTCGTCTCCAGTGGGAACAAGTGTACTTTTTTCTTTTAAATTATTTTGTGTACTTGCCAATTCGGATAGAACAATGGCTTTGCTATCGCTGTCATACCGTATGATTGCATTACTGCCTTTTTTATAGCTGTAAATAAATCTTTTACTGGGTGCTTCAGGATAGGTTTCGTCTGGGGGATAAATAAAAAAATCACCACCAAAAATGGGTTGTTCGTTTTCAAAATGTAATACTTCAATCATTTTTTGAGTAATACTTTTATCATAAGCATCAAAGCCTAATAATGTATAATATTTTTTTCCCTGGAACTCATTTTGAATGAGCTCATAATATACAGCACCTATCCACTGTTTAGCATTTCCTTCAAAGCTATTGGCATCTTCTATTTCATCTGCAATGTCATAGAGCTTTTGTAGTTGAATGGTGCCATCCATGTTTTTATATTGAATAATTCCTCTCTGAACATAATGCTCATTGTTTAATGCTAGCTGCCAGGTAAATAATTTAAAACGACCATCAGGTGAGCTGATTTGACGAACAGATTGTAAGGAATCAAAATGATATTCAAAGGAATAAGGACTTGACAGTGACTCCCATAATTTTAGAGTGAGCAAACTATCTTGTTGTATTCTAATTGCTAATGTATCGTTCTCTTGCATTAATGTAGCGTATTGCTGAATAGTAACTCCAGTACTATCCACTTTAACTTGTGCTATTAAATCGTTTCCGCTAAAAAATAGTACACTCATTAATAGAAGTTGCTTTACCATCTTTAAATTTAAAAATTTTTTGTTTACAAAGCATTTGCAAATGCCAATAAATTATCAAAACGATAATCAATGGTTTCATCTGGAAAAGCCGTCTCGGGATGTGTAGTGGCTAAAAATACAGTATGCATGCCTGCGTTTCTCCCAAAATGCATATCACTTGATCTATTTCCAACCATGATGGATTCTTGAAAGTTGATATGCGGGAATTGTGCTTTTGCCTGTAAAGCCATTCCTGTTTGTGGTTTTCTATTGGGTGAAAGGCTGTCTACATCGGCACAGTAATAAATTTGATCAATGCGGCCACCTACATTTCGAATGGCATTCATCATATTGGTATGGATATGGCTGATATCCTCGTGCGTCATAAGCCCTTTCCCAATTCCTTTTTGATTGGTTGTAATGACAATAGTCTCAAACTTTTTAGCTAGAATGGGGAGTGCTAATAAACTTTCTTCATAAAATTGAAACTCATTCCAATTCCTGATATAGTCCTGATTCTTTTCGACATTGATTACGCCATCTCTATCTAAAAATAAAGTCCATTGGGGATTGATATTTGATAATTGAAATGACATGCTCTACTTACCAAAAATATTAATCTCCACTAATTCGCAAATAATATGGCCCACTAAAATATGTGATTCTTGTATTCTAGGAGTAGTATTTGAAGGAACATTAATAAGGTAGTCCCCTAAGTCTTTCATTTTGCCTCCTTTTTGTCCTGTAAATCCAATAGTCGTTACTCCAATGGTTTTAGCCATCTCAAATGCTTTTACAATATTGCCAGAATTACCGGAGGTACTAATACCCACTAAAACATCCCCTGGCTTTGCCAATCCTTCTAGTAAACGTGCATAAATAACATCATAGCTATAATCATTTGCTACGGCTGTTAAATAAGAGCTATTGCAATGCAATGCATCCGAAGGCAATGCTTTGCGATCCTTATAAAAACGTCCCGAAAATTCTGCAGCTAAATGTTGTGCATCTGCAGCACTTCCTCCGTTGCCTGCAAAATAAACGGCATTGCCATTTTGAAATGCTTTAGTAATTACATCCGTTACGGTTTGAATTTGGTGAACCAAAGATTCGTCGGCAAGTAATTGTTGCTTAACATCAATGGACGATTTAATAATATCGGTGATGGCTTGTATTGACATGGTATAAATGTATTAAAATATTATAGTTTCTGGTGTAATAATATAAAATTATCGGCCATTTGTGACCAACTGTATTTTTTCTTTTCTTCTTTAATGTTGTCTGCATAATAAGCTGCTCCATTATTATAGAGTGTCTCAATCCCTTTTGCAATAGCATCTGCATTGGGTTCCACCACTTCACCCACTTTGCCATTGGGAACCGAATCGGCCAAAGCCCCTACGTTGGTCACCAACATTGGTTTTTCAAAATAGTAGGCGAGCGGCGTGACACCACTTTGAGTAGCATTTTTGTAGGGTTGGATAATAAAGTCGGCTGCACATACATAGTTTTTAACTTCATTATCTGCTACAAAATTAGCTTGTATTATGACTTGTTCTTCTAATGCTAATTTTTTTATTAAATCAAGATAGGGTTGTGCATCCTCGTAAAATTCACCTACAATCATTAATTTAATATTTGCATGTTTAATTATATTATTTGCCATAGCGGTTAACAACATATCCAATCCTTTATAGGGTCTTATATAACCAAAAAATAAAATAATTTTTTCATCCTGCCCTATACCTAATACTTTTCTTGCAGCTTCTTTAGAGATAGCTTCTCCAAAATGATTAAAAATGGGATGCGGAGAAAATACAATGGGTTTGCTACTAAAATATCTTACATCATTGGTAACCTTATTACTCATGGTTACAAAGCCGTCCACCGATTTGGCAAAATACCGTGTAAGCATTTTGTCGCCCATTCTTTTTTCATGAGGAACCATATTATCTACGATGGCAATGACCTTGGTGTGTTTATTAGATTTAGCAATGCGACATATCATTCCCAAGCAAGGTGCTAAAAATGGAATCCAATATCTAACGATAATTAAATCTGGTCGCTCTCTTTTTAATTGAAGACCCACTTTCATCCAATTAAATGGATTGATAGAATTAATGCCTTCATGAATGTTTACATCCTTTGGAGCAGGTTCATTGGTATACTGAGAAGTACCTGGAAATAAAAAAGAAGGATATTGCAAAGAAAAGGTTTCAATCCTTGCTTGAAGTTGTTTCTCATTAAAAGTTCTTGCTAATTGTTCGTCAAAAGCAGATAGGCCACCTCTTAAAGGCCAGCCTGGGCCTATTATAACCAATGCGCTTACCATCCTGTTTTATCAGAGATTAAATAAGTATTTCTTTCGGCTGCATTACGGTTGACTAATTCTGCAATAAAACCAGCTAAAAATAATTGAACTCCAATGACCATAGAAGTAAGCGCGATGTAAAACGCAGGTTTATTGGTAATACTAGTTTCTGGGTGCATAAATTTTGAAATGGTAATATAGCCAACTGATATAAAACCAATAAAGAAAAATAAAGTGCCTATTAAACCAAAAAATTGCATTGGCTTCTTACCAAATTTGGATAAGAATTGTATGGTCATCAAATCTAAAAATCCATTTACGAATCTTTCCCATCCAAATTTTGTAGTCCCGTATTTTCTTGCCTGATGTACCACTACTTTTTCTCCTATTTTTTTAAAACCAGCCCATTTCGCTAGGATAGGAATATATCGGTGCATTTCACCGAACACTTCAATACTCTTTACCACCTTTAATTGATAGGCTTTAATACCGCAATTAAAGTCATGTAATTTTATACCCGAACTTCTTCTTGCAACGGCATTATAAATTTTAGAAGGAATATTTTTCGTAAACGTATTATCGTAACGTTTCTTTTTCCAGCCACTCACTAAATGGTAGCCTTCGTTGGTTATCATATTGTAAAACTCAGGAATCTCGTCGGGGGAGTCTTGTAAATCGGCATCCATGGTTACAACAATGTCGCCTTGAGCAGCTTTGAAACCTTCGTTTAATGCAGCAGATTTTCCATAATTACGTTGAAAACGAATTCCTTTAAGGGCAGGGTATTGAATTCTTAATTTTTCGATCACAGACCAGCTTTCATCATTACTTCCATCATCCACCATAATTACTTCATAGGAATATTTATGATCCTGCATCACACGATCAATCCATTGCATTAATTCTGGCAAAGAATCTGCTTCGTTCAATAATGGTATGATAACGGATATTTGCATGATGTTTTTTAGTCTAGATGATTATGACTGATTTTCAAAAGGGTTTGTTTTCTTTTTTGCAACAGCTGCTCCAATTAGTGAAGAGATGAGTCCAAAAAAACCTAAAATTATAACTGTCATTCCAATTGCAAATGGAAGAAAGTATTCTCTCATGAAATCTAAATTTTTTTGTACGGCATCCTTTGGGACATTTGGACTAGTCTCTATTCTTTTTCTACTAATATTTAAAGTGATATCTATAATTTCTGGAAAGATTAATTTTACTGCTAATACCGTATAAAATACTGTAATTACAATAACAACTGCTGAAGTTTTGAATCCATGTGCAAAGATGTTTCCAAATCCGACTTTGTTTCCATTTTGATTTGCAAATAAAATAGTGCTATAAATAATTCCAATCATGAAAACTCCATATGTAACTAAACTAACATATGGGTTTTCGTACAAATTAAATGTATGAACAACTACTGAAATAAAAACAGAAATAATACCTAATACTAACCCCTTTATAATGTGACTTGTAACTTGCTCTTCCATGATTTTGTTTTGGATTTATGATTATGCGTTGATATTTGCTTTGCCTTTTGCATAGGTAGCAATAATTTTTCCGTTTAAAGTGATACCCCAGAATGGTGAATTTGCCGACTTGCTTTTTGATTCCTTCACATTCATGCAAGTTGTTTTCGACTGAGAGCATATTGTTAATTCTGCATCCCCGCCTTCTTGAATACTTGCATTGGGCAAATTAAATATGCGTCTTGCATTGCTAGAGAATATTGCTGCCATTTTTTCAATTGCTAATTTTGGTAACATATGTTGAACCGTTGCAAATGTTGTTTCAATACTTGCGATACCCGCTTTTGCATTTTCAAATTCTATTGTTTTGCCATCCCAATCCTGAGGAATATGATGAGCGCTAATGCAATCCACGGTACCATCCTCTATCGCTTTTAATAAAGCAGCTTGGTCATTTTTAGTTCTTAATGGTGGGAATACTTTTAACAAAGTATCGTAGTTGCTCAAATCATCTTCTGTAAAAAATAAATGGTAAGGTGTTACGCTACAAGTTATTTGCAATCCTTCTTGTTTTGCAGCTGCGATTAAAGCCATTCCTTTGGCAGTGCTCACACTCGTAATATGCAGTTTGGATTGCGTGTATCTTAATAATTCAATATCTCTTGCAATAATTAGTTCCTCTGCGATTGCTGGAATACCAGGCAATCCCAATTGTGTAGATACAATTCCTTCGTTCATTAAGCCTAAGCTTCCTAAACTTTTATCTATAGGCATTTGTATGGCTACACCGTCAAAGGCTTTTACATATTGTAAGGCTTTTAAAAACAATAAGGTAGATTGAACAGGGTAGAGGCCATCACTGAATGCTACGGCGCCGTTAGTGTGCATGTCAATCATTTCGGCTAAATCCTTTCCTTCTATTTTTTTTGAGATGGCACCAATGGGTAAAATATGTATGGGTAAATCCTGGCTATGTTGTTTAATATAAGTAACCTGAGATTTAGTATCTACTGTTGGCTGGGTATTGGGAACTGTGAAAACAGTTGTAAATCCACCTTGGATTGCTGCATTCGCACCCGAACTTAAAGTTTCTCTATTTTCCATGCCTGGATCACAAAAATGTACGAAAGGATCCACAAAACCTGGACATACAAAACTATCCTTACCATCAATAATTTGGTCTGCATTTTCAGAGCAGTTGTCGGTAATAGAAACGATTTTGTGATTGTCTAAGAGAATATCTTTGATTTTGCCATTAAAAGGCGAATAAACATCGGCAATTTTGACCTGCTTGATTAAAGTTGTCATTAAGTCAATAATATTTAGTGCAATATACCTCGTTTTTTTCGATTTGGTACCATATTTACAGCCCAAAAACCGTGATTTTGTATTAAAAACGGTCATTTCAGGTCTTACCGCAGTCCGGAAGCCTAGACGTCTGGGGGGCGTTTGGTGGCATGCTTTTCCTTGAGGGTCGAAAAGGATTAAGCGACTGAAGTGAGCTAAATACCCCTAATCTCATGTTCATTTATTCCTTAAATTTAAATCCTAATTATTCAAATATGCCAATGCGTAGCCAATTTTTCAAACCAATACTAGTAATTTTTGCTAGTCTATTCATTACCGTTTCATATGCTCAAAACAAAGCAGAAGCTGAAAAAATTGAGAAGATGAAATCGAAAGCCTTACAAATTGTAGAATCTAAAGCTAAAAATATTCAAGAGATGGTGGATATGGTATTTAGTTTTGGTGAACTAGGTTTTCAAGAAATTGAAACATCCAAATACTTGACAGACATTTTAGAAAAAAATGGGTTTACCATTGAAAGAAATATTTCAGGTATCCCAACTGCATGGATGGCTAAGTGGGGCAATGGTAGTCCCGTAATTGCATTAGGAAGTGATATAGATTGCATTCCCAAAGCATCTCAAATGCCTGGCACTGCATATAAATCGCCAATTGTAGATGGTGCTCCAGGACATGGTGAAGGACACAATTCTGGACAGTCTGTTATTATTTATGCAGCCATCGCTGCCAAGCAAATCATGGAGGAAAATAAAATTCCTGGAACATTAGTAATATGGCCCGGTGTAGCAGAAGAATTGGTTGCCAGTAAAGCTTGGTATGTAAGAGATGGTTATTTTAAAAATATTGATGCTTGTATTTTCACGCATGTAAGTAGTGACTTTACTTCGGATTATGGTGACAATGGAGGTAATGGAAATTTAAGTGTACAATTTGAATTTTCAGGAGAAGCTGCACATGCTGCTGGAGCTCCTTGGAGAGGTAAAAGTGCATTAGATGCTGTTGAATTAATGAATGTAGGTTGGAATTATAAAAGAGAACATTTAAAGCCTACGCAACGTTCTCATTATGTGATAAAAGATGGTGGAGATCAACCTAATGTGGTGCCATCTGTTGCAAGTGTTTGGTATTTTTTTAGAGAACGCACCTACGATGATATCTATAAAAATTATCAAGCAGGAATTAGAATAGCCAATGGCGCTGCGATGATGACAGATACTAAAGTAACAAGTAAAATATTAGGAACTGCTTGGCCAGGACATTTTAACAAACCGCTTGCTCAGGCAATGTATAAAAATATACAAAAAGTGGGTATGCCAAAATGGACAGATGATGATGAACAATTGGCCATTGCGGTTCAAAAATTATTAGAAGCACCAGAAAAAGACATGAAAGGAAATCCGATTAAAGGAATGAATAAAAGAATAGATACCCTAGAAGGTTCAGTTCCCTTTTCATGGGGTGGGGGTTCTGATGACATAGCTGATATTTCTTGGAATTTACCAACCATTGTGTTGAGATACCCAGCAAACATTAAAGGTACTAAAGGGCACCATTGGGGCGACGCCATTGCTATGGCAACACCTATTGCGCATAAAGGAAGTTTGGCTGGCGCAAAAGCAACAGCATTAACGCTTGTAGATATATTTACAAATCCTAAAATTGTAGCAGATGCAAAAGATTATTTTGTAAATGTGCAAACTAAGGATACAAAGTATAAACCATTTATTTCTGCATCCGATCCGGCACCTATTTATTTAAACAAAGAAACAATGGATAAATACAGAGATAAAATGAAACCATTTTATTATCAACCGGAAAAATATACTACGTATTTAGAGCAATTAGGAATTCATTATCCTACTTTGGAAAAGAAGTAAGTTTCCTATAAAAAAGAAGGTGGTAAATAACACCTTCTTTTTTATATTTATTATTTAATTAGTAACTTATTAAAACTTTCTTTATCCCCTAAAAATAAGTCTAGGTCAACATCTCCATTAATTCCATTTACTTTTCCATGTTGACTATATTGTAAGAATAAAACCTCATTAGATTCAAATTTTGGTCTTAATTTATACCTTGTATTAAAGTATAACCACACCGGATAATTATTCACTTTTCCTTGCATATATCTTACGTAATAATTATTGGAAGCATAAATTATAGGCTTAACTCCATAATAATTTTCAGCAAGTGATAACCATTTATTTACCTGATCCATATCAATATTATCGTCTTCCACATCTAAAATAGGGGGCATATCATTTGTGGTTAGTTTAACGCTATTTCTATAATTTTCGAATTGTAATTCAGCCGAGGAATTAGATTTAAAGAAATGATAAGCGCCTCTTGTTAAATTAATATTTTTTGCAATTTTCCAACTGTTATTAAATTTTGGGTCATTCATTTTATTTCCTTCAGTGGCTTTCATAATACAAAATGTATTTTTAGATTTCACTAAATCCCAATCATATACTTGATTGTGGTGAGAAATATCAATACCTCTAATTTTATAATTTGAACTTATAAATGGGACAAGTGAATTAAAATAGTTCTTATAAAAAAACAAAATCAATACTAAAACTAAAATAAAGCCAATGCTTATTAATTTCCAATATTTACTTTTCAATGCTTTCAATTTTATTAATAATAATATGATGCTTTTCAAATATAAATAATTGTATACATATGAGTGGTTCTGTAACTAATACTTTAACTTTGCCTTATGAATTTTACCGACCTAAACCTAAATACCTCTTTGATTAATGCTTTGGAGGATTTAAAATACAAGCAACCCACTACTATACAACATAGGGTTTTCCCTATTGTGATGTCGGGTAGGGACGTTTGCGGTATTGCGCAAACTGGAACAGGTAAAACTTTTGCTTATTTATTACCCTGTTTAAGACAGTGGAAGTTTGATAAAAATAAAGCCCCTCAAATATTAATCTTAGTGCCCACCAGAGAATTGGTTGTTCAAGTAGTGGAAGCAGCTAAAAAACTAACCAAGTACATGAATGTAACTTCAGTGGGCGTATTTGGTGGAGTGAATATAAATACACAAGCCATTGAAGTGGAGCAAGGCGCTGAT
Organism: Bacteroidota bacterium; assembly: GCA_947476145.1. Taxonomy (GTDB): domain Bacteria; phylum Bacteroidota; class Bacteroidia; order Chitinophagales; family Chitinophagaceae; genus Sediminibacterium. The sequence continues at coordinate 97,805 of CANJPH010000001.1, read as the reverse complement.
TTAATTGTAGCGACTCCTGGGCGATTATTTGATTTAATCATGAATGGTTCCATTAAAACCAAGACAATTAAAAAGTTGGTAATAGATGAGATGGATGAAATGTTGAATTTAGGTTTCAGAAAACAAATCACCAATATCTTAGAATTACTTCCACAAAAAAGACAGAACCTATTATTTTCTGCAACCATTACCGAGGAAGTAGAAAAATTAATGGATGATTATTTTACTGCTCCAGAAAGAGTAGAAGCTGCACCAACAGGAACGCCACTTGAGAATATTATTCAAACAGGCTATGAAGTTCCCAATTTTAATACCAAAGTGAATTTATTAGAATTATTATTGTCTTCTGATGAGACCATGACTAAGGTTTTAATTTTTGCAGCTACTAAAAGTTTAGCCGATCAATTATATGATAAGCTCATTGAATTATTTCCTGAAATAGTAGGTGTAATTCACTCTAATAAAGAACAGAATTATCGTTTTAATACGGTAAACCAATTTAAAGCGGGGGTATTCAAATATATAATCTCAACCGATGTAATGGCCCGAGGTATTGATGTTGCGGAAGTAACCCATGTTATTAATTTTGATACACCGGATGTTCCCGAAAATTATATTCATAGAATTGGCAGAACCGGCAGAGCCGATAAAAAAGGAATTGCCATTACCTTTATGACGCCTAAAGAAGCAAAAGAAAGATTGGCCATTGAATCTTTAATGAGGCAGCCTATTCCTGTTCAAAGTTTACCTGCGCAGTTAGAGATATCTGAAATTTTAACTGAGGATGAAAAGCCTAAAGTGAGAATGAAGATTATTCAAATTAAAGTACCTAAAAAAGAAGAAGCGGGGCCTGCCTTCCATGAAAAATCTTTAAAGAATCAGAAAGTAAATGTGAGAAAAAATCACAAAGACGATATGAAGAAGAAATATGGAAAACCAAAAAAACGAAAAGCAAAAAAATAACAATAAAAAAGCCCTTCATAAAATGTAAGGGCTTTTTTTATTCATTCAAGTAGTCACTAGAATCTTTCAAAACTGCTAAAGAAGAAATTACCTTCTATCGCAGCATTTTCATCACTGTCACTTCCGTGAACAGCATTTTCTCCCATAGAGCTTGCATATTTTTTACGAATCGTACCTTCTGCAGCATCTTTAAAATTGGTTGCACCAATTAAAGTTCTAAAGTCTGCTACTGCATTGTCCTTTTCTAATATAGCTGCAACCACAGGGCCGCTAGACATAAATTCAACTAATTCGCCGTAAAAAGGACGTTCTTTATGCACGTCGTAGAAATTACCCGCTTGGGCAGGTGTCAAATGAATCCACTTCATTGCTTTTACGGTAAATCCAGCCTGTATAATTTGATCTAAAATAGCGCCAGTGTAGCCTTTTGAGGTTGCATCGGGCTTAATCATCGTAAATGTTCTGTTGCTCATGAGGTTTTCTTTAAAATGTTTCTAATTGTGGGCGCAAAATTACACAAAAACATTGGATTTGCCTTAAATTTGTGCCCTTATGCAACCCATTGAACAGTTTTTTCCCGAATTAAGTAAACCTTTTAAAGGGATAATTACCTGTCATCAAAAGCCAGATGGGGATGCAATGGGTTCAAGTTTGGCTTTATATCATTTCTTAAAAAGCATGGGGCATGATGTAAAAGTAATTGCGCCTACCAATTGGGCTCCTTTTTTAGATTGGATGCCAGGTGTAAATGAAGTCGTTGATTTTGAAGCAAATAGAGCAATCTCTACTCAGTATATTAATGAGGCAGACTTCATCTTTTGTTTGGATTTTAATATCCTACATAGAACGAAAAATTTGGAACCTGTCATTTTAAATTCAAAGGCAGTAAGAATTCTAATGGACCATCACCAACAACCGGATACACCTAGTTTTGGATTTGGAATTAGTGATGTAAAAAAGAGTTCTACCTGTGAAATGGTGTATGATTTTATAGTACTGTCAGGGCATAGCAATTTAATTAATTTAGATATTGCTGCTTGTATTTATACTGGTCTTATGACCGATACGGGTTCATTTCGTTTTCCATCCACCACTGCATCAGTTCATAAAATAGTAGCACATTTAAAGGAATTAGGATTACAACATTCCATTATTCATGAAAATATATTTGATCAAGGAAGTGAGGCACGTTTAAAATTTATGGGCAATGCGTTTTTATATAGAATGCAAGTTTTTCCTGAATTGAACACCGCAATCATGGCAATCCCGAAAGCGGATATATACAAGTTTGAATTAAAGACGGGGGATACAGAGGGGTTGGTAAACTATTTATTATCCATTAATGGTATACGTTTCGCAGCCATCGTAATAGACAGGGAAGAAGAAAGAAAATGGAGTTTTAGAAGCAAAGGATTGTTTGACGTAAATATTTTTGCGCGCAATCATTTTGAAGGAGGTGGTCATGCGAATGCGGCTGGTGGAAGATCTTCTAAATCGGTGGATGAAACAGCAGCAGATTTTGTAGAAATTATAAAAACATATAAAAATCAATTAACACAATAAATAAAAAATGATAAAATCAACATTAAAATTAATGCTTGCAATTGTATTATTTGCAAGCTGCGGTCAAACTGAGAAAGCGCCCTCAGGAATGGCTTACAAAATTACTCATGGTAGTGGAAATGAAAAATTAATTCAACAAGGACAAATTATTAAGTTCAATGTAGAATATAGATTGAAAAAAACAACTGGAAATGATTTCACAGCTTTTTGGAATTGGATAACCGGCAAATCGCCAAAAGATTCAGTATTACAAACTACTGTTGGTAAGATGCCTGGTTATATTCAGTTTGATACGGCTAGAATGAAAACAATGAAATATGATTTTCCTGAATTTCTTGCTAAATTAAGAAAAGGAGATAAAGCAGAATTTTCATTAAGTATTGATACTTTGGAAAAACTAGGCGGCATTCAAATTAATAATATTTTCAAAAAAGGTGATTTTATAGTAGGTGAAGTAGAAATTCTTAATGTTTTTGCGACTCCCGAAATGGCAACTGCCGATCGGGATAAAGAAGTTGCCTTAGAAAAAGTAAAACTAAACAAGCCAATTAAAGATTACTTAGCAAAAAATAAGATCAACGCTAAAGAAACACCAGAAGGTGTATTTGTAGTAGTGAAAACTTTAGGGGATACTTCAAATAAAGTGGATGCTAGTAAAGAGGTAAGTGTTAATTACAAAGGCTATAATTTAAAAGGAGAGGTGTTTGATACTAATATTAAACCAGGGGATACTACTGCAAAACCAATTATTGTAAGAATTGGAGAAAACGGGGTAATACCGGGTTGGGAAATTGGACTTACTTATTTTGGAAAAGGCGGTACGGGAACATTATACATTCCTTCTTATTTAGCTTATGGCGAAGCAGGTTCAGGTCCAGTTAAGCCAAATGAAAATATCGTTTTTGATATTGAAATTGTTGATATTAAGGTAAAACAAGCAATGCCTCAACAAGATAATAATGCAATTATGGATCAATTGAATGAGCAAATCAAAGCTTCAAAAGGAAATAAATCAGGGAAACCTGCTGATAAGAAATAATTGAATACATCTAGATTTTAAAAAAGCCTCGAGACATTGTTTCGAGGCTTTTTTGTTTACTATATTTTCATAATTAAGAAATCATTTTCAATAAATCAATGCCTTCCTTCGCTTCTTTCACATCATGTACTCTCAGTATATGGGCACCGTTTACAAGTCCAACTGTATTCACCACCGTAGTGCCATTTAAAGCTTCTTTGGCCTTTATGTTTAGGGTTTTATATATACTAGACTTCCTGGACACACCTAATAAAATTGGCAGCCCTAAGACTTTTAGTTGTTTTAATTCCTTCACCATTGTGAAATTTTCTTCAATGGTTTTGCCAAATCCAAATCCAGGATCTATTACCCATTGCTCAATTCCATAGGCAGCGAGTGCTTTCTTTTTTTCTTCAAAAAATTCAATAAGGTCTTTCATAATATTTTCCCTTTTTGGAACCTCATGCATGGTTTCAAAACTGCCCTTTATATGCATACCAATATAGCCCGCATTATGAGCAGCTACTACTTTATACATTTTGTCATCAAAATTGCCACAACTTATATCGTTCACAATATTAGCTCCAGCCATTAAAGCCTTATCTGCAACTTGACTATTAAAAGTATCTATGGAAATAAGCGTGGCTGGAAATTGAAATCTAATGGCTTCAATGATGGGTATTACATTTTTAATTTCCTCGGCTACACTTAAAAACTGCGCACCAGGTCTTGTACTTTGTCCACCTATGTCAATAATATGGGCCCCTTCCAGTATAAATTTTTGGGTCAGTTCCAAAGCTAAATCCACTGAATTTACCCGACTGGATACATAAAAGGAATCCTTAGTAATGTTCAGTATTCCCATTATCTGAGGGCCCTCTATTTCCCAGCTGCTATTTTGAATAGGAATTTTAAACATAGTTTTATTTTAAGTGCGTTATGCAGTATCTTGCATGGGTTCAAAGTTATTAACTAACCACGAAATTTGCACTTTTTTAATGAGCCAAACTTCTTCCCAATTTGATCTAGCAATTGCTTCCTGCAGCGATATCTTTATAAAGAAAACCAAGGATTATGGTACAGCTTGGAGAGTACTTCGTATTATTTCGGTGGTAGATCAAATATTTATTAAAGCATTAAGAATTAGAACCATTCAGGATATTGGTACTCAAAAAGTAGGGGACGATATTAAAGATGAGTTCAAGGGTATTATCAATTATTCTGTAATTGGGTTAATACAGCTAAAGTTAAACGATCCAAAAGTGGAAGACCTTCCGGTGGATCAGGTGCAAACTTTATATAAAGAGTATGTAGGATTTTCTAAAAATACGATGTTAGATAAGAATCATGATTATGGAGAAGCATGGAGAGACATGAGTCAGGAAAGTTTCGCCGATTTAATTTTAGTGAAGTTATTGCGTATTAGACAAATTTTGAACAATGATGGCAAAACACTAATTAGTGAGGGCATTGATGCCAACTTTGTAGACATTTTAAATTATGCAGTTTTTGCTTTAATACTTATTGAAGAAGGAAAGCATTAATACATTTTACTTATTACAAATAATTTCAATTTTATGCAATCATTTCTTAAAATATTGCGATGGAGTGTTGGTCTATTATTTATATTTTCAGGATTGATTAAAGCCAATGATCCATTAGGTCTTAGTTATAAAATGCAAGAGTTTTTTGATGTTTGGGGTATTGGATTTATATCTGATAACCTTAGCTATTATTTTGCAGTCATCATGAATGTTTTTGAAATTGTTGCAGGCATTGCACTCTTAATTAAGTTTCCTTATAAACAAACATTATGGTTGCTTTTGATATTAATTGTGTTTTTCTCTTTTTTAACAGGATACGCATTATTATCAGGAAAGATTAAAACCTGTGGTTGTTTTGGAGATTGCATTCCATTGACGCCTAAAACTTCATTTATTAAAGACATTTTATTGTTGATCTCGATTCTAATTTTATTGTATTATCAGAAAAAGGTAAAATCAAAAATAAAACCAGCATTAGGCGTATTTATTTTATTATTTGCAACTGCTGGAGTGAGTTATGGTCAATATTATGTGACTATGCATTTGCCAATCATTGACTGTTTACCTTATAAAGTTGGAAATAATATTTCAGAAAAAATGAAACTACCTCCAGGTGCAGTCCCAGATAGTACTATTATCCAAATGGAATTTGTGAAAGACGGCAAGTCCTATTTTTTTGAGGCAACTAATTTCCCTGAAAATTTTGATGACAGTTATGTATATAAAAGCAGGAAGGATGTTGTCAAAAAAGGGAATGGATTAAAAGCGGAAATTGTAGACTTTAACTTAACTACGCTATCTAATGTGGATACTACTAAAGCTTTATTCGAAAGCCCTAATCCTTATGTATTAGTTTTTGCAGGTAGGATTGATGCTAGCATTCCTTGGGAATATTTATTAACAGCATTGCATGCAAAACATAAGGATATTTACATTGTGACAGCAGATAAGACAGGGGCAAATCGTTTATTATCAAAAGAAAAAATTCTAATTGCTGATAATACCATGATTAAAACTGCCGCGAGAGTATGGCCGACCGTTTTTGTAATGAATGGACCGGTGATTATGCAAAAGAAAAGCTATTTGGATTTAATTAAATAACAAATAAATAGATATAATTCGATATTAATAGTAACTTAGGATAACAACTTAAACAATTTGTTATGAGTAAGATTAAAGAAATACTACAAAAAAAAGGACCCGTATTTAATGTGGTTACCCCTGACACAAAAGTGGTGGATGCTTTAACCATTATGAAGACAGAAAACCTAAGTTATGTGGTGGTCATGCAAGATGGCAATTATTTAGGTATTATGTCAGAACGCGATTATACCCACAAAATTAAATTACAAGGAAAGAAATCAGAAACGACCACAGTTAAAGATATTATGTCATCGGATTACCCGGTGGTTGGTTATGAAGAAGATTTGCAAAGATGCATGGTACTTATGAATGTTTACAAAACAAGATACCTTCCCATTTTTGAGGAGATGAATTTTCAAGGAATTTTAACGATGAATGATTTAATGCGAGAAGTGATTGCGAAGGATGATGTATCAAAACCTAATTCGGATAGTTTGTACGAACTATAGTTGTATCCTTTTATTTTATGATTACTTCATTGATCATATTTTCTCCCATTTTTTCATTGACTCTTTCAATGATTTGTGCTTTCTGAAAACCAAGTTCATTTTTTAGTGGACCCACACTGGTTTCAATAAAAAGTTTCTTGTCAAAAATATAAATTTTGTCTGTATACTTTGCAATGGTTATGCCCATAATTTCACCCCAAACTTCTTCAATTTGAGCAGCACGAATTCCATTCTTTATCTTGCTACCTTGAACAAATTGCTTTAATGCATCCCCTAATTTAAATAATGCCATAGACTGTAATTTACAGTTTAATTTATTTATAATTCAATCAATTGATAACTATCTAAATACTTGCCTAAAAGATCTGCAACCCTTTCTTTATGCGTATCAGTAATAAACACCTGACCATCCGTGGAGTGACTTACCCAATCTAATAATTGAATCATTCTTTGCTCATCTAATTTCTCAAAAATATCGTCCATTAATAAAATAGGGGAGTATCCATTATTTTCTTTAATGAGCTTCCACTCCGCTAAACGTATAGCAAATAGTAAACTTTTCCTCTGTCCTTGTGAAGCTTCTTGTTTAAATGGTTGAGATTGTATGGTAATGATTAAATCGTCCTTATGAATACCTGTATTGGTTCTTTGCAATATTTGATCCTTTTCTAAAGATTGCTTTAACAAATTGTCAAAGGAGTCTTGATGTAATTGGGAATGGTATTGGATATTTATTTCATCTTTTTGTCCTGCAATCTTTAAATAAAGGGAAAGTATTTCTGGCAAATACTTATTTATTAATTCTTTACGATAAGTATAAATAATGTTACCATTTTCAATGAGTTGTTCATTAATTGTTTCCAATAATACTGGATCGATATAACCAGATTCTGCTGCATTTTTCAATAAGCTGTTTCTTTGAATCAGTACTTTATTATATAGTATTAAATGTCTTAAATAAGTTGGATGCATTTGTGACAACAAACTATCCATCAATTTTCTTCTTTCTTCACTGGAGCCAGTAATTATTTGCACATCGTCGGGTGCAATCATGACACAGGGAATCTTGCCTATATGTAGTGATAATTTTGTGTAAGGTTCTTGATCAAAATAAAACTCTTTTTTTAAGTTCTCTCTTAAAATACAAGTAATAGGAACGCAATCTCCTTTTATGTCATAAGTTCCTTCTACACGCATGCCTTCATGCGCATGATGTACATTTTGTGCATCTGGCCGACTAAAATAACTTTTAGTAAAAGACAAATAATAAACAGCGTCCAATACATTGGTTTTACCTGTACCATTTGGCCCAACAATTCCCACAATTCTGTCTGTAAAGACAAACTGCTTTTGGATGTAATTCCTAAATTGGACCAAAGAAAGTTGTTGAAGGCGAACCATAGGTGCAAAATACATCAGAAAAAGCTGTAATTTTATGCAAATTTCAATAGAATGACACTTATTAGCGAGCAACAGTTGCCAAGTATCATAAAAAGGCTTGCACATCAAATATTAGAAACTTACCCAGGATTAACCAATGCGGTTATAGTAGGTCTTCAACCTAGGGGAGTATATTTAAGTGATCGCATTGTTGCTGCCCTTCATCAGGAACTTCCAGCCGATCAGGTAATTTATGGAAAATTAGATATTACTTTTTATAGGGATGATATACGCAGGGAATTACATTTACCTACCGAAACCGACCTTCCTTTTAGTATTGAGGGGAAAACGGTGATTTTGATAGATGATGTGCTATTTACAGGCCGTACCATTAGAGCTGCATTAGACGCATTATTATCTTTTGGAAGGCCATCAAAAGTGGCATTATGTGTTTTAGTGGATCGTAAACCAAGCCGTGAATTACCTATTCAGCCCGACTTTTCAGGAAAAGAAATGGATACTTTAACCTCACATAAGGTAAAAGTAAGATGGAAGGAGAATGACGGGGTGGATGATGTTATTTTGCTAGATGCATAATTTATATTAATTTTGTTTTTTAATGGCACTATCTACCAAACATCTTCTTGGTATCAAAGACCTCAATACTGAGGATATTCAACTCATTTTATCTACAGCAGGTCAGTTCAAAGAAGTTCTACAAAGACCCGTAAAAAAGGTACCTACTTTAAGAGACATTAATATTGTCAATTTATTTTACGAAAATTCCACAAGAACGAGGATCTCTTTTGAATTAGCAGAGAAAAGACTTTCTGCTGATGTAGTCAACTTTACCGTTTCAAGTTCCTCAGCAGCTAAAGGAGAATCCCTTTTAGACACCGTTAATAATATCCTAAGTATGAAAGTGGATATGGTGGTGATGCGACACAGTGCATCTGGTGCTCCACATTTTTTAGCAAAACATATAGATGCAGCCATTATAAATGCAGGCGACGGCATTAACGAACATCCCACTCAGGCTTTATTAGACGCCTTTTCGATGGTAGAGAAGTTTGGTTCCTTAAAAGGACTCAAAGTGGCCATTATAGGAGATATCATGCATAGCCGAGTTGCACTGAGTAATATTTATCTTTTAAAGAAAATGGGTGCTGAAATTATGGTTGCTGGACCGCCCACTTTAATACCAACCTACCTTCAAGCAGCAATGGATATAAGGGTTGAATACAATATCGACAAAGCCTTGGCTTGGTGCGATGTAGCCAATGTACTAAGAATACAGTTAGAGCGCCAAAATCAGCCTTTATTCTCTAGTTTAAGGGAATATAACCTAGCTTATGGTATTACCATGGAAAGGCTTAATAAGCTTAATAAAGAAATAGTCATTATGCACCCTGGCCCAATTAATAGAGGGGTTGAGATGGATAGTGATGTTGCAGATAGCAAACATTCTATTATTTTAGACCAGGTAGAAAATGGGGTCGCGGTTAGAATGGCCTGTTTATACCTTTTAACGGGCAGGTCAAATCCAGCCTAATACTTGTTTGTTTTAACAATTTGCTTATTTTTAAGCCATGCAAAGAATCTGTTTATTTCCAGGCACTTTTGATCCAGTAACATTAGGGCATATTGATATTATCAATAGATCCTTACCCTTATTTGATAAAGTAATAGTGGGAATTGGTATGAATGCAGCTAAAAACCCCATGTTTACCGCCGATCAAAGACGTAAATGGTTTGAGGAAATTTACAAGGATGTTCCTAAAGTGGAAGCAGCTATTTATGATGGCTTAACCGTTAAATATTGTCAGGAAATCGGGGCCCATTTTATTTTAAGAGGGATACGATATGTAAGTGATTTTGAATATGAGAAAACAATTGCAGATGCCAATAGAACCATGGATAGGAATATAGAAACTATATTTTTAACAGGGGAGCCTAAATATACTTCCGTAGCGTCCACGATTGTTAGGGATATTATTAGAAACGGCGGAGACGCTTCACCTTTCTTACCCCAGGAAGTGATTAATACCATTAATCATTTATAGCCATTTTTATTGTTTGCTATATTTTCTTAATCCAAATTATTTAGTTTTATTCTAAATTGTTCTACCACTTCTAAAATGGTAGGGTAGGTTTGATCTAAGCATTGTCTTGCTTTGTCAAGTGTAAGCCATTCAATTTTTTCAATATCTTCTGTTGTTTGTGGAATACCGTCTTGCATATTCGGGATAGTCATATGAAACCAATAAGTTCTTTTGACCACTTCTTCATTTAAGTATTTATCAAAATAGAGATGATTGGTAAAACATAACATTTCGTGTAATTGTATATTACGTATTCCAGTTTCTTCGGCTACTTCTCTCACCGCACAGGATTGTATGGTTTCTCCTTGGTCTAATTTCCCTTTAGGCAAATCCCAAAAACCACGCCTGAAAATCCATAAAATTTCGCCCTTGGGGTTGGTTACCAATCCACCTGCTGCAATTATTTGAGTTGGCATAAAAATGTGTATAGTATTTAGTAACTATTCATGTAAAATTAGCATTATGCCATTAATTTCGTGTCAATTATATAGGTTATTATGACAAACGAAAAAGCAGTAGCAGAAAAATTACTTCAAGTAGGGGCAGTTAAACTAAGTCCAAAGGAACCCTTTACTTGGGCAAGTGGATGGAAAAGTCCTATTTATTGTGATAACCGAAAGGTATTGTCATTTCCCTATGTACGTGACTTTATTAAAAGTGAAATGTGCAATGTGATTTTTGAAAAATTTGAAAGCGCTGATATGTTAGCAGGTGTTGCGACTGCTGGTATTCCTTGGGGTGCGATGGCGGCAGATCAATTAAAGCTACCCTACATTTATGTGCGTCCAAAACCAAAGGAGCATGGGTTAACCAATCAGATAGAAGGTGCTTATACAAGTACCAATAAAATATTAGTAATTGAAGATTTAATTTCTACCGGCAAGAGTAGTTTACAAGTTGTGGATGTTTTGCGAAATGCTGGGTTAGAAGTAGTAGGGATGGTTTCCATATTTAATTATGGTTTCAACATTGCCGACGAAGCGTTTAAAGCGGCAGGAGTTCCATTTTATTCCTTAACCAATTATGCAAGCTTAATTGAGTTGGCTATGGAAAAGGGTGATGTGGATGCAAATACACAGGAAACTTTGATGCTATGGAGAGAAAGTCCTTCCACCTGGAATCAATAAAAAAAGACACTTCAAATTGTCTTTACTAATTTATTTGATTTTGTATAATTTTTACAATATCCCTAACTGCGGCTTCTTTTAAATTAAAAGTTTTAGTAGTTGTATAATTAATGGCAACATTTTTTGTAAACATTCCTTTGGATACGGTTGCGTTTCCAATGACTACAATCTTAAAAGGTTTATTAAACATAAGGTCAACACTGTGTGTTAAGATGGAAGATAATGCGATTTCCAATTTTGCAGGCAACATAAAATTTGATGCTGCGGGTACGTCAATATTGGTTTCTAATAAATAGTGCGTTAATTTTTGATCGTTGATAAATATATCACAATCAATTTTTTTAACAGTGACTCCAAAATTGTTTGGATTATAACACTCCAATTGCGCATTAAATACATTGTCTTTTATGCCTAATTTCTCCACTTTAAAGGACTTTACGCTCTTAATTTCAAAAGACTTTGGTTCGGTACAACCCGATAAAACCAATATAAATGCCAAACACAGTATACTTAATGAACGCATTGTTTAAATTTCTCTAAAATTAGTAGGTATTTGGAGAATGTAAAAATATATTTACATAAGTTTTTGTTAAGCATGTATATAACCGATTTACAATATTTTGGCACTATTCAATTTATTCAGTCATTAATGATTGAAAAAAATATTCATTTTGATAATTTACATCCCTATTCAAAAATGAGTTTTAAGAATAGAACCATGATTGCAACGGCACAAGGCGCGTTAACTTTATCCATTCCAATCATTGGAGGAAGAGATCAAAAATTACCTTTCAAGGATATTAAAATTGATTATCAAATTGCCTGGCAAAAACAACATTTTAAGGCATTGGTGTCAAATTATAAAAGATCTCCTTATTTTGAATATTACGAAGCGGAGCTTGAGCTAGCATTAAATGCCCATGCTGTTTATCTAGCAGATTATTTGATACAAATCAATGAATGGGTTAAAAAGCAATTGAAAGCCAATTGGGTTATTGCTGAAATAACTACTCCTATCGTATCAAGAAATTTTGATTCTTGGATGCCCAAAAACTATGATCAGGTTCCCAATCCTATTTTATATCAACAGGTATTTGAGGACAAGACTGGGTTTCTCCCGAATTTATCAATATTGGATTTGTTGTTTTGTTGCGGAGGTAGGCAAGCTAGTGCCTTGTTGATGCCTTCCTAAATATTCCTCGGCCCACTTTTCATATTCAATAATATCTGCCCATTCTTTACTGTTCATTAAATAGTCAAAAGCTTCATTTTTATCCTGTGCTTTTGAAAGCTTTTGAGATAGGATGGCTCGTTTAAGTTGGTAGCTTTTAATAATAGAGGATACTAATAACCTTTCTGCAATTAAATTATCTACTGAATCAATATCATTCGTGTAATTGGCAAACTGAATGGGGTTTTCATACTTTTTAATCCAATTTCTGGTTTCATTTAACAAGTCGTCAAAATTTGGAGGGGTTGTGAATCTTGTTTCATTAGTATTATTATTTACTTGCGCAGTATTTTTATCAATGACTGTATTTTCTTTTCTCTTGATTTGTTTTTTTGCAATCCTAGCAAATTGAACTTTTTGGGTAACTACTTTCTCTATATTGTTTTGCTTCTTACTTACAGTTTCATTGATGATTGACTTCTTATTAGTCATAGGAGTATTAAAAATAAAAACAGTTCCTAAAAAAGTACCTAATACCAATAGGATGGTGAGGAAGGGTAACTGAAAACGATGGTTATCATTGTATTTTAGTTGGTTAATCCTTTTGATGCGCGTTAATAGTTCGTGCTCATTATTATTGATGGCTCCCATTGCAAAATCGGTCATATTGTTTTGAGTAATATAAGCCAACTGGTATAACGCTTTTGAATATTCAACTGGGCTATTACTATGGTTCATTACAAATTGATCACAGGCAATTTCTCTTAATAAGTTTATTCTATTGGTAATTAAATAGCTAAATGGATTAAACCATAATAGTATTTTAGAAATCTTTATAAATAAGTTTACTATGAAATCATTTCTAATGATATGTGCTAGTTCATGAATTAATACTAATTTAATTGCTTCATTACTTAAATGGTTGCAGATAGTCAAGGGCAATAAAATGATAGGTTCAAAAAAACCAAACACCATGGGGGAGGTAATTTTATTGCTTAAGCCAATGCTTAAGTTGCTAGGAATGTTTATATGAGTGCCCTCTAATAGTTTAAGCCAGTCAGACTGTGTTGCATAATTGCCTGATTGCTTTAATTGTTGTAATTGTTTTACTTGTATGATAAAGTGAATCAAGTAAATGAATAATCCAATCACATATATAATGCCTAAATAACTAATAAATGGATTAGTTGGGCTTAGTAATAATGAATGGATTGAATTAATTTGAAAACTCATTATGGAATAAGAATGACCAGAAAATACATCCAATAAAAATATCCCAGTTGCAATCGCTTGAATGGATACAGCCAGTACAAATAATTTTTTTGAACTAAGCTTTAACACCTGCTCAGTAAATTGAAAGCCAACCCATAAAATTCCTAACAATAAAATATTATTGAATATAGAGTGGGGGATATTTGATAAGTAAGACATATCCAAAATTTACATTTACTAAATTGGTGAATGAATTATTTCGAATCTTTTTTCTCTAGTTGTGCTATTAAATCTTTTATCTCTTTTAAATCGGTCGTATTGGGTTGGTGATTACCCAAAGCCTGCAATACCAATTGAGCTGTATTGCCACTAAAAAGGGTTTTAATCATTTTACCTACATATTGCTCCTGGGCTTTAGACTGTTCAAAATTAGGGATGTAAATATGTGTTTTGGAAGACTGATCACGTGTTACCATTCCCTTTTCATGCATGATTTGCATTAATTTAAGGGTGGTAGTATAACCTACTTCCTTGGTTTGGATGATGATATTATGTACATCTCTTACCGTTGCAGTTTCTTTTTCCCATAAAATGCTTAATATTTCTAACTCGCTTTCGGTAGGCTTAAAAGTTTTACTCATAGTATTACGATTGAATTCGTAAGCAATCTACTTTAACCCATTGATAAAACAAAAAAATCCCCCCGAAATTTCGGAGGGATCTTGTTAAAATTTATTGAAATTCAATTATTTCTTTTGAATCAAAGTGCTGTATTTGGTGTTTTGATCATCAGTTAATGGTTGACCATTTACGATGATTTTGCCATTGTTTACTTCTATACTTACTTTATCAGTACTTTTCAAAATACCATCCTTTGTTAAAGCATCAATCAACACCTTAGGATCTGCTGAAATGGTTAAAGTATTTGCAGTAGCAGTGGCGTTGTTATTGGTTTCTACAACTTTCATTTCTATTGATTTTGAAATGATTTGCTTCTTGGCCCCTGAATTTTTATTGATGTCCATTTTAGCTAAAGTAGGCGCCAATACTAATGAAACAATTGACATTAATTTAATCAAGATATTCATAGAAGGACCAGATGTATCTTTAAATGGATCTCCCACTGTGTCACCTGTTACAGATGCCTTATGTGGTTCTGATTTCTTATAGAACATTTCACCGTTGATCTCTACCCCTTTTTCGAAAGATTTTTTAGCATTATCCCAAGCACCACCGGCATTGTTTTGGAAAATACCCATCAATACGCCACTTACCGTTGCACCTGCTAAGAATCCACCTAAAGCTTCAGCACCCATTGTAAAACCAATTAAGATAGGAGAGATGATGGTGATGGCACCTGGTAACATCATTTTCTTCAAAGATGCCTCAGTAGAAATCGCCACACATTTATCATATTCTGGCTTACCAGTACCTTCCATAATTCCAGGAATAGTTCGAAACTGACGACGCACTTCTTCGACCATTGCCATAGCAGCTTCACCCACCGCACGAATGGCTAATGAAGAGAAGATGAATGGGATCATACCACCCACAAATAATGCAGCTAATACGGGTGCTTTATAAATATCAATACTTTGATTGTCTGCTGGTAAGGCAACGCCTACAAAGGCTGCAAACAATGCTAAGGAAGTTAATGCAGCAGAAGCAATGGCAAAACCTTTACCACTTGCAGCTGTTGTATTTCCTACGGCATCCAAAATATCTGTTTTTTCTCTTACTTCAGCTGGCAACTCACTCATTTCAGCAATACCACCTGCGTTGTCTGCGATAGGACCAAAAGCATCAATTGCTAATTGCATTGCAGTAGTTGCCATCATACCCGCTGCAGCAATCGCTACACCATATAAACCTGCACAAGCAAATGAACCATAAATACCAGCAGCCAACACTAAAATTGGGAAGAAAGTTGATTCCATACCAATGGCTAAACCACCAATAATGTTGGTTGCGTGTCCTGTGCTTGATTGTTTGATAATACTTAAAACCGGACGCTTACCCATCGCAGTGTAATATTCAGTAATGATACTCATTAAAGTACCTACTACTAATCCAACTGCTATCGCACCGATTACTCCATTTCTTGAAAATTCTACACCTCTTAAAAACATAGTTTCAGGTAAAACATTAGATACTAAGAAATAACATGCAATAGCTGTTAAAATCATAGAACCATAGTTGCCCATATTCAATGCTTTTTGTACCGTAGCGGTATTCATACCAGCATTCTCACTTATTCTTACAAAGAAAGTACCTATAATTGATAATAAAATACCTACCCCAGCAATTAACATGGGTAATAAAATGGGCGATAATCCACCAAAGTCATCTACTAAAGAACCGCCTGTTGCATTTCTAACTTCTTGACCTAAAACCATGGTAGCCAATACCGTTGCAACATAAGAACCAAATAAATCGGCACCCATACCTGCAACGTCACCTACGTTGTCACCAACGTTGTCTGCAATGGTTGCTGGGTTACGAGGATCATCTTCGGGAATACCTGCTTCTACTTTACCTACTAAATCGGCACCAACGTCGGCTGCTTTCGTATAGATACCACCTCCAACACGCGCAAATAATGCAATAGATTCAGCACCTAAAGAAAAACCAGTTAAAACTTCGATGGTTTTAAGCATTTCTTTTGGATCGCCAGAAACATAGAAGTATTGTTTTAATATTAAATATAATCCGCCTAAGCCTAAAACAGCCAAACCAGATACGCCTAAGCCCATTACGGATCCACCTGTGAAAGAAACTTTAAGCGCGCGCGCTAAACTTGTTTTTGCTGCTTCTGCAGTTCTTACATTCGCCTTAGTTGCCACTTTCATACCTATATAGCCTGCAGTGGCGCTAAACACTGCACCAATTACAAAAGCTACAGCAATAGTCCAATGGCTATCATCATTTTTTGAGGCCATAAAGCCTAATAAAAGGGCTACTATAACAACAAAATATCCTAATATTTTCCACTCTGCTTTCAAGAAAGCCATGGCGCCTTCAGCAATATAAGTGCTGATTTCTTTCATTCGCGCATTACCGGCATCTTGCTTGGACACCCAGTTAAATTTTAAAAGAGTATATAGTAATCCTACAATACCCATGGCCGGAACGGCATAAAATAGACAATCTTTCATAAGAATTTACTTAATTCAGTTAATGGTTTAGTTTCAATTAAGGTTTGCAAAAATAGGGTGAAAAGGCCAAAAAACGGCAAAAAAGGTCAACTTTAGTCATCGGTACCGGTACTGTCTACCTTACCTGTAAAAACACTTGCAAATTGTTTACCCTTGTAAATAGTTTTGTTGTATTTATTCCCCAAAATAATGATGGTCAGATGTTCCTTTATAAATCTTGTAAATACCGTGTTATTGCCATGCCACCAACCGTTGTGGAATATTAATTTATCCTCGTTGGGTGCTAAAATCATACGCCAGCCAAATCCATAATTATGGAAATCGGGAGTCAGAGGGCTCTTTGGTTCATAAGCCATTTGAATGGTAGTTTGCGCTAAAAAACTAGTACCTCTTAAAGCTTTATCCCATAATAAAAGGTCTTTGGCTGTACTATATACGTTTTTATCGCCATATATAAGATCGTATTTTTCAATTTTATAGGGAACTGATTTGTCAGTGTAAGATGGAACGTATTTGTTCTTTAATGAGTCACTAAAAACAAAACTATGCTCCATTTTTAATGGCTTAAATAGGTTTTCTTGCATATAGCTAGGAAAATCCTTACCCGTAATTTTTTCTACAATTAAGGCCAGGATCACATAATTGGTATTACAATACTTAAACACTTTATCAGGTTTAGCTTGTGGGGCTGGGCGCTTTTCGGCTAAAAAGTTCAAAACATCCTGGTTATTATAATTGGTTTCTTTATAGTTTTTTGCTTTTGGGTCTAACTTTTGTTTAGAAACCCATTTTCCTCTTTTGTTTTTTGTTTTAACCGTAATGTATTTTGGAGGATCCATCAAATAAGTATAATCTGGCAAACCACTTCTATGTGCTAAAAGTTGTTCAATCGTAACTGATGAGTAAGGAAATTTAGGAAGATATTTGGTAACGGGATCTTTTAAATCAATTTGTTTCTGCTCCCATAATTTAAGCACCAGCATGGCCGTAAATGTTTTGGAAATAGAAGCTAAGTGTATAGGTGTTTCGGCTGTGACAGGGGTTTTATCCGCCAAATTTGCATAGCCTTGGTAATTCTCAAAAATGATTTGACCATTTTTTGATATCACGATTTGTCCACTAAACCGATTCCCAAATAATTGTTCATACTTCAATTTTATTTGAGTGGCATACTTTTGTTTTAATTCAGGTGTCAGTGCTTTTGATAAGGAATCAAGTTCATTGGCATTGTTCAACTGACTAGTGCCACAAGCACAAGTAAACATGAATATTCCGAGCAAAAATGATATTCTCACAATCATCTGTTAGTTTTAAAGAGTCTATAGATATTATTTAAACGACTTTAATTACATTTTATTGCCATGCGTATTAGTAGCAATATATTTTTTACCTTTGTAACATGAGCAATCTAGACCCTACCAGTTATCCTAAACATAAAATCAAGGTTTTATTCCTAGAAAATATTAGCGAAAAAGCAGTTCAATATTTTAAAGAACAAGGGTATACTGATGTTAAAAAAATGTCTGGGGCATTGAGTGAAGAGGAATTAATTAAAGTAATTAAAGATGTACATATTTTAGGGATTCGTTCTAAAACATTTATCTCTAAAAAAGTGTTGGACAGTGCCAAAAAATTACAAGCCATTGGTTGTTTTTGTATAGGTACCAATCAGGTAGATATTAAGGCTTGTAAACAAAAAGGGGTTGCCGTTTTTAACGCACCTTATAGTAATACAAGAAGTGTTGCAGAATTAGTGATAGGGTCTTCTATTATGTTAATTCGAAAAATTATTGACAAAAATAAAGCAGCGCACGAAGGTATTTGGAATAAAGAAGCCAAAGGAAGTTTTGAGTTAAGAGGTAAGACACTTGGCTTAATTGGATATGGAAATATTGGAACTCAAACTGGCATCATGGCCGAAGCCATGGGCATGAAAGTTAAATTTTATGATGTTGAAACTAAGTTGCCTTTGGGTAATGCAGTTTCCGTAAAATCAATAAAAGATTTAGTAAGTAATTCCGATATTATATCTGTTCACGTTCCTGAAACGCAACAAACAAAAAATTTGATTAGCAATGAGGTGATTAAACAATGCAAGTCGGGTGCTATTTTAATTAACTATGCAAGAGGTGAGGTGGTAGATTTAAATGCATTAGCTGCTGCTTTACAATCAAAACATATTGCTGGTGCAGCGATAGATGTGTATCCGATAGAGCCTGAAAAGAATGGTGATAAATTTGAGACGCCATTGCAGGGCTTATCCAATGTATTATTAACGCCACATATTGGAGGTTCAACCGAAGAAGCACAAGAAAATATTGGCGAAGATGTAAGTGTTAAATTGTATCAATATTTAGAGCGCGGTGTTTCTAATGGATCGCATAGTATACCTGACATTAGCTTACCGCCTGTAGACGGAGCGCATCGTATTTTACATATTCATAGAAATGTACCAGGTGTATTAAGTGCCATCAATACCGTGATGTCTAAGAATAAGATTAATATAGTTGGACAATATTTAAAAACCAACGAAGAAATTGGTTATGTGGTATTAGATGTTGATTCCAAATTATCTAAAAAAGCGATTGATCTTTTAAGAGAAGTTAAAGAGACCATTAGAGTTAGAATGTTGTACTAGGTTCTGCTAGTTAATGGAATCCGTGCTTATTGAAGCGCTGCTAACATTGCTTTCACCTCATCTTCATCCACACCCATAGAAATCATATTTTCTTGCATACTAGGTGCATTGTATTTCATACGAGAAGCAACAGCTTTTCTTGCAGAACTATGAATTTCACTAGCCCCCGTTTTATTGATTATATCTTGGCAATTGTTAGCACGGACACCACTCCCTGGTAAAATAATAATACGGTCTGCTGCTTTTTCTACTAAATTTTTAATCATTGGAATGGCATTACCTACATTGGGTACTTGTCCACTTGTAAGTATTCTTTTACAACCTGTTTCAATAATATCTTCCAATCCTTTGAAGGGGTCATTGCATCTATCAAAAGCACGGTGGAAGGTTAATTGCATGGGGGCAGCTAATTGTACCAATTCAGTTGTCCTTTCTTTGTCAATCGTTCCATCTGCATTTAGTAACCCAATCACCGCACCAGGGTAGCCTAATTCTTTTACCAATAATAAATCGGCTTTGATACATGCGTATTCTGTGTCGGTATATAAAAAATCTCCCCCTCTTGGTCTAATAATTGGGAAGATTGGTTTTGTGGTTAAAGCAATTAATGTTTTTAAACTTCCATAAGATGGGGTAGTACCTCCTTCATTTGGGTTTTCACAAAATTCAATTCTATCTGCTCCTGCTGATATTGCACTTAGAGCGGCTTCTAGCGAGAATACGGCTACTTCTAAAATCACTTTTCGATTACTCATTAGTTTTGAAATCTATCTTTATTCAATAATTATTTTAAACGCTAAATGGAGATTCAATTAATTTACTACCCTCTGCAGATTGAACTGCATAATTAAAACCTTTATGCAAAGCATAACTACCATATTCTCCATTTTTATTTAAGGCAATAAAACACACTTGAATATCCGCAGCTTTTTCTTTTTTGATGCGTCTGACTTTTTCAACAACTAGTCTGCAAGCTTCTTGTGGTGATTTTCCTTGACGCATATATTCCACCACCGCACTTGATCCAGCTACTCTAATTACATCCTCGCCCTGTCCTGTTGACACCACAGCACCTACTTCATTGTCTACATATAATCCAGCGCCAATAATAGGAGAGTCGCCTACACGGCCTCTTAATTTAAATCCAGCACCACTCGTGGTACAACTACCACTTAAATTTCCATTGGCATCTAAAGCCACCATACCAATGGTGTCATGATTCCATTCCCCGTTACTTAATCGGGCAGGTGCTTTATATTTATCTTCCAATTGACTAGTGCTTATTTTTCTCTCTACATTAATCACTGGTTTGTAAGTTGATTTTTTTAACCATTCTTTGTAAGATTTATCCGCTGATTCCGATAATTCATCCGGTTCTAAAGTAAAGCCCTCCGATAAAGCGAATTGTTGTGCGCCTTCACCCACCAACATAACATGTGGTGTTTTTTCCATCACTCTTCTTGCCACTGAAATAGGATGTTTTATTCTTTCTAAAAATGCAACACTTCCACAATTAAATTCGTGATCCATAATGGATGCGTCCAAAGTTACATGACCGTCTCTATCCGGGTTGGCACCTAAACCAACGCAACAACTAATTTCATCTTCGGTCACCATGACCCCTTTTTCAACTGCATCCAAGGCAGAACCCCCTTTACTTAATATTTCCCAGGCACCTTTATTGGCACTTAAACCTGCATCCCAAGTAGCAATCACAATGGGTTTTAAACTTTGTACATTTTTTTTATTGACAAAACCTTGTAAGGTAAAACCTGCAATACCTAAACTACCTAGGTTGATAAAATTTCTTCTGTTAATGCTCATAAGGATGATTTCATTTGAAATTTCAATTTACGAAAATTGAGGGTATTTAAGTACTTTTAATTTATAAATATGGAAAGCATTTTTATTCAATACGGATGGGAAGTAAATACTTATTCTCAATTGCACCAAGGACTTATCAATAGTACCTATGTGGTGTCCACCCATAAAGGGGAATATATACTTCAAACAGTTAACCATCACATTTTTAAGCATCCTACATTTATTGACTTTAACATCAATGCAATAAGTGCCTATTTGGCAAAAAATGCACCTGATTATCTATTTACACATTTAGAAAAAACCACCGAAGGCGCCACATTAATAGAGTGGGAGGGTAAGTATTATAGAGCCTTTCAAAAGATAGATGGCTATGCTTTGTCTATTTTAGAAAATGAACATCAAGCATTTGAAGCCGCCAAACAATTTGGACTTTTCACGCAGATGCTTTCAAATTTTGATGCTAGTACATTAAAAATCACTTTACCAGATTTTCATAATTTAAGTTTACGTTATCATCAATTTGAACAATCGGTTCAACAAGGCAATTCACAAAGAATTAAAGCGGCTAAAACGGCTATTTCTTTTTTAAGCTCACAGCAACATTATGTTGATCAATATGAAAAATTTATCCAACATAAGGAGGTTAAACAAAGGGTAACACACCACGACACTAAAATTAGCAATGTTCTTTTTAAGCAAATGAATGGCATAGAAAAAGGGGTTTGTGTAATTGATTTAGACACGATGATGCCTGGTTATTTTATGAGTGATATTGGTGATATGTGTCGGACCTGTCTATGCAATGTATCGGAAGAAGAAGCCAATTTAGATTTGTTAAAAGTAGATGCGCTTAAATGGGAGGCCATTCAAAAAGGATACCTAAGTGAGATGCAATC
This sequence comes from Bacteroidota bacterium, assembly GCA_947476145.1. GTDB lineage: Bacteria > Bacteroidota > Bacteroidia > Chitinophagales > Chitinophagaceae > Sediminibacterium. The sequence goes on along the minus strand of CANJPH010000001.1, from coordinate 75,620 downwards.
CGAGCTTTCCAATTTCGAATTGGACCATTTTTTCTTCGCTGGTCAATTTATGATTTACATGCAAGCCCTGCGTTTTTTAACCGATCATTTAAATATGGACACCTATTATGGGGCAAAAAAAGAGGGCCAAAACTATGTTCGAGCCCTCAATCAAATTAGACTTTTGGAACTTTATAATGCTTTGAAATAATAAATAGTTCCCTTTTTGTTCCTAGATTATTATTTAGTATTGATCATCCATAGCAAAATTTGGTGTTCTGTTTTTCCACTTGCCTCTGGTAAAATCCGGAATGTCTTGCACCTGTCCATGTTCGGCAATAGACTTTTCTGAAAGGGGAGTGATGGCATACCAGGTAGCTAAATCGTAAACATCTATAGGGAAGGGGACATTTCTTTTAATACATTCAATGAAGGCGTTTTCTACAAAAAAGTCCATTCCGCCATGACCTGAACCTTCAGCATCTTTTTCAAAACGCTTCCACAATGGATGATCGTGTTCCTTTAAATAAGGCTCGGGGTTTTCCCAAACATGGTTTTTCTTGGAGATGCCTTCTATATATATATGCCCAGCATTAAAGGCACCCGAACTAAAGTCCTGCCATAATCCCTGCGTACCCTGAACGCGGAAACCTAAATTATAAGGACGTGGTGAATTGGTGTCGTGTGTTAATAATATAGTCTCTCCATTATGGGTTTGTATTTGTGTAGTAACAATATCTCCTAATTTAAAATTTAATTTCGCATTAGGGTGATTTTCACCACCTTGTGGATGGTTAACTATATATTTATGTAAACCTCTTGCCTTTGTAGCAACCGAGGAAAGCCTAGTTAATACATTACCTCTGTTGGCGTCTAACATCATAGCAACTGGACCTAGTCCATGGGTTGGGTAAAGTTCTCCGTTTCTATATAAGGAGTGATTTGTACGCCATTTAGCCTCACTATAACCCTTTTCACCAAATTCAACCCCCGAATTATAGGCTGTAATCCCATCATTAAACTTAACACCCCTTAAATCGTGCTCATATCCACCTTGTAAGTGTAATAATTCACCAAACATCCCTTTTTTAACCATATTGTATACAGCCAACACATCACGTCTATAACATACATTCTCTAAACACATTACAGGGACACCCGCTTTTTCACTAGCATTGACAATATCCCAGCAATCCGTTAGTTTTACAGCACCACAAACCTCCACACCTGGTATAATACCGTTTTTGATAGCTTCTAGGGCCTGAGGTATATGCCATTCCCATGGTGTAGCGATAATAACTGCATCAATATCAGTACGTTGCAAGAGTTGTTTAAAATTTTCTTTACCATCACTATATTCAACTGCAGCAGCACGACCAGCGTCTTTAAGTAGCTTTTGTGCAGCGGCTATCATCTTCTTATCTGGATCGGCAAAGGCTACAATAGTGGTGTCGTTACGTTGAATAAGCATTTGAAGATGATCCTGCCCCCTAAAACCGGTACCAATTATACCAATTCTTACCATGTCTTTTTTTGCACTGGATTGTGCCTTTATAAACTGTGGACTTAGCCCTAATGCCATGGTTGTTAAACCTGCTTCTTGTACAAATTTCCTTCTGCTCACTGCGTTACTCATGTGCGAATCATTTAGATTATGAAAATAGCTATAATTATCTATATAATCAATACCAACCTTGTTTACAGCCTAATGAACCTAAGTTAAACTAGTATATATTCGCTTATAATTAACATTATGTTAAATAGTATATTACAAGATAACCCCCGATTGCTCGAGGGTTATATATGCTTAAATACTAATTGTTATACTTGTCGTGTAGATCGTCATACTTTTTATAAAGTACATCGTATGCATCGCTTGCTTTTTGGTCTTTACTTCTAGCTTTATCTCGTTTAAATCCATATAAAGTTGTCAGGAAATCTACCGATCTGGCAGCTACATTTTTCTCGGCTCTAACCAAGGTTTCTTTATCCTTAATTACATTAAATGCTTTTGTAACCCATTCTATGGCCATGTCCACTTTCTCTTGAATGGGTCCATCAAGTACTAGATTCATTTTTTTGATACTATCCTGTTGTGCTTTAAAGGATTTTTCAAAATCAGCCTTTTTCTTAGGGTCTTTAGGAGCCGCTGGTTTATTGGCGTTCAAATTTTGTAAAGAACGAATATTCTTAGAATATTGCTCGTCTAATACAATATATTGGTTGTAAAACGCGATCCCAATATTGAATGCACAGGCAAAATTACTAGGATTTAGTTCAAAAGCTTTTTTATAGGCATCTGCAGCCTTTAAAATATACTTTTCGCTAGCAGCTGCATCCTCTGTTTTACCAGCCATAAACATATCACCATACATTTGGAATTCAACCTCTGTTAATTTTCCTGTTGTATTGACCTGATCATACAAAGCTACCTTCTCATCAATCGTGAAATTTTTGTCAATATACTCTGTTTTAAACTCCGCCCAACCTTCTTTTGGATAAGCAGCTTCAGAAATAGCCAAGTATTTTTCAAAAGTTTCTTTATCTTTTTTATTCGTTAACTGAATCAATACATATCTATATACGTCCAATAATTCAGCGGTGTTTACATTAGCGTCCATTAATCTTTTATAATATACAAGCGATTGCTCCACATTACCCGAATTTTGATTACCATATCCAGCATATATTAATGCAGTGGTATCAAAAGTTTGTTTTGAAGTTGACCATCCATTCGTATAGATGATATCACTAAATTTAACAGCAGCTGCAAAATTTTCAGCAGCTTCTTTCCAAGACTTCGTGTTAAATCCACTTGCGCCGTCTTTAAAACTTTGAATATATATATCAAAAAATGGCTCTTGGCCAAGTTCTTTTGCAAGGGCAAATGTGGGTTGTAAATCTATATAATTAGTTAGACTTTTCTTCATTTCTGCAAATGCAGTTGGATTCTTTACTGGATCTTTATGTAATCCACTATAAATTCTTGCAGTCCAATAATAAGCTTCAGCTGTCGTGCCCATTGCTGGTTTTTTTGCGACAACGATATCAAATTCTTTTTTTGCATTGTCAAATTGTGAAAGTAATATACTGGCTTGTACTTTTTTAAAGTCTTGCGCAAAAGATGTTACAACAAACATCATGACTGCTAAAACTCCGATGATTTTTTTCATAAATATGAATTTTACTTTTGTGTTGATTATTTTATGCTTCTGGTGTGTTTTCTTCAGTGTTATCAATAGCTTCATCTGTTGCATTGTCTGTTGCATCTGTTGAAGAAATTTCTGTTGCATCCGTTGATACCTGAGCATCAATATCTTCAGCTTCGTCGCCTTGATCACCAATTTTGGAAGTTGCCGCAATTTCGTCACCATCATCCAAACGAATTAATTTAACACCCTGTGTGGCCCTACCCGCTTCACGGATTGCATTAATACTCGTACGAATGGTTACTCCGGATTTACAAGTGATAATTAAATCATCTGTTTCTAATACATCCATTAATCCTACAAGGCTACCCGTTTTTTCAGTTACGTTAATAGTTTTAACACCCTTTCCGCCTCTATTGGTAATACGATAATCGTCAATGGGAGTGCGTTTACCAAAACCTTGTTGGCTTACTACGAGTATGGTGCGGTCTTTATCTTCTCTACTTACACAAACGAGTCCAACTACTTCGTCGGTTTCATTATCCACTTCAATACCAGCAACTCCAATGGCGCCACGACCAGTTGGTCTTACTTTTTCTTCAGGGAAACGAATGGCTCTGCCCGACTTAATGGCCATCATCACTTCATTATTACCATCCGTTAAACGTGCTGCTAATAATTCATCGCCTTCGTTAATGGTAATGGCATTCACTCCTGAAACTCTTGGACGACTAAATTCTTCTAAGCAAGTTTTCTTGATAATACCTTTCTTAGTACATAAAATAATGTAATGATTATTCACATATTCCTTATCATCTAACTTACGTACTTCAATAATCGCTTTCACTTTATCGTCTGGTGGTAATTGAATTAAGTTTTGTACGGCTCTACCTTTACTTGTTTTTTCTCCTTCTGGAATTTCATACACACGCATCCAGAAACATCTTCCTTTTTCGGTAAAGAATAACATGGTATCATGCGTAGAGGCAATAAATAAATGTTCAACATAATCCTCTTCTCTTGTCTTGGAACCAATGGCACCTCGGCCTCCACGTTTTTGTTGACGATATTCAGAAACGGATGTACGCTTGATATAACCTAAGTGTGAAATGGTAATAACCACATCCTCTTCTTCGATTAAATCTTCGATGCGCATTTCATCTGCTAAATATTGAATTTCTGTTTTACGCTCGTCACCAAATTTATCTTTTACTTCTAACAACTCCGTTTTGATGAGTTCGAAACGTAAATGTTCACTTCCTAATAATTCCTTTAAAGAAGCAATTAATTTCATTAATTGATCAAACTCTTCCTTAATTTTCTCACGCTCCATTCCGGTTAAGCGCTGTAATCTTAATTCCAATATTGCTTTCGCTTGAATTTCAGAAATACCCCATCCGGCAGTCATTAAGGCTTCTTTTGCAGCTTCTGGATTGGCAGAACTTCTAATTAAACGAATTACTTCATCTAAATGATCTAAAGCAATTAAATAACCTTCTAAAATATGGGCACGTTCTTCGGCTTTTCTTAATTCAAATTTTGCACGACGTATTACCACTTCCATTCTAAAGTCAACGAACTCGGAAATTAAATCCCTTAGGTTCATGATTTTAGGACGTCCTTTTGTTAAGGCCACATTGTTAATACCATAGCTGGTTTGCAACTCGGTATATTTATACAATTGATTGATGATCACCTGAGCAACTGCGTCTTTCTTTAATTCAATTACAATTCTTGTTCCTTCCCGTTTATTACTCTCATTGTTCACATGGGTTATGCCTTCAATGGTTTTATCAACCACCAATTGACCAATTCTATCTGTTAAATTATCACGGTTAACTTGGTAAGGGATTTCGTTGATCACAATCATTTCACGACCACTTGCCTTGGTTTCTACATTACATTTTCCGCGGAGTACCACACGACCACGACCTGTCATTAATCCCTGTTTCACACCTTCCATTCCATATATCACTCCACCCGTTGGGAAATCGGGTGCTTTTACAAAATTGATTAATTCCTCAACGGTAATATCTTTATTTTCTATGTAAGCAATACAACCATCTACCACTTCACATAAATTATGAGGAAGCATATTGGTTGCCATACCCACAGCAATACCCGATGAACCATTCACTAGTAATTGAGGAATGCGCGTAGGCAACACGCTTGGCTCTTGTAAGCTATCATCAAAGTTCAATTGAAAGTCTACGGTGTCTTTTTCTAAATCGTCCAACATGGCTTCAGAAATACGTTGTAAACGAGCTTCTGTATAACGCATCGCTGCTGGAGGATCACCATCCTGATTACCAAAGTTACCCTGTCCGTCCACCAACTTATAACGCATGGTCCATTCTTGTGCCATACGTACTAAAGTGTCATAAATAGCGGTGTCGCCGTGTGGGTGAAACTTACCCATTACCTCTCCCACGATACGTGCCGATTTTTTATATGCCTTATTGCTATTATTTCCCAACTCATGCATCGCGAATAAAACACGACGATGAACGGGTTTAAATCCATCTCTAACATCTGGTAAAGCACGCCCTACAATTACTGACATTGAATAGTCAATGTAGGATGTTTTCATTTGCTCTTCGATATTAACCTTTATGACACGGTCATTATCTTGGGTCTGCTCAGGACCTGAATTTTCATTCAAATTTTCTTCCATAATTGTTACTTTCTTTTCGTCTAATGTGTAGTCTAAAAATTAGGCTAACGGACTCCTTACGAAGATAACTTTAACCCCCCTTTTTTTGGTATTTTTTACCCTTATTTTAGCAGCCATTTATCCACAGTTTAGCACTCAATTGTGGGTAATAAAAGCTAACTTTAATTGTCAGTTTATGACCCTTTAATTTTGGATAAATTCAGAACATGTCTAGACCTCAAATTTTAGTATTGGGTGCAGGAAAAAGTGCTACCGTGCTTATCCAATATTTACAGAAAAAAGCAGTAGAATATAACTGGTATATTGTACTAGCAGACGGCGATAAATCTATGGCTGATCATAAGTGGAATCATGCTGAAAATGGCCATGCTGTTGGTTTTGATATAGAAAATAGTGCAATCAGAAACGAGTATATTCAGCAAGCCGATGTGGTGGTTTCTATGCTACCCGCCTTCCTACACTTCTTAGTTGCCAAGGATTGTTTACAGCATATAAAGCCACTTTTCACCGCATCCTATGTAGATGAAAATATGCAATCTTTAGCCCAAGAAGCAAAGGAAAAAAATGTATTGTTTTTATGTGAAATGGGGCTAGATCCTGGTATGGATCACATGAGTGCAATGGAATTAATACATCGAATTCAAAATAAGGGAGGTGTTATTACGGGTTTTAAGTCCCATTGCGGGGGCTTAATTGCTCCAGAGAGTGATAATAATCCATGGCATTATAAAATAAGCTGGAACCCTCGTAATATCATTTTAGCAGGAAAAGCAGGCGCTATATTTTTTGAGGACGGTATCACAAAGGAACTCCTATATGAGCAATTATTTCATAATGCCCCAACGGTTATGGTGCCCAACATAGGAACACTTGCTTATTATCCTAATCGGAATTCCTTGTCCTATATCGAAACCTATTCCTTAAATGGAGTAAAAGATTTTATTAGAACCACCTTGAGACATCCCGCATTTTGTAGTGGTTGGGATGCTATTATTCAATTGGGTTTAACCAATGAAACACCCATAACAATTTCAACAACTGAAACGGTAAAGGGTTGGTTTAACAAACATCTGCAAGCAAATAACTTAACCAATTTGTATGCAACATTTATACAAAATAAAACATTAAAAGCACAATTAGAATTTATTGGATTGGAAGCAAATGAAGTCATCCCTGCTCGTTTTAATGAGTCCAATGCAAGTATATTACAGTGGTTATTAGAAACTAAATGGATGCTTGCTAATGAGGATAAGGATATGGTGGTGATGATGCATGAAATTGATTATTTACTTAACAACCAGCCTCATCATATTCAAAGCAGCTTAGTATTAAAGGGGCAAAATTCAATTCAAACAGCAATGGCAAGTACGGTTGGATTACCACTTGCAATGGGTGTTTGCGCTTATTTAAAAGGTGAAATATCTTTAACAGGTGTTCATATTCCAATACATCCAAGTATCTATAATCCTATCTTAAAATCGCTCGCAGAGGAAGGCATAGAATTTACGGAAATAGCTTCTTAGTTAAATAATAATGAAATTATTTATTGGGTTCCCACTCAAAATCCAATTGTCGCTTTTCTAAATTCGCTGCAACCACTTTAACCATAATTTTATCGCCCATACTAAACTTACGCCCCGATCTTGAACCCACCAAGGAATAACTAGTCTCTACAAGTCTAAAGTCGTCAACTCGAGACAATGTGGTAATGCTTACTAAGCCTTCACATTTATGTTCTACGGTTTCAACAAAAAAGCCAAAGCTTGATACCCCACTAATCACCCCTTCAAAAGTATGACCAAGGTATTGACTCATAAATTCTACCTGCTTGTATTTATTGGAGGCTCTTTCCGCTTCCATAGCCGCTCTTTCTCGTTCACTGCAATGCACACATTTCTCTTCCATAGCCGCATCGTTCATTGGATTTCCCAATATTACAGATTGAACCACTCTATGCACCAAGACATCGGGATAACGTCTTATAGGTGAGGTAAAATGACAATAGTGTTCAAAGCCCAAACCATAATGTCCAATATTGTTAGTGGTATACACAGCTTTGGCCATGGTTCTAATGCCTAATTGTTCTAATACATGTTGTTCTGGTTTACCCTGTGCCGATAACATTAACGCATTAAAACTATGCGCAATTTGATCGGGACTACTTAAATCAAACGGATAGCCATGAGTTTTTGCAAAAGCTACAAATGGAGCTAACTTATCTTCATTAGGTTGATCATGGATCCGATATGGGAATGGAATAGGTTCTTTTTTGATTTTAATATGTCCCATTTTTTCTGCCATTAATTGATTGGCTTTTAGCATAAGCTCTTCAATCAATTGATGTGATTCCTTACTTTCTTTAACAGTAATACCTATTGGTTTTCCTTTTTCATCCAATGTGAATCGAACTTCTTGTGAGGAGAAATTAATGGCTCCATTTTGGAATCTTTCTTTTCTTAATTTTTGTGTATAATCCAATAGCCACAATATTTCAGTACTATGATCCCCTATTTTAGTTTCTATAATTTCTTGTACTTGTTCATAGGTAAAGCGACGGTCAGAATAGATGATTGTTTTACCATACCAGGTATTAACAATTTTATCTTGTTCGTTAATTTCAAAAGTGGCAGAGAACGTTAATTTTTCTTCATGGGGTCTTAAAGAACATAATTCATTGGAAATTTTTTCTGGCAACATGGGATATACCCTATCTGGTAAATAAACCGAAGTGGCACGTTCATAAGCTTCTTTATCAATTGCCGTATCTGGTTGAACATAATGGCTTACATCGGCAATATGCACCCCAATTTCAATATTACCATTCTCTAATTTTTGATATGAAATGGCGTCATCAAAATCTTTGGCATCTACTGGATCGATAGTGAAAGTGAGGATTTTACGATAATCTTTTCTTTTTGCAATTTCATGTTCAGAAATGGTGGAGGACAATGATCTAGCAAACGCCAAAGTCTCTTCACTAAATTCTAAATTAAATCCTGCTTCTGCCACAATAGACTTCATGGCCAAATCATTTTCTTGTTCTGGTGTGAATACACTCACCACTTCTCCTTCGGGTTTGCGATTGGCATTTTCCCATTTAGTCAATTGAACAATTACCCTGTCTTTATCCTTGGCTCCTTTTAGTTTATTTAAGGGTACATAAATATCAGGCATTGGATATAAAGAACTAGGAATAAAAAAGGCCGTCTTCTCCATTACCTGCATGGTACCTGCAAAAGAAACCTGTTTCCTTTTAATTACTTCTAATACCTTTCCTTCTTTTTTTCCAGAGCCCTGTCTAATTTTGGTAATTTTCACCGCTACTTCATCCCCTTTCAATGCGGTATTAAAATCGGTTGGGAAAACGAGAATATCATTTTCAATATTAGGCACTATTACAAATCCCATTCCTGATTTAGCAATATCTAATTTACCTCTATAGGTTGTGGCTAAATTCGTTTGCTTGGTGGTGTGATGTGTCTTTTTTGTCGACTTACTAGTCGATTTATTACTTGATTTCTTGGTTGTGTTTTTCTTAGTTCCCATTTGTGTTTGTATGAAATTGTGCAAGGTAGTCAATGACCAATGAATTAAATGCCTTTTCAGCATCAAATAAGAAATGGGGTTTTATCGGTAACACATATAAAGGAATATCATTTAATTCTTCTGTGTATTTAACCAATCTCACTGCATCTTTTTCGGTTGTTAAAATTAATTTGCTATTTGATGTTATTTGATCAAATTTTTCTTTTATCTCGTTTAAATCTTCGATAGAAAAAATATGATGATCGCTATAACTAATTTGATAATAGGTTTGTGTGTTTTCGTGTAAGTATTCTTTTAAGGGTAGTGGATTGGCAATGCCACATACCAGCAATACCTCATCTCTTAAAGTTAAAACCCATTCTTCATTAGGGTTATAAATATGATAAGGAGTATCGTAAGCAATTGAAGTAAAGAATATACTTTGATGTTGTTCAGGGTATAATTTTTCGATGATCTCATCTCTTTCTGATATTGTTAAATTCGTTGGGCATTTTGTAACTACAATAATATTAGCACGACTTGCGGATCTGCGTTCGTCTCTTAAATCACCTGTAGGAAAGAAAATATCATCACAATATAAATTACTATAGTCTGTCAGTAATATGTTAAGTCCTGCAATAATTTCTCTATGCTGAAAAGCATCGTCTAAAATGATGCCCGATAAATTAGGAACATCCTGTATGAGTTGTGGAATGGCTTCAATTCTTCTTTCGCAAACCGCCACTGAAACATTAGGGTATTTAATATGAAATTGCATGGGTTCATCCCCTATTTCTAAAGCGGTGGTTTGTGCACCTGCTAATGCATAGCCTTTAGTCTTTCTTTTATAGCCCCTGCTTAAGGTGGCTATATTATGATCATCTGAAAGGATAGATAATATATGTTCAACCATGGGAGATTTTCCAGTACCTCCCAGAGATAAATTTCCTACACAGATGATAGGAATATTAAAACCAACAGATTTGAAAAATTTCTTATTAAACATCCAGTTCCTACAATAAACAATACACCCATATAATAAAGCAAATGGAAGCAGTAATACTCTAAAGGATTTTAAGAAAATGGTATTAAAATTCATAAATTTTCGACGGCGTAATACAATGTGTCAAAGGTACGTCAAATTGATGGGTATCCTCCAATTTAGCGATGGGTTCAAAATAAGAAATCCCAATACGGAGGCAATCTTTTGTCTCGTTTTCAAAATAGCGGTCATAAAAACCTTTTCCAAATCCTATTCTTTGCCCATTGGTATCAAATCCCAATAAGGGAACCAACACCGCATTCATTGTTTTCTTTTCTACTTTTTGAACTGGTAAGGGTTCTATAATTCCCCATTTGTTCTCAATAAATTCCTCAGTCTCTTTAAAAAATTCCATATCGAGTCCGTCTTGTAAAATGCTAGGATACGCTATTGTAATATTGGGAAAAATATACTTTAAATATTTAGCTAATAAAATACTATTTGGCTCATTTTGTTTTTCTATTGGATAAAAATTTCCAATACAATCCATATTTCCCCAATTAAATTTTTGAAATTGAATGAGCAGTAAATCATCTAATTTAAGACATTCGCTTTGTGTTAATGCTTTACGCTTATTTTGAAAAAATTGCCTTGCTTCTATTTTTTGCATGCTACAATTTACTCAAAAAAACTAAATATGGTGGTACCATAATTACGTTCAAAACTATAGCCAGGGTAGTTTTTGTAATTGTTTCTAGGGGTATGCTCTAATATAAAATAACCTTCGGGACTTATAAGTTGTTGTTCAACGATGATTTTGGGAAGCTGATCGATAGTATTTAAGGCATAAGGTGGCCCTGCAAAAATAACATCATATTGATTCTTACAAGTACTCAAATACTGAAATACGTCCATTTGTAACAATTGGACATTTTCAATCTTTAACATTTCAATATTTTTTTTAATAAACCCCAACATGATGCTATCTTTTTCAACGATGGTTAAATCAGCTGCTCCTCTGGAAGCCAATTCATAACTAATACATCCCGTCCCTCCAAATAAGTCCAAGGTTTTTGCACCTTCAATCTGTACCCTATTTTGGAGCATATTAAATAACCCTTCTTTTGCGATGTCGGTGGTTGGCCTTGTATGGGGCATATTATGCGGTGGGCTAATTCTCCTACCTCCAAATTTTCCTGATATGATGCGCATTAGAATATAAAATAGGTAGCGTAAATGTGATGGGGGTAATTTTTATTCAAAGTCGTTTGAACATCTCCTACTTGATCCAATACCATTTCAAATGATTTAAAATAAGGTACTAGCGCATTCACAAACGAATTTTGTAATTGGTGAATACCCCATACCTTCAAATGGGCTTCATTGGTATTGGCTAAGACATGTGAACATGCATTTAACAGGGTAAAACAATTTTGATCATCCCCTTCTAATGGGAAATAATTTAATAATTGATTTGTGCCTTCGTTGACCAATCTTAAACAACAGTTGTTTTCAAATAGAAATAATAAGGCAGCATCTTGAACATGCTGAGCCAACACATATTCCATATAATGATGCCATTTGCCTGTTGGAAAGGATCTTGATAACAATGTACTTAATGCATCGGGTACGGAAAAAACCAATATTTTATCTTCGTCAATAGGCTTTAGATATAATTCCTCTTCATTGCTGGCTCCATGGATCAAATCTAATTCCTGTTGATACCTTAAAGTGTCTTCTTTTATTAACTTTTTAGTAATAAAACATTTAGGACTATTCCAAACAAAATGAATATTCGCAAACACATGCTGAATTAATTTTGAATTATTTTGTAGGTAAGCAATGAGTTGATGCCATCCAACATTGTCGGCGCTATTTTCGAAATGTTCGAATGCGACATATTCATTTCGGTTCGTATTCTTCACCGAAAATACAATACTGTCTCTGTCAACAATAAGGTATAAATCTTCGACTTTATTGTTAAAGGTGCTTTCTAAACTCGTATATATCCCAATTTTCTTTTTTGCCATAGTCCAATTCTTATGCAATGATATAAAAAAAGGTGCAGTTCTTTGCTAAAACTAATTGTAGATTTGCAAAATATGAGCAGTTCGCAAGCTACCCCATCCTTACAAGTAACAATTAGTAGTAAACAAATATTAGCCATTTCACTACCTATTGCGTTAGCTATTTTAGTGCCTCAAATTAATTTTGTAATCAATAATATTTTCTTAGGTGCATTAAGTACACAAGCGTTGGCTATTGGAGGCATTACGGGTGTTTTTTACCTCATTTTTGGAGTCATGGGACAAGGGTTGAATAATGGATTACAGGCTTTAATATCGAGAAGAGCTGGCGAAAATCGGGTGGACGAAATTGGTATTTTATTTTCACAGGGTGTAATCATATCCATTGTGCTATCCGTAATTGGCATTTCATTCACCTATTTAGTGGTACCGAGTATTTTCCATAGTCTATTACAAGATCAGGAGCGCGCCAATACCGTTATTGAATTCTTGAAAATTAGAATTTGGGGACTCCCCTTTTTGTTTATATATCAAATGCGTAATGCCTTATTGGTGGGAACGAATCAAAGTAAATTTTTAATCATAGGTACCGCAACCGAAGCCATTGTAAATATATTCTTTGATTACAGTTTAATATTTGGTCATTTTGGTTTTGCTAAAATGGGTATCAATGGTGCTGCGTATGCCTCTATTATTGCCGAAGTAATGGGTTTATTCGTTATTTATTTAGTCATCCATTATCAAAAAATTGGAGCACGTTTTGAATTATTTAAACATTTTAATTTTAAATGGGACTATATAAAACTAATACTAGTTCAATCCGCTCCTATCATGACACAGTATATGATAAGTATTATTAGTTGGGAATTCTTTTATATACTTATTGAACACAGAGGAGAACAATCACTAGCTGTTTCCAATGCGATGCGAAATATATTTGGATTTTTTGGAAGTTTTACCTGGGCCTTTGCGGCTACCTCCAATACCATGGTAAGTAATATAATTGGGCAAAATATGGAGGACAAAGTAACTTTCTTAATAAAAGAGATAATGAAATGGAGTTTTGGATTTGCACTTGCAGTATGTATATTACTTAATGTTTTTGCTAAACCTTTTCTTTCTATTTATGGACAGGGAGAAGGATTTATACAAGAAGGGATACCCGTTTTACGAGTCGTATCCATAGCGCTATTATTTATGTCTATAGCCACTGTTTGGTTAAACGCCGTTACCGGAACTGGACAATCTAAAATAAACTTAGGCATTGAATTTGTTGCCATTATCATTTATTTGATCTACGCCTATTTAACTATTGAATATTTTAATCTCCCCATTACCATTGGCTGGATATGTGAAATTATTTACTGGATAACGCTACTATTACCCTCCTATTGGTATATTAAATCAAATAGGTGGAAGGGTAAAAAAATATAGATTATAAAGCTGCTCTTGTTCTAGATAAGGCAACAGACATATTGCCGTTTAAAGTATTGATGTAAACTTTTTCTTTAGTAATTTGAATATTTACTTTTTGAGCCATTGAGAATTTTTCAAAAATTGAATCTGCAATATCCCCTACAATAGTTTCTAATAAAGGGGTTGTTATCTGCATTCTTGCATTTACCAAATGGTATACTTGAACATAATCAATGGTCTCGCTAATAGAAGTGATTTTATGATTGACAGGAACAAACTCAATGGATAAGTTTACAATAAAATTGTTACCTACTTTTTGTTCTTCCTTGTATAAACCATGATACCCATAAAATTGTATATTATTTAATTGTATGGTCATGATATTATTTGACATATTAGTGACCTTTCGCAGTTAAGTAACGCTCTGCATCTAAAGCAGCCATACATCCACTGCCTGCAGCCGTAACCGCTTGACGATAATTTTTATCTTGCACATCACCTGAAGCAAATACACCTTCCACATTTGTTTTAGTGGTGCCAGGCGTTGTTAAAATATAACCGGTTTCGTCCATTGTTAAATAGTCTTTGAAAATATCACTATTGGGCGTGTGGCCAATGGCTACAAAGAATGCACTCACTGGAATTTCATGCAATTCATTGGTTTTATTATTCTTGATACGAACTGCTTGTACTGATTTTTCTCCTAAAATTTCGTCCGTCTCTGAATTAAAATATACTTTAATATTAGGCGTATTCAAAACACGATCCTGCATTACCTTACTTGCACGCATTTGATCTTTTCTTACAATCATATGTACTTGTGTACACATCTTAGATAAATAATGTGCTTCTTCGGCAGCCGTATCCCCTGCACCTACTATTGCCACTTCTTTACCTTTAAAAAAGAACCCATCACAAACGGCACAAGCACTTACACCAAAACCATTTAAGCGTTCTTCACTTGGTATACCCAACCATTTTGCACTTGCACCTGTTGAAATGATAACAGCATCCGCTTCAATAATTTTTTCATCGTCAATCCAAACTTTCTTTACGGCTCCACTAAAATCAACTTTAGTGGCTAAGCCATAACGAATGTCAGTACCCATACGTGCAGCTTGTTTTTCAAAATTCACCATCATTTCTGGACCTTGAATACCATCTGGAAATCCAGGATAGTTTTCCACTTCTGTCGTAATGGTTAATTGGCCACCTGGTTGAATCCCTTGATATAAAAGTGGTTTCATATTTGCTCTTGCTGCATATATTGCAGCTGTATAACCGGCAGGACCTGAACCTATAATGAGTATGCTTACTTTTTCTGTTTCCATTTTTTCTTATTTATATACTTTAAATCGCTTCAAAAATAGTTAAAAAAAAGCCCCGACAAATCTTTGCGATCGTTGGGGCTTTTTATGATATTGTTAATAATTAGCCCAAATAAGCTTTTAACGCATTGCTATATCTTGCCTTTTGTAGACGTTTAATAGCACGTTCTTTAATTTGTCTAATTCTCTCTTTAGTTAAATCGTATTTAATCCCTATTTGCTCAATGGTAACTCCATTTTCTCCATCTAAACCAAAATAAGCGTTAACAATCTCTGCCTCTCTAGGACTCAACGACTTAAGTACACGACGAATTTCCTCTCTTAAAGAATCTTTCATCACATCTTCGTCTGTATCATCGCCCCCTTGAAGTAAATCACCCATTGCAACATCTTCTGCTTCATGAACTGGAGCATCTAATGAAGTATGACGTGTATTAGATTGGAAGATATTGTTTATTTCGGTTTCAGACATTTCTAAGATACCTGCTAGCTCCTCCGTAGAAGGTTCACGCTCATGTTCTTGTTCAAATGCCATATAAGCCTTGTTAGCCTTATTATAAGTGCCAATTTTATTTTGTGGCAAACGAACCAAACGACCTTGTTCTGCCAAAGCCTGTAATATAGATTGACGAATCCACCATACAGCGTATGAAATGAATTTGAATCCCTTGGTTTCATCAAAACGTTGTGCTGCCTTAATTAAACCTAAATTACCCTCATTAATTAAATCACTCAAAGACAAGCCCTGATGTTGATATTGTTTAGCAACGGAAACCACGAAACGTAAATTGGCTTGCACCAATTCATCTAAAGCGCGTTGGTCACCCATTTTTATTTGTTGCGCTAAGGTCGTTTCCCTTTCAGGATTGATCATTGAAATCTTAGAAATCTCTTGTAAGTACTTTTCAACCGCCTGAGAATCTCTGTTGGTAATCTGTGTAGCAATTTTAAGCTGCCTCATGCAATGAATTTATTTAAGTATATAACGTAGGAAACACCAAAATAGTTTAGTGTTGCCAGTCTGCAAAGGTAATATTTTGTCCCCAATTTTACAAATATTGATTATTAAGGACTTAAAGCAGGTTTTCTGGCCAAATTTACCTCAGTTTGGGGACAATAATTCATCATTTTAACCCATATTTTTAAGGATAATCCCCCCTCCCGAATTATCTTCGCCATATGATTGACTACCGATCCGATACCGTCACTAGACCAACACCTGGAATGTTAGCATTTATGCAATCCGCTCCAGTTGGTGATGATGTATTTGGAGAAGATACAAGTATCAACTCCTTAGAAAGAATTACAGCTGCTAAATTTGGCATGGAAGCTGGCTTATTTTGTCCAACAGGCACTATGACCAATCAATTGGCCATTAAAACCCATACGCAGGCAGGAGACGAAGTGATTTGTGACGAATTATCTCATATTTATCAATACGAAGGGGGTGGAATTGCTTTTAATTCAGGTTGTTCCGTAAAGCTACTACAGGGAGACCGTGGAAGACTCACCGCTGAAAAGATTTTAGCAGGTATCAATCCTGAGGACGTTCATAAACCCATTTCCAGTTTAATCAGTTTAGAGAATACGAGTAACAGAGGTGGTGGCGCTTGCTATGATTTTGATGATTTTAAAGCCATAAAAAAAGTAGCACAAACACATCATTTAGCCTTACACTTAGATGGCGCGCGTATATTTAATGCCATCGTACATAAACAAGAAGCAGCCATAGATTATGGAAGTATATTTGATTCAATTTCTATATGTTTAAGTAAGGGCTTAGGGGCTCCTGTTGGAAGTGTTTTATTGGGGTCTGCCCATTTTATCAAAAAAGCACGTCGATGGAGAAAAGTGTTTGGCGGCGGAATGAGACAAGCGGGTTATTTAGCAGCAGCTGGAATTTATGCATTGGATCATCATATTGATCGCTTGGCAGATGATCATAAAAATGCTTTACAGCTAAGTGAAGTGTTGGCTAAAAAGGATTTTGTAAATTCCATACTACCTGTTGAAACCAATATTGTTATTTCCAACATTGGTGGAAAGTATACCGCTACAAGCTTAGCCGATACTTTAAAAGAAAAAGGGATTTTAGCAATTGCCATGACCCCTACTCAAGTAAGATTTGTATTTCATTTAGATATCACTGAATCCGATTTAGCAAAAACAATTGATATCATCAATTCATTATAATTAATAAAGCACTCATAATAATAAGAAGAAGACATGTTAGAAAGAATTAACCCAACGACGACACAGGCCTGGTTTGTTTTAAAAAAACATTTTGAAGACGAGATGAGTCGTAAGCATATGCGTGATTTATTTGCTGCGGATGAAAAAAGATTTGATACCTACTCTATTTCAACACCCGATTTATTATTTGATTACTCAAAGAATATCATCACGGATAAAACCAAGCAACTTTTATTACAATTAGCCAATGAGTGTGCATTAAAAGAAGCCATTGAATCACAATTTGCAGGACAATCCATAAATGAAACTGAAAATCGAGCGGTATTACATACAGCCTTAAGAAATTTTTCAAATACTCCAGTTTTGGTAGATGGTGCAGATGTAATGCCAGAAATTAAGCGCGTATTAAGACAAATGAAAAGCTTTTGTGCGTCTATTCATAGTGGGGCACATACAGGATATACTGGTAAAAAAATTACTAGCATTGTAAATATTGGCATTGGTGGGAGTGACTTAGGGCCAGTGATGGTAACGGAAGCATTGAAACCTTATTGGATAGAAGGCATTCAAGTATATTTTGTAAGTAATGTAGATGGGACACATATTGCAGAAACATTAAAAAAAGTAAACGCTGAAGAAACTTTATTCTTAATTGCTTCTAAAACCTTTACTACACAAGAAACCATGACCAACGCTCACACAGCGCGCGTTTGGTTTTTAGAACATGCTAAAGAGGAAGCACATATTGCTACCCATTTTATTGCTTTAAGTACCAATGAAAAAGCAGTCAATGCATTTGGTATTAGTAGTAAGAACATGTTTGAGTTTTGGGACTGGGTGGGTGGAAGATATTCATTATGGAGTGCCATTGGTTTATCCATTGCATTAACCATTGGATATGAAAATTTTGAATCTTTATTAAAAGGAGCGCATGATGCTGACAATCATTTTAGAGAAACTTCTTTCGATAAAAATATTCCAGTGATGATGGCTCTTTTAGGAATTTGGTATACCAATTTCTTTGGTGCACAAAGTGAGGCCATCTTACCCTATGATCAATACATGCACCGATTTGCTGCCTATTTCCAACAAGGCAATATGGAAAGCAATGGAAAATATATTGACCGCAAAGGAACCGCTGTAAACTATGCAACAGGTCCTGTAATTTGGGGAGAACCAGGTACCAATGGTCAACATGCATTTTATCAATTAATTCATCAGGGTACTTTAGTCATTCCTTGCGATTTTATTGCTCCGGCACAAACGCATCATCCAATTGGAGATCATCATGAAAAATTACTAAGTAACTATTTTGCTCAAACCGAAGCTTTGTTAAATGGCAAAACACAAAACGAAGTGGTTGCTGAATTAGCAGCTGCAAATAAATCCGAAAAAGAAATTGATTTCTTGGCTCCATTTAAAGTTTTTGCTGGTAATAAGCCAACCAATTCTTTCTTAATGAAGAAAGTAACGCCTACTTCCTTAGGATTTTTAATTGCATGTTACGAGCATAAAATTTATACGCAAGGGGTTATTTGGAATATATTTAGTTTTGACCAATGGGGTGTAGAATTAGGTAAACAGTTAGCTAATAAAATTTTACCTGAATTAGGAAACGATGAATCCGTAAAAGGACATGATGCTTCCACCAATGGATTAATCAATCAATTTAAAGCTTGGAGGAAAGCGTAATAAAATAATGGCTACTGATATTCAAATACGTCCAATTGAACCTACTGATAATATTGCTTTAGCTAAAGTGATACGTGATGCATTAACTGAATTTGGTGCAAATAAACCAGGTACCGTATATTTTGATCCAACCACCGATGCTTTATATGAATTATTCAGAGCCTCTGGTGCCTATTATTTTGTAGCGATCCTTAATAATGAATTGGTTGGCGGTTGTGGAATTTACCCAACTGAGAATTTACCAACTGGTACCTGCGAATTGGTAAAATTATACTTAAAGTCTTCTGCACGAGGCACTGGATTAGGTAAACAATTATTGCTAAAATCTATGGAATGGGCAAAGCAAAATGGATACACACAGGTTTACCTGGAATCCATGCCCGAACTTTCAAAAGCTGTTTCCATTTATGAAAATGTAGGCTTCATGCACATTCAACAACCACTTGGTAATAGTGGACATTGTGGATGTGATATTTGGATGACTAAAGAATTGTAATTACCATTTGTCTACTGCTTCCCCGCTCAAATTATCGCCTTCGCTTGCTTGTGTATCTCTTGCTTCCAATGGTTTCTTTTCCGTGATTGTAGAAGGATCT
Organism: Bacteroidota bacterium; assembly: GCA_947476145.1. Lineage (GTDB taxonomy): Bacteria > Bacteroidota > Bacteroidia > Chitinophagales > Chitinophagaceae > Sediminibacterium. Next base: position 56,059 of record CANJPH010000001.1, on the reverse strand, counting down.
ATATCTTCTTCGGGTTCAGGTTCTGGAACGGTTTCTGTTACTACAGTAGCAGCTGCTACTGTATCATCCGCTTTATTTTCTTGTGCAGGTTGTCCTATATAATTGCCATCTGCATCATAAGATTCTTCGTGATTAAAAGCATCAAAGTCGAAATCTGGCATGAGTTCAGTTTTTACATAATCAACTGCTTCTGTAATTGCTTTTAAAAATTTATTGAAATCTTCTTTGTATAAGAAAATCTTATGACGATCATATCCATTATTATCAAAACGTTTTCTACTCTCAGTGATGGTTACAAAATAATCATTGGCTCTGGTAGCTCTTACATCAAAAAAATAAGTTCTTCTTTTACCAGCTCGGATTCTTGTGCTAAAAACGCTTTCCATCTTTCTTTCCTGCTGATCAAAATTTTCGTTCTCCATATTATTTATATCATTTAGTTATCTAAAATATACAAATTGCTCGAAAAATGGAAATTTTGATTTTAATAATTTTTAATGTTGCTCATGGGTTTGCTGAATACGATAAAGTTCGGCATAGAGGCCATTTTTAGCTAATAAGCTTTCGTGTGTGCCCATTTCAGCTATTTTTCCGTCTTCCAAATAGACAATCAAATCAAATTTGAAGCTATAAAAAATACGATGTGTTATAAAGATTGTGGTTTTATCATGGATATAGTTAGACAAACTACTTAAAATAGATTGTTCCGTTTTGGCATCCACTGCGCTCAAACAATCGTCGAAAACAAAGATAGAAGGTTTCTTAATAATGGATCGAGTAATGGAAACTCGCTGTTTTTGACCACCACTCAAAGTGGTGCCACGCTCTCCTATAAGGGTCTCAAATTGCTTTGGAAGTTGTTCTATTTCATTATATACATTGGCTGTTTTAGTGGCAAGGATTACTTCATCATTATGTGTAACTGCCTCCAGTCCAAATTGAATATTATTATGTATTGAATCACTAAACAAAAATACATCCTGTTGAACATAGCCTATGGATTTACGTAAAGCTTGTACAGATAAATCTTTAATATTTACCTCATCCACTTTGACCATACCATTGGTTGGATCATACATTCTAGTAATGAGTTGTGCAATAGATGATTTGCCTGAACCAGTTTTTCCAAGAATTAAAACCTTTTGACCTGCTTTAATACTTAAATTAAAATTCACTAGCGCTTTTATTCCTGAATGTACATAGGTAAAATTAACATTCTCAAATTCAATAGCACCCTTCACAAATTCTAAATCAATTGGGTTTGCTTTTGTTTTAATGGAGGGTTCAATAGATAAAAATTCATTTAATCTTTTTTGAGAGGCGGCAGCTCTTTGGATCATACTCGCTGTCCAACCAATGGCACTTACAGGAAAAGTAAGCATGTTAATATAAATCACAAACTCAATAATCGTCCCCACTTTACTTGGATCCTGATAAGCTTGCATGCCACCCAAATAAATAGTTAATAAGGTACTTAACCCAATCATTAATGACATAGTGGGTGTATAAAAAGCTTCTACCCTAGCCAGACTCACTGCATTCTTACGATACAGTTCGCTATTTTTTTTAAAGAATCCCAACATAGCAGATTCCTGAACAAAGGATTTAATCACACGAATACCCGAATAGGATTCTTGTGCATTGGTTGTTAAGTCTGATAATTGCCCCTGGATCTGCTCACTCTTTTTATTGATGATACTATTGACGATATAAATGGTAATGGCTAATATTGGTAAAGGGGCTAGTACAAATAAACTTAAACGAACATCCTTACTAAACATATTAAACAAACAAAATCCAATTAATGAAATCAAATTAATCAAATACATTAAAGAGGGTCCAGTGTACATTCTTACTCTACTCACATCCTCGGACATTCTATTCATTAAATCCCCAGTACTATGTGTTTTATAAAATTCAGTATCTAGTTTTTGATAATGAGCATATACCTGATTTTTTTGATCAAACTCAATATGCCTACTCATTACAATAATCGTTTGACGCATAAAAAACATAAAAACGCTCCTAATAATGGCCAAGGCTAAAATGGTAATGCTGCAAAAAGTAATTAAGGAGGCAAAACTAAATTGGTTGTGTAGACTCAATTTAGAAATAAACGAAACAATCACATCCTGATGAGTAGTGGAAACTGCTTTCCCACCTGGAAGTTTGGCTTGTACCAAACTAACTACATATCCCGTGATTTGTGGAGCCAATACGGCTAAATAGTTGGTAGCAATTACCAATAGGATACCCGTAAAAAATCGGAACCGATATTTCCAGAAAAATACATTTAAAGCCGATAGTTCTTTCAATTGCTACTTTTTTGTAAAGATAGTTAGTAGTCAATTAATTAGGTGATTTGTAGTAGATAATAAAAAGACATTATTTTTTGCAAAATTCGGTTTCCTAACCTACATTTGCCGCGGAGAGATGGCAGAGTGGTCGATTGCGATAGTCTTGAAAACTATTGACTGTTACAGGTCCGGGGGTTCGAATCCCTCTCTCTCCGCCAACCAGTCCAAAAACCACGATTTATCGTGGTTTTTTTGTGTTCAAAATGAGCCAAGCTTGCTTGAGCTAATTCCTACAATAAAAAAGGCCACCCATTGGATGACCTTCCTATACATAAAGTAATTAATGCTTATTGTTGAACCCCTTCCCCATGGAAACTAACTTGTTTAGTGAGGTTACCCGAAAAAAAGATAGTGGCTACTTTCGAAAATGCACCCACAGCGCTTCCATTAAAACCTAGCAATACCGAGGCATGTTCACCTGGAGCAATCACCTGACCTTTAGTGTATTTAGGTGTTGTGCAACCACAACCAACCATTACATTATCGAGCGTAACTGGAGCAGCACTTATATTTTGTATATCAACATTAAACTCAGTAGGTTTTCCTGTGGTAATTTTACCCATGTCAAAATTGTCATTGGTAAATTTTAAAACTTTAGTGATATCTGCTTGTGGTGTTTGTGCTTTACAACTAAACATACCAAAAACAAGTAATGTGGCAACGAATATCGATTTCATAACTATTGATTTATTAAACAAAATTAAACAATTTAATGATTACTTAGGGGATTGAATATAGGCAATCAAAGTCTTTTTTAAGGTATTTACGCTTAACTTTTTACTTATAAATTTTCCATTTTTGTCAATAATATAAAATAACGGGTTAGTATACGCGTCATAAGCCTTCCTTATTTCATTATTAGTGCCTAAACTAACATGGACATAATTGTAGTCTAAATGATGTTCGGTAATAAAAGATTTCCAAAAAGCCGGTTGTGTTCCCATATCATTACAGATTGTAAATTTCCCAATAGTAAGCACTAATTGTTTTTCTAATAATTTGATGGTACTATCCATCCTGGGTAATTCAACTTTACAATGTTCACAAGTTGGGTCAAAAAAAGTAATTACTGTAAGGTCATATGATTTTGCAAAATCATGCAAGTTTTGATTGACACCCGCAGTATCTTTTAATATAATATTCACACTCGTATCCTGAGCAGTTAATTGTTTAAGTTGGTTTAACTCTTCTAAAAACTGTTTTTCTAGTTTTGGATCCAAAAATTTGCATTTATTTTCTTTTACATATTTATTTATAAAATAAAAATAGGCATTGGTGTTATTTTGAATTTCTCTATTCTTTAAAATTTTAGAGAGCTGGTCAAAAATATATGGATACGATTTCCCTTTGCAGTCAAGCCTAATCATGATACTATCAACCCCTTTCACTATGGAGTCTGCCTGTAAAGGGTAATAAGAGAGATATTCAGTGATTATAGGTCTTAAAACAGGGGTAAACAATAGTTTAGGGGCACCAATATCCAGGGCTTGTATAAAATTAAACCTTTCCTCAAATTTTCTTTTATTGGGTACTGAAGCATCCAATTTATTTAATGCATCAAAGTATAAATATAAAGCCGAAGTTGACTTTATGGTCTTCATCATTGCACTTCTAGCTGTAATTAATTGCATATTTTTCGACTCAAAAAAAGCAGCTTTCTGTGCAAGATTAAATTTCTTTCCTTGTTTAATTTGTAATTCATAGCTACTATCAATATTAGACAAAGAAGCTTCTAATCTTTGATAGGCGAAAAAACTATCATTTTTAATACTATTGGATTGAATGGTATTTAAATAATCAGCATCACTTATGGATAAAGAAATTTTGTCGTTATTTTCTAAGGTTAAAAATAATTTCTTTTTGCTTTTTGGAAAGTATAGAAAATATATTCCTCCTACTATGGCTTTACTATTCTTTACTGTATTGAGTCCTTTATATAGCGCTAAAGTGTCTTTTGGAATAAAGTTTTTATCATCAAAAACCACACCTCTTAAATAGGCAATACTATCATGCGTGTGATTGGACTTTATTTTAAGTTCAAATTGGGCATTACTTGTTTTAAACAAATAGCTTAAAAATATGATTAGGGCTATACGTTTTATGTTCATAGCCACAAATTTAAACTCCTATTGTAACTATTAGTGTTAATTCAAAAAAATAGTACCTAGAATTAATTCTATTTACTAGTCTTCTAAAACGCCAAATTTACCTAGTTCATAATCCTCAAAAGCTTGCATAATTTCCTGACGGGTATTCATTACAAATGGTCCGTGAGAAGCAATGGGTTCATTTAAAGGTTCCCCAGATAATATTAAAACAATGCTATCTTCTGAAGCTTTTACTGTGAATGTTTCACCTGAATTCGCCAATAATGCAAAATGATCTAAAGGAACGGCTTCAATTCCATTCACTATTACTGATCCTTCAATAACCAATAATCCAGTATTAAAATTTGCAGGTAAAGTAAAACTAGCTTCCCCCTGTTTATTTAATTTAGCATTTAACATATAAATAGGAGAAAATGTGGATGCAGCACCTGTATAACCTTCATAATCTCCTGCAATTACTTCCACTTCACCCCCATTATTTGGGACTGCTATTTTAGGAATAAGTGCATTAGATATAGACTGGTATTTTGGAGTAGACATTTTATCCTTTGCAGGTAAGTTTACCCATAATTGTACCATTTGAAAATCACCCCCTGATTTACTAAATTCCTCACTATGGTATTCTTTGTGCAAAACGCCACTAGCAGCAGTCATCCATTGAACGTCTCCTTTTGAAATAACACCACCGCCTCCACCACTATCATGGTGGGCTACACTTCCTTGATAAGCTATGGTAACGGTTTCAAATCCTCTATGTGGATGAACACCCACCCCTTTTGCTTTACTTGGGCTTGGAGGAAAATGAAATTTTGCTGCATAGTCCAAAAAAATAAAAGGATCCATTCTTTCCATAGTAAGACCATATCCACTTGGAATAAAATTATGAACCCTAAAACCATCTCCTACATAGTGGGGTTCCCTTGGAGCCATCACCATTTCAACTTGTTTAACTGACATATACTATTATTTTACTTTTATTTTCATCACTACTTTTTTGATTTTGCCTTCTCCAATCATAGGAGCATGAACATCATCAGGGAAATAAATACCAAATTGTCCAGGATACAATTTGAAGAAGAAATCGGGTGCATCTTCATAAAATAAGACGTCTTTTTTTGAATCATATCCACCCCTTGGCTCGACACAAGTTAAGCGGGACTTGTATCCCACTGTTTCTAGCCCACCAAAAACATATTGAATATCTATATAAGCATTGTGACATTCAAATTGTGCGGTAGAATCTAACATGGCCACACCATCCTCATTTACAACTAGGGCGAATATTTGTTCCCCCTCTATTTCATATTTACCTGGTTTAACATCTTCAAAATTAGTGGAAGTTAAATAAGTAAAGGCTTTTTCAAAACTTGGATGTATGGCTACATACTTATTGATATTGTTTAAATCGTCAAGTATCATTTATTTTTCATTTTTGAAGGGTTAAAAACTTTTGTAGTATTAGGTGCTGTATTGGTCTTCGTAATCGTCTGCTTTGCAATCTCATCAACAACTAATAAATCTACAAGGTCAATATTCATTGGCAACTGGCCTACTTTCACAATGGCTCGTTTCCCTTTTAATTCCAATACCTCACCTACCTGGTAATTTTTTTTCAACTTTACGATTGCCCCTACCACTATCGGCGCATTGGTTTCTTTAAAATTCTTATCTACCTTCTTTGCTAATTTATTAATCACAATCGCATCGTTCTTTTTGAACAATAAATTGAAAAGGTTTTTCATTACTTCTTCTTTCTTTTCACTTTTTTTCCAATCTAAAGCTATTTGTTTTAATTGGCGTTCCATATCCTTATTATAAGCAAACTTATTTTCCGCAACTCTGTTTTGCTCTTTCAGCAATTGAACCTGCTGTAAATGCATTTCTTTATCCAAAGCTTTATTTAAATCCTGCTGCAATTGTTCATTTTCCTTTAATTTCTTGTGTAATTCACGACGTTCTTTTTGCACCAATTGTAAATCCTGTTCTGTTCTATTTAATAATTTATCCAATTCAAAATGATGGGTGTCCACCAATTTTCTAGCGCGATTAATTAAATTTTTAGGAAGGCCAATTCTTTCTGCAATGGCAAAAGTATAGGAGCTACCTGGCTTCCCAATAACTAACTGATAGAGGGGCTCTAATTTCACTTCGTCAAATTGCATGGCACCATTTACAATACCTTTATTATGATTGGCCATTACTTTTAAATTCAAATAATGGGTGGTCACTATACCTTGCGCATGTCTAAGTGACAATTCTTCCAAAATAACTTCGGCAAAAGCACCACCTAAATGCGGATCCGAACCGCTTCCTAATTCATCAATGAAGAACATAGTCTTGCCATTCGCATTTTCTATAAAATGCTTCATATGCATTAAATGACTAGAATAGGTACTTAATTCAAAAGCCAAGTTCTGTGTATCTCCCAATTGAATAAATAATTGTTTGTAAATACCCATTTGAGAGGTGGGGTTCATGGGCACCAATAATCCACTTTGCATCATCACTTGGTTCAATCCCAATGTTTTCATTGAAACTGTTTTACCTCCTGCATTGGGCCCACTTATAATTAATATTCTTGCTTCATCATCCAAATGTAAATTAACCGGGATGGTTTTTTTGCCTGATACTTTATTATACAAATACAATAATGGATGATATGCATCAATTAATTGAGAAGTGGCATTGTTTTGTACCATGGGCATATGTGCATTCATGTCAATGGCTAAAATGGCTTTTGAACGTATAAAATCAAAAATGCCTACCATTTGAATATAGCTTAATAATAAAGCAGAATAAGGAGATAGCGAAGCTGTTAATAATCTTAAAACCCTTTGTACTTCTTTTTGCTCATCCTGTTCTAAGCCGTATAATTCATTATTTAATTCAATGGTTTCTTCTGGTTCTATGAAAGCTGTTTTACGGCTATCACTTTCACCATGTAAAAAACCTTTCACTTGTCTTTTGTATTCTGAAAATACAGCCACTACTCTACGACCATTGCTAAAACTTTCATCTATATCAGCAGTATAACCAGCCTTAGCTAATTTGTGTATGACTTTGTCAAAAATGCGTCTTAATTCCTGGCGCTTTTTATACAATTGCATTCTAATTTTTGCTAAATCCTCAGATGCATTGTCTTTTACATTTCCACGGTCATCTATAATTTCATCAATACTTTCAATAATTACTTTTTCGTAATAACTTTCTCCAATCACTTCAAATAAATTGGCATATGCTTGTTTGCGTTCTGCGTCAAACCATTTGTACAAATTTCCCATATGGTCCGCTAAACGTCTAACCAATAACCATTGTTCTCCAGTTAATTGAGCCCCTGGGATACCTAATAATTTTAGATCCTTTCTTATATCCAAAACAAAATCGGATGGAAAATATTGATTGGCCGATTTAATGTATTTATATTCCTCCGTTTGTCTTAAAGAAGATTGAATGTATTTTAAATGGGTATGGATACGCATTTCTTCCACTAACTCCTTTCCAATATTGGTTTGACAATGCCCTAATAAAATGGTGGTGATTTTATCAAATTCTAATTGGGTTAAGGCATTTTCAGGATAGACTCTCATAGGGCTTAATAGGCAGCAAATTTAGTTAAATAAACATTAACAACATTTGAACAATTATAGGGTTAGTTTGTTTTAATTTACACCAACAAAAACATCCTATGAAACCAATTATATCAGGATTGCTCCTTTTTACCGCTTTTATAAGTTTACAGGCATGCGCCCAATCCAAAAAAAACCGTCCAAACGATAACAATACAAAAAATATAAATATGACAAATACAGAAACGATTACACTTGGTTCAGGCTGCTTTTGGTGTACCGAAGCCATTTATCAAAGACTAGAAGGCGTTGTAAAAGTAACCAGCGGGTATAGTGGCGGTCATGTAGACAATCCAACTTACGAGCAGGTATGTGATAAAACAACAGGACATGCGGAAGTTTGTCAAATTGTATATGATACCACTAAAATTAGTTTAGACGATATTTTAGCGGTGTTCTGGAAAACGCATGATCCAACCACTCCCAACCAACAAGGAAATGATGTTGGGCCTCAATATAGAAGTGCTGTATTTTATCATAATGAGCATCAAAAGGAAGTGGCTGAAAAATACATTGCTGAATTAACAGCAGCAAATGCTTGGGATAAACCTATCATTACAGAGGTAACTGCCTTCTCTAAGTTCTATTCAGCAGAAAGCTATCATCAAAACTATTACAATGACAATACCAATCAAGGTTATTGTCGATATGTGATTGGTCCAAAATTAGAGAAGTTTGAAAAAGTATTTAAAGACAAGTTGAAAAAGAATTAGATACTGAATGGTGCTGTTCAGGGATTGATTTATTCCTTATTTTTAGTGTATATAACAATCCGGAATTATGAAACTTTTTACTTTTTTATTTGCTTACATTTTAATTGGCTTAAACACTAATGCTCAAACTGTTTTTACCAAGGCTGACACTTTACGTGGTAGCTTAAATGAAAATAGAGATTGGTTTGATGTGCAACAATACACCATTAATGTACATCCCAATATTGAACAAAAAACAATATCTGGCAGAGTTATATGGCAGGTTAAGACAATTAAACCAGCAAAAGACATTCAAATTGATTTACAGCAACCATTATTTATTGATAGTATCAAATTAAGATATCTTAATAATAAATTATCTGATACATTACAAAACTTAAAGTTTTCTAGATCCAACAATATTGCAATTGTTCACTTTTCAGATAAGCCAAGTATCAATCAAAAATTTAATCTTTATATATATTATCATGGAACCCCACGTGAGGCGATTCGTGCTCCTTGGGATGGTGGTTGGATTTGGAAAAAAGACAGTAATGGCAATCCTTGGATTTCTGTTGCTTGCCAAGGTCTTGGGGCTTCAGTTTGGTATCCCTGCAAAGATATACAATCAGATGAACCTGATTTTGGTGCAATCATCACAATTGACAACGTGCCTAAAAATTTAAAAGCGATTGCCAATGGTAACCCGTTAACATTTCTTGAAAATGAGGAAGATTCAAATAATAAAATTTTCGGTTGGCAAGTAAGAAACCCAATCAACAACTACAATATCATCCCCTACATTGGTGACTATGTAGGTTGGAGCGAAACATATAAAGGATTAAAAGGCGACTTAGATGTAAACTATTGGGTTTTAAGAGAAGATTCTGTAAAAGCAAGAAAACAATTCACACAAGTACCACAAATGATTAAGGCTTTTGAATATTGGTTTGGACCCTACCCTTTTTATGAGGATGGATTTAAAATGATACAAAGCCCCCATTTAGGTATGGAACATCAGTCTGCCATTGCTTATGGAAATAAATTTGCTAATGGCTATTTAGGCCGTGATTTATCAGGGTCAGGTTGGGGTTTAAAATGGGATTTTATTATTGTGCATGAAAGTGGACACGAGTGGTTTGCTAATAATATTACCACTAAGGATATTGCTGATATGTGGGTACATGAAGGGTTTACCAATTATTCAGAAACTTTATTCACTGAATTTTATTATGGAAAAGAAGCGGGAAATGAATATAGTATTGGCAGCAGAAGAACCATCCTGAATGATAGACCCATTATTGGACATTATGGTGTGAATGAGGAAGGCAGTGGAGATATGTATGCTAAAGCTGGCAGCATGATTCACAATATTCGCCATGTTATGAATAATGACAGTTTGTTTCGTTCCATATTAATAGGATTAAATAAGGACTTCTATCATCAAACGGTGACTACTCAGCAAATTGAAAATTATATCTCCAATATATCAGGCATCAATTTTAGTAAAGTATTTGATCAATATTTAAGAACCATTCAAATTCCTACTTTCTCTTATAGCTATGATGAGAAAGAAAAGTTACTTACTTACCAATGGAAAACATGCGTTGCTGGATTTGATATGCCTTTGAATTTCAAATTTGAAGGTGCTGATTTTACATTGCTTCCTTCTGATTATCAACCACAAAAAAGACTTATCAAACTAGCACATTTTGATACAAAAGCTTTTGCGGATGCAATTAAGCGACAATATTATGTAGAAGTGAAAATGGAGTAGTAAAATACTTATTTGATGTTTTCATCAATCCTACCCATACTAAATAAAGTGCGTTGATAAAAGGGTTCAGATAAATCACTTATGGTAACTCCTTTTTTAGAAGAAGCATGTACAAATTTGTTATTGGTCAGATAAATACCAACATGTGAAACCTTATTAGGACCTAGTGTTTTGAAAAAGATCAAATCCCCTTCTTTTAGCTCGTCCCAATTTATTCTTTTACTTTGAGCATATTGTTCCGCTGCGGTTCTATTTAATTTTTTATTAAAGGTTGCCTCCATTACATCTAAAGTAAAATAAGAACAATCAACACCATTTTTTGTACTTCCTCCGTAAACATAGGGTGTGCCAATCCATTCATCTATCTTTTTTAGTAAAATAATATTAGTTATAGATTCTACAGGCACATCTACAAGGATGGAATATTTTAATTGTAACCAGTTGATTTTTTCAATGTCCGATAAATTATCGGGCATCTTATCTAATGGCTTGCTGTCAGTTGGATCAATCTCTTCAATACCAATAGAAGCATTATTTACATACACTTTTCCAGGCGTCACCGATAAATTGTCTAAAAATTCAATATTGGTGTTTTTAACAGCTACTGCTCTTGGACTTGGCTTTACTATTTTAGTCATATTTTGGAGTGTCGTACAACTTCCAAGAAAAACGACTACCATCATAAAACTGAGGTTATATAATAAAGTTTTCATTTGCATGGTATGCAAGTTAAGCCAAGATGCCCGAAATAAACCTAAAAGAGGCTATTTTTAACCATTTTTTGTGGAAAATTAGCCCCCTTCAAACCCCTCTTTTTGTCGATATTTGCATACTTAGTCCCATTCCAATTATGCCAACTTTTTCTCATTTACACGTACATACTCAATATTCTCTTTTAGACGGCGCTGCATCTATTGATAAACTCTATCAAAAAGCAATGACCGATAATATGCCAGCTTTGGCTATTACCGATCACGGAAATATGTTTGGTGCATTTAATTTTGTGAATCAGGCTTGGAAAAAAACAAAAGTAGTTGGAAAAGATAAAAATGGGAACGATATTTTAGAGCCTGTGGTGAAACCCATTGTAGGTTGTGAATTTTACATGGTAAAAGACAGACATCAAAAAACATTTACAAAAGAAAATAAAGACGATCGTTTTCACCAAGTGTTACTTGCTAAAAATGCCATTGGGTATCAAAATCTAATTAAGCTTACTTCTTTAGGATATATAGAAGGAATGTATAGTAAGTATCCAAGAATAGACAAGGAGTTGATTTTACAATACCATGAAGGCATTATTGCAACAACCTGTTGTATAGGGGCACATGTACCACAACACATTTTAAGACATGGAGAAGAAGCCGCTGAAAAAGAATTTAAATGGTGGTTTGATATTTTTGGAGATGACTATTATATAGAATTACAGAGACACCGAATTCCAGAACAAGAAATTATTAATGCAAGTTTATTAAAATTTGCAAAGAAATTTAAAGTCCCTGTTATTGCAACCAATGATAGTCATTATGTAAATGAGGATGATGCCAATGCACATGATATATTATTATGCGTAAATACCGGAGAGAAGCAATCTACCCCGGGCTTTGACGATTTTGTAAATGACGAGCTACAAATTAAAAACCGAAGATTCAAGTTTCCTAATAATGAGTTTTATTTTAAGACGCAAAATGAAATGATTGAATTGTTCAGTGATATCCCAGAAGCAATTGACAATACCAATGCGATTGTAGATAAAGTGGAAGTACTGAATTTAAAAAAAGATATTTTACTACCCGCCTTCCCTATCCCCAAGGAGTTTAAGATTCACAAGGATGCCAATATGAATCAATGGGAATTCTTAAAACATATTACTTGGGAAGGTGCTCATAAGAGATATCCAGAAATTACTGCAGAATTACAGGAGCGTATCGACTTTGAATTGTTCACGATTCAGACTATGGGATTTGCAGGTTACTTTTTAATTGTAAGTGACTTTATAAAAGCAGGACGTGAAATGGATGTATTTGTAGGTCCTGGTCGTGGATCCGCTGCAGGCAGTGTGGTTGCCTATTGTATAGGCATTACCAATATTGATCCCATTAAATATCAATTACTATTTGAGCGTTTCTTGAATCCAGACAGAAAGTCCATGCCCGATATTGATACAGACTTTGATGATGAAGGCCGTCAAAAAGTAATTGACTATGTAGTAGAAAAATATGGTAAAGAACAGGTAGCCCAAATTATTACCTATGGTACGATGGCTGCGAAAAGTAGTATTAAGGATGTTGCACGTGTAATGGACTTGCCATTGTCTGAATCCAACTTGCTAGCCAAATTAGTACCTGATAGACCAGGTACCGAATTAGGCCGTTGTTTGCATGCACCCATTACGGCAAAAGATGGTGAAAAATCTTTAGCGGAAAAAGAAGGGTACCAATCCGAAGATATTGACAACATTAAAAAATTAAGAGAAATTTATAAGGGTACCGATTTACGATCCATCGTATTGCATGAAGCCGAAAAATTAGAGGGTTCTATTCGAAACACAGGTATTCATGCAGCAGGTATTATCATTGCCCCTCAGGATTTAACGGAGATTATGCCCGTGGCCACTTCCAAAGACTCTACCCTTTGGATTACTCAAATTGAAGGTTCTGTAATTGAAGAAGCAGGTGTAATAAAGATGGACTTTTTGGGTTTAAAAACCCTTTCTATTTTGAAGACAGCGCTGGAGTTGATTAAACAAAATCATGGCATTAAAATAGATTTGGATACCATTCCCTTGGATGATGAAAAAACTTTTCAATTATATCAAAAAGGAGAAACCAATGCAACCTTCCAATTTGAATCCGTGGGTATGCAAAAATATTTACGTGATTTAAAACCGGATAAATTTGCAGACCTAATTGCCATGAACGCATTGTACCGACCAGGTCCAATGGCCTATATTCCCAATTTTATTGAACGTAAGCATGGCCGTGAGTTTATCAAATATGATTTACCAGAAATGGAAGAATATCTGTCAGACACTTATGGTATAACCGTGTATCAAGAACAGGTAATGCTATTAAGCCAAAAAATTGGTGGCTTTACCAAAGGAGATGCGGATGTGTTGAGAAAAGCGATGGGTAAAAAACAAAAATCGGTGTTGGATAAAATGAAAGCCCAGTTTGTTGGAGGGGCTGTTAAAAATGGACATCCTGAAACTGTATTAGATAAGGTTTGGACGGACTGGGAAGCCTTCGCACAATACGCCTTCAATAAATCTCACTCCACTTGTTATGCAATGGTGGCTTATCAAACAGCCTATTTAAAAGCGCATTATCCTGGCGAATACATGTCGGCTGTTTTAAATCATGCGGGCAGTATTGATAAAATAACCTTCTTTATGGAAGAGTGTAAAAGAATGGGTATAAAAGTTTTGGGTCCAGATATTAATGAGTCCTTAAAAGGATTCTCGGTTAATAAACAAGGTCAAATCCGATTTGGATTAGGGGGATTAAAAGGAGTGGGTGAAGCTGCTATTGAAGCCATCATCATTGAGCGTGATAAAAATGGTCATTTTAAAGACATGGTCGATTACATTAAAAGAGTCTTGTCTCGTGCAGTAAATAAAAAATCCTTAGAGAGTTTAGCTTACTCAGGCACTTTTGATTGTTTCCCCGAATACATTCGTTCACAATATTTTCATATTGGTGAAGGAGATAGAGTAAATGGGTTAGAAAAATTAATTCAATTTGCGCAAGCTACTCAAGCCATGAGTACAGGCACCACCAATACCCTATTTGGTGACCTACCTTCAGCCATGCAAGTACCTGTTCCAAAATTAGCCATATGTGAGCCTTGGACTTTAACCGAAACCTTAGAGCATGAAAAGGATGTGACGGGTATTTTTATGAGTGGACACCCATTAGATCATTTCAATTTTGAAATGCGTCATTATCATTTCACCAATATCATTGACTTTAATGAAGTAAGAGATAATTTAGCGGTTCATCCTAATAATTTGGGTAAACCCTTTAAACTAGCAGGTTTAATCACTGATGTGCAACATAGAATTACCAAAACAGGTAAGAATTTTGGTTCCTTTGTGATAGAAGATTTTACTAGTAAAACAGATTTTATTTTATGGAGTGAGGATTATGTTAAATTTCAAAACTATCTAGAAGTTGGACAAAAAGTATACATAAACGGATCCTTTAGAACGCGTTTTAATCAAGCCAATAATTTTGAATTTAAAATTCAATCCATGTCTTTATTAGAAATGGTAAAGCAAAATCAAACCAGATCCATTGAAATTACTTTACATCCTGCACATTTAAATGAAGAAATTATTTCGTTCTTAGAAAAGAATTTAAAACAGAACCCAGGAAAATCTTCCTTTAAAGTAACCTTTATTGAGCCGAGGGAACAAATAGTGGCAAGTTTACTAACCCTTGAAAAAGGATTTTTAATGAATGATGAGTTAGTGGAGTTTTTAGATAAGACCCCTGAATTAGGCGTAAAAGTGAATCTAGTCACCTAATATGCGTCTTTGGCAGAAAATTTGTCCCCAATGACAAACTGAATAAGTGGAAAAGTCAAATGGGCAGGTATAAAAGTTTGGAACTAATTTTGATCTATCCTAATCATACAATAACAAATAAAATTAAACAATATGGCTTTAGAATTTACAGATGCAAATTTTCAGCAAGTAGTAATGGAAAGTGATAAACTTTCTGTAATTGATTTTTGGGCAGAATGGTGTGGACCTTGTCGTGCGATTGGACCAGTTATCGAAGAATTAGCAGTTCAATATGAAGGCAAAGTAAATATTGGTAAAGTAAATGTGGATGTTAATCCTAACCTTAGTATGAACTTTGGCATTACTTCTATCCCTGCTATCCTTTTTGTAAAAGGTGGTCAAGTAGTGGATAAGCAAATAGGTGCAGTACCAAAGGCCGTATTAGACAAGAAAATTCAATCACATTTATAGTACCCCTATACCATAAAGTATTTGTCAAAATCTCGCTAAATAGCGGGATTTTTTTTATCTTGAAGCTTATAAAATTTAAAGATGGATAAATTTCAAGGACTTATAGGTGTATTATTAATTTTAGGGATTGCATTCCTATTCTCTAATAACAAGAAAAGGATAAATTATAGATTGGTATTCAGTGGCTTGACGCTACAATTGGTGATTGGGATACTGGTTTTAAAAATCCCTGCTGTCACTAACTTTTTTCAGATTTTGGGTAAAGGAATGGGGAAAATCGAACAGTTTTCACGACAAGGAGCTGCCTTTGTATATGGTGGCATTTCTGCCACGACGCCAACAGGGGTAGCGGATTTTACCAATGGCGGCTTTGTATTTGCATTCAATGTAACTGCCACCATTATTTTAGTTTGCGTTTTGGTTGCTTTATTATATCATTTTGGGGTCATGCAAAGAATAGTTGCCGTGATTGCAAAAGCCATGAATTTTATCATGCGTGTGAGTGGAGCAGAAGCATTAAGTAATGTAGCCAGTGCTTTTGTTGGTCAGGTAGAAGCGCAGGTTATGATACGTCCCTATTTACCTTCTATGACTAAAAGTGAAATTTTAGCCAGTATGAGTGGTAGCTTGGCATGTATTGCAGGGGGAATCTTAATTGTATATGCAAATATGGGAGCCCAAGCAGGAATCGATCTAGCACCTAAATTGATTACAGCAAGTTTAATGGCAGCACCGGGTGCCTTAGTGATTGCAAAAATTCTTTTCCCTGAAACAGAAGAGTCTCAAACCATGGGTAAGGTTAAATTAGAAGTAAAGAGTCAGTATAGCAATACCATCGATGCGATTACACATGGTGCTGGAGAAGGTTTTAAAATTGCGATGAATGTAATTGCCATGTTAATTGGCTTTATTGCTTTAATCGCATTAATTGATTGGAGTTTATTAAAAATAGGTCATCTATTTAATGGTAATTTAAACTTAAGCTTAAACTTTTTATTTAGTAAACTATTTTATCCAATGGCATGGGCAATGGGTATTCCAAATGCAGATATTCAAAGTGCTGCTACCTTACTGGGACAAAAATTAACCATTAATGAATTTGTCGCTTTTAAAAGTTTAACAAGTAAGGCGGTTCCTATCGTTACTGAAAAAGGACTTTTTATTGTAAGTATTGCCATTTGTGGTTTTGCCAACTTTAGCAGTGTAGGTATGCTTATTGGTGGTATTGGGGAATTGGTTCCAAGCAGACGTAAGGACTTAGCAGAATTGGGCTTAAAAGCCTTGTTAGCAGGTACACTTGCCTCCTACTTGTCTGCAAGTATTGCTGGGATATTAATTGGTTAATATTAGTACCATATTGTGTCTATAATTTGTAACTTTGCGCTACTAATTAAGTAGGTATGAGTACGAAGCAAATTGAAGTAATTATTGGTGCAGAAAAAGATAGCCGTTTACAAGAAATAGGAAATAAAATAATAAAAAACGAACGACTCGTTTTTGACGAGGGTGTTTATTTATTTGAAAAGGCATCCCTCCCCTATGTTGGTGCACTAGCCAATTGGAAAAGAGAATCTTTACATGGCAACAAGACCTATTTTAATAAGAATTTTCATATTGAACCTACCAATGTTTGTGTATTCTCTTGTAAATTTTGTTCCTACTCAAAATTATATGCGCATAAAGAAGAAGGTTGGGAACTCACGATTGATCAAATGTTGGATATCGTAAAATCATATGATGGAAAACCAGTAACCGAAGTCCATATTGTTGGTGGCGTACATCCTAAATTAACCCTTACTTTTTTCTTGGAATTAATGCGTGCTATAAAAGCACATCGTCCCAATTTACATATCAAAGCTTTCACACCCGTTGAATTGGAATATATGTTTCGCAAGGCCAACGTAACTACCAAAGAAGGTATGCGATTAGCACATGAAGCTGGATTAGACTCATTGCCTGGAGGTGGTGCAGAAATATTTCATCCTGAAATTCGGGAACAAATTTGTGCAGACAAAGCAACAGCAGATCAATGGTTGGAGATTCATGAAACTGCACATGAATTAGGCATGCATAGTAATGCTACTTTATTGTATGGACATATCGAAAAATATGAACACAGAATTGATCATATGGAGCGCCTTCGTCAGTTGCAAGACAAAACGAAAGGATTTAATACATTCATTCCTTTAAAGTTTAGAAACGAAGGAAATGATATGAGCCATATTCCAGAATCTACTATGGCAATTGATTTAAAAATGTATGCGATCTCCCGTTTATATTTAGATAATTTCCCGCATGTGAAAGCTTACTGGCCAATGCTAGGAAGGGACATTGCTCAACTAACATTAAGTTATGGTGTAAATGATATTGATGGAACCATTGACGATACCACTAAAATATACTCCATGGCTGGTAGTGAGGAACAAACCCCTGCCATGACTACCGAACAATTAGTTTCACTTATCAAACAAGTGCATAGACAACCTATTGAAAGAGGAACTTTATATGATGTAATTAAAGATTATTCCAATCACGAATTTGTAGCAGGAGAATTATAAGCGCTAACATTCTGCAAGCGCAATAGGAATTTGTATAGCTAATCCACCGTCTGCGGTTTCTTTGTATTTAACACTCATATCTAGTGCCGTATTCCACATGGTTTTAATTACTTTGTCTAAACTTACCAAAGCAAAATCAGGTTTGCTTTGTAATGCCAATTGAGCAGCAGTAATGGCTTTAATCGCACCCATCGTATTGCGTTCTATGCATGGTATTTGAACTAAACCACCCACTGGATCACAGGTTAAACCTAAGTGATGTTCCATGGCAATTTCAGCCGCCATGAAACATTGCTTTTGATTACCTCCTAATAATTCGGTTAAAGCAGCAGCTGCCATTGCCGATGAAACTCCAATTTCTGCCTGGCACCCACCCATTGCAGCTGAAATAGTTGCACCACTTTTAAATAGTGCACCCACTGCACTTGCAGTCATTAAAAAATTTCGAATATCATTAGGTGTATTTTTAGCACAAAAAATTTGAGCATACATCAATACAGCGGGTATCACCCCTGCTGCACCATTTGTGGGGGCCGTTACAACCCTTCCAAAACTTGCATTTTCCTCATTCACTGCAAGTGCAAAACAACTTACCCAATCTAATATGTATCTAAAATCATTGCCTCCTTTTTTTATTTGATCCATCCACTCCTGCTCATTTTGATATTCATTTTGATTTAATAATTGTTTATTTAAATCATATGCGCGTCTTCTTACTTGAAGTCCTCCAGGTAGAACACCATCGGTTTTACACCCTTTATAAATACAATTAAACATGGTTTGCCAAATATGATCTAAGTTTTCATTAACAGTATTATCGGAAAGAATAGTTTTTTCATTTTCTTTTACCACTTCACTAATTGACATGCCTGTTTTCATGCACCAATGCAATAATTCTTCGGTGGTATAAAAATCAAAAGGAACCTCTATAGTAGATTTTATATTTAGGTCAACAGTCATGATGTTTTCACTAGGATCCACTGCATTGGAAAACTCTATAAATCCTCCTCCAATGGAATAATAGGTATAAGTGAATGTCTCATTGCCAACGGTTACTAAAAATTGTAATGCATTGGGATGATGCGCAAGCGATTGATCTCTTAAAAACAACAAATTAGTTTCCACATTAAAAACAATAGCATGAAGGCCATTTAGTACTATTACTTTTTCCTTTTTAATTTCCTCAATTTTTGCAGTAATAAGTGCAGTATCGGTGGTGATGGGATTTTCCCCCATTAAACCCATTAAAACCGCCATATCTGAACCGTGCCCTTTGCCTGTTTTTGCCAAGGAACCGTAAAGTAGTATCTGAATATTTGCAATCTGGGCAATTTCATTTTTTAATTGAACCTGTTGCATACAATGAAGTGCGGCCTTCCATGGGCCTAATGTATGGGAACTTGAAGGTCCCACACCAATTTTAAACATATCAAAAACGGAGATAAACTTTTCCATATACTTAGACAAATGTATGTTAGTTTTTTATACATTTGAATATGAAATTTTTAATTATCACCTTTTTAGTACATGTTTTGGCATTGAATAGTGAGGCTCAAATAAATACGCAATTACTGGGAAACCTCATGAAACAGCGGCCAGACCTATTTGGTGAAATCATCAATCATCCCGATACATACAGATTGCAATTATTTTATACTCAAATAGATAGAGATCAGGATAATATCCCTCATTTTAAAGAATTTAGTTACCGATTAAATCCAAGTGAATATTTTTATCCAGCAAGTACTGTTAAAATGCCTCTAGCTATTTTGGCATTAGATAAAATAAACAATTTAAATATTCCTGGATTTACAAAATCAAGTAGTTTATACTATGACAGTGTTGCGGCAAGACAAGAAACCATTTATAATAATCCATATGCCGTAAATGGGAAACAAACTATTGAGCAAGCTATTAAAGAAATATTTTTGGTCAGTGATAATAATGCAGCCAACAGATTATTTGAATTCATTGGACAAGAAAATATTCATAAAAAGTTAGCTGAAAAAGGATACCAGGATGCCTATATCAGAAATAGACTAGAATTAGGAAGGACACAAGAAGAAAGTAGACAAACGCAAGCCATAGATGTATTTGATGATAATGGTAAAATGGTATATCATATAAATGAACAATACAACAAACAACCCCTACCCAATTACAATGCCTTTTTAGGAAATGGTTATTTGAATAATAAGGATTCGCTTATCAATGCCCCATTAGATTTTTCTGTAAAAAATAGAATTTACTTAAATGATTTGCACCATATTTTACAATCAGTACTTTTTTTTGATCAAACACCAAAAGCACAACAATTTAATCTTACTAAAGAAGATAGGCAATTCTTAATAAAATGGATGCATACCCTACCCACGGAATCACAATATCCAACGTATGATACTGCAGATTATTGGCCAGCCTATTGTAAGTTTTTGTATATGGGTTCCGAAAAAGGCCCTATCCCTTCTAATATTAAAATATTTAATAAAGTGGGTGACGCCTATGGATTTTTATTAGACATAAGTTATATCGTAGACCCCGTTAATAAAGTGGAGTTCATGTTAAGTGGTGTCCTATATTGTAATAAAGATGGTATTTTAAATGATAGTAAATATGATTACGACTCGGTAGGATATCCATTTTATAAAAACATAGGGCGTCTCATTTATGATTATGAACTAAAAAGAGAAAAGAAGTTTCTCCCCAATTTTGACAACATCCTACCCTAATAGTTAAGCTCAGATTGACTTTTGCTAGATATTCACAAACAGCAGGCTAAATGCTGAATAATTAAATAGTCCTAAACCCTTAAAACTTACAGGCGTTTCCGAATTATTTGCGAAATTTGCTATTCAAAATACACACCATGATATTATCTTCTTTATTAAATCGTTTTAGTGAGCCAGAAACCTTGAAAATGGCTAAGCTAGGTCGTGAATTAAGAGCCCAAGGAATAGACGTAATTGATCTAAGTTTAGGAGAGCCCGATTTTGATACGCCTCAACATATTAAAGATGCTGCCATTAAAGCAATCAATGATAACTGGTCACATTATACCCCTGTTGCGGGATTTTTAGATTTAAGAGAAGCGGTTTGTGCAAAGTTGAAAAGAGATAATAATCTGGAATACAAGCCTGAACAAATTATAACTTCTACAGGTGCCAAACAAAGTTTAGCAAACGCTATATTAGCATTGGTTGACGATGGAGATGAAGTGATTATCCCTACCCCTTATTGGGTTTCGTATTCCGAGTTGGTTAAAATTGCAAGAGGTAAAGTGGTAGAAATAAGAACTAGTACGGAAGCAAGTTTTAAAGCAACCCCTGCTCAAATTGAAGCAGCGATTACCCCTAAGACAAAAGTATTTATGTTCTCTAGCCCTTGTAATCCAAGTGGTGCTGTGTATAGTAAGGAGGAATTAAAAGCCATTGCCGATGTATTTAAAAAATATCCTCATATCACTATTTTGTCAGATGAGATTTACGAATATATCAACTTTGTTGGTAAACACGAGAGCATCGCTCAATTTTCAGACATCAAAGAACAAGTAGTAGTTATAAACGGATTAAGTAAAGGTTTTGCCATGACAGGCTGGAGATTAGGCTACACTGCTTCTAACGTTGAAATTGCAAAAGCAATGGAAAAACTACAAGGACAGTTTACTTCAGGAACTTGTTCTATCACACAAAAAGCAGCTGTAACTGCATTGGTTGGGGATTTAAAACCATCCTTGGAAATGACCCAAGAATTTACGCGTCGCCGTACCACTACTTTAAAATTAGTAAATGAAATGCCAGGTTTTAAATGTTATGCCCCTGAAGGTGCATTCTACGTTTTCCCTGATGTTAGTTCCTATTTTGGAAAATCGGATGGTACACAAACCATTGCGAATGCAGCCGATTTTAGCATGTACTTATTAAATACAGCACATGTATCCTCTGTGATGGGTGATGCATTTGGAGAACCAAACTGTGTGCGTTTTTCTTTTGCCAATAGCATGACCAATATTGAAAGAGCTTGGGCAAGAGTTAAAGATGCTTTGGCTAAATTAAAATAGTGACTCCCGAAAAATTTGAAATGTTTGAAAACAGGTTGCTTAAAAATTATAAGCACCGCCTTAAACAAGTAAAGCGTTTAAACTTAACTTGTTGGAGATTATATGACCATGACCTACCTGAATTTCCTATATGTGTTGAATTTTACGAAGACTACATTTATATTGCCGAATACAATCGTCGTCATGCTTTGAACGAAGAAGAACATGCGGCTTGGTTTGAAACAACAAAAGCAATTATATCTTCCATGACAGGTGTTCCTGTAGATCATATGTATGTGAAATTGCGCAAAAGAATGTCCCATAGAGAAGGACAATATGAAAAAGAAGAAGTAACCGAGTCTAAAATTATCACTGTTCAAGAAAATGGACATAAATTCTTAGTGAACTTAACAGATTATTTAGATACGGGTTTATTCTTAGATCATAGAATTACAAGGCAAATTGTCGCAACAGAAGCCAAGGATAAACACTTTTTGAACTTATTCAGTTATACCAGTTCTTTCTCTGTATACGCTGCAGCTGCAGGGGCAAAGACCGTTACATCGGTAGACTTATCTAAAACCTATTTGTCCTGGAGTGAAGATAATTTTACAACGAACTTATTAAAAAGTCCAGTTGCCTATCAATTTATTCATGCCGACGTAAAGCAATATTTGAAAACATTGCCTGTCAATTATTATGATTTAGTAGTGATGGATCCGCCCACTTTTAGTAACAGTAAAAGGATGAAGGATATTTTAGATATTCAACGCGACCATGTGGAACTGATCAATGATGTTTTACGTGCTATGAAACCAGGGGGTATTTTATATTTTAGCACCAACTTTACGCAGTTCATACTGGATATAGAAAACATTGACAGTAAGCAAATAAAAGATATTACCAAAGCCACTACCCCATTTGATTTTGAAGGCAGATTAAAACGCTGGTGCTATAAAATAATAAAGGAATAATTTACAAACCAGCGAGTATGGTTTCGTGTATTGCCAACACCTGAGGCAATACCAATTGTTGGTCATCATTCACAATCACCCAATCACATAGTTTCATTTTAAGAGATTCCTGAATCTGATGTGACATTCTTTTTTCCACTTCCTCTTTGGTACAATGATCCCTTCTCATTACTCGGTTAATTCTTAAGGACTTTGGTGCAGTTACTCCAATTATTTTATGTGCACCGAAGCTAGAGCCAGATTCAAAAAATAAAGCGGCTTCTTTAATTACATAGGGTGTAGTTTGAACTGCAGCCCAATCCAATGCCGCTTGAATAGTAATAGGATGTACAATATTATTAAGTAATGCTAATTTGTATTCATCAGTAAAAACAATCTTAGATAAATAGGAACGGTTTAAAATATCAGATTTAGTATATACATCCTCTCCAAAAGCAGCGATTAATTTTTCTTTGATGATAGGATTCGTATTCATAATATTTTTAGCAGTGCTGTCTGCATCAAATATAGGCACGCTCAAATTGGCAAAAACTTTTGCAATCGTTGACTTGCCCGATCCAATACCCCCCGTTAAACCTATAATAACTGCCATATGATTGATATGTATATTAAAGTTAGGTCAATTTTAAATATAAAAAATCCGAAATAAGCTTCCTAATGCTAGGATTCCTATTTCGGATTCAGTAATAATTTGGGAACTATTATTTGCTAATTGCTTGAGACCATTCTAAGCTAATAGAAGATCTTTCAATTTTAATATAACTTCCAGGACTTACTTCCAACTGAACCGTATTGTCCTCGTTTACTTTATTAATAGTTCCATGAATACCTGCGATGGTAACCACCTTATCCCCTTTTTGCATATTGTCAATAAACTTTTTTTGCTCTTTTGCTTTTTTAGCTTGTGGACGAATCATGAAAAACCAAAACACTACGATAATTCCACCTAACATTACCAACTGAAATGTTCCTCCGCCTTGTGGAGCTTGTAATAAAATTGTTGTCATTTTTATTTGTTTAAATTTATTTGAATGTTTGTTAGCGATTTCGCTGAATACAAATATAGGTTAAAATACTATTTGCCCTTATGGCTTACTTTTTGAATTTTCCCATTGCCCACTAATTCCTTATGTATACTATCTAAAATGCCATTCACAAAATGACCACTTTGTTCAGTACTGTATTCTTTTGCTAAATCTATATATTCATTGATAGTTACTTTGGTAGGGATAGTATCAAAATAGACTAATTCGCAAACCCCCAATCTTAGTAATATCATATCAATCATGGCAATACGCTCAGGATCCCAATTTTTTAATTTTGGCTTAATGATATCTTCTGCAATAGTTTTTTTGTCAATGGCTGTTTCCAATAAATCGGTAGCGAATTTCATCTTCTCATCCCCTACTAAATCTAAGAAATGAACAGATCCAGGTTTTTGTATATAATTAAGTACAAAACCAATCATCATATCTCCTTCATCCTCCCAATTGGTAAAATGTTCCTCTATGAAGTCCAGGGTATTCTCTGAACCTAAAATGATGGTTCCAAAAATGAATTTTAATATTTCTTTTTCCTTGGCTTTGTCTCTATTTTCTTCGGAGATATATGTCTTGTATTCGGCAGACTCCACTAAATGTCTAAATAAATTCTTAACTAAATCCCCTTTAATCCATTGTTGGGGCTTAATCAATTCAACTGCTTTTTTAAACCCTTCCAATTCCATGGTTTGCCAAACCACTGTATTGCCCGCAATTTTAATATTAACGGATAAATCGGCTTGATTGGGTAAATTTTTAGCGGAACGCTGTTGTGATTCCACCTCGGCATATAAAGCCACTTGATGGATTAAATGAACCAAGAAAACGAACAAATTTCGAGTTTTGTCAAACTCTTTAATAAGTAAAGCGTTGGAGGTACCTTGAATATTGGAGTCTAGCATGTACAAAACCTGCATTACTTTAATTCGTATATTTCTTCTGTTCATCATATTAATAAGAGCTATAAGGCGGGCAAAGCTATTCAAATATTTCCGAAAAAACTGACATTTTTTACATAAATAGGTACAAAACCATCAAATTTAAGGTTAGATTTGCCACCCTTGTCTACCAATAGAAAGTATTACTGCTATTTTGACTTATTCAATCAGAAAAAAAGTCACTGGCACGATTCTAGCTACCTATTAGGTACAAACATTAATTATTAAACCAAAAACGATAAAGTATGGCTAAGAGTACGGCTAAAAAAGTAAACATTACGCCTTTACACGACAGAGTAATTGTGATGCCTGCCGCTGCTGAAGAGAAAACAGCTGGAGGAATCATTATTCCAGACACCGCAAAAGAAAAACCACAACGTGGAGTGATAGTTGCTGCAGGACCAGGTAAAAAAGACGAACCAGTAACCGTTAAAGTAGGTGATACCGTTTTATATGGTAAATATGCTGGAACTGAAATTCAAATTGAAGGTCAAGATTTATTGATCATGCGTGAAAGTGATATTTTGGCCATTGTATAAATGATACAAAACCAATCTATCCTATTTAAATTAATTAACGATTAAAAATAAGTTTATATGTCAAAAATGATTTTTTTCGACTTAGAAGCGAGAAATAAAATGAAAAAAGGTGTTGACACTTTAGCCAACGCCGTAAAAGTAACATTAGGACCAAAAGGTCGTAACGTTGTAATTGAGAAAAAATTTGGATCACCTTCTATTACTAAGGATGGTGTTTCTGTAGCCAAAGAAATTGACTTAGAAGATCCTATCGAGAATATTGGTGCACAAATGGTTAAAGAAGTAGCAAGCAAAACGGCTGATCAAGCTGGTGATGGTACTACTACGGCTACTGTTTTAGCACAAGCTATTATTGGAGAAGGTTTAAGAAACGTAACGGCTGGTGCCAATCCAATGGATTTAAAGCGTGGTATTGATAAAGCAGTTGAAAAAGTGGTAGCAAGTTTAAAAGCACAATCGCAAACCGTTGGCAACGACGCTAAAAAGATTGAGCAAGTAGCTTCTATTTCTGCAAACAATGACAATGAAATTGGTAAATTAATTGCGCTTGCAATGAGTAAAGTGGGTAAAGAAGGTGTAATTACAGTTGAGGAAGCAAAAGGTACTGATACAACAGTGGATGTTGTTGAGGGAATGCAATTTGACCGTGGTTATGTTTCTCCTTACTTTGTTACCAACAGTGAAAAGATGGAAGCTGAAATGCAAAATCCATATATCTTAATTTATGATAAGAAGATTTCAGCAATGAAAGATATCTTACATATTTTAGAGAAAGTTGCTCAAACGAGCCGTCCATTAGTAATCATTGCTGAAGATTTAGAAGGTGAAGCAATGGCAACATTGGTAGTGAATAAATTACGTGGTACCATCAAAGTGGCTGCTGTTAAAGCACCAGGCTTTGGTGACAGAAGAAAAGAAATGTTAACCGACATTGCGATCCTAACTGCAGGTACGGTGATTAGCGAAGAGCAAGGATTTAAATTAGAGAATGCGGACTTAACTTATTTAGGTCAAGCCTCTTCTATTACGATTGATAAAGACAATACCGTTATCGTTGGTGGTAAAGGTAAAAAAGCAGATATCACAAGTCGTGTAAATCAAATCAAAGCGCAAATTGAGAATACCACTTCTGATTATGATAAAGAAAAATTACAAGAGCGTTTAGCGAAGTTAAGTGGTGGTGTAGCTGTACTTTATGTAGGTGCTGCCACTGAAACTGAAATGAAAGAAAAGAAGGATCGTGTAGACGATGCTTTACATGCTACACGTGCTGCAGTGGAAGAAGGAATCGTACCAGGTGGTGGGGTTGCTTATATTCGTGCAGTAGCAAGTTTAGAAAAATTAAAAGGTGCGAACGAAGACGAGAATACGGGTATACAAATTGTACGTCGTGCAATTGAAGAACCACTTCGTCAAATTGTGAAGAATAGCGGTATCGAGGGTTCTATTGTTGTTCAAAGAATCAAAGAAGGCAAAGACGACTTTGGTTTTAATGCAAGAACAGAAGTTTTCGAAAACTTATTCAAAGCAGGTGTAATTGACCCTACTAAAGTAACAAGAGTTGCTTTAGAAAATGCAGCTTCTATCGCTTCTATGTTGTTAACAACAGAGTGTGTGATTGCAGACAAACCAGCTCCTGCAGCGCCACAAGGTGGTGGACATGCACCTGATATGGGTGGTATGGGTTACTAAAATAAATACGCAAATAAACTGCGTTACTATAAAAAAAGGCTCCTCATTTGAGGAGCCTTTTTTTATTTAGCTGCTTGTTGCTTAAGATAAATTTGATACCCTTTCACTAATAATATTTGAGCAATCCCATAGGTAAGCATCGTCACCAAACCAATATTTTTTATGGGATGATGTTTTGACCAGTCAAATTTATTAAATGCCAATACGGTATCGGAGCAAATAAAAAATAACATGCCAGGGAACCAAAATAATTTTGAAATCAATTCCGCTTTTAAATTTCCCCCGGCATGAATGGCCATTAATGCTGCGGTACATATAAGTACCATATAAATTAAAATGGGATAAATTAAACTTCCCATGGCTGCCTGTAATTTGTAATAAATAAGTGCACAAAAAGCGCCTAATATAAAAGTAAATACAATTAACTTTTTTGATTTCGGCTGCCCTATCCCATTAATTTTATTAAACATCATAATATTAAAAACGTGCGTTGTCATAAAAGCAACCATGCCTAATATAAAATAATCGGGATAAGTTAAAAGCACGTCACCTAAAAAGGATCCAAATAAAGCAATGATAATTAGCCATTTAGTTATAGGTGTTTTTATAA
Organism: Bacteroidota bacterium; assembly: GCA_947476145.1. Taxonomy (GTDB): domain Bacteria; phylum Bacteroidota; class Bacteroidia; order Chitinophagales; family Chitinophagaceae; genus Sediminibacterium. The sequence goes on along the minus strand of CANJPH010000001.1, from coordinate 28,134 downwards.
AAGCATCCTGCGCCATAATAAACAATATTAAAATGGGAAGCAATAAAGCCTTCGTGATAAATTGAAGGGTCATAAATTGATCCCCTAAAATTTGTCCATACAAATGAGTCGATAATAAGAGGATATATAAGGTAATCCCCCATTTTTGAATAAATGCTTTCATAAGGTGCTTGGATAAAAATGAAATTAAAAGTACGTCATGAGTCGTATATTATACGCTTCATTCCATAAATTTGCAATATGATAAGTTTAGAGGAGGAAAAATTTTATGCGCAATGGGAAAAAGAACGAATTCAACCTAATTATAAAAGACGCTCATTTTTAAGAGGATTGAGCTTTTCCTTAAGCTTGGGCATATTGGTGATGGTAATTTCCACTGTAGGATGGTATGAAAGAGCTAATATGGTAGCAAATAGCCGTGGGAATGAAATTTGGATTATTATTGCAATAATAATTATATCGGTAGGTTTTGCTTGGTTATACCAACAATTCACCTCCGAAATGAATGAACATAGGTTTCAAGAATTAAAAAATATAAAAAACAAAAAATGATCAATTTTACTCAAAAATCAATCAAAAAAGGGCTTTTTTCTCAATTTTTAAGCATTTTTATAGCAATTTCGGCTGTTTTGACCTTAAATGCATGTAGCAAATCTGGAGCAACTGAGCAGGAACAAATGGTTTCTTTTGCCAAATCACATAATATCAATTACACCACAGATGCAAGTGGCATTTTATATGAAATTATCACCCCGGGAAATAGCACCCGTCCTACCGTAACAAACACAATTACAGTAACTTATGTAGGAACATTAATGAATGATAAACAATTTGATGCTGGTACTATTACTTATGTTTTAAACCAATTGATTAAAGGATGGCAGATCGCAGTACCTAAAATAGGTGTTGGAGGCGAAATTAAAGTCTTAATCCCCTCTTCATTAGGGTATGGTTCGGCTGGTGCTGGATCCTCTATTCCAGGCAATTCTCCGCTGTATTTCAACATCAAGCTTTCAGCCGTAAAATAATGCCTTTTTGGCCTTAAATTTCGGGTGGTTTCCACTATATTTGCCGACTAAAAATCAGTTAACCAAACTATTATGCAACTCAAAGGATTAGTGCGCTTTTTCGCTATTGCGCTTATTTTAATTTGTATCTACCAATTGTCATTTACTTATTTCGTAAATAAACACGAATCAGCAATGGATGCCAAAGCATCTACTTGGGTAAAGAAATTCACTAAAGCGGATCAGGTATACCCTGGAGACAAGGAAAAACAGTCATCTTATAATGATAGTATCAGCGAATTAAAGAAAACTTATTATAAAAGATTATTAGATAGTACTAAAGACACCAAATTATTTTTTGGCTTAACCACCTATGGTTCTGCAAAGGAAAAGGAATTGTCTTTGGGTCTTGATTTACAAGGTGGTATGAGCGTAACCATGGAAGTGAGTTTGGATGGTCTTATTAAATCCTTATCAAACTATTCTAAGGATGCCTCTTTCAATACCGCATTAAACAATGCAGTTGCAAGAAAAGCAAACAGTAGTGCCGATTTAATTACTTTATTTATGGAGGAATACAATCGCGTAAGTCCTCAAGGTAAATTAGCCCCATTGTTCGCAAATGCAAAACGTAAAAATGATAATACACCAAAATTTGACGCTTCTAATAAAGAGGTGGAAGCATTTTTAAGAGAAAAGTCAAATGCTGCGTTTGAATCTACAATCAACATTATCACTAAGCGTATTGATAAATTTGGTCTTGCTTCTCCAAATATTAATCCAAATGCAAGCAAAGGAATTATCAATATTGAATTAGCAGGTGTTACGGAAAAAGAAAGAGTGCGTGCTAATTTACAATCAACTGCTAACTTGCAATTCTTTGAGGTTTATACATTTGAAAATAGAGATTTGCAAAGTGCAATAACTGCTGCGGACAAAGCAATTGAGCTAAGTTTAGCAGGTGTTAAAGATACAAGTGGTGGAATGAAAGTAGATAGCATTGTTTTGGGTGCTAACAAAAACCCACTTAAAATTTTAAATCTTTCTCAGCCAAGTCAAGATCCTAAAACTGGCCAAGTATATTATCCAAGTACAATAGGTTTTATAGCTAAAAAAGATACTGCAAAATTAAATGCTTATTTAGCTTTACCTGAGGTAAAATCTAAATTCCCTTCTAACTTAGTTTTCATGTATGGAAAAATAGAGGAAGATGTTGATGTTAAATCAAAAGACATCTACCCTCTTTATGCAGTGAAAACTTTAGAGAATGGTCTTTCAGAATTAGAAGGTGATATTGTAGAAACTTCTTCAGTAGGTACCAATGAATTAGGAAAGATTGATATTAAAATGAACATGAAGTCTGAGGCCACTGCTATATGGGCAAAAATGACGCAGAGAAATATTGGCAAACCCATTGCTATTGTTTTAGATAATACGGTTTACTCTGCTCCAAATGTAAATGACGCCATTACAACAGGTAGTTCGTCTATTAGTGGTAACTATACTATTAAAACTGCTCAAGATTTAGTTGACATCCTAAAAATTGGTGCTTTACCTGCATCTGCTAAAATTGTTCAGGAACAATTAATTGGCCCAACATTAGGTAAGTCTACCGTTCAAGGTGGCTTAATGTCATTTGGAATTGCCTTCTTAGTAATATTCGCCTTAATGTTATTATACTTTAACACTGGTGGTTGGGTAGCTAATATCGCATTGGTGTTAAACTTATTATTTACAGTAGGTATCTTAAGCGCATTAGGATTTACATTGACTGCGCCAGGTATTGCCGGTTTAGTATTAACCATTGGTATGGCGGTGGATACGAACGTAATTATATTTGAAAGAATCAAAGAGGAACTTACTAAAGGTAAGAGTTATCAAATGGCGGTTACGGATGGTTACAAACGTTCTATGTCTCCTGTATTGGATGCACACGTTACTACCCTTTTAACGGCATGTATCTTAGCTTACTTTGGTTTAGGCCCAGTATTAGGATTTGCTACAACACAAATTATTGGTATTTTATTGTCCTTATTTTGTGGAATTTTAGTTTCTCGTTTAATTACAGATATCTATGCTAACAATAATCGTCACTTTGAATATTTCACAAAAATTTCAAGATCTATTTTTAAGCATGCAACTTTCAAATTCATTGAATTCAGAAAGTATGCTTATATGTTGTCGGCTGTAGTACTTGTAATGGGTATTGCTTCTTTCTTCAACGGATTTGATGAAGGTGTTGAATTCTCTGGTGGTAGAAGCTACACCGTTAGATTAGATAAAGCAGTAAATACCGAAGAAGTAAGAACTGATCTTAAAAATGTATTTGGTGGAGAAGCGCCAATTATTAAAACAATAGATACTAAAAATCAAATCAACATTACTACTTCCTATAAGATCAAAAATCAAGGCAATGCCATTGATCAAGAAGTAGAAGGATTGTTATTTAAAGGTTTATCAAAATATTTACCAGCTGGAACTACATTCAAAGATTTTGAAGAAAAGTACAAACAAAGTTCTCAAACGGTATTGCCAACTATTTCTGAAGAATTAAAGTCAGGAGCAACCAATGCAACCGTCTTTGCTTTAATTGCAATTTGTTTATACATATTTATCCGTTTCCGTGATTGGAGATACTCTTTAGGAACCATCTTCTCATTGTTACACGACGTATTGGTAACCTTGATTGTATTTAGTTTCTTAAGAAAAGTAGTTCCATTCCCATTAGAAATTGACCAGCACTTTATTGCTGCCATATTAACGGTTATTGGATTCTCAATGAATGACACGGTTATTGTATATGACCGTATCCGTGAAGATTCTAATTTAATGAAAGGATCAGATAATGCTACCGTAATTAACCGAGCGATTAACGAAACATTAAGTCGTACCATTATGACTTCATTAACGGTGTTCTTAGTAATCTTAATCTTATTCATCTTTGGTGGAGAAGTTACAAGAGGATTTGCATTCGCAATGTTAATTGGTGTCATCACAGGTACTTACTCATCTATTTTCGTTGCTGCACCAGTATTGGTTGATTTTGCAAAAAATAAACCATTGGGACGCGCAGAACCAAAAAAGAAATAAACAACAACATGTTTAATACAAGGCCTCACTTTTAGTGAGGCTTTTTTGTTGCTTCCAATTAGTGGGGCTTCATAAATACCTAATCTTCTCCTCACCCTGCGCAATGCTCGAAGGCTCGGCTCAGATTAGTATTTACAAAGCCCATACAATAATTGAACCAACTGCAGTTATTATCAATTTGAATATTCAAAGATGCAATGATGCAACATGATTCTGAACTTCGAGCCAATAGCGTTAAGAAAAGTAATTTTTGAGCCGTTAAAAAACGCTGCATGTTTGAGCACGAAGTGCGAGTTCAGCGTTTTAGGTAATAAAAATACTTTTTAGCGTCATTGGATCGCGAGAAGAATCTGTTGCATCATGCAATCATTTAGAATATGAAATTGGAAGCAACAAAAAAGCCTTGAAACGAATTCCAAGGCTTTTGATTATAATGATAATAATTTTAAACAGCGAAGCTGGTACCACAACCGCAAGTGCTGGATGCATTTGGATTTTGAAAAGTAAATCCGCGGCTATTTAAGCCTCCTTGCCATTCAATGGTCATATTATATAAGTAAATTTGATGCGCAGCTTCCATGCAACATGGAATGCCTTCAAATACGAATTGCAAATCACCTTCCTTGACAATGTCAAAGCCTAAGACATAAGTCATGCCTGAACAACCTCCTCCTTTTACGCCCACCCTTAATTTTTGTTGTTGATCAAAACCTGGCTCACCCATTAATCGAGTTAATTCCTCCACAGCAGTAGCTGTAAAACGAACAGGGGTATTTGAAATAGTATCTGTTGACATATCCTTGGGTTTAAGAATACAAAATTACAACAAGTATGGGACATGCCATTTAACTAAAATTTCGAAAATAGGAATATTAACAGAGGCTTTGACACCTGATTTTTTCGTAAATTTAACTATGCAAGACAAGGTGAAAAAGACAGACAGTGGAATCCCCATCCAAAAGGTATATACCCAACAGGATTTACCCAGCCATTTAGATGGTGAATTAAAACCTGGGGCCTTCCCCTATACCAGAGGAGTTCAATCCGATATGTATAGAGGTAAGCTATGGACAATGCGTCAATATGCTGGTTTTTCAACTGCCGAAGAAAGTAATCAACGGTATCATTTCTTATTGTCTCAGGGGGTGATGGGATTAAGTGTTGCTTTTGACTTACCCACCCAAATTGGATACGATCCAGATCATAGTTTATCCGAAGGAGAAGTGGGTAAGGTAGGTGTTTCCATTTCGTCCTTAAAAGATATGGAAGTATTGTTTAAAGATATCCCATTGGATAAGATTAGTACTTCCATGACCATTAATTCTACCAGTTTTATCTTGCTAGCATTTTATGTAGCATTGGCTAAAAAAAGAGGCATTGATATAAAACAATTAGCGGGAACAATACAAAACGATATCCTAAAAGAATACGCAGCAAGGGGCACTTATATATATCCACCCAAACATTCCATGCGCATTATTACGGATATTTTTGAATGGTGCGGCCAACATTTACCAAAATGGAATAGCATTAGTATTTCTGGATATCATATTAGAGAAGCAGGAAGTACGGCTGTACAAGAAATTGCTTTTACATTAAGTAACGGCAAGGCTTATGTGAAAGCGGCTTTAGATAAAGGGTTGGATATAAATGTATTTGGGAAACGCTTGTCTTTTTTCTTTAACGCCCATAATAATTTGTTTGAAGAGGTTGCGAAGTTTAGGGCCGCCAGAAAAATGTGGGCGAATATTATGAAGGAACTAGGTGCAACCGACGAAAAAGCTTTGATGCTACGTTTTCATACCCAAACAGGTGGCGCAACATTAACGGCACAACAGCCTTTAAATAATATTAGCAGAGTAACTATACAAACATTGGCAGCTGTATTAGGTGGCACACAAAGCTTACATACCAATGGTTTTGATGAAGCCTTAGGCTTACCAACACAGGAAGCCGCAAGCATTGCTTTAAGAACGCAACAAATTGTAGCATTTGAAAGTGGCGTTACCGACACCGCCGATCCTTTGGCTGGAAGTTATTTTATAGAGAATCTTACCCAGCAAATTGAGCAAGATGCATTAGCTATTATAAAACAAATAGATGATATGGGTGGTAGTGTTCCTGCCATTGAAAATGGATTTATGCAAAATAAAATTGCAGAAAGTGCGTATACTTATCAAAAAAATATTGAGTCTAAAGAAAAAATAATTGTAGGGGTAAATGATTTTATATCTGAAAATACAAGCAATATACCCATCTCAAGAATTGACGAGAAAATCAGACAGGAACAAATTGAAAAAATACAAAAAATAAAATCCAAAAGAAACCAAGAAAAAGTAGTGCTATGCTTGGCATCTATCAAACAAGCAGCTATAGACAATCACAATTTAATGCCTGTAGTGATTGAAGCAGTAGAAAATGACTGTACCCTTGGCGAAATTTCAGATACCTTAAGATCAGTATTTGGTGAATACCAAGCTTAACATTATAAACAAATTAAATACACAACCATAAATATTAAAACATGCGAAAATTACTAATGGCGCTATTGGTGACAAGTTCAATTACCAACTATGCACAAGAGTTACCGAAAAATTACAATGCCTTAATTAAAGAAGTAGAACCTCAATTAATAAGCTGGAGAAGACATTTTCATGAAAATCCAGAATTGTCTAATAGAGAATTTAATACTGGTAAATATATTGCCGATTTTTTAAAAACTTTACCAAATGTAGAAGTGAGATATCCTGTTGCATCAACAGGTGTTGTCGCAGTTTTAAAAGGTGGTAAGCCGGGTCCTGTTGTCGCATTAAGAGCCGATATTGATGCTTTACCTGTTTTGGAGAGAACCCCTATCCCATTTGCTTCTAAAGTAATAACAGAATTTAATGGTCAAAAGGTAAATGTGAGTCATGCCTGTGGACATGATTCTCATACAGCCATGTTAATGGCTACTGCTAAAGTTTTAAGTGCTTTACAAAAGGATGTTCCTGGCACAGTTGTATTCTTATTCCAACCAGCAGAGGAAGGAACACCTGGTACCGAGGAAGGTGGAGCAGCTTTAATGATTAAAGAAGGGGCTTTGGATAATCCAAAAGTAGAAGCTGTATATGGAATCCATATTTCTTCACAAACTCCGGTAGGTACCTTAAAATATAAGTCTGGCGCTTTTATGGCTTCATCGGATTGGTTTACCATTAAAGTAAATGGAAAAGGAAGTCATGGTTCACAACCATGGGGAGGTATAGATCCAATTGCTGCATCGGCTCAAATTATTGAAGGACTTCAACATATTGTAAGTAGACAAATGGACTTAACAACTGCTCCATTAGTGATTACAGTGGCTACTATTAATAGCGGAGTTCGTTCCAATATCATACCAGAAACAGCAGAGATGACAGGTACCATTAGAACCTTAGATAGTAAAATGCAAGCGGAAGTACATGAAAGAATAAAGCATACTGTACAAACTATTGCAGCAAGTTCTGGGGCGACAGCAGATGTTAAAATTGAAACTAAAACATTGGTTACTTATAATGATCCAAGTTTAGTTAAGAAAACATTGCCCTCTTTAATAAAAGCTGCTGGTGATGCAAATGTATCAGAATCAACTTGGGTAACAGGTGCCGAAGATTTTTCATTTTACGCTGCAAAAGCACCAAGCTTCTTTTTTAATTTAGGCGCCCTTCCTAAGGGGACAGATCCTAAAAAAGCAGGCCCACACCATACACCTGATTTTTATTTAGACGAATCTGGATTTATAGTGGGTGTAAAAGCATTCACACAATTGGTATTTGACAATGCGATCACAAAAACAAAATAAAATATAGTTGGTATACAATTTTTAAAAGGAGTCATGCAAATGGCTCCTTTTTTGCTATTTTGAATAGTTCCTCGCTCCAAATAGTAAACTACCAATGCGAACCATATTACTACCTTTTGTAATGGCTAATTGATAATCGGAGCTCATGCCCATGCTAAGTATATTAAAATGACCATCTGGAAAAGCGAGTGTTGCTTTATCATAATAAGATTTAAGCATCGTAAACTCATCGCTCAATAAAGTTTGATCCTCCGAAAAACTAGCCATGCCCATAAGACCTCTAATGCGAATGTTTGAATAATTAGCGACCCTCCCAGTTAATAATAATTCATGTAAAGCAGGTCCATCGAAACCAAATTTTGATTCTTCGGTAGCAATATGCACTTGTAATAAACAATCAATGACTCTATTGTTTTTTAATGCTTGCTTATTAATTTCTTGTAATAATTTTTCTGAATCCACCCCATGAATTAAATATACAAATGGAGCTATATATTTTACCTTATTAGACTGTAAATGACCAATAAAATGCCATTGAATATCCTTAGGTAAACTGGCTTCCTTATCCACCAATTCTTGAACATAGTTTTCTCCAAAGGCGCGCTGCCCTAAATCATATAAGGCTTGCAAGTCCTTATTGGGTTTAGTTTTACTTACCGCAACAAGTTGAACCTGATCCTTTAAAAGTTCATTTTGTATAATCTGATATTGCTGGGTATTTACTGCCATAATGAGCATGTTGAAACGCAAATTTAATAATAAATACCTTTGTAGCTTACCATTATCGCGTAATACTTCGTCCAATCACCATTTTCTGGATCTCACTCGTACCCTCATAAATTTGCGTGATTTTAGCGTCTCTCATTAGGCGCTCTACATGGTATTCTTTTACAAAACCATACCCTCCATGAACTTGAACAGCCTCTACTGTGACCCACATTGCAACATCACTGGCATATAATTTTGCCATGGCCGCGGTGGTTGTATAATCTAAGTGATTGTCTTTTTCCCATGCTGCTTTAAAACACAATAATCTTGCAGTTTCAATTTTAGTTGCCATTTCTGCCAATTTAAATTGAATGGCTTGATGCTCATGTATGGGTTTACCAAATGTTTTTCGCTCCTTACTATAAGCTAATGCCAATTCATATGCGCCACTTGCTATTCCTAATGCTTGTGCTGCAATACCAATCCGACCTCCATTTAAAGTTTTCATGGCAAAATTAAATCCAAACCCTTCCTCGCCTATTCTATTTTCAGCAGCTACTTTAACATCCATAAAGGAAACGGCATGCGTATCGCTACCTCTAATACCCATTTTATTTTCTTTGGCACCCACGGAAACCCCTGGCGTGTTTTTTTCTACAATAAAGGCATTAATGCCTTTATGACCTTTGGTATAATCGGTTTGAGCAATTACCAAATACACACTTGCTGTGGAACCATTGGTGATCCAGTTTTTGACTCCATTAATAATATAATGGTCGCCTTCTTTCACGGCACTCGTATGCTGATGCGTTGCATCGCTTCCTGCTTCAGGTTCACTTAATAAAAATGCACCAATATACAATTCACCGTCTTTCATCCCTTGAGCAAGGGGTATAAGATATTTTTGTTTTTGAGCTTCCGTACCGTATTGCTCCAAACCCCAACAAACCAAACTATTATTAACACTCATCGCAACACTCACGCTACTATCCACCTTACTAATTTCTTCCATAGCCAAAACATAACTAACGGAATCCATACCTGCTCCTCCATATGCTGGATCGGTCATCATTCCTAAAAATCCCAAATTGGCCAATTGTTTTAATTGATCTTTGGGGACGATTTGATTTTCATCCCTTTCAATAACGCCTGGCAAACATTGTTGATGCGCAAATTCACGAGCAGCCTGTTGAATCATTAATTGCTCTTCAGTTAATTTGAAATCCATAGAAAAATAATTTGTGTAAAATTACGCTAACATTTGTTAGTCAACAAATAAAAGTCAATGATTAGAAGCACTAATTACCAGAAAGTTTCTTAGTAATAAGCTGTGATAAAACAGACTTATCCGCATCATTCATAATGGTCGTACTATCCTGTCTAAAATGTCTTTTAAAAGCAAGTATCGCGGATGTGGTATCTTTTACATCATATCCCACCAGCGCTAATGCATAAGGTACTGAAATATTATCTTTTAATGGAATGGTAGGATTGGGTTCAGACCAAACTCCATACCCTTTATTGGCTAATAAAACCCAAGGAAACTGAATATTGGGATCATTCTTACGAGTAGGTGCAATATCCCCATGACCTATAAAATTAGCCGTTGGAATCTTGTATTTATTTTTCAAAATCGTAAGCAAATTAAGTAGGCTTTCAATTTGCTTAGGTTCAAAAGGCTCAAAACCGTTATTATCAATTTCTATACCAATGGAGCTGGAATTAATGTCGGTATTATTACCCCATTTTGCAACGCCACCATGCCAAGCCCTTAAATAATCGTTTAACATATGATGCACTGTTCCGTCTTTGCAAATTACATAATGAGCACTTACTTTAGTTCTTTCCAAAGTAAAAGTGCGCAAGGTTTGTTCACATGCGTTTTGTGCCGTATGATGAATAATTACAAAATTAGGTTTGCGTAAATCAAAGTTAGTGGTACCTACCCAAGTAGGAGCTGGAATTGAATTTATAGAGTCTGTAATGGAATATGGCTGTGCCATTATTTCTTTAGCCAATTGTTTTGCTTGCTTTTTATATAACTGGTTAGTTGCTTGATATTGAAAAGAATTACAAGCGACCATAAAAAGTGTTATGGGGATGATTGCTGAAAATTTTGAAAATCTTTTATTCATGTTTGCAAAAGGTTATTATAAAATCAAGGTAAAAAGTTTAATATTTTTTACATGTTTATATGTATAAATAATCTTAGGATGGATCTATACTTGGTTCTTGTTGACTTAAACAATGAAAACTACCTAGTCCCCAAATAATATCAGTTGAGTCAATCCCTACCACTTGTCTAGTTGGAAAACAGCTTTGGATAATTTGCATCGCAGAATCGTCTTGGGCACATCGATAAGTTGGTACAATGATATGACCGTTGCTTATATAAAAATTAGCATAAGAAGCAGGCAACATTTGTCCATCATACATTACATCTGCAGGCATGGGCAATTCAAGAATATTTAATTGTTTCCCATTGGCTAAACGCATTTCTTTCAGTTCTTTTAAATTACGTTGGAGTAACTCATGATTTTCTGATAGTACATTGGATTCCACGACAGTAACCACCGTGTCTTCATTCACAAAACGAACGGTGTCATCAATATGACCATCGGTATCATCTCCCACTATTCCTTCAGACACCCACAATACCTGTTCTACCCCATAATAATTACATAAATACCTTTCTATTTGATCCTGACTCAATGCTGGATTGCGATTGGGATTTAATAAACAACATTTTGAGGTAAGTACTGTACCTGCACCATTAAAATCTACAGAACCTCCTTCCATAATAATGTTTGGATAAAATACTGGCAGATTCAATGCTTTGGCAATATGCGTTGGTATTTCATCGTCTAAATCATAAGGTGGATATTTTCCTCCCCATGCATTGATATTCCAATCCACTATCGCTTTAGGTTGATCCTTATTATTTCGAATTAGAAAACTAGGTCCGTGATCTCTACACCAAGCATCATTGGTGGGATGAATAAAAAATTGCACACGGGATAAATCAACCCCTGATAATTCTAACATTTTAGCAGCAGACTGACGCATTTTATCATTTACAACATTAATACAAACCTTTTCGGTTAAGGATACCACTTTTATAAATTCACAATAAGAAGGGTAAATGGAAGCTATTTTTCCTGGCCAGCTTTCTTCCTTATGCGGCCAGCTTAACCACATGGCGTCATGCTTTGCAAATTCTGCTGGAAAATAATATCCTAAAGATTTTGGAGTAGGTGAATTGTTAAGCATTTTTGTCGTCAATATATCTTTTAGTAATGGGTTCGTAAGAATCAATCCTTCTATCACGTAAAAACGGCCAATGAGTTCGATAGCTATCCGATTTATCGGTATCAATATCTACCACGGCAACTTCTTCCTGATCATGTGATGCTTTGTATAACAATGTTCCAAAAGGATTGCTTACAAAGCTACCGCCCCAAAACTTCATTAATCCATTTTGCTCTAATCCTACACGGTTAACGCTAATCACTGGAACACCATTTGCAATAGCATGACTACGTTGAATGGTTTGCCAAGCATTATATTGTTCGGTATTGGTTGCTTCGTCCTGAGCAGTGGCCCAACCAATTGCGGTTGGATAAAATATCATTTCAGCACCCATTAAGGAAGTGATCCTTGCAGCTTCTGGGTACCATTGATCCCAACAAATTAACACACCTATTGTTGCGAATTTTGTTTTAAAAACTTTATAGCCTAAATCACCTGGAGTAAAATAAAATTTTTCATAATAAGCAGGATCATCAGGAATATGCATTTTACGATACTTCCCTAAATAAGCGCCATCCGCATCCACCACGGCAGTAGTATTATGATATAACCCTTCTGCTCTTTTTTCGAATAGAGAAGCAATAATAACCACCCCTAACTCCTTAGCTAATAAAGAAAGTTCATCGGTTGTTTTCCCGGGAATAGGTTCAGCTAATTTAAAATTTTCATACGCTTCTACATCACAAAAGTATAAAGAGGTGTATAATTCTTGTAAGCAAATGATATTTGCACCCTGTTTAGCTGCTTCTTTAATTTTTTCAATGGCTTTTTGTTTGTTGGCATTTACGTCTGCACTACAAGTCATTTGAACTAAGCCTACTTTAACGATGGACATAATGATGAATTATAAAGTAATGAATATTTTAATTAGTATAATTAAGTTTTATTTTGAACAATTGCATTCAAGCTATTTATTCCTAATATTTTTTTGGTAATAAACCCCTCTGCATATTGAACACCAATTTGCTGCCCTAATTCTTTAGCTCTCCCCTTCACAAATTCTAAAAATGCAGCACTTGAAATAAAAGTATCAGGCTCATTGGAGTTGGGATTGTAAAATTGTGATTGATAAGCCATAATGGACTCCATCTTCTTTTCAATATGCTTACTAATGTCTACCACAAAATGAGGGGTTAAACTGCGCGATTGGATATAATGAAAAACCTGTGTGGGTCTCCAAGCTTCTTGCGCAATACCCTCGTGTGAAGTTTTTATTTTTTCAAGTCCAGATAAAAAAGCGGCTTCTTCAATCAAACTTGCTGCTCGACCATGATCGGGATGACGATCTTCGGGTGCATTACAAAATATAATGGAGGGCTGAAACCTTCTAATGGTTTCAATAACTATCAATTGATGTTCTTTATTGTTTATAAAAAATCCATCTGCCATCCCTAAATTTTCACGAATACTTAAACCCAATACCTCACTTGCCAATTGCGATTCGGAAAGTCTTTGTGAAATAGTACCACGCGTTCCTAATTCACCTTTTGTTAAATCTATCACTCCTACTTTTTTACCTTCGGCGATAGCGCCTAATAAAGTACCAGCACACCCTAATTCGACATCGTCGGGATGTGCTCCAAAAGCAAGAATATCTAATTTATGCATGGTGTTTAGTTAAGATTAACAAAGGTAAGTATAATTGGCTCCGCTCAAGTTCCCTTTTGACAAAAAACCCTCTCTCACAAAAGTAAGAAAGGGTTCAAATAAGTATAAAATATGACTTTTAAAAAGTCGGCTTTTATTTTTTCTTTGCGTAACGCTTGTTGAATTTGTCGATACGACCAGCCGTGTCCACTAACATGTTTTTACCAGTGTAAAAAGGGTGTGAAGTGTTAGAAATCTCCAATTTGATAACTGGATACTCGTTGCCGTCTTCGAACAAAATGGTTTCTTTCGTTTGAGCTGCAGACTTACTTAAAAAAGTAGTTCCGTTACTCATGTCTTTAAAAACTACAAAGCGATAAGCTTCTGGATGGATACCTTGTTTCATGAATGAATTTTTAAGGAAGCACGGTTTTTGCCGTACAATTATTGAATAGGTCGCAAATTTAGGCTAAATAGCCCTTTTTGCCAAATTATTGCTACTTCATATTTATATATTGCAAGGGCACGCCAAAATTTTCCTCCCTACAAGCAGTGATAACTTCTTGTAAATCATCAATTTTCTTGCCAGTAACACGAATAATATCGTCCATGATGGCAGTTTGTACTTTCAAACCCTTGTCTTTTATAAACTTCACTAATTTCTTTGCATCCTCCTGTTTTAAGCCGTTTCTAACTGGAACGTCTTTTTTAAAGATTTTACCACTTGGTTGAGGATCTTTGGATAGGTCAAATGCATTGGCATCAATCCCCTGTTTAATGGATCTGCTTAAAAGTACATCTACTATTTGCTGTACTTTCATCTCTGAATCCGACTCCAATTTAACTAAATATTCCTTCTTATTTAATTCAATTACAACGTGTATTCCCTTGAAATCGAATCGATTAGTAATTTCCTTTTTAACAATATTTACTGCGTTGTCAAGGATTTGTACGTCTACGCTACTGGCAATGTCAAATGATGGCATAATATATTAATTTATTTGTGCTTGTTTTTTAGGGAACCATTTTTTGGATCGCACCAAAAATACAATTCCAATCAAAATTAAGAAACTTGAGATTAATTCAGCTTGTGTCGGTTCAAAAGGTAAGGAATGTATTCTTTTATTCACCCTAATCTTTTCAATTAAGATCCTTTCAAAACCGGCAAAAACAAGGTACATACCAGTTAAAACACCTGGCTGTGTGATTTTTTTTCGGAATATCCACATGATACCAAATAAAATGAAAGTGCCCACTACCTCGTATAAAGTGGTTGGATAAACAGGTAGCGGTAATTGGTTACAATAGTTACCAATGCAGTTGGGTATGGCAATCCCTTCATTTACCACATTGTGCGGATAAGTATATGCCCACATCCAATCCGGCAACCAGGTAAAAGGCTTGGGGTTAAAATTAGGAATTCCCCAATCGCCATCACCACTCATATGACATCCAATTCGTCCTGCTGCATACGCAAATAACATGGTGGGTGCCATTGCATCTGCAAAATGAATTACACGAATTTTAAACTTACGTATATAAATAATAATTGCAATGGTTGCTAAAATTAATCCACCATAAAAAGTGAGTCCACTAAAAGAAATTAAAGCACCAATAGGATCTTTTGCAAAGTCATCTAAGTTCTCAAGGTTATGAAATATTTTTGCGCCTAAAAAACCCCAAAGCGCAGCTTGCAATACAATATCACCTACTCTGTCGTGAGGCCATACCATATACTTTTTGGTTTCAGGCTTAGCCAATTTAGTTTTTTCTTTCTCTCTCCATTTTAAATAAAGCATCACCCCACCTACTAGCAATCCAGCCAACCAGCTGCCTTGTAATGATAGTATAAAAGCTTGTGTATTATTTAAAGCATTCTCAATAATAAAGGCACCTATAATTTTGTATCCAAATAAAAAGCCGAAACCAAACCCGGATATTAATTCAGTGATAGTTGCAGGCGCGCCAACTACATAAGTTTCTTCCAAGGCAATAAATTCTCCGAGTTGTTCCTTTCTTTTCAATTCCTTATAAAGAACATACCCAGATGCTATGAAAGCCAATGCCACAAAGAATCCAAAGGAATTAATCAATTTAAGTGCATTGAGTTTAACTCCAAATAAATCTTCTATTAAATAATATAAATTAGGGTACATATCTTAACTGAATAATGTAATGCAATGTTACTTAGAATTATTCACTTTACTTGAATTCAGGTAAAAAAAGGGCCACACTAGAAAGTGCGGCCGTATTTTACTAACCCATCTAAAAACAAAAACCATTAAATATTTTTACTAATTACAATGTTCGTTGAACACTGAAATTAAATGTTGTGCGATTACCTGAGCTGGGGTGCCTTCAATATGGTGTCTTTCCACCATACTTACTAACTCACCGTTTTTAAATAGTGCAATGGCAGGAGAAGATGGTGGATAAGGTAAATGGTATTCTCTTACTTTATTTACCGCTTCTACATCAAATCCTGCAAAAGTAGTGGTGATTCTATCTGGTTTGATTGTAGCATTTGCTACTGCCATCAAAACACCCGGACGACATGCACCAGCTGAACAACCACAAACAGAATTGATCACAACCAAAGTTGTACCATCATTTTTAATTGCACTTTCTACTTCTGATGCTGATTTTAAATCTTCAAAACCATTATCAACTAATTCAGCCTTCATTGGTAAAACAATCTCTGCAGGGTACATATCTTCTACTATTTGATTCAAAATTAGGGATTTTCAAAGTGCCCTACAAATTTGTTTTCAAGTCATCTTGGCACTTAACTAAGAATTAACATAGCAAAAACAAGACTAAATGACACAAAAAAGGCCATAATTCAATATTATGGCCTTAATCAATTCATTATCAGTTATTAACGAAGGTAACCTAATATTTTTAACATACTTTGAGCGGTTTGCTCCTTTGCGTACACCCAATCCACCATTTTTCCAGTTTTTGGATCCTTTTCAACAATCACATGTTTAGGGGATGGGATCAAGCAGTGCTTAATTCCACCATATCCACTAATTTGATCCTGATAGGCTCCAGTATGGAAAAATCCAACATATAAGGGTTCGCTATTTTCCTCGGTTTTATCCTCTTTCTCCGCATCCTTTAATTTGGGAAGGAAAACCTCATTAATATGTTCTTCCGAGTCATAATAGTCATGGCTGTCGCAAGTAATACCTCCTAAAACCACACGTTGATAATCGTTCTCCCATTTATTCACCGGAAGCATTAAAAACTTCTCTCCAATACCCCAGGTATCTGGAAGCGTGGTAATAAAAGAAGAGTCAATCATATACCAACACTCTCTATCGTTTTGTTTTTTCTCAGCCAATACTTTGTAGATATGCGCCATGCTCTCTCCCACTGTATAAGAACCAAATTCGGTATAGACATTTGGCATGGGCACTTTTGCTTTATTACATGCCTTCTTAATATTGGATACAATCTCATTGATGATGAATTGGTAATCATATTCAAATCCTAATGAGTGCTTAATAGGAAATCCACCACCTATATTGATTGAATCTAATTCAGGACAGATTTTTTTTAATTGACAATACAGATTAATGATCTTATTTAACTCTGACCAGTAATATATATCATCCTTAATTCCTTTGTTTAAAAAAATATGTAACATTTTTAATTGGAACTTATCTTCATAACCTTCTATTTCGTCCACATAAAATTCTAAAATGTCTTTTGCACGTATGCCTAAACGAGATGTATAGAAAGGAAAACTAGGCTCTTCCTCTGCAGCAACACGGATACCTAATCTGAATGGTACTTTCGCATTTCGCTTGTAAAACTGTAATTCTTCGACATTGTCTAAGATAGGAATCACATTTTTAAATCCATTATTAATTAACTTGGTAATTCTGCTAGTATAGGTCTTTTGCTTAAAGCCATTACAAATGATAAAAATATCTTTGTTTATTTTACGACGCTTATAGAGCTGATTGATAATTTCAATATCATACGCAAAAGAAGTTTCTAAATGTACTCCATGTGACAAAGCCTCTTCCACTATGAAAGAAAAGTGTGAACTTTTGGTACAGTAACAATAAAAATATTCCCCTTCATACTTGTGTTTCTTAAAAGCAACTTCAAACATTTTCTTGGCCTTGTTAATTTGCATACCAATTTTTGGTAAATAAGTTAACTTCAAAGGAGTGCCATGTTTTTCGATAATTGCCTTTAAATCCAAACCATTAAACTCTAGGTAGCCATTTTCATTTTTATCAAAACCTTCTTGAGGAAAATGGAATGTTTGTTTTACCAGGGAGGTGTAGGTATTGTTCATTGCTTAAGCTGGGGTTGTTGCTGTTATTTTAAGAGCACAAAAATAGTTCTTTGAACGGATATTGAGCATAAAAAAGCCCCGAGAAATGCTCGAGGCTTTAAAATATGTTTTGCGAAGCAATTAAGCCTTCACAGATTGAACTAAAGCTTTGAAAGTAGCTGGCTCGTTCATTGCTAAATCGGCCAATACTTTACGGTTTAAATCAGAACCTTTTTTCGCCATTAAATTAATGAATTGGCTATAGGTTAAACCTTCTTCTCTTACTGCTGCGTTAATACGTGCAATCCATAAAGTACGGTATTCACGCTTCTTTAATTTACGACCAACATATGAGTAAGTTAAACCTTTCTCTAATACGTTTTTGGCAACAGTATATACGTTTTTACGCTTACCATAGAACCCTTTTGCTTGGTCTAAAATCTTTTTTCTTCTTGCTCTAGATGCAACGGCATTTTTTGAACGTGGCATAATTAATATTTTTTTGAATCTACGTCAATAAGACTACGACTCGGTTAATTTAAATTGTTGAAATTGAATCAATCGGAATGATGGTAGTATTATCCTTTTAATCTTAATAATCGTAAAACGAAATCCTTGTTAGTAGATCCTACTAAACCTTTCTTTCTCATTGCTCTTTTACGCTTTGTTGATTTCTTGGTAAGGATGTGTCTTTTGAACGCTTTTTGGAAGGTGATTTCACCGGTTCCAGTAACTTTAAAACGCTTTTTTGCGCTTGAGTTAGTTTTTACTTTTGGCATTATTATAATCTTAACGATTACTCCCTACTGGCGGTCTTGCACGGGCGAGACACTTTTTGAGCCTTGTGGGAAATGGATGGCGAAGGTAGTACAAGTAGCGCATAAAGCAAAAAAAAAGCCCCAAAAATCAGGACTTTTTACAAAATTTCTATTGAAAATCAGCACTTTAGCTGATTGTGTATTTTAAATTCTAAGCGGTTGGCTTCTTTTTACCCCCAGCTTTAGGTTGGAAAATGGCAAACATTCTCTTTCCTTCTAATTTAGGCATGCTTTCCAAAGTACCTGCTTCTGCTAATCTTTCGGCAAATTTTAATAAAAGCAATTGACCACGATCCTGGAACATGATGGCCCGACCCTTGAATTGTACGTAAGCTTTCACCTTATTTCCGTCTTGTAAAAACTTCTCGGCATGTTTTGCTTTAAAATCAAAGTCATGATCATCGGTACCTGGAGTGAATCGAATCTCTTTAATTTCTGATTGTTTAGAGTTCGCTTTCATCTCTTTTTCCTTACGCTTTTTCTCGTAAAGAAACTTCTTATAGTCAATAACTTTACAAACGGGAGGATTGGCAGTTGGAGAAATCTCTACTAGGTCCAAACCTTGGTCAGCCGCAATTTTCAGCGCTTCTTGTGTGTTGTAAACACCAACGGTGATATTATCACCTACTAATCTAATTTCTGGAACTCTAATGCGATCATTGATACGATGCTCTGGTTCTTGTTGTCTTTGAAACCTTGGGTTAAATCTGGGTCCTCTGTTCGGTAATGCCATTAATTGTTAAAACGTTGTTTAAGTATGTAAAGATAGTCATTGTTAAGCTTCGGGCGCCATTCTTTCGGCAATTTCTTCCACCACTTGGGCCAAGAACACCGCTTTGTCCAACATTCCAAGGTCACCTTTACCCTGACGACGAACAGAAAGCATGCTTTCAGCAACTTCTTTTTCTCCTATCACCAACATATAAGGCACTTTCATTATTTCGGTATCACGGATTTTTTTGCCAATTTTTTCATTGCGATCGTCAATTTCCACACGCACACCAGCCTTCTTCAGTTCTGCAAAAACTTCCTGCGCATACGGCATAAATTTATCACTGATTGGTAAAATCTTAACTTGTAAAGGTGCTAACCAAACTGGGAACTTACCTGCATAATGTTCTAATAAAAATCCAATAAAACGCTCGTGTGTTCCCAAGGGTGCACGATGAATAATTAAAGGCGTTTCAGGTTCGTTGTCTTTGTTCGTGAAATTTAAATTGAAACGTTTTCCTTGTGCAAAATCCACTTGGTTGGTTGCCAATGTAAACTCTCTACCAATCACGCTCCAAATTTGTACATCAATCTTAGGTCCGTAAAAAGCACCTTCGTCTTGAACTTCTACAAAAGGGGTTCCTGTTTCAATTAATACTGCACGAACCATGGCTTCCGTCTCTAGCCAAAGTTCGGGCTCATCAATATATTTCTGTCCCAATTTAGCTGGATCATGTAAACTTAATCGCATAACATATTTGTCAATTCCAAAAATTTTGAAATACTTCAAATACATTTCGTTCACCGCTTTAAACTCTTGTGCAAATTGTTCTTTGGTACAATAAATATGTGCATCGTTCATGTGTAAACAACGCACACGCATTAAACCAAACAATTCACCCGATTGCTCATAGCGGTAACAGGTACCATACTCTGCAAGCCTTAATGGCATGTCCTTATAGCTCTTTGGTTCTGCATCAAATATTTTATGATGATGCGGACAGTTCATTGCTTTTAAATAATATTTAGTGCCATCCAATTCCATTGGCGGGAACATACTGTCTTGATAATAGGGCAAGTGACCACTTGTGATATACATGCTTTCCTTAGCAATATGCGGCGTAACCACACGCTTGTATCCTGCCGCTTCTTCCGTTTCTTTTGCTAAACGTTCTAGTTCCTCAATAATGATGGTACCATTTGGCATCCACAAAGGAAGTCCTGGTCCCACGTCATCATCCATGGTATAGATGCCTAATTCTTTTCCTAATTTACGGTGATCTCTTTTTTTGGCTTCTTCCAACATTAACAAGTACTCGTCCAATTCCTTTTGATTGGGAAAAGTAACTCCGTATACACGCGTCAACATTTTATTTTTCTCATCTCCTTTCCAAAACGCACCTGCAATATTGGTGATCTTAATTGCTTTAATAGCACTCGTATTAGGAATATGAGGTCCACGACATAGATCAGTGAACTGTCCTTGGGTGTAAAAAGTAATCGTTCCGTCTTGGAGCCCAGATAATAGATCCAACTTATACTCATCGTTTTTCTCCGTGAAATAAGCGGTGGCTTCGGCCTTAGTCATTTCCTTTCGGATATATTCATTGGCTTGTTTAGCCAATTCGTTCATTTTCTTTTCTAATATAATAACATCTTCTTCCTTTAAAGTTTTACCTCCTAAATCAATATCATAATAAAACCCTTTTTCCAAAGCAGGTCCTACCCAAAACTTAGCACCGGGAAATTGTAATTCAACGGCTTCCGCTAATAAATGGGCAGATGAATGCCAAAAGGTATTTTTCCCGTCTGCATCCTCCCAGGTTAATAATTTTAGAGAAGCATCACTATGAATGGGTCGCGTGGCATCCCACACTTCACCATTTACCGATGCTGCTAATACTTTTTTTGCCAAACCCTCACTGATAGATTTAGCAATACCTAAAGCAGTAATCCCTTTTTCATAGGGTCTCACTGCGCCGTCTGGAAATTGAATTTGAACCATGTTTTATAGCTGAATATGGGTGTAAAGATAACAAAAAATAGTGGTTGATGAATTCTTAGATTTTGAGTAATATTTATACATAGATTTGCCTTATGTATCGATTGTTGCTTTTAATACTTTTATTGGGGTGTTTAATTTCCGTTCAGGCTCAAAATTTGACCGGGAAATGGGTGGGTTATTTTACCACCAATACAGGATTATCTTATCCTTATGAAATAAACTTACAAGACGATGGGAATTCAAATTTAGCAGCCACCACCTTTACCAAATTTTCTGGAACCAGCTCGGCGATGGCTTTGGCAAAAGGAATTTTTTCAAAACAAACAAAATTAGCGAGTGTAATAGAAACCAAATTTGATCAAGTAAGATTAGCACCTAATACGCAGGCCTGTTTAATGAGTAACTATTTAACCTATAGTAATATAAAAGGAAAAGAAATTTTGCAAGGGACTTACCTATCAAATAGTTTGTCAGGCTCCAATGATTGCGGATCAGGTACGGTTAATTTAACAAAGGAAATTTCATTTTCAATTGCCAAAAAAACTAATAAAGTAATAAATAATGTGCTTAAGAAGAAAGATACTGCTCAAATAGCTTCCGCTAAAATCTTATTAAAAAAAGACACTGTTAAATTAATTACACCAACTCCTGCTCCACTAAATATAGTAGCAGTGAGTGCAATGAATACAGCCTCAAGTCCTTTAATTGATACCCTAAAATCAACTACCCCAATAGCCAATAAAAGCAATGCCACAAAGGCGATTAACAAAAATAATTTTACAATGATACCTTGGGTGTTAATTAGTAGAGACAATAAATTAATTAAAACCATCAATACTAATAATCCTAAAATAAGTATTGATTTGTATGACAATGGAAGCTTTGAAAGCGATAGTATTTCGGTATATGATAACAATGTTTTAATTTTTGACAGAATTAAATTAAGTTATAGAGAATTTCATTTTGAACTTCCCTTTACAGAAAATATAACAAAGCACGAATTGGTGTTGGTTGCTCATATAACAGCCACAAATACCAGAAATAGTTCAATCTTAATGTATAAAGACAATAAAACTAAAGAGGAGTTTATTATTAACACAAATAATAAAAGCAACGCGAAAATTATTATTAAATATGACCCAGTAGTAAAGTCTAGCGAATAATAGGTTGTTTATTTTATTTCATTTCCTGCAAAATACCAACGGCCTGGATTTCCTTTTTCTGATCTTGATTAAAAGGGTTTACCATCTTCTTTTGTAGACTAAACCAGTAAACGCCATCCTCGATATATTCATTGGGGGCATTGAAAATATAAATATTGTTTTCCTTAAAACCAATTTCACTTAACAGTTGTAAAATTTGTACCGCTGTCATATTCATAGATAGGGTTAATTCTTTTGCGTCTTGTGTGGAATTGCTTTCCATAACCCCTTGCAGTTCGGCACTAATATTACCTAGTCCTGTGAACCAGGAATTTTGCAAAGCCGTATCGGTGGACAAAGTAAGTCCCGCTAAAGAATCTAATCTTTTAATAAGTATAAGACTCGTTTGTTTTATATAGGCAGTATCCTTATTAGACACTCCCCTTAATAATTCCTGATAGCCTGAAATGATGGGTTGCACCTGATGATCCATTTGACTGTTATGTTGCTTGGCATTAAAATGCCATAACAAATTAGACTCGGAATTTTTTGTATTTGTAGCACAGGCCAAGACACAAAAACACAGTATTATCATCAAAAATGATTTCATCTTTAGGAATTTTATCAAAATTATGCATAATTAGAGCAATCAAGGGCTAACTTTGCGCTCAGAATTTAAAAAATATGTTGATAGGATTACAAAATGTTACGTTTGAGTTTGGTGCAAGAGCCATTGTGAGTGAAGCCACCTGGCATATTCAACCAGGCGAACGTATTGGGTTAATTGGATATAATGGTACCGGAAAATCAACCATCTTAAAACTATTGGTGGGTCAATACTTGCCTAGTAAGGGAACTGTTGAAAAAGGTAGAGATACCACCATTGGGTATTTACACCAGGACTTATTAAGTTTTGATACGAATGAAACCATAACGGAAGTGGCATTGGGGGCATTTGAACGTGTGCGTGCACTAGAAAAAGAAATAGAACAATTGGGTATTGAATTAGAAGCCAATCCCGAGGATAATGATATTTTAATTAAGTACACCGATGCTTTACATGAATTGGATGTGTTAGATGGTTACAATATTAGCCACAAAGCAGAAGAAGTTTTACATGGTCTAGGATTTACCACAAAAGACTTAGCTAGACCTTACAAAGAATTTAGTGGGGGTTGGAGAATGCGTGTTTTGCTTGCCAAAATGATTTTACAAGCACCGGATGTTTTATTACTGGATGAGCCTACCAACCACTTGGACTTACCAAGTATCGAATGGCTAGAAAAATACTTATTGCATTATAAAGGAAGCGTGGTGATTGTAAGTCACGATAAATACTTCCTCAATAAAATGGTGAATAAAATTGTTGAAGTTTACCAACAGCAATTAAATTTTTATACTGGCGACTATGAATACTATGAGGTTGAAAAAGTACAACGTGTAGAAATTCAACAACGTGCTTTTGAAAATCAACAGGATTATATACGTCAACAAGAAAAATTCATTGAACGCTTTAAGGCTAAAGCTTCCAAAGCAGCAGCTGCACAAAGTATTCAAAAAAGATTAGATAAATTGGATGTGATTGAAGACGTTCAAATTGAAAGACCCAATATCAGAATCAATTTTGCCGTAGACAAATCACCTGGGAAAGTATTAGTAGACTTAAAAGGAATTAACAAGTCCTATCCTACTTTAACTATATTAGAAAATGCATTTGCAGAAATTGAAAGAGGCGATAAAATTGCATTGATTGGTGCCAACGGTAAGGGCAAGAGTACCCTATTAAGAATTGTGGCTGGCATGGAAAGTTTTGAAGGAGAAAGAGTTTGGGGACATAATGTTGACGAAAGTTTTTATGCGCAGCACCAGTTAGAATCACTGAACTTAAACAATACTATTTTACAGGAAGTACAAGAATGCGGCACTAAGAAAACTGATTTAGAATTACGCGCACTATTGGGATGTTTCTTGTTTGGTGGCGATGAAATTGATAAGAAAATCAAAATTCTAAGTGGGGGTGAAAAAGCAAGGGTCGCCTTAACTAAAACCATTATTAGCAAGGCTAATTTTTTAATGCTGGATGAACCTACCAACCACTTGGATATGGCTACTGTCGAACTTTTGGCAGAAGCTTTAACCAAATACGATGGTTCCATTATTTTAGTAAGTCACGACCGTTATTTTATTTCTAAAACCGCGAATAAGATTTGGGAAATTGAGGATGAAAAGATCATTGAATTTAAAGGAGATTATAACGAATGGTTGGAATGGAAAGAGCGAATGGCAAAACAAAAAGCGGCCAATCCCGAACCCTCTAAACCTGCCGCAAATAAAGCTAACAATATTGCTGTGAAAAAATCAGCGCCCATTGCTACACCGGAAGTAAAAGCAGTCCCTAATGGTCCTATAGACAAGGAATTGCAAAAGCAAATTCAAAAATTACAAAAAGCATTGTCATTATTAGAGCACAGTATTGAAACATTGAATAAAGAAAAAACCGAGATTGAATTACAAATGGCGGATCCAACCATTTATTCGGATGTGACTAAGTTCCAGGCCATAGAGAAAAGCTATCATGATAAGAATGCACTAATTCGTTCCATGAATAAGGAATATGAAATAGCTTTTAATGACTTAGCGGACTTGGAAAGCAAAATGTAATTCCGAAATAAGTATTTAAAATAGATTTTTTTATTTTCTTAAAAAAAATACAAAAAGGGGTCATCTGAAAAGATGAACCCCTTTTTAGGTATTAGTAGTAAAATTCAAATAGAGAAATAAGTATTTAAAATAGATTTTTTTATTTTCTTAAAAAAAATACAAAAAAGGGGTCATCTGAAAAGATGAACCCCTTTTTAGGTATTAGTAGTAAAATTCAAATTGAGAAATAAGTATTTAAAATAGATTTTTTTATTTTCTTAAAAAAAAACTATTTTAAATACTTGTCTAGCCAGCGACCTTGCTCATACAATAAGTGTAACAAGTTTTCTTTACCTCGGTAACTATGCGCTTCATAAGGCAAATACACAAACCTTGTCGTTCCACCATGACCTTTGATAGCTGCATACAGACGCTCACTATTAATTGGGAAAGTACCAGTGTTGTCATCCATTTCACCATGAGTTAATAAAATAGGTGCTTTAATTTTATCTGCAAAAGCAAACGGACTCATTCCTAAATACAATTGAGGTGCCTGCCAAAAAGTGCGTTCTTCATTTTGGAATCCAAAAGGAGTAAGTGTTCTATTATAAGCACCACTACGAGCAATACCAGTTTTAAATAAATTGGTATGTGCTAATAAATTAGCGGTCATAAAAGCTCCATAGCTATGCCCTCCTACTGCCATTCTATTTCTATCACCCACCCCCATTTCCACTAATTTATCAATGGCAGCGGATGCATTTAAACTTAATTGATTTACAAAATCATCATTTGGTTTTTTATCTGGTGAAGTAGCTACAATCGGCATTTCTGCATTATCCAAAATAGCATAACCCTGTGTTACATAAAATACAGGAGAAGCCCATGAAAGCATAGTGAATTTGTGTTGGTTCCCTCTAATTTGACTTGCATCTGCTGCATTCGTAAATTCTCTTGGATATGCCCAAATTAAAGTTGGCAAAGGGCCATCTTTTAATTTATCATAGCCTTTTGGCAAGTATAAATCACCCGTCATATCAATGCCATCTTTACGCTTGTATTTAATTTTTTCTTTGGTCACTCCGTCCATAGCAGCATATGGATTGGCAAATTTTGTGAGCGCAGTAGAATGTGCTAAAGTGTTGCCCACTCTTGTAAAATAATTAGGGACTTCTTTTTCAGTTTCGCGACGTGTAATTACTTTTAAATTGTTAATGTCTAATACATCTACTACATATTCAAAACAATCTTCGGCACATCTCCACAAAATTTCTTTACTCTTTGATTGAATATTAAACTTAGCCAAATAAGGTAAATCTCCTTTAGCAGAAGCACCTGTGGTATTATTAAACAAAATAGTTTGGCCGTCTTTTGAAACAGCCACTACGTCTTCCCCGAAACTATTTTTTTCGGTCACCGGATTTCCAGGGTTGTTATACATGTCGGTACTATTGCCTTCATACAGAGTGCTGATGGTATTTAATTTACTATTGTATAAGCTTACTTTATACTGTTGCTTAGAACGTAATTGCTCAGACACCAATGCAACCTGATCATTTCCCCAATTGGTTCTACTGTATCTATTTTCTGTTTTAAAAAGTTCTTTAGGTGTTCCATTAAAAGGTGCTTCTAATGCAAAAACGGCATCATGGAATGGAACTTTCTTTTTAATATACCCACTATCTAAAGGCATTGCGTAAACAATACTTGCAGGTTGATCATTTCTCCAATCAAAGCCACGAGCAATGTTTTGAACGTTATCATAACCCGAAGGTGTATTTTCGGTAGAAGGTAATGAAGCCAATGTATGAACTAAATTTCCTTTGTTATCTGTAATTTCCACAGTGGAAGCAAAACCATAAGAAGTTACTAAATAAGAAAAAGGTTTATTTAAAGTGCGGGTTAAAAAATATTGTTTATTAGGAGCTATAGAAACACTTGATAAAACACTAGGTTTACCAATTTTAGTCTCCACCCCATTATTATTTTTCACCAATTGTACTGTTGTGAAATATTCAAATAAATATTCATCAAAAGGGGATTTAATTAAATCCTGATAAGTTACGCTAGGTGCCACTTTTCCTAAATTTTCTTGAATGGTAGGCCCTTTCGGTGTGATAGGTTTTTGAGCAACCTTTGCTGGGTCATTTACATTTGTCTTATACAACACATTATTATCGTCCAACCAAATTAAGATATTGGCTAAAACGATATTAGCCGAAGCTGTATTTATTTTTTTACAAGTTAATGTAGCAATGTCAATCACATAAACATCTACTTTATTAGATAACACATTAAAGAAAGCAATTTTATTTTCTGCAGGATTCCAAACTGGACTTAACGCAGATAAATTAGTAGGCAGCCCTTTAATGTCCATGTTTTTATCTCCTTCTATTTGCTTCAATACCAAACGATTGATATAGGTTTGTCTTGTCAAAGAGGCATTTAAGGGATTAATTCTTAGCCCTGCAATTTTAAGTTCAGGCTGTCCTAACTCTTCTACACTAGGATAAGAATTACGTTCCATCACCAACATATATTTAGCGGTATTATTAACACTAATGCTTGGTGTGGGCGGAGCCAATAGTAAATCGGCAATCACTTTTGGGGGTACCTGATAACCCGTATTATCTTGAGCGTTCAAATTTAAAAAAGAACAACTCACTAAAAAGGCTAGAAATGATAGTTTAAATATTTTCTGCATATGAATAATTTCATTGAATTTAATAATAAAACAAATTGAAACCTTGAAAATTGTATGAATGAAGCCTAAAATACTAACGGACGATTGCTTATTCATAGAAAAATACCCACATCGAAAACGATATCGTTGAAAATTGGGCTCAAATGTTTAATTTTGTGGCTCCGTTCAGACGTTAGTCAATTGGTTTACTATTGTAAATCAATACATTAAAGTACAATTGAATAAATTATGTCAGCTAAAAAAGTAACCAAAATCGCCGTTTTAACTTCAGGAGGAGATGCCCCAGGTATGAATGC